>NZ_JAIWPR010000020.1 GCF_021191635.1 Alterluteimonas quercicellularis
CGCCGCAGGCCGGCGACGCGGCCGCCGACATACTCGTCGTCGACCAGATGCTGCCCGACCCCACCCGCGACTCCGGCTCGGTGCGCCTGCTGGCGGTGCTGCGCATCCTGCAGGACGCCGGCCGGCGGGTCGCCTTCATGGCCGACAACGGCCGCGACGCGCCGGAGGCCTCGGCAAGGCTGCGCGCCATGGGCGTGGCGCTGGTCGGCCTGCCCGGCGCCCCCGCGCTGCCCGCGTGGCTGGACGCCGCGGCCGGGCGGCGGGCGACGGTGCTGCTGTGCCGCTGCGAGGTCGCCCGCCGCCACCTGCCGCTGGTCCGCGCCCGCGCGCCCGACGCGCTGGCGGTCTTCGACACCGTCGACCTCCACCACCTGCGCGAGCGCCGCGCCGCGCGGCGCGCGGGCGACGCCCGGCAGCTCGCCCGCGCGCGCCGCGTCGAGCGCCTGGAACTCGACCTCGTCGCGCGCTGCGACGCCACCCTGGTCGTCAGCGCCGTCGAGCGCGACTACCTTGCCGGGCGCTGCCCGCAGGCGCGCATCGAGGTGCTGAGCAACGTGCACGAAGCGCGCGGGCCGGGCCCGGCGTTCGCGGCGCGGCGCGGCCTGGTCTTCGTCGGCGGCTTCGGCCATCCCCCCAACCGCGAGGCGGTCGCCTGGCTGGCCGGCGAGATCCTGCCGCGCGTGCGCGAGGCGCTGCCGGGCCTGCCGCTGCACCTGGTGGGCGACGTGCCGGCGGAGGACGCCGCCGCCCTGCAGCGCGCGGGCGCGACCGTGCACGGCCGGGTCGCGGACCTGGCGCCGGTGCTCGACGCCGCGCGGGTGAGCGTCGCGCCGCTGCTGTCGGGCGCGGGGGTCAAGGGCAAGATCAACACCGCCATGAGCCACGGCCTGCCCGTGGTCACCACCTCGATCGGCGCGGAGGGCATGCACCTGGCGCACGGGCGCGACGCGCTGATCGCCGACGACGCATCCGCCTTCGCCGCCGCGGTGGTCGGCCTGCACGAGGACGAGGCGCTGTGGGACCGGCTCGCGCGCGGCGGCCTGGAGAACGTGGAGGCGCACTTCTCGCCGGCCGCCGCCGCACGCACGCTGGACGCGCTGCTGCCGCATCCGGCCGGGACGGCGGCGCCGGTCTGACGGCGTGCCGGGGTCGCGGCCACCCCACCCATGCAGGAGCGCGCTCGCGCGCGACCGCTGCGTCAATAGCGCGGATTCCGGTGCCAGGCCCAGGCGGTGGCGATGATCGCGCCGATGTCGGTGTAGGCCGGGCGCCAGCCCAGCCGCTCGCGCGCAAGCGCGCTGGAGGCCACCAGCACCGCCGGATCGCCCGGCCGCCGCGCGTCCACCGTGTAGGGCACCTCGCGCCCGACCACCGCGCGCGCGGCCTCGATCACCTCCAGCACGCTGAAGCCGCCGCCGTTGCCGAGGTTGAACGCGTGCGCGCCCGGCACCGAGTCCATGTAGTCCAGGGCCGCCAGGTGCGCGGCGGCGAGATCGTGCACGTGCACGTAGTCGCGCACGCAGGTGCCGTCGCGGGTGGGGTAGTCGGCGCCGTAGACCTTCAGCCCGTCGCCCTCGCCGCGCATCGCGCGCAGCACGTTGGGGATCAGATGGGTCTCGGGATCGTGCGACTCGCCGATCCCGGCCGCGGGGTCGGCGCCGGCGGCGTTGAAGTAGCGCAGCGAGACCGAGCGCAGCCCGTAGGCGCGCGCGGCGTCGGCGAGCATGCGCTCGACCATGGCCTTGCCGGCGCCGTAGGGATTGATCGGCGCGATCGGGTGCGCCTCGTCGATCTCGGCGCTGCGCGGCTCGCCGTAGACCGCCGCGGTGGAGGAGAACACCAGCCGCTCGACGCCGGCGCGCCGCATCGCCTGCAGCAGCCGCAGCGTGCCGGCGACGTTGTGCTCGTAGTAGGCCAGCGGCTCGCGCACCGACTCGGCGACCAGCGAGCGCGCGGCGAAGTGCATCACCGCATCGAAGCGCGCGCCGGCGAAGACCGCGTCGAGGTCGCCGGGCCGCGACAGGTCGCCCTCGACCAGCGGCGCATCGCCCACCGCTTCGCGGTGGCCGGTGGAGAGATCATCGAAGACCACGGCCTGGTGGCCGGCGGCGGCCAGGCCCGGCAGCATGTGCGAGCCGATGTAGCCGGCGCCGCCGCAGACCAGGACCCTCACCCGCGGCTCCTTCGGAGGCTGCGGCTACGGAACTGGGACGATCGAGCGGCCGCGGCCGATGCCATAGTAGGCGATTCCGAACGATTCGATTTCCGCCGGATCGTACAGATTCCGCCCGTCGAACACGACCTGGTCGGCGAGCGCGCCCAGCAGGCCGCGGTCGGGGCTGCGGAACTCGCGCCACTCGGTGACGATCGCCAGCGCATCGGCGCCGGCGACGGCCTCGGCGGCGGAACGGCACAGGCGCAGGTCCGGCCGGTCGCCGTACAGCCGCCGGGCCTCGTCGCGGGCCTCGGGGTCGTAGGCCTGCACCGTGGCGCCGGCGGCCCAGAGCTGCTCGAGCAGGCGGCGGCTGGAGGCCTCGCGCATGTCGTCGGTGTCCGGCTTGAACGCCAGCCCCCACACCGCGAAGGTCTTGCCGGCCGGGTCCGCGCCGTAGTGGCGCCGGATCAGCGCGTACAGGTGCTCCTTCTGCCGCGCGTTGACCGCCTCCACCGCCTCGAGCAGCTGCGGCGCCACGCCCAGCTTCTGCGCGGTGCGCACAAGCGCCTGCACGTCCTTGGGAAAGCACGAGCCGCCATAGCCGGCGCCGGGATAGATGAAGTGCCAGCCGATGCGCGGATCGGAGCCGATCCCCAGGCGCACCATCTCGATGTCGGCGCCCACGCGCTCGGCGATGTTGGCCACCTCGTTCATGAAGCTGATCTTGGTGGCCAGCATGGCGTTGGCCGCGTACTTGGTCAGCTCGGCGGAGGTCACGTCCATCACCACGAAGCGGTCGTGGTTGCGCACGAACGGCGCGTACAGCCGCTGCAGCGTCTCCGCCGCGTCCTCGTCGCCGGTGCCGATGACGATGCGGTCCGGATGCATGCAGTCCTTGACCGCCGCGCCCTCCTTCAGGAACTCCGGGTTGGAGACCACCTCGAAGCGGAGATCGAGCCCGCGGCGTTCGAGCTGGGCCGCCACCTCCCGCCTGACCAGCGCCGCCGTGCCGACCGGCACGGTGGACTTGTTGACGACGACCGCGGGCGCCGACAGGTGCTCGCCGATGGTCCGCGCCACCGCCAGCACGTGCCGCAGGTCGGCGCTGCCGTCCTCGTCGGGCGGCGTGCCCACGGCGATGAAGAGCAGTTCGTTGGCCTGGATCGCCGGGCCGGGCTCGGTGGTGAAATGCAGCCGCCCGGCCTCGTGGTTGCTGCGCACGAGGCCTTCCAGGCCGGGCTCGTAGATCGGCAGCACGCCGTTGCGCAGCCCCTCGATCTTGGCCTTGTCGACGTCGATGCACGTCACGTCGTGGCCGATTTCGGCGAGGCAGGTGCCGGTGACGAGGCCGACATAGCCCGTTCCGAAAATCGCGACCTTCATCCGCAGACCCGTATTCAGCGATGATGGAGAGTCTAGCGCGTCGTCACGCGAACGGCACGCCGGTCTTCTCCCGCAGCTCCTCCAGGCCCACGCCCTCGGCGGACTCCACCAGCGCCAGCCCGTCGGGGGTGACGTCGAACACCGCCAGGTCGGTGATGATGCGGTCGACCACGCCGACGCCGGTCAGCGGCAGCGTGCACTCGGGCAGGATCTTGTGGCTGCCGTCCTTCGCCACGTGCTCCATCAGCACGACCACGCGCTTGACGCCGGCGACCAGGTCCATCGCGCCGCCCATGCCCTTGACCATCTTGCCGGGGACCATCCAGTTGGCGAGGTCGCCGGAACCGGTCACCTGCATCGCGCCGAGGATCGCCAGGTCGATGTGGCCGCCGCGGATCATCGCGAACGAATCGTGGCTGCCGAAGTAGCTGGCGCCCTTGCGCGCGGTGACGGTCTGCTTGCCGGCGTTGATCAGGTCGGCGTCGACCTCGTCCTCGGTCGGGAACGGGCCGATGCCGAGCAGGCCGTTCTCCGACTGCAGCCAGACGTCGACGCCGTCGGGGATGTGGTTGGCCACCAGCGTGGGCAGGCCGATGCCGAGGTTGACGTAGGCGCCGTCGGTGAGTTCGCGCGCGGCGCGCGCCGCCATCTGGTCGCGGGTCCAGGCCATCAGAGTTCTCCCGTCTTGCGCACGGTGCGCTGTTCGATGCGCTTCTCCGGCGTCGCGTTGACGACGATGCGGTCGACGTAGATCCCGGGCAGGTGCACCTGGTCCGGGTCGAGGTCGCCGGTCTCCACCAGTTCCTCCACCTCGGCCACGCAGACCTTGCCGGCCATCGCGCAGGCCGGGTTGAAGTTGCGCGCGGTCTTGCGGAACACCAGGTTGCCGGCGCGGTCGGCCTTCCACGCCTTGACCAGCGCCACGTCGGCCACCAGCGCGGTCTCCAGCACGTAGTGCTTGCCGTCGAACTCGCGGGTCTCCTTGCCCTCGGCCACGATCGTGCCGTAGCCGGTGGCGGTGAAGAACGCCGGGATGCCCGCGCCGCCGGCGCGCAGGCGCTCGGCCAGCGTGCCCTGCGGGTTGAACTCCAGCTCCAGTTCGCCGCCCAGGTACTGGCGCTCGAACTCCTTGTTCTCGCCCACGTAGGAGGAGATCATCTTGCGGATCTGCCGCGTCTCCAGCAGTTGCCCGAGGCCGAAGCCGTCGACGCCGGCGTTGTTGGAGATCGCCGTCAGCCCGGTCGCGCCGGAATCGCGCAGCGCGGCGATCAGGGCCTCCGGGATGCCGCACAGGCCGAAGCCGCCGACCGCCAGCGTCTGCCCGTCGGCGACGATGCCGTCGAGCGCGGCGCGCGCATCGGGGAAGAGCTTGCCGGCGCCGTGGGCGGCGCGCTCGGGAGAGATCGTTTCGCTCATCGGGCGGTCTCGCGCAGGTAGGAATGGACCCGCCATTCTAGCCCGAGCCGCCCGCCGCGCCCTTGGACCTTCGGTCAATCCGCCCCGCGCGCCAGGGTGTCCAGCACCCCCGCCAGCCCCTCGCGCCAGTCGGGCAGCGCGACGCCGAAATCGCGCTGCAGCGACGTCGTGTCCAGGCACGAGTACGCCGGGCGGCTCGCCGGCGTCGGGTAGTCCGCGGTGGCGATGGCCTCGACCCGCGGCGCACTCGGCAGCAGGCCGCGCGCCACCGCGCCGGCGAAGATCGCCTCGGCGAAGCCGTGCCAGCTGGTACGCCCCGCGGCCGTCAGGTGCCAGGTGCCGGAGCGCTCGCCCGCGGCGGCCAGCGCCTGCGCGGTGACGTCGGCGATCAGCGCGGCCGGCGTCGGCGTGCCGACCTGGTCGGCGACCACCCGCAGCGCGTCGCGCTCGGCGCCCACGCGCAGCATGGTGCGCAGGAAGTTGTGGCCGTGGGCCGCATAGACCCAGGCGGTGCGGAAGATCAGGTGGCGGCCGCCGGCGGCGCGGATCGCCTCCTCGCCGGCCAGCTTGCTCGCCCCGTACACGCCCAGCGGGGCGGTCGGCTCGTCGACGCCGTAGGGGCACTCGCCGCGCCCGTCGAAGACGTAGTCGGTCGAGTAGTGCACCAGCGGCACGCCGTGCGCGGCGCACCAGCCGGCGATCGCCCCCGGCGTGTGCGCATTGGCCGCGTAGGCCGCCTCGGGCTCGCTCTCGGCGCGGTCCACGGCGGTGTAGGCCGCGGCGTTGACCACTGCGTCCGGGCGCTCGCGCTCCAGCAGCGCCAGCGCCTGATCCGCGTCGGCGAAGTCGGCCTGCGCGCAGGGGCCGCCGTCGGACAGCGTCCCGCTGCGCGTCGCCGCGACCAGCGGGCCCGTGCCGGCCAGCGCGCGCAGCAGCTCGCGCCCGACCTGCCCGTTGGCGCCGAAGACCAGGACCGTCATGGCGCGTACGCCGGCAGCCGGTCCTCGGCCACGTCGGCCAGCAGCGGCGCGGCGGCGTCCTTGTCCGACAGCACCGGCGAGTCGATCGGCCAGTCGATGCCGATGCCCGGATCGTCCCAGCGCACGCCGGCATCGGCTTCCTTCACGTAGACGTCGGTGCACAGGTAGCTGAAGACCGCGCGCTCGGACAGCACCGCGAAACCGTGCGCGAAGCCCTCCGGGATCCAGAACTGGCGGCGGTTCTCCGCGCTCAGCACCACGCCCGCCCAGCGGCCGAAGTGCGGCGAGCCGCGGCGGATGTCGACGGCGACGTCGAAGACCTCGCCCTCCAGCACGCTGACCAGCTTGCCCTGCGGCCGCGGCCACTGGTAGTGCAGCCCGCGCAGCACGCCCTTCGCCGAGGAGGACACGTTGCTCTGCACGAAGCGGGTCGGCAGCCCGTGCTCGCCGAAGCGCTCGGCGTTCCAGGTCTCGAAGAAGAACCCGCGCGCGTCGCCGAACACCGCCGGCTCGATGATCGTGCAGCCCGGCAGTCCGGTGCGTTCGATCTTCATGGCACCACCCCCCGCTGCGCCAGCGTATGCAGGTACTGGCCGTAGCCGTTCTTGCGCAGCGGCGCGGCCAGCGCCTCCAGCTGCTCCGCGTCGATCCAGCCCTGCCCGAACGCGATCTCCTCCGGGCAGCAGACCTGCAGGCCCTGCCGGGTCTGGATCGTCTCGATGAAGTTGGCGGCCTCGTGCAGCGACTGGTGGGTGCCGGTGTCGAGCCAGGCGTAGCCGCGGCCCAGCTGCTCGAGATACAGCGCGCCGTCGTCGAGATACCGGCGGTTGAGGTCGGTGATCTCCAGTTCGCCGCGCGGCGACGGCTTCAGCTCGGCGGCGTAGTCGCTGGCGCGGCCGTCGTAGAAGTACAGGCCGGTCACCGCGTAGTTCGAGCGCGGATTCTCCGGCTTCTCGGCGATGTCCACGACCCGGCCCTGCGCGTCGAACTCGGCCACGCCGTAGCGCTCCGGATCGTTGACCCAGTAGCCGAAGACCGTCGCACCGCTCGCGCGCTCGTCGGCGCGGCGCAGGATGTCGCGGAAGCCGTGGCCGTGGAAGATGTTGTCGCCCAGCACCAGGCAGCTCGGCCCGCCGGCGACGAAGTCGCGGCCGATCAGGTAGGCCTGGGCCAGCCCGTCCGGGCTCGGCTGCACCGCGTAGCGGATGTCCATGCCCCACTGCGCGCCGTCGCCCAGCAGCGCCTGGAACAGCGCCTGCTCGTGCGGGGTGTTGATGATCAGCACCTCGCGGATGCCCGCCAGCATCAGCGCGCTGAGCGGGTAGTAGATCATCGGCTTGTCGTACACCGGCAGCAGCTGCTTGCTCACGCCCTTGGTGATCGGATACAGCCGGGTGCCGGAACCGCCGGCGAGGATGATGCCCTTGCGTTGCGTCATGAAGTGCTTCCTTGGGGAGCCCGCACGCGCAGGCGCGGGGTCTTGCGAGGGACCGGCGTTACGCCGCGGTGCCGATGCGTTCGAGCCGGTAGCTGCCGTCGAGGATGCGCTGCACCCAGTCCTGGTGGGACAGGTACCAGTCGACCGTCTCGGCGATGCCGCTGTCGAAGTCGTGGCGCGGGCGCCAGCCGAGCTCGTCGCGCAGCTTGGAGGCGTCGATGGCGTAGCGGCGGTCGTGCCCGGGGCGGTCGGCGACGAAGGCGATCTGGCTGCTGCGCGGCTGGCCGTCCTCGCGCGGGCGGCGCTCGTCGAGCAGGCGGCAGATCGTGCGCACGACCTCGATGTTCTCGCGCTCGGCGTCGCCGCCGACGTTGTAGGTCTCGCCCACCCGCCCCTTCGCCAGCACCATGCGGATCGCCTCGCAGTGGTCGGTCACGAACAGCCAGTCGCGCACCTGCCGGCCGTCGCCGTAGACGGGCAGCGGCTCGCCGGCCAGCGCCTTGGCGATCACCAGCGGGATGAGCTTCTCGGGGAAGTGGTACGGCCCGTAGTTGTTGGAGCAGTTGGTGGTGAGCGTGGGCAGGCCGTAGGTGTGGTGGAAGGCGCGCACCAGGTGGTCCGAGGCCGCCTTGGAGGCCGAGTACGGCGAGTTGGGCGCGTACGGCGTGGTCTCGGAGAACTTGCCGGTCTCGCCGAGCGTGCCGTAGACCTCGTCGGTGGACACGTGCAGGAAGCGGAAGGCGTCCCTGGCCTCGCCGTCGAGGGTCTTCCAGTGGTCGCGCACCGCCTCCAGCAGGCCCAGGGTGCCGACCACGTTGGTCTGCACGAACGCGGCCGGGCCGTCGATCGAGCGGTCGACGTGGCTCTCGGCGGCGAAGTTGAGCACCGCGTCGGGCCGGTGCTCGGCGAGCAGGCTCGCCACCAGCGCGCGATCTCCGATGTCGCCATGCACGAAGACGTGGTCCGGGTTGCCCTCCAGCGAGGCCAGCGTGTGCAGGTTGCCCGCGTAGGTCAGCGCGTCGAGGTTGACCACGCGCACCCCCTGGCGCACCGCCTCGAGCACGAAGTTGCCGCCGATGAAACCGGCACCGCCGGTCACGAGCCAGGTTGGCACGGGAAGATCTCCTTGTGGTGGCGCGGATCGCGCCGGGGAACGGGGGAAAAGCGGCGGAACAGGATATTACGTTTCGCGCGTTCGCCGCCCCGCGGAACCTGAACCCGCGCCGCCCCGTTCGCGTGGCCGCCCCCGTGCCGCTAGAATCCCGGGGTTCGCCCCGGGCCGGCCGCCGCGGCCGGGAGACCCGCCAGCCCCCAAGGAACTCCGCTCTGATGAAGATCCTCGTCGCCTACAAGCGCGTGGTGGACTACAACGTCCGCATCCAGGTCAAGCCGGACGGCTCCGGCGTCGTCACCGACGGCGTCAAGCTCTCGCCCAACCCCTTCGACGACATCGCGCTGGAAGAGGCCCTGCGCCTGCGCGACCGCGGCGTCGCGGACGAGGTCGTGGTCGCCACCATCGCCCCGGCCGATGCCCAGCCGCACCTGCGCAACGGCCTGGCCATGGGCGCCAACCGCGCCATCCACGTGGTCTGCGACCGCGCCGTGCAGCCGCTGACCGCGGCGCGCGCGTTCCTCAAGCTGATCGAGAAGGAGCAGCCCGGGCTGGTCCTGCTGGGCAAGCAGGCCATCGACGACGACGCCAACCAGACCGGGCAGATGCTGGCCACGCTGTGGGGCCGCCCGCAGGCGACCTTCGCCGGCAAGCTGGCGGTCGAGGGCGGCAAGGCCACCGTGACCCGCGAGGTGGACGCCGGCCTGGAGACGCTGGAAGTGGACCTGCCGGCGGTGGTCACCACCGACCTGCGCCTCAACGAGCCGCGCTTCATCAAGCTGCCCGACATCATGAAGGCCAAGAGCAAGCCGCTGGAAACGGTTCCGTTCGCCGACCTCGGCGTCGAGTCCGGCGACTTCCTCCAGACCACGCACTACGCCGCGCCCGCCGGCCGCAGCCGCGGGGTGATGGTCAAGGACGCCGCCGAACTGGTCGCCAGGCTCAAGGAAAAGGGCCTGCTGTAAACCCGTCCACCGCCGCTTCCGCCAGGAAGCGCGGGGCCGGGGCGCGAGGCCGATGCCGCCGCGACCCGCCCCATCTCCAGGAGAGACCCATGTCCAAGGTTCTGATCGTCGCCGAGCACCACGAGGGCCGGCTCAACGGCGCCACCGCCAAGTGCGTCGCCGCCGCCCGCGCGCTGCAGCCGGAGGCCGTCGACATCGTCGTCCTGGCCGCCGACGCCGCGCCCGTGGCGGCCGAGGCCGCGCAGATCGAGGGCGTGCGCAAGGTGCTGGCGGTCAGCGCCGAGGCCAACGCGCACCCGATCGCGCAGGTGCTGGGGCCGCAGGTCGCCAGGCTCGCCGACGGCTACAGCCATGTCTTCGGCCCGTCGACCACCTTCGGCAAGGACCTGATGCCGGTGGTCGCCGCCCTGCTGGGCACCGCGCAGGTCTCCGACGTCATGGCGGTGGAAGGCGCGCACACCTTCAAGCGCCCGATCTACGCCGGCAACGCGATCGTCACCGTCGAGGCGCCCGCCGACCGGCCGGTCGTGGCCACCGTGCGCACCGCGTCGTGGCCGGAGGCGGCGCGCGGCGGCGGCGCCGAGGTCGAGGCGGTGACGGTGGAGGCCGAGCTGCCGACGCACACCCGCTTCGTGGGCCTGGCCGCCGGCAGCAGCGACCGCCCCGACCTGCAGAGCGCGCGCCGGGTGGTCTCCGGCGGCCGCGGCGTGGGCTCGGAGGAGAACTTCCGCATCATCTTCGACTTCGCCGACAGGCTCGGCGCCGCGGTGGGCGCCTCGCGCGCGGCGGTGGACGCCGGCTACGTGCCCAACGAACTGCAGGTCGGCCAGACCGGCAAGATCATCGCGCCGGAGCTCTACGTCGCCATCGGCATCTCCGGCGCGATCCAGCACCTGACCGGCATCAAGGACGCCGGCACCATCGTCGCCATCAACAAGGACGCCGACGCGCCGATCTTCGAGATCGCCGACATCGGCCTGGTGGGAGACCTGTTCAAGATCCTGCCGGAGCTGGAGGCGGCGCTGTAGTCGAATGGGACCTTATTGCCGCGCTACGGGCCGCCCTGGAACACAGGGCGCCTGACTATGCAGATTCTTCTCTGGGGCACATACGACACCGGCAAACCCAGGATTCGGATCCTGCGCGATGGACTAAATGAGACGCCTGGAATCAGGATCCGGGAGATTCATGCCCCGATCTGGGAGGGCATTGAGGACAAGACGCAGATTCATGGCTTCACCCGGCACCTCCGCTTGCTCGCCCGTTGGCTGCTCTCATATCCATCCCTCGTCTGGCGGCTACTCCGCACTCCCAAACCGAACCTGCTGTTGGTGAGCTATCCTGGAGTCGTTGACATGTTGGTCGCGCTGCCGATAGCGCGCGCACGACGTATCCCCATCGCCTGGGACGTCTTCATTTCCCTCTACGACACGATCTGCTTGGACCGCCGCTTGCTGCATGCCGACGGCGTACCAGGAAGGCTGCTCAGGTGGGTCGAGGGCTTGGCGCTACGAGCCGCGGACATCGCCTTCATGGATACGCAGGCTCACGCCCGCCACGTGGAGAACCTGTTCGGGCTTGAACCCGGCCACTGCGGCAGCGTTTGGGTCGGGGTAGAAACGGAGCACTTCCAGCGTGTTGCACCGATCGAAGCGCCTCCCGTTGGCACGCCGATGCGGGTGCTGTTCTACGGTCAATTCATCCCGCTGCACGGCATCGACATCATCGTCCGCGCAGCGCGGCTGCTGAAGCACCATCCGATCGAATGGCAGCTGGTGGGACGAGGCCAGGTCATGGGGGACATCCGCCGCCTGCTGGACGAAGAGCCGTTACCGAAGCTGCGGTGGCTGGAGTGGGTCGAATACGAGCAACTGCAGAAGTTCATCGCTGAAGCCGACCTTTGTCTAGGCATTTTCGGTACGTCTGCGAAGGCTGCAAACGTCATTCCCAACAAGGTATTCCAGATCATCGCTGCAGAACGACCACTGGTCACCATGGACTCTCCGGCGATCCGCGAGCTCCTGGCGGACATGCCTCCGCAAGTCCATCTCGTCCCTCCTGGCGACCCGGATGCGCTCGCCGGCGCGGTTCTCCACCACCTCAGGCATCGTGGGGATACAGGTTCGCGGGAGGATCACGTCCCACCTGAGATCGGCAAGGCCGCGGTCGCCCGACAGTTCCTGGCCCTGATGGATGGATCACTTCGGTCATGAAGGGTGTCTTCCAGTGCAGGCCGATCGGCCCGGCGCCCCCCCCGGTCGCACTGACGCGACACCGCCCCCCGTGCCCGGCAAGCCCATCTCGCAGGTTTGTTCGCCATGCCCCTCAGGGCGTACATTGCTGAACGCAATCATGCGATTCTCGAAAATGGCGCACGCTCAATTGGACATCCGATGAATCACTCAATCGTCTACGATCGCATCCTCGGACCTGCCGCACCCCAACTGGGCTGGGTCCCCGCCCCGAGATATCTGCTGCGACGCGCGCGCATCCTCAATTCCCTGGAGAACATCGCGCCCTGTCGTGTGCTGGAGATAGGATGCGGCCCGGGAATGCTGCTTCACGAAATCGGATTGCGCGGATTCCAATGCACCGCACTCGAATCGTCCGCCGCCGCGCTGTCGATCGCCAAGAAAATCGCCGCTGATACGGGCAGCAGCACCGAGTTCCTGTCCGATCCCGGCGCGGATTGGGCGGGAAAATTCCAGCTGGTCATGGCGTTTGAAGTACTGGAGCACATCGAAGCCGACGAAGCCGTCTTGGCGGACTGGACCTCGTGGCTCGCCCCGGGCGGCACCCTGCTGCTTTCAGTACCCGCGCATCAAGACAGATGGAACGCCCGAGACGTATGGGCCGGTCACGTACGCCGCTACGAACGCGCCGACCTGGTGTCGAAGGTTCGGCAGGCAGGTTTGGAACTGGAGTCGATCGAATGCTATGGCTTCCCGCTGGCCAATTTCCTGGAGCGCGCCGGAGATCGTCGCTACAAGGTAGATGCCGATGGAGTGGCCGATGCCGCCGCTCGGGACATCAACACCGCCAACAGTGGCATCGACCGTAGCCGGGATGCAGGTTGGTTCCCCCTGCTGCGAAGCTTGCCCGGAAAGACTGCGATGCAGCTGGCAATCCTCCTGCAGGCTCCTTTCCTGCGCACGGAGTGGGGCAACGGCTACATCGTCCGCGCCCGAAAGCCCGCATGAACCGCTGGTTGAAGCTGCTTGGCGCTCTCGTTGGAGTAGCGGCCGGGGCGTTTTTCGTGAGCTATGCGTATCGAGCCCTGCAAGGCCACGATCTCAGCGCACTGGCCGAGCCGCAAGTCAGCCTCTCACTGGGCCTGCTGACACTCTTGTACATGGCGCTGATCCCCGTCAGCGCCTTGGCGTGGACGCTCCTGCTGGGCGGCCTGGAACGGCGCGTTCCGATCTCGATCACCGCCCCCATCCTTGCGACCAGCCAGTTCGGCAAGTATCTGCCTGGAAATGTCGCCCATCACATCGGGCGAGTAGTCATGATCAAGTCCGCAGGCGTCGGACTGGGCGTGGGCGTACTTTCCATCGCCTACGAATCGATTCTGGCCATACTCGCATGCGCCCATGTGAGCGCACTCACCTTCCTCTGGGAAACGCCAGCAGCATTCGCCGACTCCGCCATCACGGATAACCGCGCGCTGCTGGTGGCTCTGGTGACCGCAGGCGCCATCGCAACCATCTCCGCCGCACCCTTCCTCGCCACGTTCGTCTGGCGCCTACGCAACAGGAATCTTGGCCCCGCCCAGCCTCCGGTCCTCTATCCCGGCCTCTACCCCCTGGCCTTCAGTTATCTGTGCTTTGCGTTGAACTTCGTACTTATCGGCCTCGGATTGTGGATCATGGCGTCCGCGCTCGGAGGAGTTGGTGCCGGGATCAGCCCCGTTCTGCTGACAGGCGCCTTCGCTTCCAGCTGGCTGATCGGCTTCATCACCCCCGGCGCACCCGCCGGGCTGGGCGTTCGCGAAGCCGCGCTTGCGTTGTGGCTCAACGAATCGCTGCCTTCCAGTTCAGTGGTCTTGTTGGTTCTGGCGCTGCGTATCGCGACAACCCTGGGGGATCTGCTCAACCTGGCCTGGGGTAGTGTTCTCATGCGGTCGCGCCGCAGGGCAGAGGCCTGAAATGTGGATCTGCATTGTCCTGATGCATTTCGTGTAGCCTCCGCCTCCCGCCGCAGCTCCAGGCATGAGGGAGCGCTTTTTTCCTCTCACGATTACTTCAATCATGAAACTGATCATCCAAGTTCCTTGTCTCAATGAAGCTTCCACATTGGCCATCGCCATCAATGCGCTCCCTCGTTCCGTTCCCGGTTTCGACGAGGTCGAATGGCTGGTCGTGGACGATGGTTCAACGGACAACACGGCCCAGTTGGCCAAGGAACTCGGCGTCGACCATGTCGTACGGCACCCCGTAAACAGGGGGCTGGCAGCCGCCTTCATGACGGGACTCCATACGTGCCTGCGCCTGGGCGCGGACGTCATCGTCAATACCGACGCGGACAATCAGTATCAGGCGCTCGATATTCCTCTGCTGACCGCGCCGGTGCTGGACGGCAGCGCCGACATGGTGATCGGGGCCCGGCCGATCGACGACACCGCGCACTTCTCCTGGATCAAGAAGAAGCTGCAGCGAATCGGCAGCTGGGCGGTTCGCGCCGCAAGCAAGACTTCCGTTACGGACGCACCCAGCGGTTTTCGCGCGATCTCGCGCGAGACCGCCATGCGCTTGAACGTGTTCAACGCCTACACCTACACCCTGGAGACGATCATCCAAGCCGGCCTGAGCAACCTTCGGGTGATCTCGGTGGCAGTGCGCACGAATGACGACCTGCGCCCGTCGCGTCTGGTGAAGAGCATTTCGAGCTATGTCCGACGCTCCCTGGTCACGATCCTGCGAGTGTTCCTCATCTACCGCCCGGTCGTCGTGCTGTTCTGGCCCGGCCTGCTGTTCAGCCTCATCGGCGTCGCATCGCTGCTCAGGTTCCTGTACTTCTACGCCTTCGGTGATGGCGGCGGGGGGCACGTGCAGTCGCTCGTGCTCGGCGCGCTCTGCGTGACGCTCGGCGCGCTCATGTTCGCGCTCGCGATCCTCGCCGAGATCCTCAGCGTGAACCGCAAACTGCTTGAACAGGTCGCCTACCGTGTGCAGACGCTGGAGCATCGGATACGACCGGAGCCGGTCGCGTCTCGTCAGGGCTCCAACGCTGCGCCAACGGCGGAAAGCGGGGCGCCGCCAGCGTCCTGAGGCGCGCGTGCCGGCACCTTCGCGCGTTCTTCCACCCGGTTAACGACACCCCGGCAGACACGTCCCGGCGAGTCTTCGGTACCGGCGTCGGCGAAGTGGACATCCGCCTGCAGTGCTGCGGCGACGGTCGGGTGTTCGGCGAATTCATGGGCCGTTGTCGGCCGCCAGCGTGAGCATGCCTCGGTGCGGCGGCCAAGCCTGCCGGCGGTTGCACGCGTCGCGCTCTTGGCCGTGCGGCCGGGCGACTTGGCCAGCTGGCGGAACGGAAGCGACGCTCGGTCATGGTCACGACTACCGTCTTGCCGCCTGACCGCGGCAGGCCGTTCGCGCTAGCCTTCGTGCCGCTCGGGAGGCCCTCGGCCAGGGGCCACTCCTTGGCGGTGAAGCCGTGCGCGCCGAACCACGGCGAGCCATATCACGCCAGCGCACGCCTCCGGAGCACCCGCAGCAATACCGCCACTGCGCAGAAAAGCGCAAGAGCCCCCGCACTGATCGCGGCCCCCAGCCTCCAACGCGGAGGCGCATATCGCATCTCTACGGTGGATTCGCCGCGGTTCACGCGCAGGGCCGGCATCACTCCGTACACCAAATCGAAGTTTCTTTGCTCGCCGTTCACCCAGCCCCTCCAGCCAGGCTGATAGTTCATGGGGATGACCACATAGCCATCCGCCGGTGCGTCGACCGACAGCTCGAAGCTATGAGGCGAGTATCGCGCCACCTCGACCACGCGATCGTCCATCGTCATGGCGGGCTCGCCGACGTTGGCGGTCCAGTAAGGACCGGCGGGGCAGCCTTCGTTCTTCGCGATGGCGGTCACCCCGCTATCGGCAACGACCTCGAAGCTCCTGTGCGCGGACGAGTCGACCCCTTGTCCGTGGACGGCATAATCGGCGGAAGCCCCCGCAACCGCCTGCCCCCCCTGAGCGAGGCCATCGCCCGTTCGAAACGCCCATATCGTCAAATCCTTGGCGGCCGGGCCCGGCCGGTACGCGACGACGAAGGAGTATCGCCCCTCTTCCAGGACGGGGGTGTCCGCGAAGCGGAACTTGGACACTTCGTTATCGGCCACCGCCGCTGCCGGCAGAACCGATTCCGCGACTCGCTCTCCATCGGAAAGCCTGTAGACCTGGACCTCGATCTCGCCGTCCAGATCCACCTGATGGTAGGTCGCGAATCGCATCGAGAATCCCAGCAACTCTATGGACTTGGAGATGCCGACTTCTTGGGCGACAAGCGCCTGGTTGATGGGCGGGAGCGCGAAGCGCTCGCCCTCCTTCGGTTTGGCGACGACGTCCAGCTGGCTTCCCACGCTCGGATAGATGAAATAGCAGCTGGCGGTCACATCCATTCGGGGGCTTCCCAGCCTGAATGTGTCGATCAAGACGGAGGTCGAAGTCGGAGAGGAAAAGGGCTTTTCGGCCAGTTGCGCCAGCAACCAGCGCTGCCGCGGCGAACGGAGGCTGTGGCCGAACCAGTCACCGAGCCCGACCGCCGCCAGCGTTCCCGATATCTGGAAATGCCGGCCGTCCTGCAGAACGTACTGGAACGGGCCGATCGAATCGCTCAGCGCAGCCACGTGATCTTCGACGCGATAGTAATACCTGGCGGGCGTCGGACCGTTGAATTTCCGAAACACTTGCAGCAAGTCGCCGTATTGCACGACGACGAAGATCAACCCCAGCGTCAACGATAGCTTGCCCGGCCCGACCCGAGCCAGCAGTCGATCCAGCCCGGCGGCCGCCAGGATGATGATCCCGATGTCCAGCAAGAGAATGGATCTATGCCAGGGATTGCCGGAAAGAATGGGCAGCTTGGCGCCCACCTCCTGCGGCAGGATGCCGAACACCAGGACGAAGCCCACCACGACGTAGACGAACGCGCTGACGGCGATCGCTCGCAGCCTTCCGGTGAAGAGAAATGGAAGGGCGAACAACGAGAACGCCAGCGCCAGCATTCCCACGTACATGTTGCTCTCGACCCTCGGCGCCGCCGCCGCCCAGGGCCGCGAAAGCAACTTCACGTGCTCCATATTGAATGGCGTGAAGCCCGCGCGATAGCTGACGTCCATATGCTGCAGCATCGCCACCAGGCCGAGAATGGGGATGGCGCACAATGCCAATCCGAGCCCGATTCCAGAAAGCGCGGGAACGGCCAGCCTGGGGAAATGCCACCCGGGACGCGCGGCCAGGACCGACACCGAGAGATGGACGATGGCGGCACCCAGGCCTATGGCCACGACGAAGGGGAATCCCCCCAAGAACATCATCGCAGTGGCCGCCGCGACGCCTGAGACGGCCCCCCATGTCGGCTTGGCGACGCAACGGTCGACCGCCAGCAGCAGCCAGGGAATCCAGATCCCGGACAGCGTATGCGGCCAGAACAGCCAGGCCGCGAAGAAGCCGCACATCATGTAGCTGATGCCGGCGAAGAACGACGGAATCCTCCCACAGTGACGCGATACCAGAAAATGCATCCCCGCGCCGCCGATGGCCAAGCTCGACAGCACTCCGAAATAGAAGCCGAGCACGGGCGACGGGCAGAGCAGGAACAGCAGGAAGGCGACGGAGAACAGGCTCCTGGTCGGATCGAACAGCGCTCCCTGGCCAGCCGCTTGCAATGGATTCCACAAGGGCACGATACCGCTGCGAATCTGCTCCCGGGCCTGCGTCCAATTCGGGAGCAACGAATCGATGATATCGGATCGTTCGCGGCTGCGGACCTGCTCCACCTGCTCATCGACGCTCCAGCCTCCATGCCACGCGAGAAGGTCGAAAGGACCGACGACCTCGCCCTTGAACGGATTCGCACCTAGCGCCAGAGCTGCCAGCGCAATGTAGGCCACGACGACCAGTACGGGCCGCATGGCGTGAGAACCCAGTGCAAGTTTGATCCGACGAACCATGCAAACGCCACCTGTGTTTTAACCAATAGAAAAGCGGCGCACGACCGCTGATCGGCCTCCGCCTCGGGCCATCGCATCCTGCGCAAAAGATTCCCTCTGTGCACCGGCCAACCCGCCGGCCGGGTGCCCTAGCCGCTTACTTCCACGCGCCACCTGGTCGGGCAGAGGGTGATGCTCCCGTGGGTATCCTGAGCAATCCGAACCACGTACTCGCCGGGCTCCAGGTTGCCGAGCCTCGCATCCGCCCTGAATCCTGCGTACGCTGCTGTCCCGGCGTTGACCGCACGAGCGACGTCCTGCCTCTGGATCCCGGTCGTCGCCTTGACCAGATAGGAATTCTCTTCCCCGACCAAGACGAGCGCGAATTCCCGCGGCGCCTCCATGCGAGCGTTGAGCACCCATCCCCCCGCCTGCAGCGAATCAGCCCTCGTCAGCTTCAGAGGTTCGTCCGGCGACCGCGCCGCGTTGAGCGAATCCAGCGCACATGGAGCCCTGGCCGGAGTAGAGAGCCATTGCTGATGATCGTCGTTGAGCCTGGAGAATTGATCCGAGGCAAGCGGGATCATTCCGCTCCGCCCCGCGGGCACGGAGCCCGGCATCGCTGCCGTGGCCGGGGCGTCCGGGCGCGGCGGATCGGGCTCCGGAGCGCAACCCGAAACGACGAACGCGAGAACGGGCGCAAGGCATGGCAGGCGTCTACGGGCGCTTCCGCGCAGCCCCCCGTCAAAGCGCAGACGCACGCCTGCCATTCGTCTTCTCCCGTCCACTCGCATCTTCTCGCCCCTGCCGCCTCGTATGAGGAAAACCGTTCCGATTGCGCCGGCCGCTCCGATCCTGGAGCGCACGTCCTCGCTGGCCACGTCAGCCCAACTTCCCCAATGGGCGGCGCACGAGCGTGAAGGCTAACATGCCTGCCGTGCCGCTACGACTCGGATCCCAGGCGACGCTCCGCGACCGGTCTCGGAAGAACAGTCGCACTTCATCTTCTACGGTGCCACGGTCCAGGATTCCTGATCGTGAGCGGCCAAGCGAGGACGGAAAGGTTCGAGCGCGACCGGCCCGCCGGGCTCATGGGGCCACGTTGATCCTCCAGCCTGGCCTGCACATCGTAAGAACGTTGTAAGTGTCCTGTACCAGCGCCACCTCGTACTCGCCCGCGCCGACGCCGGCCAGCGCGGCCTTGACTCCGAATCCCGAAGACCCAGCTGCGGCAGTCGCGAGCGCTTTCGCCACATCCGGCCTCGGGCCGCCAGCGAATCCCTTCGTCAAGTAGCTCGAGGATTCTCCTAGGAGCGCGAGCGCGAACTCGCGGGGCGCCTCCTTACGGGAGTTCACCAGCCAACCCACCACGTGGACGCTGCCGGAGCCCTCGACGGTACTCACGTTCCCGGGCTCGCGGCTCGCGTTCAACACGTCCACCGAGCAGAGGGCTTTGCCCGCCGCCTGAAGGTCGCGCCTCTGCTGCTCCGTTGTCAATGAGAACTCGCCCACCGCGGCGGGAACGAATCCGGATGCGCCGGGGGCCACCGTGGTGGGTCGATCGTCGGGTGCTTCCGGCCCTGTGCGCTCCGCAACCTTTCCGGCGTCGTCCTGGGTCGCGCCTGGCTGTTCCCCACAGGCGACCAGGAGCAAACCCGCAAACATGACAAATGGAGGCAGCAATCGATACGTCTTCATCTTCGATGATCCTGAGGTGTCTACCATGACTAGGATGATGGTTATCTGGGCCGCCATAGTTCCGGCCCTTCGTTTCTCAAACATGGAGCGGCGACGCGGGGATAGCCTAGAGCGTCTCTACCTCAACAGGCGATGAATTGCCCGACGCGGCACTGATGCGATGTCGAAAGCGATAAAGCCGAGCAACAGTTGCAATCCCAGAATCAGGGGAAGCGCCGCCAACATGACCCGCCCCGGAGAAGCGGTGACGCCGGCACTCGCGGCGTCCGCCCAGAAGTGGACGCCGGCCAGCAGGCCCAGCCCGACCATCAGCACGCCGCCGACGAGCTCGACGCTCGCCAGCGACATGTCGCGCAGGAAATAGTTGTAGAAGATCCGCTTGCCGGTGTTGCGGACGTGCTTGTACATGAAGTCGAACAGGATGCGCCGGACGTTGAGGCCGCTGACCTCGTCCCCGTAGCGCGCGTCCATCGGCACGTCCACCACCACGGCACGCAGCGTGTTGAGCCTGAACAGGATGTCGGTCTCGAAGAAATAGCGCCGGCTGATCTTGTGCATCGGCAGCTTGGGCACCACCCGCGCATGGATCGCGGTGTAGCCGTTGGTAGGGTCGAACAGGTCCCAGTAACCGGACGAGATCTTGGTCATGAACGAGAGCACGGCGTTGCCGAAGATCCGCACGGCAGGCATCCGTCCGATCTGCGCCAGATCGTAGAAGCGGTTCCCCTTCGTATAGTCCGCCTCGCCCGCCACGATCGGCGCGATCAGCGCCGGGATCAGCGCGGGCTCCATCTGCCCGTCGCCGTCCATCTTGACGATGACGTCGCAGCCGTCGCGCTCGGCGCGCGCATAACCGGCCATCACCGCGCCGCCGACGCCGAGGTTGGTCTCGTTGAAGACCACGGCGACGCGCGCGTCCGCGCAGTGCTCCTCCACCAGCCGGCCGCTGCCGTCGGGGCAGCGGTCGTCGACGACGTAGATGCGGTCCACCCACTCAGGAACGCCGGCGATGACCCCGAGGATGTGGCGCGTCACCCGGTAGGAGGGGATGACGACGGCAACGGAACATGCGGTCGGCGCGCCCTCGGGGTGCTGCTGCGGGACCGGAAATGCCATGTCAGTCGCCTCCTGCTTCATAGGAGTGCGCGTAGGCCCGCGCGAGCAGCGCGGCGATCGGCGCAGGCCACAGCGACGCGAACATCGCGGCGTCCTCTCTCTCGCGCGCTCCGTCGCGCACGCCCGCACTGGTCTCGCTTTCCTCGTGGATGCGGTGGGCCATCAGGCGGGCGCGGACGAAGCAGAATGCGCCCGGCCGGCGTGCGAGCCGGATCCAGGCCTCCCAGTCGAGATCCACCTTGAGGTCCTCGCGAAAGGCGATGCCGGCTGCGCCGGGCCCGAGGGTGACCGAGGGACAGGCGATCGGGCAGCCGAAGCGTAGCAGCCTCAGTTTGTCGGCCTCGCGACGGATGTTCTGCCGCCCCAGGAACCCCAGCTCCAGCAGCAGCCGCTTGATCCTCAGCATCGCGGTGCGCGGCCGCTCGTCGTCGCCTAGCAGCTCGACGTAGTCGGTCAGCACCAGCGAGGCGTCCGGGGCGGCCTCCACCGCCCGCATCGTCTCGGCCAAGAAGCCCGGAAGGTAGACGTCGTCCTGGTGCGCGACGGTGACCCAGCGCCGGCTCGCTTGTCCCCGCGCCATGTTCCAGTCCCGGCCGATGCCGGCGTTGGGCGCATGTGCGAAGTAACGCGCGCCGAACCGCGACGCCAGCGCTTCCAGTTCGTCGGACGGGGTCGACGTGGACACGACGATCTCCGAGCCAGCAAGCGTCTGCGCCGCCAGCGACGCCAGGCAGTCGGCAAGATGCGGCGAGCGCCCGTAGGCGGGCACGACGAAGCTGTGGTCGGGAGCGCGTTCCATGCTCAGGCGGGCTTGCCGGTCAGCGTCATCATCAGCACCCCCGACGACACCAGCACCAGGCCGGCCCACTGCAGGGGCGCCAGGCGCTCGCCGTACAGCAGCCAGCTGGAGAGCGCGATGAGGATGTAGAAGAAGGATCCCGAGATCGCGAAGGCGACCCCCAGCTTGACCCGGCTCACCACCACTACCCAGGTGATGAAGCCGATCCCCTGGATCGCCACCGCCGCGATGACCTCCGGCGACAGGCAGGCCGCGATCAGCCACTGCAGGCCCTGCGGCACCGGGTCGCGCTGCGCGATCTGGGTCACCGCCCGCTTGACCAGCAGCTGGCTGCCCAGCGTGGAGCAGGTGACGAACACGATCATCAGGATTTCGCGAATCATGGCGGCCTCAAGGGTAGTACCGCGCGAGCAGCGCGAGGAGCCCGTCGGCGAGCGCGATCATGACGATGGCGGGCACCAGGACCGCCAGGCCGCGGTGGATCGCGGCGGCGTACCGGCCGGCTCGCAACGGGCCGGCCGAGAAGCACAGCGCGAACGCCAGGCAGGGAATGAAGTAGCGTCCCTGCAGGCCCATGATGATCGTGGATTCGGGACTGGTCCAGAACAGGTACAGCGGAAAACTGAGCATCACCACCGCGCCTGCGGCGAAGATCCATCCAGCCGCCATCGTGGCGACCGGCGGCCTGGGCACGGGCCGGCCCATCACCAACGCCGCCGCCAGGCAGAACAGCAGGCCGAGATAGCTGGCTTTCGTCAGCGACACGTCCAGCCAGCCCAGTGCCGCCAGCATCGACTTGAGAATCCAGAGGCCGTACGTACTCATGAAAGTGCTGAAGAAAAGTCCGGCCACTTCCAGGGGACTGCCGATGATCCGGGTCAGATTCGCGCCTGGATCCACCCCCGCCAAGGGTGTCGCGGACGAGGCGCCGTACAGCACCCAGGCGATGTGGATCGCGAAGGGAATCGCCATGAACTTCAGGACCGCGGGAGCGAAGCTCGCCGCTTGCCGCACGTATGCCGGACGTGCGAAAAGGATCGCCGACAGAACCCAAGCCGCGCCCGGCTTGGATAGCGCGAGGAACAGCGCGAGCGGGCCGAGAAGCCACCCCGCCCTGCGCACCGGGATTCGCCCCTCTATCATGCCGCATATGGCGCCGAGCCAGGCCAAGGAACTCGCGATATGGAGCGCGTCCGCGGAGACGGAAGCAATCTGGTAGAGCGACATGGGCATCAACGCGCATACGAACAGTACCCAACGGGCCCTGAGCGTGGCCCAGATGCCGAATGCGATCAGCCCCGTCGCTGCCAGCAGGTTGCCCAAGCGTGCGAGCAGAAGGAAATCGCCGAGGTCTCCGCCAGTAGCGCAGCCGATGGCGTAAGCCGCGGCGGGGACGAGATAAAGCGTGGGCGAATAGCTGTCTGCGCCTCTGGGAAGATCCGCGGTAACCGGCCTGCAGGGTACGGGTGCGGAGAGCTGGTTGAGAAGCTGTAGCCTGGTGAAACGTACATTTGGATCCAGATAGCCATTGAATCGGCCGTACATCTCGTAAACATTGGGAAAGTAGCGGTCGCCTGTCTCGCCGAGGAAGGCCCCGTTGGCCATCTTGGCGGCCTTGGTGACGTGTGCGTACTCGTCCGTGACGGCCCCCGGTGGCGTCACCAGCGCGTAGAGAGTGCCGAAGACGAGCGATATCGCGACATATGCCGGCACGAGTCTCGAGACGCCCGCCCGCGCGGGCGCGCCGGGGAGAGTCCCATCGACAGCAGTGCGTCCGACCCGTCCGCGCAACCACCAGGCGCTCAGGCCCAGCGCGGCGCAGAACAACGCGACCGCCAACGCCAGCCAGTACAGCACGTCGGCATCCCATGCATTGCCGGGCTGCAGGCCCAGGGTCACGTGGGGATTCGTGGCCCCCGGCAACGGGGCCACCGAAACGCACCCGGCGCGCGAGGACGCTGTCGCGACCTCGCGACGATCGATGATCCGATAATCGGCCAGACTCAGTGGCTCGCGCCCCGCCGCCGCCTCCAAGGAGCAGAGCGACACGGTGCTGCCGGCCAGCGGAACCATCCGGATACGTTCGTGCAGCCCCACCGGCACGAAGACGGACACATCGCCCTCGGCGTCGGCTGGTAGCGGCAGCGAATCCTCGGCGGCGAAGTCGTTTTCGCCGGAGAAGAGCACCCGGGTTCCCTCGGGCACTCCACCAAGGAAGCCGAAGCGCACTTCCACCAAGTTCCGCGACCAGGCCTGCGTCAGCGAGACGACACCCAGTGCGAAGCAAAGCAACGCCAACAGGAGCGGGAGGTGGCGCCTGAAGACTGGCATGGCATCCATGTGCTCAGAATCCTTTGGGCGAGGCCGCGGCCCACGACACCTCCCGTGGCGGATACGCCAGGGTGAACGGCGCGTTGGTGAGACTGAAGTTCAGGTTGTAATACGGATCTGTTTCGAGCGCCCGGCCCCAACGCTTCTGCATGAAACGTTCCTCGCGCTTGAAGCGCTCGATCTTCTCCGGTGTGTTCTCGTAGCCGCGTGAAGCCGACTCGTGATGGTAGAGCTCGGCGAACGGCGTCCACAGGTTGCGGTAGCCGGCCTCTCGGACGCGCAGGCAGAAATCGACGTCGTTGAAGGCCACGACCAGATCTTCGTCGAGCCCGCCGACCTGCTCGAAGACCTCGCGGCGGACCACCGCGCACGCCGCGGTCACCGCGCTCAGGGTCTGCGCCAGGCCGGCGCGGTGCTTGTCGCCCGGGTAGCCGCGCGGCATGCCGACGTAGGCGTGGCCGGCCACACCGCCGATGCCGAGGATGGTACCGGCGTGCTGGATGGTGTCGTTGGGGTAGTAGAGCATGCAACCGACCACGCCGATCTCCGGCCTGAGCGCATGCGCGACCATCTCCGACAGCCACTCGGGGTGGATCGCCTCGATGTCGTTGTTGAGCAGCGCAAGCACCTCGCCCCGGGCCTCCCGCGCGCCGCGGTTGTTGATCGCCGAGTAGTTGAACGGGCTGTCGTCGCGCAGGACGCGGACGTTGCCCAGTTCCTCCAGCGAGGCGAAGTAGTCGAAGGTCGCGCGCTCGCGCGAACCGTTGTCGATCACCACGATCTCGAAGGCGGGGTAGTCAGTCAGCTTCAGGATCGAGTCGATGCACTGCTTCAGCAGGTCGGCCCGGTCGCGCGTCGGGATCAGGATGCTGACCAGGGGCGCGGGATCGGGGATCTCGTGCACGATGTGGTAGTAGCCGCTGTAGCCCGGCATCTCCTTCACCTCCGCCCGCGTCCCGGTGCGGTCGAAGTGGTCCTGGATCGCGCGCAGCGCGGCGAGGTGGGCGTAGTTCTTCTCGCCCGGCGCGAGCGCCGTCGAGCCCTCGATCATGCGCCAGTGGTAGAGCACCCGCGGCACGTGGCCGATCTCGTCGGCGCGCAGCCGCTCGACCGCGCGCAGCGCGAGGTCCCAGTCCTGCGCGCCGTCGTAGCCCTGCCGGAACCCGCCGATCTCGGTCACCAGGTCCCGCGCATAGACGCCGAGGTGGCAGACGCAGTTCTGCGACAGGAACAGGTCGGGGTTCCAGTCGGACTTGAAGTACGGGTCGGAGCGGCGGCCCGCCTCGTCGACCTTGTCCTCGTCGGTGAACAGCATCCGCCACGACGGGTTCTGCTGCAGCGCGACCGCGCAATGCTGCAGCGCCAGCGGGTGGAGCGCGTCGTCGTGGTCGAGCAGCGCCACGTAGTCGCCTGTGGCCAGCGCCAGCGCGCTGTTGGAGGCGGCGGCGATATGGCCGTTGGTCTCGCGCCTGACCGCGCGGATGCGGCTGTCCGCCGCCACGTACTGCTCGATCGTGCGCCAGACCGCCGGATTGGGCGAGGCGTCGTCGGCGATGCACAGTTCCCAATGCGGATACGACTGCGCGATCACGCTGTCGATGCAGGCGCGCAGCCAGCGCTCGTCGGTGTTGTAGGTGGGCACGACGATGGAGAACGTGGGCGTCCGTTCCAGCGGCGGCAGGGCCGCCAGCGCCTGCGCGATCCCCTCGGGCGAGCAGTCGTCGTAGAAGTCCACCCAGACCTCGTAGTCGGACACGTCGTTGCCGCCGGTGTGGGCGGCGTACTTGTGGTAGAGCCGCTCGGCCATCCGCCTCGGCCCGCCGCGGAGCAGGTCGACGAAGGTCGCCGCGGCGAAGCGCAGCTTGCCCAGCCCCTGCCGCGATTCCAGCACCTGGCCGAACATGTAGCGCGCGGCCTCGGCGCGGCCGAGACGCCGCAGCGTGAACGCCTCGATCTCGAACTCGCAGGGGATCACGCTGGGGTCGAAGCGCAGGCGGGTGACGTCGGCGGTCAGCCGCACCAGCCGCGAGACGGCGTGGGCGCCCTGGCGCGCGTCCGACAGTGGCAGCAACTGCCGCTCCGCCTCGATCACGTAGCCGCGGGCGTAGTCGGGGTACAGCGACGGCGCATGGACGCGGCCGCGGAACACCCTGAGCCGCAGTTCGGCCTCGTACCAGCCGCCGGCCAGCGGGCCGTTCGCCAGCTCGACGTCGAAAGCGGGATCGTTGCCGGTGGCGCGCCAGCGCTGCGGGCCCGCTCCGGCGGCCCCGATGGGTTCGAGCTGGTTGAACGGTCGCAGTGCGAAAGACATCGGCTCGCTCGACATGGGGTCGCTCATGATTCGTCCTTGAAGCTCGGCATCGGGAGCGCCGCGGTTCTGGGCCTGAAATCCGCTTCCCGCAGCGGATCGATGGTGAACGCCCGACCGCTCAGCGAGAGGTTCGGGCTGTATGCGGGGTCCCGCTCCAGCGCCCCGCCCCAGCGCCGCTGCATGGTCTCGACTTCGGAGGCGAACCGGGCCTGCTTCACCGGATCGTCCTCGTATCCGCGGCTCGCCGATTCGTGGTGCAGCAGTTCCGCGTAGGGCGTCCAGAGGTTGCGATGGCCCGCGCGCACGATGCGCAGGCAGAAGTCCACGTCGTTGAACGCCACCGCGAGCGACTCGTCGAGCCCGCCGACCTCGTCGAAGACGCTGCGGCGCACCGCCAGGCAGGCCGCGGTGACCGCCGACATCGACTGCACCGCCAGCGCGCGCCCGAACTGGCCCGGATAGCCGCGGCCGCGTCGCGTGTACGGGTGCGCGGCGACGCCCTTCACGCCGAGGATCACCCCCGCGTGCTGCAGCGTCCGGTCCGGATACAGCAGCCTGGCGCCCACCGCGCCGACGCCCGGCCGGACGGCCTGCGAAGCCAGCTCGCGCAGCCAGCCGCCGTCGACGACTTCGATGTCGTTGTTGAGCAGCACGACGATGTCGCCGTCGCAGCGCGCCACCGCGAAGTTGTTGATCGCCGAGTAGTTGAACGGCGCGTCGTAGGTCAGCACCCGCACGCGCGCATCCTTCTGCACGCGCTCGAAATAGGCGTGGGTCGCGGGCTCCACCGAGCCGTTGTCGACGATCGCGACCCGGTAGTCGACGCCCTCGGTGCGCGCCAGGATGCTGTCGACGCAGACCGACAGCAGGTCCACCCGGTCGCGGGTCGGAATGACGATGTCGCAGCGCACGCCTTCCGGCAGCGGATGGCGCACGCGCACCGGCCGCCCCGCGCCCGCGGCGACGGCCTCGGCGCCCGGCGCCGTGCGCGCGAGATGCGCCGCCAGCGCCCGGTCCATGTCCCCGAAGGCGCCCTGGGCGTCCAGCGGCGCCGCCGGCTCGCCCGGCGGATCGAGGTGGTGGCGGGCGACTGCCGGCAGGTGCAGCACGCCCTCCGGCCCCGCCTCGGCGCCGGCGGCCAGGGTGGCGGCGTAGCGCCAGGCGCGCGACGGCGGCGCCGAGTCGATCCAGCGCGACAGCCACTCTCGCGACAGGAACGACGACGGCCCCACGTAGTCGTGCTGCGCCTGCAGTTCCGCGTCCCACGCAGGCTTGAAGTACGGCCGGCGGCGGGTGCCGTCGGCGGCCAGGAAATCCTCGTCGGTGTAGAGCAGCGTCGCGCCGGGATGGGCCTCGATCGCCCGCGCCACGCAGGCCAGGGCATGCCCGGGCATCCGCTCGGCGCCGGCGATCCAGGTCAGGTAGCGGCCCCGCGCCTGCCGCACGCCGGGACAGGCGGTCTCGGCGTCGTCGAGCTCGCGCACGCTCGGCGCACCGGCCTCGACGGGCCGGGCCATGCCTCTGGGCACCAGGATCTCGAAATGCGGATAGGACTGCGCGAGCAGCGCGTCGAGGCAGGCCTCGCGCATCGCGCGGCCGTCCTGCGGGAGCAGCACGACGGTGAACAGCGGCGCGTCGCCGGCCGGCGCCGAGGGCGCGCTGCGCGCCAGCGCCGGCCGCTCCTGCGCCTGGATCCAGTCCAGGTAGGCCGCATCGTCCTGCGCCTCGCCATCCCCGCGGTACTCGGACCAGGCCAGTTCCAGCGCCGCAGCCGCCTCACCGTCGCGCTGCGACGACCGCAGGTTCTCGCACAGGCGCGCGGCGTCGCGGGCGTCGCGCGCACCGCCGCGCACCAGCGCGCGGGCCATCAGCCAGGTCGCCTCCGCCTCGCCGAGGCGGTCGCAGCGCAGGCCGTCGAAGACGAAGCGGCAGACCGTGGTGGTGGGATCGAAGCGCAGGACGCGCGCATCGCCGTCGAAGCGCACGATCGCGTCGAGGCGGCCGCTCCTCGGGTCGTAGCGCAGCGGCATGCGCAGGTCCTCGCCGAAGCCCTGACCCAGGTCGACGTACAGACAGGGGTCGACCACCTGGCCGCGGGTGGCGCGCAGCGTGGCGCGCAGCCGGTACCAGCCGGCCGGCAGCGGTGGCTCCAGGCCGTAGAGGAACTGCGGGTCCTCGCCCAGGCTGTCCCACTCGTCCGCGTCGCGGCGGTCGAGCTGGACCGTGCCGTCGGGCGTGCGCGCGTCCGGCGTCGCTGTCGCGCCCGGCTCGGAATCGGACAGGGTCACCGCACCTTCCACCAGCGCCGCTCCTGCAGCGCCTGGACGCGCGCCAGCGCGTCCTGCGCTGCCTGCTGCAGCGCCTGCAGGCGCGCGGCGGTCTCGGCGGCGAGCGCCTCGTCGCGTCCGGCGCGGTCCAGGGCATGCTGGGCGGCGCCGTTGGCCGCGTGCTGCAGCGACGCGATGGCGTCGTGCAGCCCGGGCAGCGCGCCGGCGACGCGGGCGGCATCGTCCGCGGCCTGCCGCAGCAGGGTCGGCACGTCGACGAGCCCGTGCACCCCCCCGGCGACCTGCGAGACCTCGCGCGCGGTGTCCGACAGGCGCTCGTGGAAGGCGTCCATCGCGATCAGCGACTCGTCCTGCCCGGCGCGCAGCGCGGCCAGCGTCGCCGAATCGGCCCGGGCCGCGGCGGCCGTCTCCCGCAGCTCGGACAGCACGGTCGCCGCCAGTTGCTCCAGCTTCGCCGAACCGGCGTGGTGCCCGGCCGCGGCCTCGCGCGTCTCCGACAGCACGGTCGCGACGTGCTGCTCCAGCGTCGCGGCGCCGGCGCGGGCGCCCGCCGCGGCCTCGCGCATCTCCGCCAGCACGGTGCTGAGCAGGTTCTCGATGTGTTGCAGGTGCTGCCTGCGCTGCAGGCCTTCCGACAGCGAGTCGTGGATCACCTCCAGCACGCGGGCGCCGCCGCCGTCGGTCACGATCGCCTCGTAGTCGAGCGCCAGCTCCAGCGCCGCGGGCGGTCGCGGCAGGCCGGCCAGCGCGTCGGCCAGGTCCAGCTCGACGAAGGGGTCGGCGTCCAGCGAGCCCCAGCGCACCCAGTTCGGCGCGGCCGGCGGCAGCGAGACCCCGCCCACCGACAGGACGCGCCGCTCCAGGCCGTCGACCTCGCGCAGCACCGCGCCGTCCTCGGCCAGCAGCGCGCAGCGCGAGATCCCGAAGATGCCGGGGCGCTCGGCGGGGTCGATGCGGACCCGGGAGAACGTGCCGGCGCGGTCCAGCGGCAGGCGCACGACCGCCGGACCGGCGGCGAGGTCGCGGCTCGCACAGCTCTGCCGGGTCTCGGCGTAGTCGGTGCCGTTCTCGCCGAAATAGACGCGCACGTCCTCGAACGTCTCCTCGACCGCGCCTGCGTCCGCGGCCGCGCCGGGCTGCGGGGCCAGGGCGGCCAGGAACGCGCCGAGCCGCGGGTCGGCCTCCAGCGCGTCGGCGAACGCCACCAGGCGCTCCGGCCTGCGCCCGCCCACGAAGACCACGCCCAGGCCGTTGCTGTGCCCGAACTCGAAGGTCCGGTAGCGCGCCGACAGCTCCTGCAGGAACCGTCCGACGCCGAAGCCGCGCTCGGCCACCGCGCTGTCGTGGAGCAGCACCACCGCGCGATCGCTCAGCTTCGGCAACCAGGTCTCGAAATCGTGCTTCACCGCTTCGTAGGTATGCAGCCCGTCGATGTGCAGCAGATCGATGGCGCCGTCGGCGAAGTCCTCGACCGCCTCGTCGAAGAACTTCCGGCTCAGGGCCGAGAAGCGGCCGTAGCGAGGATCGTGGTAGGCGCTGAGCGTCGCGTACACGCCCTCGCCGTAACGCTGCGCATGGTCGTCGCCCTGCCACGAGTCCACCGCGACGCAGCGCGTGGCCAGGCCGAGGTGGTCCACCGCCTGGCAGAACGCCAGGTAGGAATTGCCCGTGTGCGTGCCCAGCTCGACCAGCGTGCCGGGCCGCACCAGGTCGACCGCCAGGTAGGCGAAGGGGATGTGCCCCACCCAGGAATGGGGCTGCGCGATACGAGGCTTCAGCAGCACCACCGGGTGCGCTTCGAGCCGGAACTCCCCGCTCATGGAATTTTCTCCAGGGCAATGCGCGACATCGGCAGGCCGAGGATGCCGATCGACCAGGACTGGCAGTTGGACTTCAGCGCGATGGCCTCGTGCACCCAGTGCTGGACCGCGTGGTCGTCCCTGCCGCCGTCGGCCACGCCGATGGTGATGAAGTAGTCGCCGGCCTTCAGGCGCGGCATCTCGAATTCGAAGGTCGCCTGCAGGCGCTCGCCGGCGGCGGCGTCGACGCCGTCGCCCAGCGTGGTGAGGTAGGTGTTGTCGCCGAACAGCAGCTGGCCCAGCCGGTCCTTGAGGTAGAAGCCGACGATGGGCCGGGTCACCGACGCCTCGGCGACCACCTCGACCTCCAGCCGCACCGACTCGCCGCCGACGCACCAGGCGAGCTCGCGGCCGGTCTCGTCGCGCAGCGCGACGTCGCCGATGCGCGCGCGCATCTCGCCGAAGCCCGCCGTCCCGGGATCGAACGGCAGCACCTCGATGTCGTTGCGCAGGTTGGTCCGGTTGATCCAGTCGCGGCGCATGTCGTGGCGCTCGCGCTCGGCCGCCTCGCCGGCGCCGCCGGCGGTGCGCACGCCCGCTTCGCCCTGGCGGGCGGCGATGACCGATTCCAGGTACATCTGCACCACGTCGCGCGAGGGGCCGTAAGCGCGCGGCGCGCCGCCGTCCAGCCACAGCGCGCGGTCGCACAGCCCGCTCACCGAGGCGTCGTCGTGGCTGACGAACAGCAGCGTCCCGCGTTCCTTGAACTCGCGCAGGAAGCGCATGCACTTCTGGGTGAAGAAGGCGTCGCCCACCGCCAGCGCCTCGTCGATGATCAGCACGTCGGCGTCGACGTGCGCCATCACCGAGAACGCCAGCCGCATCACCATGCCGCTGGAGTAGTTGCGGATCGGCTGGTCGATGAATTCGCCGATGTCGGCGAAGGCCAGGATCGCCTCCATCCGCGCCTGGATCTCCTCGGCCGTCAGACCCAGGATCGAAGCGTTGAGGTAGACGTTCTCGCGCCCGGTGAAGTCCGGGTTGAAGCCGCTGCCCAGTTCCAGCAGCGCCGCGATGCGGCCGCCGACCCGGATCGAGCCCTCGGTCGGTGCCAGGGTCCCCGCGATGAGCTGCAGCAGCGTGGACTTGCCCGAGCCGTTGCGCCCGATGATGCCCAGCGTCTCGCCGCGGCGCACCTGCAGGTCCACCCCGCGCAGCGCCCAGAACTCGCGGTAGTAGCGCCTGCTGTCGCCGAACAGGCCCTGCAGCAGCCGGTGCGAGGGGCGGTCGTAGACGTGGTAGCACTTGCCCAGGCCGCGGGCGTCGATGATCAGGTCCTCGCCCGCGGCCGCGGCGGCCAGCTCAGAGGACATCGGCGAACCCCCGGCGCGTCTTCTGGAACACCGCGAAGCCGGCGTAGGCGAACGCGATCGCCCCCAGCAGGTACAGGCCCAGCCCCTGCCAGTCCGGCAGCCGGCCCCAGAACGCCACCTCGCGCGCCTGGTCGATGATGAAGGTCAGCGGGTTCAGGCGGAAGATCGCCTGGTAGTGCGCCGGCAGCGTCTCCACCGGCACGATCGCCGAGGACAGGAACAGCATCGCCGTCGACAGCACGCCGGTGATCTGGCCGATGTCGCGCAGGAACACGCTCAGCGAGGACACCAGCCAGATCACGCCCAGCGCCACCAGGGCCAGCGGCAGCATCACCAGCGGCCACAGCAGCACGGTGGCGTGGATCTCGCCGCGCAGCAGGAGGTTCAGCAGCACGAACACCATCAGGTTGGTCACGGCGTGGAACAGCGCCGAGAGCATCGCCGTCCACGGCAGCACGTCGAGCGGGAAGACGATCTTCTTGACCAGGTTGGCGTTGCCCACGATCACCGACGGCGCGCGGGTCAGGCATTCGGCGAAGAAGCCGTGCACGATCAGGCCCATGAACAGCAGCATCGCGAAATCGGCGGTGTTGCCGCTGGTGCCGGGCCATCGCGCGCGCAGGATGTAGCCGAACGCGACGGTGTAGACCACCAGCATGAAGAACGGGCTGATCAGCGACCACAGCAGGCCGAAGCTGGCGCCCCGGTAGCGGCCGAGCACGTCGCGCCGGGCCAGCTCGATGGTGAGCGAGCGGTGCTTCAGCCAGGCGTTGAACGGCCCCGTCAGCGTGAGGACCGGCGGGTGGATCGAGCTCGAATGCATGGTCAGCCCGCCAGTGCGCGATCGAGGTCGGCGACGAGGTCGTCCACGGCCTCGATGCCCACGCTCAGCCGCACCAGGTCGTCGGTGATGCCCAGCCGGGCGCGCCGCGCCTCGGGCACCGAGGCGTGCGTCATCACCGCAGGGTGGTTGAGCAGGCTCTCCACGCCGCCGAGCGACTCGGCGAGCGTGAACAGCTCGGTGCGCTCGCAGAAGCGCTTCGCGGCGTCGAAGCCGCCCTTCAGGCGCACCGAGACGATGCCGCCGAAGCCGGACATCTGCCGCTTCGCCAGCGCGTGCTGGGGGTGCGAGGCCAGGCCCGGGTAGATGACCTGCTGCACCGCCGGGTGCGCGGCCAGGTGCTCGGCCACCGCCTGCGCGTTCTCGCAGTGCGCGCGCATGCGCAGCGGCAGCGTCTTCAGCCCGCGCAGGGCCAGGAAGCTGTCGAACGGCCCCTGCACGGCGCCGGCGGAGTTCTGCAGGAAGGCCAGCTGCTCGCCGAGCTCGGCGTCGTCGCCGACCACGATCATCCCGCCCACCATGTCGGAATGGCCGTTGAGGTACTTGGTGGCCGAGTGCAGGACCAGGTCGGCGCCCAGCGCCAGCGGCCGCTGCAGGACCGGCGAGGCGAAGGTGTTGTCGACCACCACCCGCAGGCCGCGCCGGCGGGCGATCGCCGCGATGGCCTCGATGTCGACCAGCTTCAGCATCGGGTTGGTCGGCGTCTCGATCCAGACCAGGCGGGTCTCCGGGCGGATCGCCGCCTCGAAGGCGGCGGTGTCGCTCAGGTCCGTCCAGCTCACCTCGAGCCCGGCGCTGCGCCCGCGCACCCGCTCGAACAGGCGGTAGGTGCCGCCGTAGACGTCGTCCATCGCCACCACGTGGCTGCCGGCGTCCAGCAGCTCCAGCAGGGTCGCGGTGGCCGCCATCCCCGACGCGAACGCGAAGCCGCGGCTGCCGCCTTCCAGCGCCGCCGCGCAGCGCTCGTAGGCGAACCGGGTCGGGTTGTGGGTGCGCGAGTACTCGAAGCCCTGGTGCTCGCCGGGGCTGCTCTGGGCGTAGGTCGAGGTGGCGTAGATCGGCGGCATGACCGCCCCGGTCGAGGGGTCGGGCCGCTGCCCGCCGTGGATCGCCAGCGTGGCCGGCGAAAGCTCGCTCGAGCGGTCCGCGCGCCGTGGCTCGTGGTCTGACATTCGGATGGGGATTCCGGTGAAGTGGCGGGATTCTAGCAGCGGAGACTGAACCCTCCGTTCAGCGCGCGGGCGGCCTCACTGCACCCGCCGGCGCAGGTAGTTCAGCAGGTCGATGCGGGTGATCAGGCCGAGGAAACGCTCGCCGTCGACCACGATCGCCACCTGCCCGCGGTCGAACACCGGCAGCAGCGCCTCGATCGGGGACTGCACGTCCAGGCGGTCGAGCTTGCTGACCATGGCGGTGGACACCGGGTCGCGGAAGCGGGCCTCGTCGCCGTACACGTGCAGCAGCACGTCGCTCTCGTCGACGATGCCGGCCAGCGTCTCGCCGTCCATCACCGGCAGCTGCGAGACGTCGTACAGCTTCATGCGCTGGTAGGCGGTCATCAGCAGGTCGCCCGGGGCCACCACCACGGTGTCGCGGCGGCTGTAGGGGCGCAGGATGAGGTCGCGCAGGTCGCCGTGCTGCTCGCGCTCGACGAAGCCGTTGTCGAGCAGCCAATAGTCGTTGTACATCTTGGAGAGATACTTGTTGCCGGTGTCGCACACGAACACCAGCACCTTCTTCGGCTCGGTCTGCTCGCGGCAGTACTTCAGCGCCGCCGCCAGCAGGGTGCCGGTCGAGGACCCGCCCAGGATGCCCTCGGCGCGCAGCAGCTCGCGCGCGGCCAGGAAGCTCTCCTTGTCGCTGATCGCGTAGGCCTTGCGCACCCGGGAGAAATCGGAGATCGAGGGCAGGAAGTCCTCGCCGATCCCCTCGACCATCCAGCTGCCGGACTTCTCGCTGAGCGTGCCCTCGTTGATGTACTCGGCGAGGATCGAGCCGACCGGGTCGGCCAGGACCAGCTCCACGTCGGGCGCGTGCGCGGCGAAGTGCCGCGACAGCCCGGTCATGGTGCCGGAGCTGCCGCAGCCGAACACGATCGCGTCCAGCCCGCCGGCCTCGGCCATCTGCCGCAGGATCTCGGGCCCGGTGCCGTGCTCGTGCGCGGCCGGGTTGTCGGGGTTGCCGAACTGGTTGACGAAGTAGGCCCCCGGCGTCTCGGCGGCGATCCGGGCGGCGAGGTCCTGGTAGTACTCGGGATGCCCCTTGGCCACGTCCGAACGGGTCAGCACCACCTCGGCGCCCATCGCCTTGAGGTTGAAGATCTTCTCGCGGCTCATCTTGTCCGGCACCACCAGGACCAGCCGGTAGCCCTTCTGCTGGGCCACCAGCGCCAGGCCGATGCCGGTGTTGCCGGCGGTGCCCTCGACCAGGGTGTCGCCCGGCCGGATGTCGCCGCGCCGCTCCGCGGCCTCGATCATCGACAGGCCGATGCGGTCCTTGATCGAGCCGCCGGGGTTCTGGCTCTCGAGCTTGAAGTAGAGCTCGCACACGCCGGCGTCCAGGCGCTGCGCCTTGACGATCGGGGTGTCGGCGATGAGGTCGAGGACGGAGGCGTGGATCGGCATGGCGCTCGCGGCGGGAGGGCGGGCCGCGATTATCGCATCGCCGCGGATTCCCCGCGGGCGGCGCCGGCCGACGAGGAGGCCGGCGTCGCCCGCGGAAGAACGGGGTCCGAGCCGCCCGGCGCGGGCCGGGCGCGGCGGGCCGCCGGCGGGCGGCCCGCCGACGGGCTCAATGCCGCTGGAGGGCGTCGTACATCCGCGTCAGGCGGTCCTTGGCGTGGAGCTTCTCGCGCTTCATCTGCGCCAGGGTGGTTTCGTCGATCGGCAGCACGCCGAGTTCGGCATCCATGACCTTCTTGTCGAGCTCCTGGTGGTGGTGGTACAGGCGCCGGAACTCCGGATTGGCCTGGAACACCGCTTCGATTTCCGCCTGGGGTTGCCCTTCGAACATGGAAGCCTCCTCTCTGCTCGCTTGGAGTTCGCTCGCTTGGAGCGGAAACGACGACGCCCCGGCCGGGGCCGGGGCGCGATCGGGGGGAACGGGCCGCGAGCGGACGTCCGCCTCCGCCACCACTGCCGCGCCGCGGGCCGGACGGCCGTGGGCGGGGATCGGAGCTGGGGGCGGGAAAGTCGTCGTCATCGGCCTGGACGGAGGGGGACGGCACGTCCCGCATCCGGCTTCGACCCTACTCCCAGAGCGGGGAACCGACAAGGGCCGCCGGCACGCCCGGACCGTGACCCCGGACGCCGCCCGGCCACGGCACGGACGCCATCGCGCGGCCCGCGACGCGGGCACGCCCCATTCACCCAAGCCGTTGATTTCGTTGAACGCAGCCCGAACGGGCCGCGACCGCTCAGTCCACGTCCTGCTCGGCCTGGCGCAACAGCTCGGCTTCCTGCCGGGCCAGCTCGGCCTCGCGGGCACGCGCGGCCCGCAGCCGCGCCGCCTGGTCGCTGGCCACGCCCTCGAGCACGCTCTCGGCCTCCTGCCGCGCGCTCAGCTCGGCGTTCGCCGCCTCGCGCAGGCGCGCCGCCTCCTCGGCCTGGATCTGCGCCTGCACGCGCATCCGCTCGGCCTCGGCGCGGGCGCGGTCGGCCTCGCGCCGGCTCGCCTCCACCAGCAGTTCGGCGCGGGTGCGCTCCAGCCGGTCGATCTCGCGCCGGCGCACCTCGGTGCGCGCGGCGATCTCCGCGGTCTCGACCCGCCACCCGGCCACCCGGCGCAGGGCGTCGCGCTGGCGGGAGTTCGCGCCCAGGTAGGCGTCGATGGCCTGGCGGGCCTGGAGCCGCTCCAGCGCCGCGAAGCCGCTGGTCGCCGGGTCGGCCTCCAGCGCCTGCAGCCGCTGGCCCATCAGCGCGGCGTCGCCGTCGTCGGCCAGGGCGGACGGCGCCGCGGACGCGAGGGCGGCGGCGAGGAGGATCGGCAGGAGGGTCTTCATCGTTCAGTCCTCGAGCCGCAGCTGGCGGCGCAGGTCGTCGATCTGCGCGCTGTGCTGGGCGAACTCGTTGTTGGCGATCGCCTCGCGGCTGCGGGCGTGGGCGAGGTCGGCCAGCGCCGCGGCCGACAGCGCGGCGTCGCGCGCCTCGTTGTCGCGCCCCGCGGCCATGGACGACTGCGCCTGGGCGAGCAGCGACCGGGCGCGCTCGATCTCGTCGCGCGCGTACTGGTCGGCGTCCGCGGTGCCGGCGCGGGCCACCGCCTGCTGCGCGGCGGACAGCTCCGCGGTCGGCGGCGGCAGGCTGGCGCAAGCTGTGAGCGCCAGCACGCTTGCGAGCGCGCACACCTGCAGGAGCCGCGGGATTTGTGCGAAAGTGGTGGGCATCGGACCGCGCCGGAAGGGGAACACGCGGCCAATTGTCGATAGCATCCGCCCGCCGCGCAACGGGCGGACGGGCCTGCCAGGGGGATCATTCATGGACATCGGCTACTTCCTGAAGCTGATGACGGAAAAGAACGCGTCGGACATGTTCCTGACCACCGGCGCCCCGGTCTATATCAAGGTCGAAGGCAGACTGTACCCCCTGGGCCATACCAGCCTGCCGCCGGGCATGGTGAAGAAGATCGCCTACTCGCTGATGGACGAGGGCCAGGTCCCGGTGTTCGAGCGCGAGCTGGAGCTGAACATGGCGCTGTCGCTGCGCGATTCGGGCCGCTTCCGCGTCAACGTGTTCAAGCAGCGCGGCGAGATCGGCATGGTGATCCGCGCCATCCGCAGCGCGATCCCGAGCATCGAGGAACTGCAGCTGCCGCAGGTGCTCAAGCAGATCATCATGGCGCCGCGCGGGCTGGTGCTGATCGTCGGCTCCACCGGTTCCGGCAAGTCGACCACGCTGGCCTCGATGATCGACCACCGCAACGCCAGCACCTCGGGCCACATCCTCACCATCGAGGACCCGATCGAGTACCTGCACCGGCACAAGAAGTCGATCGTCAACCAGCGCGAGGTCGGGCTGGACACCCACAGCTTCCACAACGCGCTCAAGAACGCGATGCGCGAGGCGCCGGACGTGATCCTGATCGGCGAGATCCTCGACGCCACCACCATGGAGGCGGCGATCGCCTTCGCCGAGACCGGGCACCTGTGCCTGGCCACGCTGCACTCCAACAACGCCGACCAGACCATCGAGCGCATCCTCAACTTCTTCAACGAGTCCGCGCACAAGAACGTGCTGATGAACCTGGCGCTCAACCTGCGCGCGGTGGTCAGCCAGCGGCTGGTGACCGGCGTCGACGGGCGCCGCCTGCCGGCGGCGGAGGTGCTGATCAACACCCCGATGATCCGCGACCTGCTGCGCCGCGGCCAGGTGCACGAGATCAAGCAGGCGATGGAGGAATCGCTGGAGGAAGGCATGGAGAGCTTCGACCAGTGCCTGTTCCGGCTGTACAAGGACGGCCGCATCGACCTCGAGGAGGCGCTGAAGGCGGCCGACTCCCGCGACGGGCTGGCGCTGAAGTTCCGCCTCTCCGAAGGCGGCGACGTGCACGACCCCTACGCGGACGTGTTCTCGCCCGAAGACGAGTTCCGCGGCGGCCCGGCCGCGGCCTGACGCTCGCGCGAGAGGCGATAAGTCCCGCGGCCCGCGCCACGCGGGGCCGGCCGCGGCCGCGCGGGCCGCCGCTACGGCGCGTCGGGCTGCCGCTCGGGGCGCGCCGCGTCGAAGGCCGGCAGCGCGAGGCAGGCGCGCTCGATCGCGGCCAGGACCGGGAACGCGTCCGGCGACACGCCGAAGCGGCGGGCGTTGTAGAGCTGCGGCACCAGGCAGCAGTCGGCCAGGCCCGGCTGGTCGCCGTCGCAGAAGGTGCCGGTCGAGGGGTGGTCGCGCAGCAGCGCCTCGAAGGCGCCCAGCCCTTCCACCATCCAGTGCTTCATCCACTCGTCGCGCTCGGGCTGCGGCACGTGCCACTCGTGCTCGAAGAAGCGCAGCACCCGCAGGTTGTTGAGCGGGTGGATGTCGCAGGCGATCAGCTGCGCCAGCTCGCGCACGCGCTGCCGGCCGCGGGCGGTCGCCGGCAGCAGCGGCGGCTCCGGCCACGTCTCGTCGAGGTACTCCAGGATCGACAGCGACTGCCGCATGCGGCGCTGGCCGTGCGCCAGCACCGGCACCAGCTTCTGCGGGTTCTGCGCGACGTACTCCGGGCGGAACTGCTCGCCGCCGTCGCGCACCAGGTGCACGGGCAGGACCTCGTAGGGCAGGCCCTTGAGGTTCAGGCCGATGCGTACGCGATAGGCGGCGCTCGACCGCCAGTAGGAGTACAGCGCCAGGCGCTCCGTCATGTCCTTCCCCTGCCCCGCCCCGGCGGCATGCCGGACCGACAGGCACGTTAACCCGCTCCCGCGCGCGCGGAACGCCGTCCGTCCCGCGCAGGACGCGGTTCGTCAGTCCGCCTGGCGCTCGATGCGCTGCTCGATCGCGCCGAAGACCGAACGCCCCTGCGCATCGAGCATCTCGATGCGCACCACGTCGCCGAAGGCGAGGAACGGCGTGCGCGGCGCGCCGTGCTCCAGCGTCTCGACGGTGCGCTTCTCGGCGAAGCACGAGGCGCCCTTCGACGTGTCCTGGTTGGCGATCGTGCCCGAGCCGACGAGGGTGCCGGCCGACAGCGGGCGCGTCCGCGCCGCATGCGCGATCAGCTGCGCGAAGTCGAACTGCATGTCCACGCCGGCGTCGGGCGCGCCGAACCACTCGCCGTTGACGTGGGTCGTGAGCGGCAGGTGGACCTTGCTGTCGCGCCAGGCCTCGCCCAGCTCGTCGGGGGTGACGAGCACCGGCGACAGCGCCGAGCGCGGCTTGGACTGCAGGAAGCCGAAGCCCTTGGCGAGCTCGGCGGGGATCAGGTTGCGCAGCGAGACGTCGTTGACCAGCCCGACCAGCTTCACGTGGCCGGCGGCCTGCGCGGGGCCGGCGGCCATCGGCACGTCGTCGGTGACCACGACGATCTCGGCCTCCAGGTCGATGCCGTAGTCCTCGCTCGTCACCCGCACCGGTTCCCTGGGGGCCAGGAAGCCGGCGCTGGTGGCCTGGTACATCAGCGGGTCGGTGTAGAAGCTCTCCGGCACCTCGGCGCCGCGGGCGCGGCGCACGCGCTCCACGTGCGGCAGGTAGGCGCTGCCGTCGACGAACTCGTAGGCGCGCGGCAGCGGCGAAGCCAGCGCCTCGACGTCGAGGGCGAAGGCGCCGTCGGCCTCGCCCCGCTCCAGCCGCTCGGCCAGCGCCTGCAGCGCCGGCGCCGACTCCGCCCAGTCCTCGAGCGCGCGCTGCAGCGTCGGCGCGATCGCGCCGGCGCGCACCGCGCGGCCGAGATCGCGCGAGACCACTACCAGGGTGCCGTCGCGGCCGCCCTCCTTCAGGGAACCGAGCTTCATGGGCGCCTCATCTCCGGGGACAATCGATTTCAATTGTAACCATTGCCGGGACACCTGGAGCGTGGGCGAACGGCCCGGACGGCTTCCGCCGCCCGCGCTCCGGCACCACTCACTCGTCGCCCTGGAATGCGTCCGCGCGCAGGGTGATCACCAGGGTGTCGCGGTGGCCGTGCCCGGCCAGCGGCTGGATCGGGGTGGACTCGTGGATCACCCGGGCGTCGTCGAGCAGCAGCAGCGACCAGGGCGCGGACAGCGTGAACCGCTGCCCGTGGGGGCCCTCGGCCTCGAACACCCGGGTCTCGCCGCCCTTGATGCCCGATCGCGCCACCAGCGCCACCGCGACCAGGTCCACGCCGTCGCGATGCGCGCCCTCGGGCGTGGGCCGGCCGATGCCGTCGCTGGTGTCGATGCGGAACTGGTGCGCCTCGACGTGCCACGCCCGCTCGCCGCGCAGCGCGTCGGCCAGACCCGCCAGCCCGCGCAGCAGGCCCTGCCAGGCCGGCCGGCCGGCGATGCCGGGCTCCACCGGCTCGAACCAGCGGCGCATGCCGCCGTGCAGGGCGTTGTAGTCGCGCGGCTGCCAGTGCGCGCGATGCGGCGCCTGCACGACCGTGCCGGCCTGCACCACGAAGCAGGAGTGCCGGCGCCGGCGGTAGCGGCCGCCGTCCATCAGGTAGGTGTCGGGCGGCAGCCGGTCCCAGCTCTCGCGCATCGCCTCGAAGGCCGCGAGGGAGGCGCCGGCCAGGCCGGCCACGTCGGCGGGCGCCAGCACCGCGAAGCCGCGCTCGCGCATCGCCCCGGCCACGGCGGCCAGCGGCGTCGACGGCGGGGAGAGCGTTGCGGTCATGCGCGATCCTGAAAAGAAGAAACCCGCCGGAGGGCGGGTTCTTCGTGCCCTGCCGAGGCAGGGTGGAACTGGCAGCCCCGGATGGATTCGAACCACCGAATGCCTGAGTCAGAGTCAGGTGCCTTACCGCTTGGCGACGGGGCTGTGGATGCCGATTGTAGCGCCGATCCGCCGGGGCCGCACCCGTGGGGCGCGGCGCCGGAGCGGCCGGGATTAACGCTTCGAGAACTGGGTCGCGCGACGGGCCTTGTGCAGGCCGACCTTCTTGCGCTCGACCTCGCGGGCGTCGCGGGTCATGAAGCCGGCCTTGCGCAGTTCGGGCTTCAGCGACTCGTCGTACTCCACCAGCGCGCGGGCGATCCCCAGGCGGATCGCGCCGGCCTGGCCGGTCGTGCCGCCGCCGACGGCGGTGACGACGATGTCGAACTTGTCGGTGTTGCTGGTCAGTTCCAGCGGCTGGCGCACGATCATGCGCGCGGTCTCGCGGCCGAAGAACTCGTCCAGCGGACGGTCGTTGACGGTGATGTTGCCCGAGCCCTTGCGCAGGAACACGCGGGCGACGGAGGACTTGCGACGGCCGGTGCCGTAATTCTGGGAGATAGCCATGAGTGCGCTCTACTTTGAAAGTCCGCACATGGAAGTGCGGGCTCTTGCGAAGGGATTCGCGTCAGATTTCCAGGGGCTGCGGCTGCTGGGCGACGTGCGGATGCTCGGCGCCCTTGTAGACCTTGAGCTTGCGGTACATTGCGCGGCCGAGCGGGTTCTTCGGCAGCATGCCCTTGACCGCGATCTCGATCACCCGCTCGGGGTGGCGCTCCAGCGCCTGGCCCAGCGACTCGGTCTTGAGGTTGCCGATGTAGCCGGTGAAGCGGTGGTAGTACTTGTCGGTCAGCTTCTTGCCGGTCACCGCGACCTTCTCGGCGTTGACCACGATGATGTAGTCGCCGGTGTCGACGTGCGGGGTGTAGACGGGCTTGTGCTTGCCGCGCAGGCGGCGCGCGATCTCGCTGCTGAGGCGGCCGAGGGTCTTGCCGGTGGCATCGACCACGTACCAGTCTCGCTGGACGGTCTCGGACTTGGCGCTGAAAGTCTTCATGACGGGATTTCCGGTACTCGGCTCGGTCGCTGGTCGGGCTGGTTCCGGGCGGCCGTCGGCCGGGCGCGGAAGGTCGCCTCGCGATGTGGGCGGAACAAAGAGGCGGAATGATAGCGGTCCGGTCCCGCCGCCGCAAGCGGCCGGGGTCCACGCGATCAGGGGCCGGCCGGCGGCCGGCAACGGGACGGTACGCCCTCAGCCGGCGTGGGAGACGTCGTGGCCGCCGTGGCCGGCACCGGCCGCGGGACGGATCATGCGCCGCGACAGGCCGCGCACCACCGCCTGGGCGGCGCGCCGCGCGGCGCTGCGGCGGGGGACCCGGAACACGCCGACGGTGTCGCCCCAGGCCGCGCTGTCCGGATCGGCGTCGGGCTCCCAGTCGGTGGTGATCTCCACGCTCTCCACCCCGGCCCAGCGCGCCAGGGCGTCGAAGCCGTCCGGGTAGAAGCGCCAGCAGTCGACCGGATAGCGATGCTCCGGGCCGCGCGAGGGCGCGATCAGGAACACCAGCCCGCCGGGAGCGACGGTGCGCACCATCTCCAGCCAGCTCAGCCAGAAGAAGTCCATGTGCTCGATCGCCTGGCCGGAGATCAGCACGTCGATGGAGCCGCTGGCGAACGGCAGCCGGTAGGGCGACTCCAGCACCACGTCCACGTTCGGGCCCGGCTCGAGGTCGGCGCCGATGTAGGTCCACGCCGGGTCGTCGAACACCTGTTTGTAGCTGCCGTTGACGTCGTAGCTGCCGATGTCGAGCACGCGCCTGGGCTGCGACCGCGGCAGGTAGCGGGAGACCAAGTCCCCCATGTGCCTCATGGAACTCGAATGCACGCGGTTCTCCCCCGTGGGTGGGAGCGCGGGGCCCTCCCCGCGCTCCGCGTTGCACCTTCGATCAGCGGCCGGGGATCCGGCAGCAGGTCGCGTCCACTTCGTACCCCAGGAGCCCGCCGATGATCGACGTCGTCAGGCCGCAGGTCCATCCGGTCGGGGTGCCGTTGGCGTCCACGGCGGGGCCGGACGAGGCCACCGTGAGGCCGATCGGGCCGCCGCAGCCGCCGCCGGTCGCGGTATAGCCGGTCGGGCAGGTCGACGTCACGTTGATCAGGTTGAGGTTGAGCAGGTTGCCGGTCTGGGTGTTCACCACGCAGTCCAGCGGCGTGGCCACCGGTTCCATGTAGTAGCCATAGATGTCGACCACCAGGTGCGTGTTCGAGGTCGAGAACGCGGTGAACTGGTTGGCGCAGCCGGGACGACAGAGCTTGAGCGCGATGTGGTTGGCGATGTCGGAGCCGACGAAGTTGATCGTCGCCGCATTGGGGCGATTGGTATTGGTGGGATACAGGGTGAGATAGCCGACAGGATTCGCCGTGTTGACCGCGACCACGTTGGCGAGCAGCACCGAGGCGTTCTCGGGGATGCCGCAGTTGGTGGCCGAGCCGCCCTGCGAGATGAAGTCGGTGGTGGTCCAGCCGCGGAAGCTGCGGGTGGTGTTGCCGGTCAGGATGCCGCCCGCGACGCGGGTGTCGACGATGCGGCACGGCGGCAGCGGCGTCATCACCAGGTCGTTCTCGGTGTCGCCGATCTGCATCGGGCGTATGTCCGGCAGGTTGGCGGCGGAGCTGCCGCCGAACAGCGCGCCGGTCATCTCGTCGAAGGTGCCTGCACGGGCGGCCCGGCGCAGGTTGCCCACGTCCGAGGCGCCGAAGGTGCCGATCATCTGGTCGGTCCATTCGCCGGGCGCCATGCCGTAGCGGCGTTCGATCTGCGGGCCCCATCGCTTGACGATCTGGCTCGCGTACTGGGCGCGCTGCGCGTCGTCCTGCGCCACGGCCCGCCTTTCGTTCGCGTACGCCAGCGTGATCAACGCGGCGACGCCCAGTGTGACGCTGACAGCCAATACCTTGCGGTGCTTCGCTTTCATGTCGTTCCCCTCGGTCCTTTTCGGGTGGTCCTTGCTTGGTCGCTGCCTTGGAAAGCAGCGATTCAGGATTCGCCAGGAGACGGTGAAGGGATCGTGATACGGAACGCACGGTTTCCAATTCATTTTTTCACGGGCGCGCGCACGTCCCGCCCCGGTGGCAGGCATCGGCCATTCAGCCGGAAACGAGCGCCGGCGACGGCATCGAAGACCGGCCGGGCGACGGCCGCGACCATGATCCGTGGCGGCGGCGGCGCGATCGTCTTCGAGCCGGCCGGCGCGGCGGCGGGCGCGGCGGGACGGGCGCGGGACGACCCGCGCGAAGCCGCGGAGGGGCCGTCAGTCGGCCAGGTTGCGCCCGTGGTAGAGCTCTTCGATCTCGCGCTTCAGGCGCGCCTCGATCTTCATCCGCTCCTTGAACGACAGGTTGCGCGCCTTCTCCTCGAACAGGTACTGGTCGAGGTCGAACTCCTTCAGGTGCATCTTCGTGTGGAAGATGTTCTCCTGGTAGACGTTGACGTCCAGCATCTCGTAGCGCGCCTTGATGTTCTTGGCGAGGAAGTCCTGGATCGAGTTGATGCGGTGGTCGATGTAGTGCTTCTTGCCCTTGATGTCGCGGGTGAAGCCGCGCACGCGGTAGTCCATCACCACGATGTCGGACTCGAGGCTCTCGATCAGGTAGTTCAGCGCCTTCAGCGGCGAGATCACCCCGCAGGTGGCCACGTCGATGTCGGCGCGGAAGGTGGCGATGCCGTTGTCCGGGTGGGTCTCCGGATAGGTGTGCACCGTGATGTGCGACTTGTCCAGGTGCGCGACCACCGCGTCGGAGATCACGCCCTTGGCGTCCTTGCGGTCGATCACCGGCTCCTCGGAGATCAGGATCGTCACCGAGGCGCCCTGGGGATCGTAGTCCTGGCGGGCGATGTTGAGGATGTTGGCGCCGATGATCTCGGCCACGTCGGTGAGGATCTGGGTCAGCCGGTCCGCGTTGTAGGCCTCGTCGATGTACTCGATGTAGCGCCTGCGCTCGTCCTCCGACGCGGCGTAGCACACGTCGTAGATGTTGAAGGACAGGGCCTTCGTCAGGTTGTTGAAGCCCTGGAGCTTCAGTCGGGGCAACGGCTTGACCACGTGGTCGACCCTCACTGCTGGACCGGCGAAAGGGCGAATTATGAGGCAATCGCCCCGAGTTCGCCGCCCCGGGTTTGCCCGCCGGCCCACAACCGCCTACTCTCGCAAGATTCCCATCTCTGTTCAGGCAATGAGCGCGACCACTGTGGCCGTCATTCCTCCGATCCAGCGACCGGTGCACCCCCTCATGCCCACGCCGGCGACCATCGAACGTTTCCTGGTCCACTGCCACCGCCGCCGGTACCCTCCGCGCACGGACATCTTCCGTCCGGGCGACCCCGCCGGCACCCTCTACTACGTCGTCAGCGGCTCGGTGAGCATCATCGCCGAGGAGGACGACGGGCGGGAGCTGGTGCTGGGCTACTTCGGCGCGGGCGAGTTCGTGGGCGAAATGGGGCTGTTCATCGACTCCGACAGCCGCGAGGTGATCCTGCGCACCCGCATCCAGTGCGAGCTGGCGGAGATCAGCTACGAGCGCCTGCAGCAGCTGCTCGAAGGCCCCCTGTCCCACGACGCCACCCGCATCCTCTACGCGATCGGCGCCCAGCTGTCGCGGCGGCTGATCGACACCAGCCGCAAGGCCGGCCGGCTGGCGTTCCTGGACGTCACCGACCGCATCGTCCGCACCCTCCACGACCTGACCCGGGAGCCCGAGGCCATGAGCCACCCCGACGGCACCCAGCTGCGGATCTCGCGGCAGGAGCTGGCGCGGCTGGTCGGCTGCTCGCGCGAGATGGCCGGACGGGTGCTGAAGAAGCTCCAGGTCGACGGCAAGCTGCACGCCCGGGGCAAGACCATCGTCCTGTACGGGACCCGCTGACCGCCATGGGCCACGCCGATCCGGCCGCGCTGCCCGAGGCCGACCTGCGCAGCGCGTCCCTGGTCGACGCCGACGACGTCGCCGCGCTGCTGTCGGAGATGGGCTACCCCTGCGACGTCCACGATGCCGCCCAGCGCATCCGCGCGATCATCGACAACGACCGCCAGGCCCTGGTGGTGGCGCGCTGCGGCGGCGAGGTCTGCGGCCTGCTCGCGCTGGACTTCATGTACTACCTGCCGCTGGGCACCACCACCTGCCGGATCACCGCGCTGGTGGTGCGCAACGACGCCCAGGGCCGCGGCCTGGGCCGCCAGCTGCTGCGCGAGGCCGAGCGCCGGGCCCGCTTCGGCGGCGCGGCGCGGCTGGAGATCACCAGCGGCTCGCAGCGCACCGACGCCCACGCCTTCTACAAGGCCTGCGGCTACAGCGACGGCACCCTGCGCTTCATCAAGCGGCTCGGCGACGCCTGAGCCGCCCGCCGCGACCGCCCGGTCCCGGGCGCGCCGGCCACCGGCGCCGCCGCGCACGCACGGCGCTTCCGGAGCACGGTCATTTTTTCGCCACACGAGCGCGGAGCGCTTTCCGCTCAGGGACTTGGCGGGGTTGTCCACAGCTTTGTACCGCCGCCATCCACATCGCGTGTGGATAGCGGGCGCCGCCGCTCAGCGCCGCTCGGGGCCCACCGGCTCGCCGCCGCGGTCGCGGCAGCCCCAGTTGAGGATCGGCGTGCCCGCCGGCAGCAGGCGGCGGAAGCGCTCCACCGCGCCGTGCTTGGGATTGACCACCACCGGGGCTTGCGCCGCGGCGAGCAGCGGCAGGTCGGCGGTGCTGTCGGTATAGGCGACCGCGACCGCGTGGTAGCCGGCCTCGCGCAGCATCCGCATCTTCTCTTCGGCATGGCAGTGCCGGGTGACCAGCACCGCGCCCGCGCGCGGACCGGTCTGGCTGCCGATGACCGGCACCGTCTCGTGGGCCACGAAGGCCAGGATCGCGCGCGCCAGTTCCGGCGGCGCGCCGGTGGCGACCACCACGCGGTCGCCGGCCATCCGGTGCCGGTGCAGGACCTCCAGCGCCGTCGGCAGCAGGCGCGCGCGGATCGCCTCGGCGTCGGCGGCGACGTAGCGGTCGATCAGCGCGTCCAGCGTGCGCGCGCCGCGCAGGCCGATCGTGCCGATCCAGACGAAGCCGGAGATGCCGCGGCGGCGCGTCGGCAGGCAGGCGATCATCGGCCCGAGCACCGGCGCGGCCAGCAGCGCCAGCGCGGTGCGCCAGGCGTGGCGCCGGATCAGCCAGGCGAAGAGATGGCTGCCGGAATCGCCGTCGTAGAGGGTGTGGTCGAAGTCGAAGACCACCGTCGGCGCGCCCTCGCGCTCGGCCGGGAAGGCCTGCGCCGGCGCGCTCACGGCGCGGCGTCCGCGCGAAACAGCGCGCGCAGGGCCGCCCCGGGGTCATCGGCGCGCATGAAGGCCTCGCCCACCAGGAAGGCGTGCACGCCGGCCGCGCGCAGGCGGGCGACGTCCTCGCGCGCGTGGATCCCGCTCTCGGTCACCAGCAGGCGCCCGGCCGGCACCCGGCCGCGCAGCGACAGCGTGGTGTCCAGCGAGACCTCGAAGCTGCGCAGGCTGCGGTTGTTGACGCCCAGCAGCGGCGCCCGCCCGCCCGCGGCGGGCAGGCGCAGGGCGCGCGCCAGCTCGTCGGCGTCGTGGACCTCCACCAGCACGTCCATGCCCAGCTCGCCGGCCAGCGCGGCCAGGTCGGCGAGGCGGGCGTCGTCGAGCGCGGCCACGATCAGCAGGATGCAGTCGGCCCCCAGCGCCCGCGCCTCGTGGACCTGGTAGGGATCGATGGTGAAGTCCTTGCGCAGCGCCGGCAGCGCGCAGGCGGCGCGGGCGGCGACGAGGTAGGCGTCGGCGCCCTGGAAGAAGTCGCGGTCGGTGAGCACCGACAGGCAGGCCGCGCCGCCCGCCTCGTAGCTGCGCGCGATGGCCTCCGGGTCGAAGTCGGCGCGGATCACCCCCTTCGAGGGGCTGGCCTTCTTCACCTCGGCGATCACCGCCGCCCGGCCCTGCGCGACCGCCGCTTGCAGCGCCCGCGCGAAGCCCCGCGCCGGCGGCGCGTCGGCGGCGCGGGCGCGCAGCTCGGCCAGCGGCGTCGCCGCGGCGCGCTCGGACAGTTCGGCGCGCTTGCGCTCGAGGATGCGTTGCAGGATGTCGGACATGGCGCGGGAGCGGGCTGCGAGGGGGGACGGTACCTTACCGTCCGCGGGGCGCGCGCGGGGTCATCGGCCCGCGGCGGACGCCGCGGCGAGTGCGCGCGTGGTCTCGACGAAGGCGTCGAGGCGGCGCCGCGCGCCGCCGTCGGCGATCGCCGCGCGGGCGCGCTCGATGCCCTCGGCCAGCGACGCCGCCACCCCGGCCACGTACAGCGCCGCGCCGGCGTTGAGGACGACGATCTCCCGGGCCGGCCCCTCGCGGTCGGCCAGCACCTCGTGGACGATCGCCTTCGAGGCGGCCGCGTCGGCGACCCGCAGGTTGCGGCTGGCCGACATCGCGATGCCGAAGTCCTCCGGGTGCACCTCGTACTCCCGCACCTCGCCGTCGCGCAGCTCGCCGACCAGGGTGCCGGCGCCCAGCGAGATCTCGTCCATGCCGTCGCGGCCCCAGACCACCAGCGCGCGCTCGGCGCCCAGTTCCTGCAGCACGCGGGTCTGGATGCCGACCAGGTCGGGGTGGAACACCCCCATCAGGATCGCCGGCGCGCCGGCCGGGTTGGTCAGCGGGCCCAGGATGTTGAAGATCGTGCGCACGCCCATCTCGCGGCGCACCGGCGCCACCGCCTTCATCGCCGGGTGGTGGACCGGCGCGAACATGAAGCCGATGCCGGTGCGGGCGATGGATTCGGCCACCTGCTCGGGCTGCAGCTCGATCGCCGCGCCCAGCGCCTCCAGCACGTCGGCGCTGCCCGACTTCGAGGACACGCTGCGGTTGCCGTGCTTGGCGACCTTGGCCCCGGCCGCGGCCGCGACGAACATCGAGCAGGTCGAGATGTTGAAGGTATGGGAACCGTCGCCGCCGGTGCCGACGATGTCGACCAGGCCGCTGCGGTCGGGCAGCGACACCGGCCGCGCCAGTTCGCGCATCACCGTGGCCGCGCCGGCGATCTCGCCCACCGTCTCCTTCTTCACCCGCAGGCCGGTGAGGATCGCCGCGCTCATCGTCGGCGAGACCTCCCCGCGCATGATCTGCCGCATCAGGTCGACCATCTCGTCGTGGAAGATCTCGCGATGCTCGATGGTGCGCTGCAGGGCTTCTTGCGGGGTGATGGGCATTGTTCGGGATTGGGGATTGGGGATTGGGGATAGGCCACGCGGGGCGGGGTCGCGCGGTCAGCGGTCGAGGAAGTTCTTCAGCAGGGCGTGGCCGTGTTCGGTGAGGATCGACTCGGGGTGGAACTGCACGCCCTCCACCGGGTGCTCGCGGTGGCGCAGCCCCATGATCTCCTCGATCCCGCCGTCGTCGTGCTCGGTCCAGGCGGTGACTTCCAGGCAGTCGGGCAGGCTCTCGCGCTCGACCACCAGCGAGTGGTAGCGGGTGGCCTCGTAGCGGTCGGGCAGCGCGGCGAACACGCCCCGTCCCTCGTGCCGGATCGCCGAGGTCTTGCCGTGCATGATGCGGCCCGCGCGCACCACCTTGCCGCCGTAGGCCTGGCCGATGGCCTGGTGGCCCAGGCATACGCCGAGGATCGGCGTGCTCGCCCCGAGCCGCTCGATGACCTCCAGCGACACCCCGGCCTCGTTCGGCGTGCACGGGCCCGGCGAGATCACGATGCGCTCCGGCCGCAGGCGCTCGATGGCGTCCACGTCGAGGGCGTCGTTGCGCTCCACCCGCACCTCGGCGCCCAGCGCCTGCAGGTACTGCACGAGGTTCCAGGTGAAGCTGTCGTAGTTGTCGAGCATCAACAGCATGGGTCGTTCCGCGATCGGGAAGGCGGCGTGGCGGCGCCGGCCGGCGGCTCGCCGGAGTCGCGGGCGTACCGGGCGGTCCACGCGGGGGCGCCAGCTTATCAGCCGCCGCGCGCCCGGCGCGGCGCGATGGGCTACCCTCGGCCGCGAATCCACCGCGCTCCGCCCCTGCCCGCCCCATGCGCGCGACCGCCTTGCCCGACACGCCGTCCTCGCCGCCGCGCCGCCGCCTGCTCGGCGGCGCGCTCGCCGGCGGCGCGCTGCTGACGCTGGGCGGCTGCGCCACGCGCGCGGCCGGCCCCGCGCCGGCTACCGGCCGCCTCGCGCTGCCGATGCCGGACCTGGACCCGAGCCTGCTGATCCGCGAGGTCGCCGGGCTGCGCCCGTTCCGGCCGGCCGGCTTCCGGGTGGAGCCGGAGCGCTTCGGCGACACCCTGGTGATCCACCACTACGGCCACGGCGGCTGCGGGGTGACGCTGTCCTGGGGCACCGCGGACCTCGCCCTGCGCCACGCGCTGGCGCAGCCCGAGCGCCGCGCGGCGGTGCTCGGCTGCGGCGCGGTCGGGCTGGCCACCGCGCGGCTGCTGCAGGACCACGGCTTCGAGGTCGCGATCTACGCCCGCGAGCTGCCGCCCGACACCGTGTCCAACATCGCCGGCGCGCAGTTCGGGCCCAGCGGGCTGCTCGACGCCGAGCACCGCACCGATGCCTTCGGCGCCCGGCTCGCGCACGCCGCGCGCTTCGCCCACCGCCGCTTCCAGCTGCTGCCGGGCGAGCGCTACGGCGTGCGCTGGATGCCGCTGTACTTCGTGTCGCGGCGTCCGGCGTGGTCGCCGGGCTGGGAATGGGCGCTGACGCCGGAGCTGTTCCGCGCGCGCACCCACGCGCCGGGCACGCACCCGCTCGGCGACCGCTACCTGCACGAAGTGCAGACCATGATCATCGAGCCGACGATCTACCTGCCGGCGATGACCGACGCCTTCCGCCTGGCCGGCGGCCGCATCGAGGTGCGCGAACTGAAGAGCCTCGACGACGTGCGCGCGCTGCCGGAGCGGCTGGTGGTCAACTGCACCGGCCTGGGCGCGCGCGCGCTGTTCGGCGATGCCGGCCTGCAGCCGGTGCGCGGCCAGCTGGCGGTGATCGTGCCGCAGCCGCAGATCGACTACGCGGTCATCGGCGCCGGCGGCACCTATCTGTTCCCGCGCCGCGACGGCCTGCAGCTGGGCGGCACCCACGAGCGCGGCGCGTGGTCCACCGTGCCGGATCCGGCCACCACCGCGGACCTCCTGGCGCGCCACCGGCGGCTGTTCGGCGGCCAGGACTGAAGCCGGGCCGGCGACGGTTCCGCTACAGCCCCTGCGCCGCCTGCGCCACCGCGCGGAACAGCGCGCGGCCCTTGTTCATGGTCTCGTCCCACTCCCTGCCGGGATCGGAGTCGTAGACGATGCCGGCGCCGGCCTGCACGTACAGGCGGCCGTCCTGGATCACCGCGGTGCGGATCGCGATCGCGGTATCGGCGTCGCCGTGCCAGCCGATGTAGCCGACCGCGCCGGAGTACACGTTGCGCTTGACCGGTTCGAGGCTGCGGATGATCTCCAGCGCGCGCACCTTCGGCGCGCCGCTGACGGTGCCGGCGGGGAAGGTCGCGCGCAGCACGTCGGCGTAGCTCAGGCCGGGCTTCAGCCGCCCCACCACCTCGCTGACGATGTGCATGACATGGCTGTAGCGCTCGATGACGAAGCGCTCGCCCAGCGCCACGCTGCCCGGCTCGGAGACGTGGCCGACGTCGTTGCGGCCGAGGTCGATCAGCATCAGGTGCTCGGCGCGCTCCTTCGGGTCGGCCAGCAGCTCCGCCTCCAGCGCCTGGTCCTCCTCCGGCGTCGCGCCGCGCGGGCGGGTGCCGGCGATCGGGCGCACGGTGACCTCGCTCCCGCCGCCATCGGTGCGCTGCAGCCGCACCAGGATCTCCGGCGAGCTGCCGACCACCTGGGTGCCGCCGACGTCGAGGAAGTACATGTACGGCGACGGGTTCAGCGCGCGCAGGGCGCGGTACACGTCCACCGGCCTCGCGTTGAACGGCACCGACATCCGCTGCGAGAGCACCACCTGGAACGCGTCGCCCGAGGCGATGTACTCCTTGGTCTTCTCCACCGCGGCGATGAAGCCCTCGCGGGTGAAGCCGGACACGAAGTCGGCCTCGTCCAGCGCCGCCGGCTGCAGCGTCTCCGGGTAGCCGGCGCCGCCCTGCCGCAGGCGGTGGGTCAGCGCGTCGAGACGGCGGCCGGCGCGCGCCCAGGCCTGCGGCTCGCGCGGGTCGGCGTGCACGATCAGGTACAGCCGGCCCTTGAGGTTGTCGAACACCGCGACCTCCTCGCTGCGCATCAGCAGGATGTCCGGCGTGCCCAGCTCGTCGCGCACGTCCTCGCGGACCCCGCGCGCCAGGCGCGGCTCGATGTACTCGATGCACTCGAAGCCGAACCAGCCGACCAGGCCGCCGGCGAACCCGGGCAGGCCCGGCAGCCGCGGCACCCGGTGCTCGGCGCGCAGGCGCTCGACCTCGGCGAACGGGTCCTCGACCTCGCGCGTCTCGATCGTCTCGCCGTACTCGCCGACCGTCAGCGTGCGGCCGCGGAAGGCGTACACCCGCGAGGCGGGCAGGCCGATGATCGAGTAGCGGCCGAAGCGCTCGCCGCCCTCGACCGACTCGAACAGGTAGGTGTACGGGCCGTCGGCGAGCTTGAGATAGACCGACAGCGGGGTGTCGAGGTCGGAGAGCACCTCGCGCACCACCGGGATGCGGGTATGGCCTTCGGCGGCGAAGCGGTCGAACTGCTGCTGGGTGATCAAGTGCGGGCTCCACGATGGACGGACGGGCGGCGGTGAGGGCCTGTCAGCGTCACCATCGCGCGTGGGCGGCGTGCATCGGGAGCGGGCAGCGTCGGGACATGGGGCGCTACTGTAGCGGCTGTGCGCGGGGCGCGCATGCGCGCGAGCGGTCGCGCGGCGGCTAGCGCGCCCGCGCCAGCAGCGGCGAATCCGCCGGCAGCGCCATCCGCAGCCGGCCGCGCACGCAGTCGATGCGGAAGCGTCGCGCCTCGACCGGCTCGCCGTCGAGATTGAGCGCCAGCGGCTGCTCCGATTCGATCTCGAGCCACGGCAGGCGCGCGCGTTCGGCCACCTGCTCCAGGGCCGCCGCCTTGCCTTCGCTGACGACCGCGCCGATGGTCGCGGCCACCTCGCCCGACAGCTCCGGCACCACGGTCACGTCCAGCAGCCCGTCGTCGACCAGCGCCTCCGGGCACAGCGCCTGCCCGCCGCCCGCCTGGCGGCCGTTACCCACGCCCAGCGCGATGAAGTCGCCCGCCCACTCGAAGCCCGGGCCGCGCAGCCGCGCCGGCGTCGGCTCGATGCGTCCCAGCCGCGCGATGCCGGTCAGGAAGTAGGCCAGCCCACCCAGCATCTTCTTCAGGCCCTCGCTGGTCTCCAGCGTGATCCGGGTGCCGAAGCCGCCGCTGGCGAGGTTGGCGCACCAGTGCACCGCGCCGTCGGCCTGCAGGCGCATCAGGTCGACCGGGACCGGCACGGCCGCGGCGATCAGCGCCAGCGCGTCGGCGGGCGCCTCGGGGATGCCGGCCGCAGTGGCGAAATCGTTGGCGGTGCCCAGCGGCAGCACCCCGAGCGCGGGCAGCGCCTCGGCGTCGTGGCCGGTGCCGGCGAGCGCGCCGGCCACCTCGCGCAGCGTCCCGTCTCCGCCGCCGGCGACCACGTGCGTGGCCCCGGCGGCGATGGCCTCGCGCACGTGGCGGTCGGCATCGCCGCCCTCCCAGGTCACCCGCACCGCCAGCCGCCGGCCGGCCTCGCGCTGCGCGGACACGGCCTCGCGCACGGCGTCGTCGCCCGCCGCCTTGCCGTTGAGGATCAGGAACCAGGAGGTGGCGGGCATGGGGCGTTCGCGGGGGAGGCGGGGGAGCGGACGCAGGGTCCGGCGCGGCAGTGTAGGCGCAGCGGCGCACCCGCCGCGAGCGCGCCGCCGTCATCGCGCCGTCACGAAAGACCCGGAACATGGGAGGCCATATCAGGGACGACGGGCGGAGGCGGGATTGCCTCCAATTTCTTCCGGCAACGGGCGCGCTCATCGGGCGCGCCCGTTGCGCTTCAGGCGGTCTCCAGCGCCTCGGCGGCGACCACGATGCCGTCGGCATCGGCCCACAGCCGGTCGCCGGGTACGATCGCCGCGCCGCCGATCTCCAGCGCCACGTCGCGCAGGCCCTGCCCGCGCTTGTCGGTCCGGCGCGGGCAGACGCCCAGCGCGCGCACGCCCAGGTCCAGCCGCGCCAGGGCCGCGACGTCGCGCACCGCGCCGGCGACGACCACGCCGGCCCAGCCGTTCGCCACCGCCGCTTCGGCGAGCTGGTCGCCCAGCATCGAGCGGCGCAGCGAGCCGCCGCCGTCCACCACCAGCACCCGCCCCTCGCCCGGCGCGCTGACCGCCTCGCGCACGCGCGAGTTGTCCTCGAACGCCAGCACCGTGCTCACCGGCCCGGAGAACGCGGCGCGGCCACCGTAGTCGCGCCAGGGCAGCGCGAGCACGCGCACGCGGTCGCCGTGGCGGTCGCACAGGTCGCAGGTGGAGAACACGACCGTCTAACCCCTCGTCGCGTCGGCTGCGGCGCGCAGGCGGCCGACCACGTCGGCGTAGTCGGCCTGGCCGAAGATCGCCGAGCCGGCGACGAAGGTGTCGGCTCCGGCGGCCGCGATCTCGGCGATGTTGTCCGGCTTCACGCCGCCGTCGATCTCCAGCCGGATCGGCTTGCCGGTGGCGTCGATGCGCTCGCGCACGCGGCGCAGCTTGTCCAGCGCCGAAGGAATGAAGGCCTGCCCGCCGAAACCGGGATTGACCGACATCAGCAGCACCAGGTCCAGGTCCTCCAGCACGTAGTCCAGCGCCTCCACCGGCGTCGCCGGGTTGAGCACCAGCCCCGCCCGGCAGCCCTCGCCCTTGATCAGCTGGATCGTGCGGTGCACGTGGCGGCTGGCCTCGGGGTGGAAGCTGATCAGCGTCGCTCCGGCCTTGGCGAAGTCCGGCACCAGGCGGTCGACCGGCTCCACCATCAGGTGGACGTCGATCGGCGCGGTCACGCCGTGCCGGCGCAGCGCCTCGCAGACCAGCGGCCCGATGGTCAGGTTCGGCACGTAGTGGTTGTCCATGACGTCGAAATGCACCCAGTCGGCACCGGCGGCGAGCACGGCGTCGACTTCCTCGCCCAGGCGGGCGAAGTCGGCGGAGAGGATGGACGGCGCGATGATCGTGGGCTGCATGGTGTCGTGTGGCCTGGAGGGTGGCGGTCGGAGGCGGCGGATCGGACCCGGGGGCGCGGCGCGAGCGCCGGCGTCACCGCCGGCGACGGCGGCGGATGCGGCTGTAGGCGGCGTTGATCTCCGCCGCGCGGCGCTCGGCCTGTTCGCGCAGCTCCGGCGCGGCGTTGGCGACCCGGTCCGGGTGGTACTGCGAGATCAGCCGGCGGTAGGTCTGGTCGATCTCGGCGTCGCTGGCGCCGCGGGTCAGGCCGAGGACCTTGTACGGCGCAGCGCGCTGCGGCAGCAGCCAGTCGGCGTCGAAGGCATGGCCGATCAGCAGGCCGATCAGCCCGCCGGCCGGGTGGCGCAGCAGCAGCCAGCCGGCGACGAAGCCGAGGAGTTTTCCGTACCAGCGTTTCATGGGGGCAGTGTAGCGGGGCGGGGGCGGCGGGGAGGTGGACCTCCGGTTCCCGGCCGGACGCCCCGGCGCCGAGCGCCCTGCGCCCCTGGCCCCCTCACCCCCTGCGCACTACACTGGCCGGCCCTCCAGCGCGCGGGGCCTACGCCCTTGTCCACCACGCTCATCCAAGCCGACCTGCCCGAGCTGCCGCTGCGTCACCGCGGCAAGGTGCGCGACGTGTTCGACCTGCCCGAGCGCCGCCTGCCGCCGGGCGCGCGGGGGACCGGCGACCATCTGCTGATCGTCGCCACCGACCGCCTGTCCGCCTTCGACGTGGTGCTGCCCGACCCGATCCCCGGCAAGGGCGAGATGCTGTGCCGGATCAGCAACTTCTGGTTCGAGAAGACCGCGCACCTGATGCCCAACCACCTGACCGGCATCGCGGTGGCCGACGTGCTGCCCGAAGGCGTCGACCCGGCGCCCTACGCGCAGCGCTCGGTGGTGACGCGGCGGCTGCGGCCGGTGCCGGTGGAGGCGATCGCGCGCGGCTATCTCATCGGCAGCGGGTGGAAGGACTACCAGCGCACCGGGCGCGTCTCCGGGATCGCCCTGCCCGACGGCCTGCGCCAGGCGGAACGGCTCGCCGAGCCGATCTTCACCCCATCGACCAAGGCGGCCGTCGGCGAGCACGACGAGAACATCGACTTCGACACCATGGTCCGCCGCATCGGCGCGGAACTCGCCGAGCAGATCCGCGACGCCACCCTGCGCCTGTACCGCTACGCCGCCGAGTACGCGGCCGCGCGCGGCATCCTGCTGGCCGACACCAAGTTCGAGTTCGGCACCGACGCCGACGGCCGCCTCTACGTGATGGACGAGATGCTCACGCCGGACTCCTCGCGCTACTGGCCGGCCGACGAGTACGCGGTGGGCAGCAGCCCGCCGAGCTACGACAAGCAGATCGTGCGCGACTGGCTGGAGACCCTGGACTGGGACAAGACCGCGCCAGGCCCGCGCCTGCCGGCCGAGGTGATCGAGCGCACCCGCGCGCGCTACGCGGAAGCGTTGCAGCGCCTGGCCGGGATCGAGGTCGGCTAGGACGCCGCCGCACCGCGCGGCGGCTCCGGTATGCTCCGGTCGAGGCCCACGGGCCGCCCGGGGAGATGCCGATGGCGTGGAACATGGCCCTGCGGATCGCGCTGGCGTGCGCGCCGGCCGCGGCCTGCGCGATCCCGATCGCGATGGCGGCGGAGCCCGCGTCGCACGCCTGCGCCGAGCGGGCGCGCCCCGCCGAGCGGCTGGCCTGCTACGACCGCGCCTTCCCGCCCAGCGAGGCGACGCGGCGCGCGGCCGCGGAACTGGCCCGCGAGGACTTCGGCCTGTCCGACCGCCCCGCGCTGCCCGCGGCCGGCGCCGAACCCGCGCCCGACCGCATCGAGGCCCGGGTGACGCGGGTGGCCTACGCCGACGGCGGCCGCCGCGTGCTGACGCTCGACAACGGCCAGGCCTGGGCGTCGACCGAGGGCGGCAGCCGCGGCCACGTCGCCGAAGGCGACACGGTGAGCGTGCGCGCCGGCGCGCTCGGCAGCTACCTGCTGCGCACGCCGGCCGGCGTCTCGCTGCGCGTGCGCCGGGTGCGCTGACCGCGATGCCGGCGCCCGCGCGGCCGCAGCCGCTGACGGCGTCGCAGGCCGCGCGGTTCTCGCGCACGCTGGCCCGGCTGCGGAACGGCGAGCCGCTCCAGGCCGAACACGAAGCGCGGCGCCTGCTGCAGGAAGCGCCCGAAGCCGCCGACGCCTGGCAGCTGCTCGGCATGTGCCTGGCCGACGCCGGGCGCCTGCCCGAGGCCCTGGCTGCCTTCGAGCAGGCGCTGCAACGGGCGCCCGGCAGCGTGCCCGTGCTCTCGAACGCCGCCGCCTGCCTGCGCCGGGCCGGCCGCCTGGAAGAGGCGTACGCGCTGCTCGGCCGCGCCGCCGGCAGCGCCGAGGCGGCGCTGCAGCAGGGCCGGCTGGCGCTGCAGCTGCGCGACCCCGCGCGCGCCGTCGAGGCCTGCCGGCGCGCGCTGGCGCTGGCGCCGGATTCGGCCGCGGCCTGGCTCGGCCTCGGCCGTGCGCTGCGTGCGCGGGGCGACTGGGATGCCGCCGCACAGGCGCTGGAGGAGGCGGTCCGGCGCGCACCCGCGCATGCACCGGCCTGGGCGGCGCTGGGCGCCGTCCACCGGCTGACCGGGCGCGTCGACGAGGCGCTGCGCTGCCTGCGCCGCGCCGAGGCCCTCGGCGACGACGGCCCCGAGCTGCTCGATGCGCTCAGCGGGACGCTGGTGGACGCCGGCGAACCGCAGGCGGCGCTCGACAACGCGCGGCGCCTGGTGGCCCGCCACCCCGCGCATGCGGGCGGCCACGACACCCTGGCCCGGTTGCTGTGGGAGCACGGCGACGAGGATCCGCTGGCGGGTTTCCGCGCCGCCGCGCGCGCCCAGCCCGGCAACCGGCCGCTCTGGCAGGCGTTCGCCCGCCTGCTGCTGAGCGCGCGACGGCCGGAGGACGCCCTGGACGCGACCGACGCGTTGCGCCAGCGCCACGGCGACGATCCCACGCTGCGCTGGCTGCGCGCCGAGGCGCTGGACCGCCTGGGCAGGATGGAGGAGGCCGCGGCCGCGTTCTCCGCGGCGCATCGCGCGCTCGGCGGCGACAACGTGGCCTTCCTCAACGCCCATGCGCGGCACCTGTTCCGCCGGGGCGACTGGCGGCGGGCCCGGGACCACGCGGAGGCCGCGACCCGGCTCGCCCCCGACGACCAGGAGGCCTGGAGCCACCTCGGCACGGCCTGGCGGCTGGCCGGCGACGCGCGCGAGTTCTGGCTGTGCGACTACGAGCGCCTGGTCGGCGACGTCGAGATACGGCCGCCGCCGGGCTACCGCGATCTCGCGGCCTTTCTCGTCGCCCTCGCCGATCGGCTCGAGGCCCTGCACCGCGCCGTGCGCGAGCCGGTGGACCAGAGCGTGCGCAACGGATCGCAGACGCCCGGCCGCCTGTTCGGTCGCGGCGATCCGGTGCTCGACGCGGCGCAGGCCGCATTGCAGGGCGCCGTCCGCGGTTGGCTGGACGCCCTGCCGCACGACGACCGCCACCCCTTCCTGGGCCGCCGGCGGCGCGACGTGCGCATGCTCGGCTCGTGGTCGGTGCGGCTGCGCGCGTCGGGCCGGCACGCCAACCACATCCATCCGCAGGGCTGGCTCAGCTCCGCGTTCTACGTCGCCCTGCCGGACGACGTGCGGCGCGATGGCGCGCATCCAGCGGGCTGCCTGCAGCTGGGCCAGCCGCTGGAAGACCTGGGCCTGGCGTTGCCGCCACGGCGCATCGTCCGCCCGGCGCCCGGCCGCCTGGCGCTGTTCCCCTCGTACGTCTGGCACGGCACGGTGCCCTTCTCCAGCCCCGTGCCGCGGCTCACCATCGCCGTCGACATGCTGCCCGCCCCTTGAGTGGCGTCAGCCCGGCGGCCACGGCTTCGCCGTGCCGCGGGGCGCCGCCGGCCGCCGCTTCCGGGCAGTCGCCGGCAGTCCGGGGAAACGCGCCCCGAGGTCCTGCTGCTGGCCGCGATGGCCATGGCCGGAGGCGTCTTGGCCGTGCGCCGGAGCCGCCCGCGGCCGGGGGGACGCCCCGGGCGGACGGCGACGCCGCGCCGCCGTCCGCCCGGCGCCGGTCAGAACTGGAAGCTCAGCGTACTGAAGATATAGCGCCCCGCCTGGTCGTAGCCGCCCAGCGAGTTGCCGTTGAGCACCAGCGTGCCACCCACCAGCGGCGGCTCCTTGTCGGCGATGTTGTTCACGCCCACCGTCCAGGTGGCCACGTCCCACAGGTCCATCGAGGCGGACAGGTCGAAGTAGTTGTAGCTGCCGAGGCGGTGACCGTTGCCGATCAGCAGCTCGTCGTCCGTGCCGGGCTCGCCATCGATGCCCTCGTAGTCCAGGGCGCCCACATAGCGCCAGCGCAGGCCGATGCTGTAGCGGTCGAAGCCGTAGCGCAGGCTGGCGATGTGACGCCACTCCGGCGTGTTGCAGGCCTCGTTGATCAGCCCCGCGCAGTCGTACTCCGTGGACGGATCGTCGGCGATGGGCTGGAAGGTCTGATCCAACACGTGCGTGCCGACGATCGAGGCGGTCAGCCGCCCGGGGCCGAGCGCCCAGGCATAGGAGGCGGACAGGTCGATGCCGCTGAAATCGAAGCTGCCGAAGTTGCCGAGGGTGTTGACGACCAGGCCCGAGGAATCCGGGTTGCTGCCCAGCCAGAGGTCGCCGGTCAGCGGATTGCGCCGGATCAGCGAGCACATCGCGCTCTGCCCGCTGGCACACAGGTCGATGATGACTCTCGAACCGACGGTCGTGATCGCGTCCTCGACCTCGATGCGGTAGTAGTCGACCGCCAGGTTGAGATCTTCGATCGGGTTGGCGGCGAAGCCGATCGTCCAGGTGTCGGCAGTCTCCGGATCGAGATCGAGGTTGCCGCCGCTGAGCTGGTTGTACTGGCCGGCCGGATTGACCGGCACGAAACCGTACTGGGAAGGCGCGACGCCCGTCAGGGCGCACTGCTCGACGGTGAACGAAGGCGTCGCGCCGGCGCAGGGATCGGAGCCGCCCCACAGGGCGATGGACTGGTTGCTGAACAGCTCGATGATGCCGGGCGCGCGGATGGCGCGGTTCCAACCGGCCCGCAGCAGGTAGCGGCCGTCGTCGAAGCTGGCGCCGAGGCCGGCCTTGTAGGTGTTCACGCCGCCGGAGTTGCTGTAGTCGGAGTAGCGGTAGCCCAGCTCCAGGTCGAGCCCGCTCAGCGCGCCCGCGTCCGCGATCAGCGGCACCGCGCTCTCCAGGAAGAACTCGTGCACGTACAGCTCGCCCGCCACGCCCGTCGTCGGGCCGCCGAGGCCGGTGAAGTTGCCGGTCTGCATGTTGGTGTCGGGCGTGCGCTCGTAGGTCTCCTCGCGCCACTCGTAGCCCAGCGCCAGGCTGATCGGGCGGTCCGCCGCCCACGGCAGGCCGACGCCCAGGTCGCCGGAGGCGTAGGCGTTGAGGGTCTTCATCGAGGTCACGTAGTTGACGATGCCCACGCCCTGCAGCGCCTGCGCGGCCTCCGCGGTCACCGCGTCCTGCCAGACGTTGTAGAACTGGCAGCCGTCGAAGGAACCGGCTGGGCAACCGAGCAGCGCCGAGCGTACGCGGTCGGTGACAAAGTCGTTGATGCTCTCGTCCTTGACCGAGCTGCGGTTGTAGGTGAACGATGCGTCGTAGTTCCAGCGCTCGTTGATCTCGCCGCCCAGGCCGGCGGTAATGCGGTAGTTGGTGGCTTCCTGCTTGGACACGCGCGGGCCGCCTTCGACATTGCGCTTGTTGACCAGCACCGTGATCTCGTCGTCGGTGATGCCCAGGTCGCTGCACAGGGTGCCGATGATGGCATCGTCGCAGGCCACGTCGACGTCGGTGTTGAAGGTGCCGGTGGGCGCGATCTGGGTGGAGCTGCGGCGGTTGACGAACATCGCCTCCACGTAGGGCACGAAGTGCGGGGTGATCTCGTACTTGATCCGGGTGCCGGCGGTGTAGCGGGTGTCCGGGCGCTGGTAGTAGTTGACCGGGGCGTAGTTGTAGAGCGAGCCCACGCCGGTCTGCCAGGTGCCGTCCGCACCGAGGTGGGCGGCGGTGTTGCCGCCGGTCAGCGACGGCGCCAACACGGTGAAGTTGGCCGGATCGGAGCCGCCGGAGCCTCCGCAGAAGGTGCCGGAGTCGTCCAGTGCACACGAAGAGTAGTCTCGCTGGCCCTGCAGCATCGCCTCGTTCTTGCGCCAGGTCGCCCAGGCCACGGCATGGCCGCCGTCGCCGAAGCTGCCGCCGATGGACACGTCGATGTTGCGCGAGATGCCGTCGAAGCCGGAGTTGCCGGTGGGATAGTCGTAGCCGGCCTCGTCCATCAGGCCCTGCATGTAGCGGTTGTCGTTGTCGTGCTGGTAGGCCGAGTAGCCCAGGTTGACGTTGACCCCCTCGAACTCGTCGTCGAGGATGAAGTTGACCACGCCCGCGACGGCGTCGGAGCCGTAGACCGCGGAGGCGCCGCCGGTCAGCACGTCCACGCGCTGCACCAGCGCGGCCGGAATGATGCTGAGGTCGGGCGTCTCGCCCAGGCCCTTGGGGATGCGACGGCCGTTGACCAGGGTGAGCGTGCGCTGGGGGCCGAGGTCGCGCAGGTCGACGGTGGCGTAGCCCTGCGACGGGTTGTTCATGAAATTGTCGAAGCCGTTCTGAAAACCCAGCTGCGGATACTGGTTCACCAGATCCTCGACCTTGCTGGCGCCCGAGTACTGGAACTCCTCCTTCTGGATCTCGGCTACCGGGCTGGCGGCGGTCATGGTCTGGCTGCGCAGTCGGGTGCCGGTGACGGTCACCGTATCGAGGGTGGCGGCGGGATCCTCCGACGGCGGCGGGGACTGGGCGGCCTCCTGCGCCATGACCCCGAAACTCCCGGTACAACACAGCGCCCCGGCGAGGGCGACGGACAGGCGATTGCGGCGAGCGGCGATTCTGCGGACGTGCGTCATGATTCTCCCCTTGCATGAAAAGGCTTGGTGTTTTTGTTTTGCGAAACCTGCCCTCCCCCCCGCTCCCTGGGCATTGGATCCACGGACGCACCGCTCCCTGGCGCAAAATCGAACGTAACACGATTTTTGCGCCGTCAATACGAAATGTTTACAAACGTGTCGGGGGTCTCAAACCGGCGCAGAATGCCGGGAGTCGGGCCCGCCGGGGGCGGGATAAACGTTTCATCAGAAACTTTCCGGGAGGGGACTATGGCCGCGCACGCACCCGAGCGCTCGATCGACCGCTGGTTCTCGAGTTACTCAGACGACCACCGCAACGAGACCAACCAGCGCATCCACGTGGTCGCCGTGCCGCTGATCCTGTGGAGCGTCATCGCGCTGCTGTGGTGCATCCCCGCCGCCGGCGGCCTGCTCCGGCCCGGGGCCTGGGCGGGCCTGGCGATGTTCGCCGCCTGGCTGTTCTACTTCCGCGCCTCGCGCCGGCTGGGTCTGGGCATGGCGGCGATGTTCGTCGCGATGGGCGCGCTCACCCATGCCCTCCATGTCGCGCTCGGCGCGCGCGGGCTGCTCGTCCTGGCGCTGGCGGTGTTCGTCGTGGCCTGGATCGCGCAGTTCGTCGGCCACAAGCTCGAGGGGCGCAAGCCGAGCTTCCTGACCGACCTGGTCTACCTGCTGATCGGCCCGGCCTGGGTGCTGGCCAAGGGCTATCGCCGGCTCGGCCTGCGCTGGTGAGCCGCAGTCAAGGTGGCGCCGGACCGGCGTCGGCGAGCAGCATCCGCGCCGTGGGGCGGAACGGCCGAGGCGCGTAGCCGAGGTCGGCCCGGGCGGGACCGGCGTCGAAGACCAGGTCCTCGCGCAGCCGCGCCACCGCGCCGGCGGGTAGGCCGCGCAGGCGGCCGGCGGCGTGCGCGGCGGCCAGCGCGGTCCGGAACAGCGGCGCCGGCACCCGCCACAGCCGCGGCCGCCGGGGCAGCGCCGCCAGCACCCGCTCGACCATCTGGTCGTAGGGCAGCGTCTCGCCGCCGGGCAGCGCGTAGGCACGGCCGCCGGCGGCCGGCGCCTGCGCCGCGGCCAGCGCCGCCTGCGCCAGGTCGTCGACGTGCACCGGCTGGCGCAGCCCGGTGGCGTCGCGCGGCAGGACGAAGCCGCCGCTGCGCTGGGCGATGGCGGCGATGCGGCTCAGGTTGGCATCGCGCGCGGCCCCGTAGACCAGCGTCGGCCGCAGCAGCGTGGCCTGCGCGCCGCGCTCGCGCGCGGCCTCGAACACGCGCGCCTCCGCTTCGCGCAGGGTGGCGGCCAGGGCGCGCTCACCGGCGTCCTCGGCGCCCGCCTTGGTGGCGAGGCTGGTCGAGCCGAACGCGACCGCCCGCGGCGCCTGCAGCCGCGCGGCGGCGTACCAGAGCGAGAAGCGGTCGAGCGGGCCGCAGCTGAAGACCGCATCGCAGTCGGGCGACGGCGGTTCGACGTCCGGGAAGCCCCCGCGGTGCCAGCGCAGCCCGGGCTCGCCGCCATCGCCAGGCGGCGTGCGCGACACCGCATCGACCTGCCAGCCCGCCGCGCGCAGCCGCGCCAGCAGGGCGGCGCCGATCTGCCCGCTGGCGCCGAACACCAGCGCGCGGCGCGCGCGATCGCTCATGCGCGGATCGCGCGGCGCGCGCTGCGGGCAGGTCGGCGGAGGCGTCGCGTCATCGCCACAGCATAGCCGCGCCGCGCGACGCGGGCGGGTAGACTCGCAACGGCCCATCGCTCTTTCCCGGACCAGGACATGCACGTTCCGCCCTCGGCCCTCCTGCTCGCCACCGACCTCAGCGCGCGCTGCGACCGCGCGCTCGATCGCGCCGCGCAACTGGCCGCGCAGTGGGGCGCGCGCGTGGTCGCGGCCACGGTGGCGCCCGACGAGCGCGCGCAGGAGATCCGCGACGACGTGCTGCCGCTGCCCGCGTGGGCGCGCCGGGAGCCGCCCGCCGAGGCCGCGCGCCGCCGGCTGCGCCGCGACCTGGACGATGCCGGGCTGGCCGGGGCCGAGGCCGTGGTCGCCCACGGCGCCTCCGGCCCCGCGCTGCTCGAGACCGCCCGGGCCCGCGACTGCGGGCTGATCGTTGTCGGCATCGCGCGCAACGAGGCCTTCCAGCGGCCGGTGGTGGGCTCGACGATCGCCTGGCTCGCGCGGCACTCCCCGCTGCCGGTGCTGGTGGTCCACGACCGCGTCCGCGGCCCCTACCGCAACCTCGCCGCGGCCAGCGACTTCTCCGCGACCGCGGGCCGCGCGCTCGAGGTGGCCGCCCGCCTGTTCCCCGACGCGCTGCGCTACGCGCTGGTCCACGGCGCCGACGCGCCGCGGCTGGGCCTGATCGACAACGACCGCAGCCGCGCCGCGCTCGGCGCGGCCGCGGCCGAGGAGACGCGCGCGGCCGCCGCCGCCCACCTCGACGGGCTCGACCTCGCCGACGCGGTGCGCGGCCGCGTCGAGCGCGTGGTCGAGCCGGCCGAGCCGGTGCGGCTGCTGGACGCCTGGGCCGCCGCCGACGGCACCGACCTGGTCGTGCTGGGCAGCCACGGGCGCAGCGCGCTGTCGGACATGCTGCTGGGCAGCGTCGCGCAGCGCCTGCTCGACACGGTCGACGTCGACACGCTGATCGTCCGCCGCCAGGGTTGACGCGCGCCCGCCGCGGGCGTCCCGGCGCATCGCCGGACGCCTGCTAGAATCGAACGCCTTGCTCGTGAATCGCGTATTCCCTGCATGCCTTCGATCCTCCTCATCCTCCTGGCGCTGCCGTTCGCGGCCGCGGCGGCGGTGGCGGCCCTGCCGCGCACGCTGTCGCGCGGCGCGATCGCCTGGGTCGCGGCCGGCGCGCCGCTGCTCGGGCTCGCGCTCCTCGCGGCGCTGACGCCGGAGATCATGGCGGGCGGGCAGCCGAAGACCGTGCTGCCGTGGATCCCGTCGGCGGGCCTGCAGGTAACGCTGCGGATGGACGGCCTGGCCTGGATGTTCGCCGGGCTGATCCTGGGCATCGGCGCGCTGGTGGTGATGTACGCGCGCTACTACCTCAGCCCCCGGGACTGCGCGCCGCGCTTCTTCGCCTACCTCATGCTGTTCATGGGCGCGATGCTGGGCGTGGTGCTGGCCGGCAACCTGCTCCTGCTGGTGGTGTTCTGGGAGCTGACCTCGATCAGCTCGTTCCTGCTGATCGGCTTCTGGACCCACCGCGACGACGCCCGCCAGGGCGCGCGCATGGCGCTGACGATCACCGGCCTGGGCGGGCTGGCGCTGCTGGGCGGCGTGCTGCTGATCGGCCGCGTGGCCGGCAGCTACGACCTCGACGTGGTGCTGGCCTCCGGCGAGGCGATCCGCACCAGCGCGGCCTACCCGGCCATCCTCGCCCTCGTGCTCGCCGGCATCTTCACCAAGAGCGCGCAGTTCCCGTTCCACTTCTGGCTGCCGCAGGCCATGGCCGCGCCCACCCCGGTGTCGGCCTACCTGCACTCGGCGACGATGGTGAAGGCCGGGGTGTTCCTGCTCGCCCGCCTGCACCCGGTGCTGGCCGGCACCGACCTGTTCTTCTACGTGGTCACGCTGGTCGGCGCGATCACCCTGCTGGTGGGCGCCTGGTACGCCATCTTCCAGCACGACCTCAAGGGCCTGCTGGCATATTCCACGATCTCGCACCTGGGCCTGATCACCCTGCTGTTCGGGCTGTCCACCCCCATGGCCGTCGTCGCGGGCGTGTTCCACATCGTCAACCACGCCACCTTCAAGGCCTCGCTGTTCATGGCCGCCGGCATCATCGACCACGAGACCGGCACCCGCGACATGCGCCGGCTCGGCAACCTGCGGCGCTTCCTGCCCTGGACCAGCGCGCTGGCGATCACCGCGTCGCTGGCGATGGCCGGCATCCCCCTGCTCAACGGCTTCCTGTCCAAGGAGATGTTCTTCGCCGAGGCGCTGCAGGTGGAGGCCCAGGACGGCATGCGCCTGTTCGTCACCGTGGCCGCCGCCCTGGCCGGCGTGCTGGGCGTGGCCTACAGCCTGCGCTTCGTCCACGACACCTTCTTCGGCCACGGCCCGCGCGACCTCGACCTGGACCCGCACGAGCCGCCGCGCTGGATGCGCATCCCGGTCGCGGTGCTGGTGCTGACCTGCCTCGCCGTGGGCATCCTGCCGTCGCTGACCGTGGAGCCGATGCTCAAGACCGCGGTCGCCGGCACCCTCGGCACCGCCGCGCCGGACTTCACCCTGGCGGTCTGGCACGGCTGGAACCTGCCCCTGGCGATGAGCATCCTGGGCGTGGTCGGCGGCGTGGCGCTCTACTTCACCCTGCGCCGGCTGTTCGCGCTGCACGACGCCATCCTGCGCTCCTGGGGCAAGCACCTGTTCCAGGACAACATCGAGGCGCTGTTCTCGGCGGCCGGCAAGTTCACCGAGCGCGTGGCCGCCGGCGGCATCCGCCGCAGCCTGTTCTGGATGATCGTGGTGGTGCTGGCGGTCGGCTCGGCGCCGTTCGTCGGCGACGCCGCGGACCGCGCGCTGGGCTTCGACGGCTTCGGCACCCCGCAGTCCATGCCGCTGATGGGCTGGGTGGTGTGGGCGGTGCTGGTCGCCGGCACCCTCGGCACCGTGGCCGTGCACGGGCGGCGCCTGACCGCGCTGATCGTGATCGGCGCGGTCGGCCTGATGGTCAGCGTGGCCTTCACCTTCCTCTCCGCGCCCGACCTGGCGCTGACCCAGCTGCTGGTGGAGATGGTCACCATCGCGCTGATGATGATGGCGCTCAACTACCTGCCCAAGCAGTCGCGGCAGTCGCGCACCCGCGTGCGCCGCTGGCGCGACGCCCTGATCTCCGCCGCGGCGGGGCTGGGCGTGGGCGCGCTGGCCTACGGCGTGCTGATGCGGCCCTCGCAGACGATCTCCGGCGAGATGCTCGCCCGCTCGCTGCCCGAGGCCTACGGCGCCAACGTGGTCAACGTGATCCTGGTGGACTTCCGCGGCTTCGACACCTTCGGCGAGATCACCGTCTTCGCGGTCGCCGCGCTGGTCGTGCACGCGCTGCTGCGCTGGGCGCGGCTGAAGCCGGACGAGATCCTGCCCGGCCCGCCGGTGCAGCTGCCGATCCCGGCCGACCTCACCCAGCTGCTGTTCCCGCTGGCGCTGACGGTGTCGATCTACCTGTTCCTTCGCGGCCACAACGCGCCGGGCGGCGGCTTCATCGCCGGCCTCGCGATCGCGGTGCCGGTGCTGATCAAGTACGTGCTGCAGGGCGCGCGCGCGGTGGAGGCGACCTTCGGCTTCGACTACCTGCGCGGCATCGGCGTGGGGCTGATCGTCGCCTGCATCGGCGGCCTCGGCTCGCTGCTGTTCGGGCTGCCGTTCCTCGCCAGCGGCCATCTCGATCTCGACCTGCCGGTGATCGGGCACCTGCCGCTGGCCAGCGCGCTGGTCTTCGACACCGGCGTCTACATCGTGGTGTTCGCCGGCGCGCTGCTGATCCTGTCGACGATGGGCACCGTCAGGCAACGCCTGCAGGCCGAGGAGGACAAGCTCTAGTGGAATTCGCACTCGCCAGCGCCATCGGCGTGCTCACGGCCTCGGGGGTCTACCTGCTGCTGCGCGCGCGCACCTTCGACGTGATCCTCGGCCTGACCCTGCTGTCCTACGCCACCAACCTGCTGATCTTCTCCGCCGGCCGCATGGTCGTCGGCCGCCCGCCGGTGCTGCGCGAGGGCGTGGAACCGGTGCTCGCGAACTACGCCGACCCGCTGCCGCAGGCGCTGGTGCTGACCGCGATCGTGATCGCCTTCGCGATGACCGCGGTGACGGTGGTGGTCGCCATGCGCAACCACGCCGACCTCCACAGCGACCACGTGGACGGCCACGAGCCGGGCCGCGAGCCGGACGACAGGCAATGACGCAGCACCTGGTCCTCGCCCCGATCCTGGTGCCGCTGCTGACCGGCGCCGTCCTGCTGCTGCTCGAGCGCCGGCACAACAGCGCGGTGCTGCGCACCGGCGCGTGGATCGGCCTGTCGCTGCTGCTGGCCGCGGCGCTGGCGCTGTTCGCCCGCGCCGCGCAGGGCGGCATCGACGTCTACCTGCTGGGCGACTGGCCGGCGCGGCTGGGCATCGTGCTGATGGTCGACCGCCTGAGCGCGCTGATGGTGCTGACCACCACCCTGCTCGCCATCCCCTGCCTGCTCTACGCCTGCGCCGGCTGGGACAAGCGCGCGCTGCACTTCCACGCCCTGTTCCAGATCCAGCTGGCCGGCCTCAACGGCGCCTTCCTGACCGGCGACATCTTCAACCTGTTCGTGTTCTTCGAGGTGCTGCTGATCGCCTCCTACGGCCTGCTGCTGTCCGGCGGTCGCGGCGCGCGGATGGCGGCGGGCATGCATTACGTGGTGTTCAACATCGCCGCCTCGACGCTGTTCCTGATCGCGCTGGGGCTGCTGTACGGGCTGATCGGCAGCCTCAACATGGCCGAGATCGCGGTGCGCATGGCCGAGGTCGAGCCGCGGGACCTGGCCATCGTGCGCGCGGCCTGCGGCCTGCTGCTGGTGGTGTTCTGCGCCAAGGCCGCGCTGCTGCCGATGTACCTGTGGCTGCCCGAGACCTACTCGCGCGCCCCGGCCGCGGTGGCGGCGCTGTTCACCATCATGACCAAGGTCGGCCTGTACGCGCTGCTGCGCCTGACCACGCTGGTCTTCGGCGACGACGCCGGCGCGATGGCCGGCTTCGGGCGCGACACCCTGCTCGTGTTCGGCATGGTGACCCTGGTGCTCGCCGGGCTCGGCGTGGTCGGCGCGCTGCGCCTGCGCATCAGCGCCGCCTACCTGGTGCTGCTGTCGGCCGGCACGCTGTTCGTCGCCTTCGCGCTCGCCCAGCCGGGCACCATCGCCGCCGGCCTCTACTACCTGCCGCACAGCTGCTTCGCCGCCGCGGCGATGTTCCTGATCTCGCACGTCGTGCAGCGCGAGCGCGGCCAGCTCGGCGACCGCGTCCTCGACCCCGCGCCGCCGCTGCGCTCGCTGACCGGCAGCCTGTACATGATCGCCGCGATCTCGATCGTCGGCCTGCCGCCGCTGTCGGGCTTCATCGGCAAGTTCCTGCTGCTCGAGGCGGTCCCGGACGAGGACACCGGCTGGGTCTACGCCGCGGTGCTGGGCAGCAGCCTGCTGGCGCTGATCGGCCTGTCGCGCACCGGCACCCGGCTGTTCTGGCGGGTCGAGGCGCCGGACCTGCCGCAGCCGCCGACGCCGACCATCCGCGGCATCGAGATCGGCGCGACCGTGCTGCTCATCGCCTACGGCCTGGCGATGACGGTGGCCGCCGACCCGGTGCTGCGCTACACGCAGGCGACCGCCGCGCAGCTGCTCGCCCCCGCCGAGTACGTCCGCGCGGTCCGCGATACCCTGCCCCTGCTGAGGGAGCCCTGAGATGAGACGACGCCTCCTGCCTTCCATCCCGCAGAGCCTGACGGTCTTCGCCTTCTGGCTGCTGATGGCCGAGGACTTCAGCGCCGGCAACCTGCTGATGGCGCTGCTGCTGGCCTGGGTGATGCCGCAGCTCGCCGCCCGCCTGCAGCGCGAGTTCGCGCGCCTGGGCAACGTCGGCATCCTGGTGCCGCTGGGGCTCAAGCTGATCTGGGACATCGTGGTCGCCAACATCACCGTCGCCCGGCAGGTGCTGGGGCCGGAGGCGAACCTGCGCTCCGGCTTCGTCTGGGTGCCGCTGGACCTGACCAACATCCACGGCATCTCGGCCCTGGCCAGCATCATGACGCTGACCCCGGGCACGGTCACCGCGGAACTCTCCGAGGACCGCAGGTACCTGCTGGTGCACTGCCTCAACATCGACGATCCGCAGAAGATGATCGAGGACATCAAGCGCCGCTACGAGGCGCCGATGCGCAAGGTGTTCCCGTGATCGGGGTGGCCATCGTGGCCGGCATGAGCGTGGTCGGCCTGGCCATGCTGATGTCGCTGTGGCGCCTGATCCGCGGCCCCTCCGCGCCCGACCGCATCCTCGCGCTGGACACCCTGTACGTGAGCACCATCGCCGAGCTGGTGCTGTTCGGCATGCACCTGGACACCGAGATCTACTTCGAGGCCGCCCTGATCATCGCCATGCTGGGCTTCTTCGGCACCGTGGTGCTGAGCAAGTACGTGATCCGCCGGGACATCGTCGAATGATCGCGACGCTGCTCGACGGCTTCACCGTGCTGCTGCTCGCGGTGGGCTGCTTCTTCGTCTTCCTGGGCAGCTTCGCCCTGGTCAAGATGACCGGCTTCTTCCACCGCATCCACGGCCCGACCAAGGGCAGCACGCTGGGCGTGGGCTGCATCCTGCTGGCCTCGATCGTCTACCACACCGTGCACGGCAGCGGCCTGCATCCGCGCGAGCTGCTGATCACCGTGTTCCTGTTCCTCACCGCGCCGGTGGCCGCGCACCTGATGTCGCGCGCCGCGCTGTCGCTGATGGAGGGCCGCCCCAGCGACCCGTCCACCACGCCCGATCCCGAGGGCCACATCCGCGACGACGCCGACGAGCGTGCGGCCGAGCGGGCCCGCGAGGGCGACGCCTCGCCGTAGGAGCGCGCTGGCGCGCGATGTTCTTCGCGGTAGAGCCCGGTCGCGCGCGAGCGCGCTCCTATGAGATGCGGCACGAACGCTGCGGTCCGGGACGAACGACGATCCTTGTAGGAGCGCGCTGGCGCGCGACAGACGTCGCGGGGAAGGCCACGTCGCGCGCCCGCGCGCTCCTACGGATGGCG
>NZ_JAIWPR010000021.1 GCF_021191635.1 Alterluteimonas quercicellularis
CCCGAGTCGCTTGGTCGCGCGGCGGGGCGGCCCCACCGCCGGCGGGGGGCGGCCCCCGCCCCCCCCCCCCCCGCTCCTACGGATGGCGTGTCAGCCGCAGCCTTCGACGTAGTCGACCTGCGGCGGCACGCCGATGCGCCACTCCTCGACGCGGCCGCCGGCGTCGGTCTCGAACAGCAGCACGCTCTCGCCGCCGTCCGGCGCGGGGATGCGCAGGTAGTGCGCGCCGTCGACGTACTTGTGCGGCTGGCGCTCGACCAGGCCCGGGTACAGCGCCTCGATCTGCGCGGCGTCCATGCCGACGCGGCCGCCGCCCGGCGCCTCGATGTCCTCGGCGCGCACGTCGATGCGCGAGAAGCGGTCGCCCTCGATCATGAAGGCGAGGCGGTAGCCGGCCGCGCCCAGCGGCTGCGCGATCAGGTAGTAGCAGCCGCCGGGCTCGGACGGCTGGGCGTCGCCGAGGTCGCGTCCCCAGGACTGCACCACCGCTTCCTGGTTGGCGCCGAACGCGGCCGGGCCGAAGCCCGCCCAGCCGATGGCGCCGGGCGCCGGCATCGCGGGCCGGGCCGGGGTGTCGGGCGCCTGCATCGGCGGCGGCGCGTCGAGCGCCTCCGGCACGTCCGGGTCGGGCACGGCGGCGGCGGCATCGGCCGACGGCGTTTCCGGCGGGGCCTGCGCGGGCGACGGCGCGCGGTCGCAGGCGGCCAGGGCGAGGGCGAGCAGGAGGGCCGCGGACAGCGGCGCGATCGGTCTCGGCACGGGGCGCTCCGGGGATGGCGAAGGAGGCGGCCAGCCTCCGCGAGCGCGCGTTAATGGCCCGCGAACGCACGGTCCCGAGCCGGCGAATCAGTCCCGGCCGGGCGGCACGAAGTGGCGGCGCAGCCCGGCCCAGCAGGCCTGGTAGTCGCGCTGCCGGTGCGCGGCCTCCACCGCCTGCCGCGTCGGCCGGATCACCGCGCGCGACTCGAACATGAAGGCCATCGTGTCGGCCACCACGTCGGGCTTCGACAGATCCGCCGCCGAGGCCTTTTCGAAGGTCGCCGCGTCCGGCCCGTGCCCGGTCATGCAGTTGTGCAGCGAGCAGCCGCCCGGCGCGAACCCTTCCGCCTTGGCGTCGTAGGCGCCGTGCACCAGGCCCATGAACTCGCTGGCGACGTTGCGGTGGAACCACGGCGGGCGGAAGGTGTGCTGCGCCACCAGCCAGCGCGGCGGGAAGATCGCGAAGTCCAGGTTGCCCACCCCGGGCATGTCGCTGGGCGAGGTCAGCACCAGGAAGATGCTCGGGTCCGGGTGGTCGAAGCTGATCGAGCCGATCGCGTTGAAGCGGCGCAGGTCGTACTTGTAGGGTGCGTAGTTGCCGTGCCAGCCCACCACGTCGAGCGGCGAGTGGCCGATGCCGGCGCGCCACAGGTGCCCCTGGAACTTGGCGACCAGCTCGAAGTCGCCTTCCACGTCCTCGTAGGCCGCCTGTGGCGCCAGGAAGTCGCGTGGGTTGGCCAGGCCGTTGGCGCCGATCGGCCCCAGGTCCGGCAGGCGCAGCTGGGCGCCGAAGTTCTCGCACACGTAGCCGCGCGAGGGGCCGTCCGGCAGCTCCACCCGGAAGCGCACGCCGCGCGGGATCACCGCGATCTCCTGCGGCTCCACGTCCAGCACGCCGAACTCGGTGGCGATCCGCAGCCGCCCCTGCTGCGGCACGATCAGCTGCTCGCCGTCGGCGCTGTAGAAGTAGCGCCCGCGCATCGGCGCGTTGGCCGCGTACAGGCGCACGCCGATGCCGGTCTGCGCCGCCGGCGAGCCGTTGCCGGCCACCGTGTAGAGCCCCTCGACGAAGTCCACCGGCGTCTCCGGCAGCGGCATCGGGCTCCAGCGCAGCTGGTCGGGCGACACCGGGCCGTCGCCGAAGTCGTCGTGCAGGCGCGGCTGCTCGAACGGCTCGAAGGTGTCGTGCATGGCCGCCGGGCGGATCCGGTACAGCCAGCTGCGCCGGTTCTCCGCGCGCGGCGCGGTGAACGCCGTGCCCGAGAGCTGCTCGGCGTAGAGCCCGTGGGCCACGCGCTGCGGCGAGTTCTGCCCGACCGGCAGGGTGCCGGGCTCGGCCTCGGTGGCGAACTCGTTGCCGAAGCCGGACATGTAGCCGCGCGGCTGCAGCGCGGACGCGTCGCGCTGCGGCATGGCGATGACGGTGTCGTCGGTGGAAGCGTTCATGGCTGGGCTCGCAGGGGCGGCGGGCGCCGCGGTCGTGAACCGTCGGAGGCTACAGCACGCCGCGCTTCATCTGGTCGCGCTCGATGCTCTCGAACAGCGCCTGGAAGTTGCCCTCGCCGAAGCCCTCGTTGCCCTTGCGCTGGATGATCTCGAAGAAGATCGGGCCGATCGCGTTCTGGGTGAAGATCTGCAGCAGCTTGCGGGTCTTGGTCTCGGGATCGGCGTCGATCAGGATCTTGTTCCTGGCCAGCCGCGCGACGTCCTCGCCGTGGTCGGGGATGCGCTGTTCGATCACCTCGAAGTAGGTGTCCGGCGTGTCCAGGAACTCCACGCCCTGCGCGCGCATCCTCTCCACCGTCTCGTAGATGTCGTCGGTGAAGCAGGCGATGTGCTGGATGCCCTCGCCCTTGTACGCGTCCAGGTACTCGTTGATCTGCGACTTGGGGTCGCTGGACTCGTTGAGCGGGATGCGCACGATGCCGTCTGGCGCGGTCATCGCCTTCGACACCAGGCCGGTCTTGGCGCCCTTGATGTCGAAGTAGCGGATCTCGCGGAAGTTGAACAGCCGCTCGTAGTAGTCCGACCACTTCTGCATGTTGCCCGGGTACAGGTTGTGGGTCAGGTGGTCGATGAAGGTGAGCCCGAAGCCCGCCGGGTTCGGATCGGCGCCCTCGACTGGCACGTAGTCGGCTTCGTAGACGGAGCCGGCCTCGCCGTAGCGGTCCACGAGGTACAGCATGCAGTCGCCGATGCCCTTGACCACCGGCGCCGGCACCGCCTTGCTGGCGTCGTCGGCGAAGGTCTCGCCGCCGTTCTCCATCACCTTCGCGCGCACCTCCTCGGCCGGCTTGCGGAAGCGGATCGCGAAGCCGCAGGCGCAGGGCCCGTGCGCGCGGGCGAAATCGGCGGCGAAGGAATCGGGGTCGGCGTTGAGCAGGAAGTTCACCCCGCCCTGGCGGTAGACGGTGATGTCGCGGCTGCGGTGCCTGAGCACCGCGCTGAAGCCCATGCGCCGGAACAGGTCGTGCAGCACCTCGGGCTCGGGCGCGGCGAACTCGACGAACTCGAAGCCGTCGATGCCCATCGGGTTTTCGAACGTGGTCACCTGCATGCCAAGATTGGCGGGCGGGTTCGAAGTCTGCGGCTGCGCGCTCATGGTCGGCTCCTCGGCGTGGGCTGCGGGCCGCGCGGACGGCGGCCCATTGGCTCGGACGCCTTTTATAGTTTCACCTGTAACCATTTGCAAGGTGCGATGCAGCATGCCCCCGAAGGACACCGCCCCCGCTTCCGACCCCGGTGCCGAGCCGCCGCTGCGGCTGGAGCGCTTCCTGCCCTACCGGCTGAGCGTGCTGTCCAACCGGGTCAGCTCGGCCATCGCCCAGGTCTACTCCGACCGCTTCGGCCTGGCGATCACCGAGTGGCGGGTGATGGCGGTGCTGGGGCGCTTCCCCGAGCTGTCGGCCAACGAGGTCGCGCAGCGCACCGCGATGGACAAGGTGGCGGTGAGCCGCGCGGTCTCGCGGCTGCTGGAATCCGGCCGGCTGGAACGCGAGACCCACGGCGGCGACCGCCGGCGCTCGGTGCTGCGGCTGTCGCCGGAAGGGCTGCGGATCTACCGCGAGGTGGCGCCGCTGGCGCTCGCCTTCGAGCAGCGGCTGCTGGCCGGCATGAACGAGGACGAGCGCGCGCTGCTGTTCGGCCTGCTGGACCGGCTCGACCGGCTGGAGCTGGAGGCCGAGGCGGAAGCCGCCGGCCCGCCGCGGCCGCCGGCGCCGGGGAGATGACGGCGGGGCCGCCCGGCGCGCGCCGGACGGCCGCCGCGCGCGGCTACTTTACGCCGTGCATCAGCTTCTGGATCAGCGGCGCGATCAGGAACAGCAGCACGCCGGGGACGATCAGCGCCCAGAAGCCGAAGGTGTAGCCGGACAGCGCCGACTCCACGTCCATGCCGCTCTCGCCGCTGACGTGGCTGGCGAAGATGCCCGACAGGTTGTTGCCGATGCCGGTCGACAGGAACCAGCCGCCCATGCCGAAGCCCACCAGCCGCACCGGCGCCAGCTTGGTGACCATCGACAGCCCGATCGGCGACAGGCACAGCTCGCCGATCGACTGGATGACGTAGACCATGAACAGCGTCCAGAACGGGATCTTGCCGAAGCCGTCGACCAGGCTGGACAGGGCGAACATCAGCAGCAGGAAGGCCAGGCTGTTGAAGACCAGCCCGAGCCCGAACTTGCGCGGGATCGACGGGTTGCGGCGGCCCATGCGCACCCACAGCCAGGCCAGCAGCGGGGCGAAGGTGATGATCGCCACCGAGTTCACCGACTGGAACCAGCCCACCGGGAAGATCCAGCCGCCCAGGTCGCGGTCGACGATGTTCTGCGCGAGGAAGTTGAACGAGCTGCCGGCCTGCTCGAAGAAGCACCAGAACAGCACGTTGAAGACGAAGATGATCAGCATGGCGATCACCATGTCGCGCTGCCGCGGCCCGTTGCGGATGCCCTCCACCAGCAGCAGCGCGCCCAGGCCGACGAACATCGCCATCAGGATCCACTGCAGCGAGCTGGCGCCCAGCGCCAGCAGGAAGTAGACCACCGGGATCGCCAGCGCCGCGCCGATCGCGGTGGCGGCCACGCGCCCGGCGCCGGAGCCGGCCGGCGCCGCGCCCACGCCCTTGAGCTGGCCGCGGCCGATCCAGAACCACACCAGGCTGATCAGCATGCCGATGCCCGAGGCGATGAACACCACCTTGTACGACGGCAGCTCGGGGGTGCCGAACACCTGCTCGGCCAGCCAGCCGGTGAGGATCGGCGCGATCATCGCGCCGAGGTTGATGCCCATGTAGAACAGGGTGAAGCCGGAGTCGCGGCGGCCGTCGGCCGGTGCGTAGAGCTGGCCCACCATGGTCGAGATGTTCGGCTTGAACAGGCCGTTGCCGACGATGATCGTGGCCAGGCCCAGCTTGAACACCGCCTCGCTCGGCATGGCGATCATGAACAGGCCGGCGGACATGATCACCGCGCCCATCAGGATCGAGCGCTGGTAGCCGATCACCCGGTCGGCAACGTAGCCGCCGAAGATCGCGCCCGCGTAGACCAGGGCCAGGTAGGCGCCGTAGGTCTGGTTGGCCGAGCTCTCGCCGGTGCCGCTGCCGCCATGGAACTGCGCCACGATGTAGAGCACCAGCGCCCAGCGGATGCCGTAGAACGCGAAGCGCTCCCAGAACTCCGTCATGAACAGCATCCACAGCGGCTTGGGATGCCCCATCCGTTCCTGGTAGGAGGGCGGCGCGGCCGGCGGCTGCGGCGGGATCGGTTCGAGTTTGGGCGCGATGGTGTCGGCGCTCATGCGGTATGTTTCCCCTCGGGACGCGGATGGGTCGGACGGCGGCGGCGCCCCGCGGCGCGGCCACGGGACGCGGCAGCATTACCGACCGGGGCGGTCCGCGTCAAAGAGCGGCCCCGCCGCCGGACGCGGGGCCCGGGTTCGCCGGCCCGCGCTAGGGCGCCGGGTAGCCGTAGCTCGCGCCGATCCCCAGCGGCACGCCCAGGGCCCAGAACGCCAGCAGGAACAGCGTCCACAGCACCGACAGCGCCAGCGAGTACGGGATCATCAGCGACACCAGGGTGCCGATGCCGGCCGACTTCACGTAGCGCTGGCAGAACACCACGATCAGCGGGAAGTACGGCATCAGCGGGGTGATGATCGTGGTCATCGAGTCGCCGACGCGGTAGGCGGCCTGGGTCAGGTCGGGCGAGACGCCCAGCTGCATCATCAGCGGCACCATGATCGGCGCCAGCAGGGCCCACTTCGCCGAGGCCGAACCGATGAACAGGTTGACGATCGAGGTCATCAGGATCAGGCCGATGATCGTCAGCCACATCGGCAGCCCCAGCGCCCGCAGCAGGTCGGCGCCCTCCACCGCCATCAGCGTGCCCAGGCCGGAACCGTTGAAGCCGGCCAGGAACTGCGCGATGAAGAACGCGATGACGATGTAGTAGCCCATGCCGCTCATCGACTTGGTCATCGCCGCGATGACGTCGCGGTGGGTCTTCACCGTGCCGGCGACGTAGCCGTAGACCACGCCCGGCACCAGGAACAGCACGAAGATCAGCGCCACGATCGACTGCATCACCGGCGCCGCCGCCACCAGCAGCGGATGGCTGCCCTCCGGCACCGCCTCGGCCGGCGCGCGCCACGGCGAGGTCCCGGGCACCAGGCTCAGCGCGAACAGCGCCGCGGCGACCAGCATCGCCAGCACCGCCCACAGCAGCCCGCGCCGCTCGGCGGCGGTCAGCGGCTCCATCGTCGGCAGGTCGGCGGGATCGCCGTCCACCACGGTCCGCTGCAGCCGCGGCTCGACCAGCCGGTCGGTGACGAACCAGCCGATCGCCACGATCAGGAAGGTCGAGGCGGTGGTGAAGATCCAGTTGTTGAGCGGGTTGATCTCCAGCGCCGGGTCGAGCACGCGCCCGGCCTCCTGGGTGAAGGAGGCCAGCATCGGGTCGAGCGAGGACGGCACGAACAGCGTGGCCGAGAAGCCGCCGGAAACGCCGCAGAACGCGGCCGCGATGCCCGCCAGCGGGTGCCGCCCGGCGGCGTAGAAGATCACCCCGCCCAGCGGGATCACCAGCACGTAGCCCGCGTCCACCGCCACGTGGCTCAGCACCGCCACCGCGACCAGGGCCGGGGTCAGCAGCTGCTTCGGCGTCACCGACAGCACGCGCCGCAGCGCCGCGTTGATGAAGCCGGTGTGCTCGGCCACGCCCAGGCCCAGCATCGCCACCAGCACGATGCCCAGCGGCGCGAAGCCGACGAAGGTCCGCACCATGTTGGCCATGAAGCCGGTCAGGGACTCGCCCGACAGCAGGTTCACCACCTGGATCGGCTCGCCGCTGCGCGGGTCGATGGCCTGGAAGGAGACGCCGGACAGCGCCCAGGACAGCGCCCAGACCGCCAGCATCAGCAGCAGGAACAGCATCGCCGGGTCCGGCAGCCGGTTGCCGACGCGCTCCACCGCGTCCAGGAAGCGGCCCATGAGGCCGGTGGGCGCGCCGCGCGCGGATGGGTCGGTGCCGGACTGGGTCATGCGGTCGGGATCCCCCGTCGAATCGAGACCCTTCGCATCCTAGAGCATTCGCACCGCCGCGGCGCTCCCTCGGAACCTGTCAGAAGTCCGTCGCGAGCGCCGCCGGGGGGCGCGTGGCGGAGCGCAGGAAGCGCAGTGTACGAGCGGTACATGAGCATTTCGAGCACCGCACGCGCGCCAGCTGGCAAGCGCAGCAGGAATTCGGACAGGTTCTCACATCGGGCGCTGCGGCCACAGGTAGTCGCGGTCGTCGAAGCTGCGGCACCAGTGCGGCCGGTAGACCACGACCAGCACCATCACCGTGCCGGCGAAGAACGCCTCGGCGAACATCAGCAATGGGGTCGCCGCCAGGTAGGCCGCGGCGGCGCGGCCGCCGAACCAGGCCGTCGCCGCGGCCTTGGCGAGCACCGAGGCGGCCATCGCCAGCGCGCCGGCCGCGAAGGCGTTGAGCATTACGTAGACGAAGATGTTGCGCGGCGCCCAGCGCAGCGCCGCGCGCGAGACCAGCGCGGTCGCGGCCACCGGCAGCGCGCCGGCGACCAGGAAGTCCAGCGCCCAGCCGTGCCAGGCCGCGCCCAGCAGCACGCCGGCCAGGCTGACCGCGGCCATCGCCCAGCAGGCGACGCCGGCGCCGAACATCAGCGTGGCGATGGTCGCGCCCAGGAAGTGCAGCATCACCCCCTGCAGCGCGGCGGTATTGAACCAGCGCATGCCCGCCAGCGCGGCGGCGGCGACCAGCAGCACGCGCAGCGCGTCCGGCTCGGCGCCATGCAGATAGGCGCGCAGCGGGCCGGCGCTGCGCAGCAGCACCAGCAGCGCGCCCGCCCAGGCCAGCGCCTGCACCCAGCCCGGCAGCGCGACGTCGGCGGCGCCCATGCGCTGGGGCCCTAGCCCGGCGCCGCGGGCACCGGCTGGCCCAGCCGCGTGCGCACGTCGAACAGCTCGGGGAAGAACGTCAGCTCCAGCGCCTGCTTCAGGAACCCCACGCCGCTGGAGCCGCCGGTGCCCCGCTTGAAGCCGATGATGCGCATCACCGTGCGCATGTGGCGGAACCGCCACAGCTGGAACTGCGACTCCAGGTCCACCAGGTCCTCGCACAGCGAGTACTCGCGCCAGTGGCGGTCGGTGTCGTTGTAGATCGCCTCGAACACCGGCAGCAGGTCCGGGTCGTGCACGTGCGCCTCGCGCCAGTCGCGCTGCAGGTGCCGCTCCGGCACCGCGTGGCCCCAGCGCGCGAGGTAGCGCAGGAACTCGTCGTACAGGCTGGGCGCCTCCAGCACCGCGCGCAGCGCGGCCTGGCCGTCCGGGTCGTAGGCGAACACGCGCAGCATCGCCGCGTTCTTGTTGCCCAGCAGGAACTCTACGGTGCGGTACTGCAGCGACTGGAAGCCCGACGAGGGCCCCAGGATCCCGCGGAACTCCGTGTACTCGGCCGGGGTGAGCGTCTCCAGCACCGACCACTGCTCGGTCAGCTGCCGCAGCACCTGCTTGCAGCGCGCCAGCACCTTGCGGCAGCGCCACACCTCGTCGCGCCCCAGGTGCGCGATCGCCGCGCCCAGCTCGTGGATCATCAGCTTGATCCACAGCTCCGAGACCTGGTGCTGGACGATGAACAGCATCTCGTCGTGGTGCGGCGGGTCCGATTGCGGGACCTGCGCGGCCAGCAGCCGGTCCAGCCTCAGGTAGCCCGAGTAGGTCAGGCGACCGTCGAGGTCGGTATGGATGCCCTCCTCCAGAGGCCGCTGGTTGCGGTCGATGCTCATCCGGCCAAGGTTACTCCATCCCGCCCCGGCCCCCTTGTCATGCAGGCGCCATCGGAAGCAGGCAGAATCGGCCGGGGGACAGGGGATCAAAAGGGGAACGAACGATGCGCAGGTTCGGCTGCCGGCTGTGGCTGGCGACGGCGATGATGTGCGGGCTGGGCGGCACCGCCCAGGCCCAGGTGGCGATCAGCCAGGTCTACGGCGGCGGCGGCAACAGCGGCGCCGCCTACAACGCGGACTACGTGGAACTGTTCAACCGCGGGACCGAGACGGTCTCGCTGTCGGGCAAGTCCCTGCAGTACACCAGCGCCAGCGGCACCGGCAACTTCGGCGCCGGCGCCGGCCAGATCGTGGTCCTGCCGGCCGCCACCCTCGAGCCGGGCCAGTACTACTTGGTCGGCCTGGCCGGCGGCGCCAACGGCGGCCCGCTGCCGACGCCCGACGCGACGGGCACCATCAACATGTCCGCCAGCGCCGGCAAGGCCGCGCTGGTCGAGGGCACCGCCGGCCTCGGCTGCAACGGCGGCAGCACGCCCTGCACCCCGGAACAGGTCGCACGGATTCTCGACCTCGTCGGCTTCGGCGGCGCCAACTACTACGAGGGCAGTGGCCCGGCGCCGGCGCTGTCGGCCTCGGCGGCCGCGTTCCGCGCCGGCGATGGCTGCACCGACAGCGACGACAACGCCGCCGACTTCGCGACCGGCGCGCCCGCGCCGCGCAACAGCGCGGCCATCCCGAACCCCTGCGCCGGCGGCGGCACCCTCTGGCTGTCGGTGGCCGACACCGGCGCGGCCGAGGGCGACAGCGGCGCCACGCCGTTCTTCTTCACCGTCAGCCTCAACCAGCCGGCCGGCCCGGACGGCGCCAGCGTCGACTACGCCACCGCCGACGGCACCGCCACGGTCGCCGACGGCGACTACGTCGCCAAGTCCGGCACCCTGACCTTCGCCGAAGGGCAGAGCACGCTGACCTTCACCGTCGACGTCGTCGGCGACACCGCGACCGAGCCCGACGAGGTCTTCTACGTCGACCTCGACAACCCGCAGGGCGCGCAGATCGCCCGCGCCCGCGCCGTGGGCACCATCCTCAACGACGACGTCGTCACCCTGCCGATCCACGCCATCCAGGGCAGCGGCGCGCGCTCGCCGTACGAGAACCAGGCGGTGGCCACCGAGGGCATCGTCACCGCGCGCAAGAACAACGGCTTCTTCCTGCAGACCGCCGCGGGCGAGGACGACGGCGATCCCGCCACCTCGGAAGGGCTGTTCGTGTTCACCTCCAGCGCGCCGACGGCCGCGGCCACCGTGGGCAACCGCGTGCTGGTGCAGGGCACCGTCACCGAGTACGTCCCGGCGGCCGACCCGTATCAGCTGCCGCTGACCGAGATCGTCTCGCCCAGCGTGGTGCAGCTGTCCTCCGGCCACCCGCTGCCGGCCGCGGTCGCGCTCACCACCGCGATGCCCGCCGCCGACGGCGGCCTCGACCAGCTCGAGCACCTCGAGGGCATGCGCGTGACCGCGCCCAGCTTCACCGTGGTCGCGCCCACCGGCGGCAACGTCAACGAGGCCCAGGCCACCTCCACCAGCAACGGCCGCTTCGCGGTGGTGGTCACCGGCACGCCGCGCCCGTTCCGCGAGCCGGGCATCCAGGTGCCCGACCCCGACCCGCTCGGCAGCACCGCGCCGAACATCCCCCGCTGGGACTACAACCCCGAGCTGATCGCGGTCAACAGCACCACCATCGGCGCGCCCACGGCCAACCTGGCCGCCGGCTGCCGCATCGTCGACGGCACCCTGACCGGCCCGCTCGACTACACCTTCCGCCGCTACACGATCTACCCGGAGACCGAGCTGAGCGTGGACTGCGGCGGCGCCGACCAGCCGCGCCCGGCGCAGCTGCCCGGCCCCGACCACGCCACCTTCGCCACCTACAACCTCCAGCGCTTCTTCGACACCGTCAACGACCCGTCGATCGGCGAGCCGGTGCTGACCGCCGAGGCGCTGGAGCGCCGCCTGCAGAAGGCCTCGCTGGCGGTGCGCGGCTACCTGCACTTTCCCGACGTGCTCGGCGTGACCGAGGTCGAGAACCTGTCGGTGCTGCAGACGCTGGCCCAGCGCGTCAACGCCGACGCCGTGGCCGCCGGCCAGGCCGATCCCGGCTACGTCGCCTACCTCGAGGAAGGCAACGACGTCGGCGGCATCGACGTCGGCTTCCTGGTCCGCGCCGGCGACAACGGCGCCGGCGCGTCGCGCGTGCAGGTGGCCTCGGTCGCCCAGCACGGCGCCGCCGAGGTGCTGACCAACCCGGACGGCACCACCAGCCTGCTCAACGACCGCCCGCCGCTGCGGCTGGAGGCCAGCGTGCAGTTCGCCGACGGCCGCACGCTGCCGGTGACCGCGATCGTGGTCCACCAGCGCTCGCTCAGCGGCATCGAGGACGACACCGGCGGCAGCGCCGGCTGGAGCAGCACCGGCGCCCGCGTGCGCGCCAAGCGCCAGGCCCAGGCCGAATCGCTGGCCGCGCTGCTGCAGTCCCTGCAGCAGGCCGACCCGGCGCGCAAGCTGGTGGTGCTGGGCGACTTCAACGCCTTCGAGTTCAACGACGGCTACGTCGACGCCCTGGGCGTGGTCACCGGACTGCCCTCGCCCGACGGCGAGACCGCGGTCGACGGCGACGGCGTCGACCTGGTGGACCCCGACCTGCACAACACCACGCTGGACGCCGACGCGACCGAGCGCTACTCGTTCGTGTTCGACTACCAGGCGCAGAGCCTCGACCACGTGCTGGTCAACCAGGCCCTGATCGACTCGCCGCTGGTGGCCGGCTACGCGATCAGCCACGCGCGCATCAACGCCGACTTCCCCGAGGTCGCGCGCAACGATGCCGCCACGCCCACGCGCCTGTCCGACCACGACCCCACCCTGCTGCTGGTCCGGCTGGCCCCGGCGCACTTCGCCGACCTGTCCGCCGTCGCCGAGGCCGAGGCCGCCGAGGTCGTGGCGGGCGCGGCGATGAGCTTCGCCGCCACCGTGGCCAACGCCGGCCCCGACGCCGCCGAGTTCCCCGGCGTGGGCTTCTCGCTCGATGCCGAGCTGGCCGACCTGCAGGTCTCGGCGCCGGCCGGCTGGAGCTGCGACGCGCCGACCAGCGGCAGCGGCACCACCACCGTGGCCTGCACGGCCGACGCGCTGGCGGCCGGTGCCGATGCGGTGTTCGGCCTGAGCGCCACCGCGCCCGAAAGCGCCATCGGCGCCACGGTGACGCTGGCCGTCGCCGCCACCTCGCAGACCGCCGACCCGGACGAGTCCGACAACAGCGGCAGCGCCGGAGTGGCCGTGGTCGAGGATCCGCAGGCCCTGCCCGAGCTGGTCAACGGCGTGGCCGAGACCGGCCTGTCGGGCGGCGCCGGAGACGTCCTGCTCTACCGCATCGAGGTGCCGGCGGGCGCGCGCAACCTGCGCGTGCTCGGCTACGGCGGCAGCGGCGACATCACCCTGAGCCTGCGCCACGGCGAACTGCCCACGGACGACGCCTACGACGTCCGCTCGGCCCGCCCGGGCAACACCGAGGTGGCGCATGTCGCCGTCCCGGCCGCGGGCACCTGGTACGTGCGGGTGGTGGGCGAGCGCGCCTTCGCCCGCCTCGCCCTGCGGGCCAGCTTCCAGCCCTGATCCAGGCATTCCGCGGCACCCCAGAGACCCCGGCCCAGGCCGGGGTCTTTCCTTGCGCAACCGAAACCGGGGTCGGAGTCGACTTTTCCTTGGAAAGCCGACTCCGACCCCGGTTTGCGACTCGCCGCTCCCTGCGGCTGCCATGCCGGCCGCACCGCTGTCATGACGCGATGCGCAACGGGGCTTTACATGCGAGCCGTTATCATCGCGGACCTACGCAGAACCCGGCAGAGACCCACGACATGGCCGTCGCCGCCACCTTCGAGATCGAGTACCTCCAGTACCTGGGCCCGGACGGCAAGCCCGTCGGCGCCCTGCCCGAGCACGCCGACGCCGCGCGCATGGTCGAGCTGTTCCGGCAGATGCTGTTCGTGCGCACCTTCGACAGCAAGGCCATCGCCCTGCAGCGCACCGGCAAGCTGGGCACCTACGCCAGCTGCCTGGGCCACGAGGCCACCCACATCGGCATCGGCGCGTCGATGCGTCCGGAGGACGTGTTCGCCCCCAGCTACCGCGAGTACGGCGCCCAGTTCATGCGCGGCGTGCACCCGCGCGAAGTGCTGATGTACTGGGGCGGCGACGAGCGCGGCAACGACTTCGAGGGCCCGCGCCACGACTTCCCCTGGTGCGTGCCGATCGCCACCCAGTGCCTGCACGCGGCCGGCGCCGCGCTGGCGTTCAAGCTGCGCGGCGAGCCGCGCGTGGCGGTCACCTGCTGCGGCGACGGCGGCAGTTCCAAGACCGACACCTACGCCGCGATCAACGCCGCCGGCGCCTACGACCTGCCGTTCGTCCAGTGCATCATCAACAACGGCTGGGCGATCTCGGTCCCGCGCAAGGCCCAGACCGGCGCCAGGACGCTGGCCCAGAAGGGCCTGGCCGGCGGCCTGCACTGCCTGCAGGTGGACGGCAACGACCTGTTCGCCGTGCTCGAGGGCATGCGCCGCGCGATGGAGCGCGCGCTGTCCGGCGAGGGCGGCAGCGTCATCGAGTTCCTCACCTACCGCCTGCACGACCACACCACCGCCGACGACGCCCGCCGCTACCGCGACGAGGCCGAGGTCAAGGCCGCCTGGGAGAAGGAACCGGTCGCGCGCCTGCGCACCTGGCTCGTCGACAACGGCCACTGGGACGAGGCGCGCGAACGCGCCTGGATCGAGGAATGCGGCCGGCGCGTGGACGCCGAGATCGACGCCTACCTCGGCACCCGGGTGCAGCCGGTCGAGGCCATGTTCGACTACCTGTACGCCGACCCGCCGGCCGACCTGCTCGCCCAGCGCGAGGCCGCCATCGCCCGGGAGCAGCGCGCATGAACGTGGCCGCGAACGCGAAGACCGCCGCCGCCGCGAAACACGCCGCGGGCGCCGGCACCGACGCGCCGATCACCCTGATCGAGGCGATCACCCAGGCGCTGGCCTGGGAGATGCGCCACGACGACTCGGTCGTCGTGCTCGGCGAGGACGTCGGCGTCAACGGCGGCGTGTTCCGCGCCACCGCCGGCCTGCAGCAGCGCTTCGGCTCCGAGCGCGTGCTCGACACCCCGCTCGACGAGACCACCATCGCCGGCCTCACCGTGGGCATGGCGGCGCTGGGCATGAAGCCGGTCGCCGAAGCGCAGTTCGACGGCTTCATGTACCCGATGGTCGACCACATCGTCTGCCATGCCGCGCGCTTCCGCTACCGCACCCGCGGCCGCCTGCACTGCCCGATGGTGCTGCGCGTGCCCTGGGGCGGCGGCATCCGCGCGCCCGAACACCACAGCGAGGCCAACGAGGCGATCTTCACCAACGTGCCGGGCCTGCGCGTGGTCATGCCCAGCTCGCCGGCGCGCGCCTACGGCCTGCTGCTGGCCGCGATCCGCGAGCCGGACCCGGTGATCTACTTCGAGCCCAAGCGCATCTACCGCCAGTACAAGGAGCTGGTGCCCGACGACGGCGAGGCCCTGCCGCTGGACGTGTGCTACGTGCTGCGCGACGGCGGCGACATCACCCTGGTCACCTGGGGCGCGCAGGTCAAGGAGACGCTGGAGGCGGCCGACCGGCTGGCCGAGGAAGGCATCGGCGCCGAGGTCATCGACGTGGCCACGCTGCGCCCGCTCGACTTCGCCACCATCGCCGAGTCGGTGGCCCGTACAGGCCGCTGCGTGATCGTGCACGAGGCGCCGAAGACGGCGGGCTTCGGGGCCGAGATCGCCGCGCGCCTGGCCGAGGAATGCATGTACGACCTGCTCGCCCCGGTCGAGCGCGTCACCGGCTACGACACCCACATCCCGCTGTTCCGGCTGGAGATGAAGTACCTGCCCGGCACCGAGCGGATCGTCGAAGCCGCGAAGCGGGCGCTGGCGGCGGGCTGAGATGCGGCGGGCCCGCGTCCTGCGCGCCCACCGCGCCCTGGACCGCCCGCCGATCCGGGTGTCCGCCGGCGAGCGCGTCGCGCTCGGCGAACGCGACACCGAGTGGCCGGAGTTCGTGTGGACGGTGAACGCCGCCGGCGACGGCGGCTGGGTGCCGGCGGCGCTGTTCGACCGCCCGCAGGGCGAGGCGACGGCGCTGGCGGACTACGACACCCGCGAGCTGGAGGCCGATCCCGGCCAGCGGCTGCGCCTGCACCGGGAGCTGGCCGGCTGGTGGTGGGCCGAGAACGCGCACGGCGCGTGCGGGTGGATCCCCGCGCGCGCCATCGAAGAGCCGCCCGAGGGCGGCGAGGAAGAGGACTGACATGGCGGACAAGAACAGCTTCAGGCTCCCCGATCTCGGCGAAGGCCTGCCCGACGCGACCATCGTCGAGTGGTCGGTGAAGGTGGGCGACACCATCCGGCTGGACGAGCCGCTGGTCTCGATGGAGACGGCCAAGGCCGTGGTCGAGGTGCCTTCGCCGGTGTCCGGCAAGGTGCTGAAGCTCGCCGGCGAGCCCGGCGACGTGATCGAGACCGGCGCGGTGCTGGCCGAGTTCGAGATCGACCCCGCCCTGCCGCAACGCGCCGAGGGCCAGGACACCGGCCACCACCACGGCCCGCCGAAGCCGGCCAGGGGCGCCGGCAGCGAGGACCCGGTGCCGGACGCACGCGTGGTCGCCTCCGACGACGGCGGCGCGATCGCCGACCCCGGCGAACCGGCGCCGGAGGGCGAGCCCGGCGGCGACCGCGCCGACAGCGGCACCGTGGTCGGCGCCATGCAGAGTTCCGACGCCGTGCACAGCGAGCGCGCCAGTTCGGTGGGCGGCGTGCGCGCGATGCCGGCCGTGCGCGCGCTGGCGCGCAAGCTGCAGGTCGACATCGCCCGCGTGCGCGGCACCGGCGCCGATGGCGTGGTCACCATGACCGACGTCAAGCAGGCCGCCGCCCAGGGAACCGCCAAGGCCGGTTCGCCTGCCCCGCGCGCGGGAGAGGCCGGTGCGCGCAGCGCGTCGGGCGAGAGCCGGGCCGCCGCCGCGCCCGCTTCCCGACCGCCCGAGCAGCGCACCGCCCTGTCCGCCTCCGGCAAACCGATGCGCACCCAGCCGCCCTCGGTCACCGCCAGCGGCCAGCCGGAACAGCTCAAGGGCGTGCGCCGCAACATGGCGCGGGTGATGGCCGACGCCCACGCCAAGGTGGTGCCGACCACGCTGACCGACGACGCAGACACCCATGCCTGGGCCCCGGGCAACGACGTCACCGCGCGCCTGGTGCGCGCGATCTGCGCCGCCGCGCGCGCGGTGCCCGCGCTCAACGCCTGGTTCGACGGCGACAAGCTCACCCGCACCCTGCACCCGCACGTGGACATCGGCATCGCCGTGGACACCGACGACGGCCTGTTCGTGCCCGCGCTGCGCAACGCCGACGTGCTCGACGCCGCCGGCGTGCGCGAGGGCGTGAACCGCCTGCGCGCGCAGGTGAACGACCGCAGCCTGCCGGCCGGCGAGCTGACCGGCTACACCATCTCGCTGTCCAACTTCGGCATGTTCGCCGGCCGCTACGCCACCCCGGTGATCGTGCCGCCGTGCGTGGCGATCGTCGCCGCCGGCCGCGCCCGCCACCAGATCACCCCGGTGATCGGCGGCTTCGAGTCGCACAAGGTGATCCCGCTGTCTTTGACCTTCGACCACCGCGCCTGTACCGGCGGCGAGGCCGCGCGCTTCCTGCGTGCCCTGCTCGACGACCTCGCGCTCCCGCAGTGAGCCTGTAGGAGCGCGCTCGCGCGCGATGCTTTTCGTCGGCCACTGAATGGGAGGAGCGCCGCGCGAGCGCGCGCCTGCGTCGAACCGGCCACCGGCCCGCGACCGCCGTCGCAGCCGCCGAGACGCCGGGCGGGCATGCTGCGCCTTCCTTGCCGCGGAGCGCCGCCATGACCCACCACAGCCGCCTGTCCACCCTGGTCCTCGACTGCGAGGTCGAGGACCTCGCCCCGCACGTCGCGTTCTGGTCGCAGGCCCTCGGCAAGGCGGTCGTCTCCGGCGACGCCGACGGCGACGGCAAGTACGCCCAGCTGCGCACCGAAGACGACGAGCCGCTGCTCCTGCTGCAGCAGGTCGCGCACCCCTCGCGGGTCCACCTCGACATCGAGACCGACGACGTCGAGGCCGAGGCCGCGCGCCTGGAGGGTCTGGGCGCCCGGCGGATCGAGAAGATCAAGACCTGGTGGGTGATGGAAGCGCCCAGCGGGCACCGCTTCTGCGTGGTGCGCCCGCAGCGCGAGTCCTTCGGCCCGCACCTCAACCGCTGGGAGTAGGAGCGCGCTCGCGCGCGGCGCGGGTCACGGGGAAAGCCCGGTCGCGCGCGAGCGCGCTCCTGCATGGGGCTTGGCGGTTGTTGCTCTTGTAGGAGCGCGCTTGCGCGCGACGTGGGTCGCGAGAGAAAGCCCTCGCGCGCGAGCGCGCGCCTACGGCTGCCGGTCCAGCCACACCGCCAGCCCCTGGGCGTTGAGCTCGATGTCCATCGCCAGCAGCGTCGGCACCCGCGACGCCGCGTCCTTCACCCCGTGCCGCTGCGCGCGCTCCACGTACAGCCGGGTCAGCGCCTCGACCAGGCGGCCGTGGCGGTCGGGATCGCGCGCCAGCGTCCTGGCCAGCGCCGCCATCGCGTCGATCTGCGCGATCAGGTCGGTGCCCAGCCGCTGGCAGTCGGTCACTTCGCCGTAATGGGTCAGGTAGACCCGCGCCGGCGCCTCGGCGAGCATCCGGCACACCGAGTCCTTCATCGCGTCCGGGTCGAACTGCACCGGCGAGCTGGTGGGGATCACGAAGGCGCCGCGCGGCGTGTCGAGCTCGCGGTAGGAGATGCCGAACACGTCGCCGCTGAACCAGCCGCGGCTGCGCGCGTCCCAGACCGCCAGGTGGTGCCGCGCGTGGCCGGGCGTGTCCACGCAGCGCAGGCGGCGGCCGGCCAGCTCGACCACGTGGCCGTCGGGTGCCGCCACCACACGCTCCGCCGGCACCGGCACCAGCTCGCCGTAGCTGCGCTCGAATTCCTCGTCGCCGTAGACCTGCCGCGCGCTGGCGGCCAGCCGCGCCGGGTCGATCATGTGCGGCGCCCCGCGCGGATGCACCACCAGCGTGGCGTTGGGCAGCGCGCGCATCAGCTCGCCGGCGCCGCCGGCGTGGTCCAGGTGCACGTGGGTCAGGATCACCCAGTCCACCGCCTCGCGGCGCAGGCCGCGCGCCTCCAGCGCGGCCAGCAGCCGCTCCACGCTGCGCCCGGTGCCGCTGTCCACGAACGCGGCGCAACCGTCCTGCACCACCAGGTAGGCGGCGCAGAACGCCGGCCGCTGGTAGCCGGTGTCGATGGTCGCCACGCCATGGGGTTCCGACATGCGCTCGCTCGCGGGTGGGGATGACACCACCAGTGTAGGCAAGCCCCGGCGCGACCGGGATTCGGCTTTGGTCGCAGGCCGGACAGCGCCGTCATGCCCACAGGAGCGCGCTCGCGCGCGACGGCTTCGCTTCAGGCCCCCGGGAAAAGCGATGCCGGTCGTCGTTTGCCGTCGTTCGCGCTTGGGGACGCGTTCTGCTTCTGCCGTGGGTCCGGCGGCACCTTGCCCGGTCGCGCGCGAGCGCGCTCCTACCGGCGAGGGGTTTCGGGCGCGGAGCGCGCACGGCGCCGCAGCCAGGCCGCGCGCAGCACGAACGCGGCCAGCATCGCCGCCAGGTACACGCCGTAGCCCAGCGCGGTCGCCAGGATCTGTCGCCACATGCCGCCGTAGGTCGGATCGGCGGTCCGGTGCGCCCAGTGGATGCTGGCCACGAAAGCCGCGACCGACAGCGCGAGCGCGACGCTGTCGAACAGGCGGCGGGCGCCGTCGCGCGGCTGCCGCGGGTAGATCCAGTACAGCGCGCCGAGGATCAGGAACCAGGGCAGGAACAGGATCAGCGCGAGGTTGAGCTCGACCAGCGCGCTCACGCCGCCTCCGCCAGCCTCGCCAGCGCGGCGCGCAGCGTGTCGAGCCCGACGCCCGGCGCCAGCGCGCCCACGGCCGCACCCTCCAGCCGCAGCGCGCCGCCCTCCTCCGCCAGCGGCGCGTCGCCGCGCTTGAGCCGCGCGATCAGCAGGCCCACCTCGCGCGGCGCCTCGAAGGCCGCGCCCTGCAGCAGCAGGGCGTCGCCGTCGACCAGCTTGAACGAGAAGCGGCCGTCGGCCTCGCGGTACTGCTTGAACGTCGGCGGCGCCGCGGGCGCGTCACCGGCTTCGGGGTCGGGGGCCGCGGCCTGCGCGGCCAGGTCGCGCAGGCCGACCGCATGCCGCAGCTCGGCCAGCAGCGGCGTGGCGTAGCGCTCGCGCAGGCGCCGCGCGCCGTCGCGCAGGATGTCCTCGATGTCGCCGGGACGCGCCACCAGCGCATCGTAGCGCTCGCGCATCGGCGCGATCTCCGCCTCCACCCGCTCGAACAGCCGCTGCTTGGCGTCGCCCCAGCCGATGCCCTCGGCGAAGGCCCGCGCGAACTCCGCGGTCTCGCCCGGATCGGCGAAGGCCTGGTAGATCTGGAACAGCGGCGAGCCCGCGGTGTCCTTCGGCTCGCCCGGCGCGCGCGAGTCGGTGACGATGGAGAAGATCAGCTTCTTCAACTCCCCGGTGCGCGCGAACAGCGGGATGGTGTTGCCGTAGCTCTTGCTCATCTTGCGGCCGTCGAGCCCCGGCAGGGTCGCCACCTGCTCGTCGACGACCGCCTCGGGCAGGGCGAAGTACTCGCGGCCGTAGACGTGGTTGAAGCGCTGGCCGAAGTCGCGCGCCATCTCGATGTGCTGGATCTGGTCGCGGCCCACCGGCACCTTGTCGGCGTTGAAGATCAGGATGTCGGCCGCCATCAGCACCGGATACATGAAGAGGCCGGCGGTCACGCCGGCGTCGTCGTCCTCGCCCTCGGCGCGGTTCCTGTCCACCGCCGCCTTGTAGGCGTGGGCGCGGTTGAGGATGCCCTTGCCGGCCACGCAGGTCAGGAACCAGGTCAGCTCCGGGATCTCGGGGATGTCGCTCTGGCGGTAGAACCAGACCTTCGCCGGGTCCAGGCCCGCGGCCAGCCAGGTCGCCGCGATCTCCAGCGTCGAGCGCTGGGTGCGCGCCGGGTCCTGCGCCTTGATCAGGCTGTGCAAATCGGCCAGGAAGTAGAAGCTCTCGGCACCGGGGGCGCGGCTGGCGGCGATCGCCGGGCGGACCGCGCCGACGTAGTTGCCCAGGTGGGGCGTGCCGGAGGTGGTGATGCCGGTGAGGACGCGGGTGGGACGTGGGGACATCGCGGGCAGTCAAAGACGGGACGCCGCCCAGTCTAACGGCCCGGGACGCCGCCCACCCCGCCGACGGTGGCGGCCCAGAAAAGAACGAGGGCCGGCGATCGCCGGCCCTCGTCCCGCTTTCCCGACCCGTTCGGGCTAGAGGGTGCGCTCGAAGTCGCGCACTTCCTTCTCCGCCCGATCGCGCTCCCAGCCGTACTGCTCCTGCAGCTTGCCGGCCAGGTACTTGCTGTCGCCCTCGGCCACGTCGAACACGTCGTCGGTGAGGTCGCCCCACTTGGCCTGGGCCTTGCCCTTGAGCTGGGACCACTTGCCGGAAATGATGTCCTTGTTCATGCCTGCCTCGTCAGTCACGGTGGAAGTACCGTGCGATCAGGTTCGCCCGCGACGGCTTCAGGACGGATCAAGATTGCGTTCGACACGCGATCAACTCCATGAACGCTTCAGTGCGGCGCCGGCGAGGTCGACGCCGCGCGAAAACGAAAAAGCCGGCGTGCGCCGGCTTTTCCGCTTCCTGGATGGAAGAACGAAATCAGTTGCGGCCGGTGCCGCCGGTGTTGTCCGCGGCGTCCTCGAGCTTGCCGCCCACCTTCTGGACGTCCTGGCCGGCGCCCTTGACGGTGTTGCAGGCGGTCAGCGTGCCCGCCGAGAACAGGGCGAGCAGCAGCAGAGCAGTGAAACGCTTCATGGAAGTCTCCTGATGGGATGTTGAGAGCCGCCCCCTGGGCAGGGCACGAAAAAAACCGCGGCCCGGGCACGCATGAGAACGCAGGACGGCGTGAACGCGGTGTCGATTCGGCGCCTCGGGACGGACGTCGCCGAACTCCTGTTCAGCTTTCTCCTGCCGGCGCCGCGATCGGCTCAATCCCGCATCAGCGTGGACTTGCCGAACAGGCTCTCCACCAGGTCCACCGCCAGCTCCGCGGTGCCGTTGCGCACGTCCAGCGCCGGGCTCACCTCCACCACGTCCAGCGAGCCCATGCGCCCGGTATCGGCGATCATCTCCATCACCAGCTGCGCCTCGCGGTAGTCGAGCCCGCCGGGCACGGTGGTCCCGGTGCCCGGCGCGATCGACGGGTCGAGCACGTCCACGTCGAAGCTCACGTGCAGGTGCGTGTCCTCGTCCAGGCCGGCCAGCGCCGCCTCCATCGTGCGCTTCATGCCCGCCTCGTCGATGTGGCGCATGTCGTAGATGTCCAGCCCGTGCTCCTTGACCAGGCGCTTTTCCTCCTGGTCCACCGAGCGGATGCCGACCTGGCGGATCTGTGCCGGCACGATCGCCGGCACGTGGCCGCCGATGCGCACCAGCGCCTCGGGCCCGATCCCGCACAGGCAGGCCACCGGCATGCCGTGCAGGTTGCCCGAGGGCGTGACCTGGCTGGTGTTGAAGTCCGAGTGCGCGTCCAGCCACAGCACGCGCAGCTTGCGGCCCGCCTCCCGGCAGTGCGCCGCCACCGCGGCGATCGAGCCGATCGCCAGCGAGTGATCGCCGCCCAGCACCACCGGCATCCGCCCCGCGCGCAGTTCCGCCCGCGACGCCGCCAGCAGCGCCTCGTTCCAGGCCACCACCCCGTCGAGGTGCCGGTAGCCCCCGACCGGCGGCTGCACCGGGTTGGCCGGGCCGTCGAGGTTGCCGCGGTCGGCCACGTCCACGCCCCGCGCGCGCAGCGCTTCGGCCAGGCCGGCGATGCGCAGCGCGTCCGGCCCCAGGCGCGCGCCCAGGTGGCCGGCGCCGATGTCGGTGGGCACGCCGATGAGCGAGACGGGAGGATGGGGTCGGGGCATGCGGCGGATCCGGTTCGGATGGGGCCCGCACGGGTCGCCGCGAGCGCACGGCCCGACCGCCGCGACCGCAGGGCAGCGGGAGTCTAGCACCGGCCTCCGGCACGGGCCGGCGCCGCGGGACCGGGACGCGCTGCAGGAAACCGGGAACCGGCTGCCCCCGTTGCGGGGGCATGCACGTGGGACGTACCCGCGACAAGGGGATGGGGAGTCGCGGGCACCGTGCGCCGGTCGAAGCAGGATGAACCGATTCACCTCGGCTGTCTGTCGGGACGTTCCCGACGCCGGCCCGGCGCGCGCGCGTTCTCAGGAATGGTGCCGGCAGTCCGAATCGAACGGACGACCTACCGCTTACAAGGCGGTTGCTCTACCAGCTGAGCTATGCCGGCACGGCACGGCGGCGATTCTAGCGGATGCGGCGCGATCGTCTCGGGATGGGCTACCGCCTTGGCAGGAGCGCGCTCGCGCGCGAGGCTTCCGCGGCGACGGATGGGAAGAGCAAAGGAGCATCGCGCGCGAGCGCGCTCCTACGGCCCGCGCAGCGTCGCGCAGTCGAGCGGCCGCACCTCGGTCCCGCTGGCGCGGCCCGCGGCCTGCGCGTCGAAGCCCGCGGCGGCGACCACGTCGAGCCACTGCGCGGTGGAGACCTCGCCCAGCGGCTCGGCGCGCGCTTCGAAGCCGGCCGCCTGCAGCGCGGCGACGTGCCGGCGCGCGGCGGACTCGCTGCCGAAGCGGCCCAGCGCGATCGCGTTCGCCTCGCTGCCGCCGAGGATGAAGTGGTCGTCGAAGCCCGCCGCGCCCAGCCGTTCGGCCACAGCCTGCGCGGCGTCGCGGTCGGCCTGCGGCGGCAGCCACACTCGCCAGCCGCGGGGTGCGGTCGCGACCGCGCGGGCGAACGCGCGCTCCACCTGCGGCTGCAGGCGCGCGCTGGCGCGGGCGAGCGCGGCCTCGTCGGCGAACGGACCGAGGCGATGGCAGACCGGCACGGCGCCGGCGGGCGCGGCGGCGAGCGCGTCCTCCGTGTCCACGACGTCCTCGCCGCGCGCCGGCGCTTGCGCGGCAGGCGCCGGCGATGCGTCGGGCGCCGCGTCGCCGGCGGACGCGATGCCGCCGGCACGGGGCGCCTCGGCCGCGGCGGCCTGCACCTCCGAGGCCAGCTGCAGCCGCGGCACGCCCGGCGGCTGCGCCGGCAGCGGGTCGGCCTGCGGCGGCGCGCGCAGCGTCCACCACAGCCCGACGCCGAGGTTGAGGACGATCAGCAGCAGGACGGCGGCGCGCGCGAGCATGCGCCGATTCTAGAGCGTGGGCGATGTCCTTTCGGCGACCCAGGGCCCGCTTCGCGTGCGCCCCGCCCAGCGCGCGAGCCCTTCCATCACCAGATGCGGCGCGGCCGTGGCGCCGGGCAGGCCTTTCAGCAGCGGCGCGGCGCCGCCGCCGTGGACCAGCAGCCGCGGCGGCGCGCCGAGCAGCGCTTCGGCCTCGACCGCGCTGGCCTGCACCAGCGCGCAGGCGGCGCCGAGGCAGCCCGAGGCCAGGGCGTCGTCGGTGTCGGCCGCGAACACGGCGTAGCGCCCGCCCTCGGCCGGCAGGTGCGGCGCGCGCCGGTGCAGGCTCTCGCGCATCAGCGCCGGCGCGGGCGCGATCCGCCCGCCGCGATGCACGCCCTGCGCGTCGAGCAGGTCCACCGTCAGCGCGGTGCCCACGCCGGCGATCAGCCACGGGCCGGCACCGCGCGCATGCGCGCCGACCAGGGCCAGGAAGCGGTCCACGCCCAGTCGCTCCGGCCGCGCATAGGCGATGCGCATGCCGTCGAAGACGGCCTCGGTGCGCGCACGCACCACGCGGCCGCAGCGCCCGGCCAGGGTCTGCAGCACCGCCGTGCGCAGCGCGTCGCGCGCGACGCTGGCGAGGACCACCGCCTCCACCCGCGCCGGCAGCGCGTCGGCCCAGCCCGCCGGCAGCACCTGGCCGTCGTGCGGCACCGCGAAGCCCTCGCCGGCGCTGCCGTCGTCCAGCAGCGGCGCGCACTTGAGGCGGGTGTTGCCGAGATCGATCAGCCACTCAGTCGTCATGGCACCTCCGCACGCTGACCTCGCCCGCGTGCACCTCGCGCTCGCCCTCGTCGGTGCGCACGCGCAGCGCACCGTCCGCGGCCACGCCCAGGGCGACGCCCGGCCGCGCGCCGGCGGCTTCGTGCAGCACGATCGGCCGCCCGGCCAGCGCGTCCAGCGCCGCGTAGCGCGGCAGGAACGGCACCAGGCCGTCGCGGTCGAAGGTCTCCAGCGCCGGCAGCAGCGCGGCGACGAGTTCCGCAGCCAGGCGATCGCGCAGCGGCGGCGCCAGCCCCAGCCCGCGCAGGTCGGCCCAGGGCTGCCCGATCGTCGCCGCCGCGGCCGCCGGCATGGCCACGTTGAGGCCGACGCCGATCACCGCCCACACCGGCCCGGCATGTTCGCCGCCGCCCTCCACCAGCACCCCGCCGAGCTTGCGCAGCGCGTCGTCCCCGGCGTCGACCACCAGGTCGTTCGGCCACTTCAGGCGGACCGGTGCGCCCAGCGAGCGCAACGCCTCCGCCGCGCAGATCCCGGCGACCAGGCTCAGCCCGCCCAGCCGCGCCAGCCCGCCGGCGAAGGCGCGCGACACCGAGAGGTAGAGATTGGCCGCCAGCGGCGAGGCCCAGGCGCGTCCGCGCCGCCCGCGCCCGCCGGTCTGGCTTTCGGCCAGCAGGACCTGGGCGCCCTGCCCGGGCGAGGGGCGGCGCAGCAGTTCCGAGTTGGTGGAGTCCACCGCCCAGGCCACTTCCAGCCCGGCGAGCAGCGGCGCGACGCCGGCGGGCAGGCGCGCGCGGATCGCCTCGGCGTCGAGCAGGTCGAGCGGCGATTCCAGCGCATAGCCCTGGCCCGCGCGCGCCGCGATCGGCACGCCCGCCGCACGCAGCGCCTCGATCCGCTTCCACACCGCCGCACGGGTCAGGCCGTGCTCGCGGGCCAGCCGGTCGCCGGAGACCGGCCCCGCGGCCAGGCGTTGCAACAGTGCGCGCTCCATGGACATGGCGTTCCCGATCCGACCCCGCCCGGGCTCGCGGGCGCCCGGCAGGATGCCCAGCCTGCACGGCGGGCGCAACCGCGCTATAGTCGGCGATCCGCCCGCCACCCCAGCGACCTGCCATGGCCCTGCGACTCGCGATCCTGCTGTTGCTCGGCTGCGCCAGCCTGCCGGTCCTGGCGACCGAGCTGCGCCAATCGCCCGGCGAGGGCTGTGCGGAGACGTCCGGCCAGGACCCCACCAATCCCCGCCCCGCCGAGCATCGCGGCGGCACCGGCGAGGCCGAGGATCGCGCACGGCTCCAGCGCGGCGGCGTCCCCGAGAGCGGCGTGCGTACCCCGCGCTGGCACAGCTTCCTGCCGGGCATGTTCCGCTGATCCGGTGAGCGGCTGGTTCCGGCGCCTGCGGCGCCGCCCCGATCCGCCCGCGCCCGCGCTCTGGGCCGAGGTCCGCCGCCGCGCCGCCTGGGTCGGCCGGCTGGACGCCGCGCGCGACGCACGCCTGCAATCGCTGGCCGCGCACTTCCTGCACGACAAGACGATCACCCCGGTCGCCGGCCTGGAACTCGACGAGACCCGGCGCGCGCTGCTGGCCGCGCTGTGCTGCCTGCCGCTGCTGGAGTTCGGCGCCGAGGGCCTGCACGGCTGGAGGCAGCTGATCGTGTACCCGGACGCGTTCCGGGTGAACCGCAGCCACGTCGACGCCGCCGGCGTGCTGCACGAGTGGGAGGACGAACTGATCGGCGAGGCCTGGGAATCGGGGCCGCTGATCCTGTCCTGGGCCGACGTCGAGTCCGACCTGGCCGAGCCCGACGGCGGCTTCTGCGTGGCCGTGCACGAGATGGCGCACAAGCTCGACGCCCTCGACGGCGTGCTCGACGGCACCCCCGCCCTGCCCCGCGACTGGCAGCGGCGCTGGGCGCGCGATTTCCAGCGCGCCTTCGACGGCTTCGTCGCCCGGCTGGAGCGCGACGAGGCCACCGCGCTCGACCCCTACGCGGGCGAGGCGCCGGAGGAGTTCTTCGCGGTGTGCAGCGAGTACCACTTCAGCGCACCGGCGCTGCTGGCGCGCGAACTGCCCGCGGTGGCCGACCACCTGCAGCGCTTCTACGGTCACTCGCCGTTCGCCGATCGCGCCCTGCCGCGATAGCGCGCCCGCGCGCGACGCCGCGATCACAGCCCCGGCGGCAGCACCACCTCGAAGCGCGCCCCGCCCAGTTCCTCCGACCGGCCGACGCTCAGCTCGCCGCGGTAGCTGTGCACGATGTCCTGCACGATCGCCAGCCCGATGCCGTGGCCCTGCACACGTTCGTCGCCGCGCACACCGCGCTGCAGGACGTGCGCGATGCGGTCAGGCTGGATGCCGGTGCCGTCGTCGTCGACCGCCAGCCGCAGGCCGGGTCGCCGGTTGGGTTCCGGCTCGCCCGGGCGCACCGTCAGCAGCACCCGCCGGCGCGCCCACTTGAAGGCGTTCTCCAGCAGGTTGCCGAGCAGTTCCTGCAGGTCGCCCGGCTCGCCGTGGAAGCGCGCGGTCGGGTCGATGTCGAACTCGCAGATCACCCCCTGCGACGCGTAGATCTTCTCCAGCCCGCGCACCAGTTCCTCGGCGTAGGGCTCGATCTCCACCGGCGCGGAGAACAGCTTGTGGCCGCTGGAGGCGGCGCGGCCCAGCTGGTAGCCGACCAGGTCGTTCATGCGCCGCAGCTGGATGGCCAGCTCGTCGCGCAGCTCGGCGTCGCTTGCGCCGGCCTCCAGCCGCGTGTGCAGCACCGCCAGCGGCGTCTTCAGGCTGTGCGCCAGGTCGGACATGGTGTTGCGCTGGTGCTCGAGGTTCTGCCGCTCGCTCTCGATCAGCGCGTTGATGCTGTCGGTCAGCGGCTCCAGCTCGCGCGGGTGCAGTTCGCCCATGCGGTTGGCCTGGCCGCGCTGCACGCGCTTGAGCTCGGCGATCACGTTGCGCAGCGGGCGCAGGCTCCAGCGCAGCACCAGCGCCTGCAGCAGCAGCAGGATCACGCCGGCCACGCCGAGATAGCGCCACAGCGCCTGGCGGAACACCTGCACCTGCCTGGGCAGCGTGCCGGCGTCCTCGAGGATGTACACGGTATAGAGCAGCTCGCTCTCCGCGCCGCCGCTCTCGCGTACCAGCGCGAAGCCGCGTCCGTAGCGGATCACCTCGCCGGGCAGACCGGCGCTGTCGAGGATCGGCAGCGGCCCGTCGATCTTCTCCTGGCCCGGTTCGAGCAGTTCCAGTTCCGGCAGCACCGGCCCCTGCGCCGAGCCCGACAGCCAGACATCGTCTTCCATCACCACCGCGGCGTAGCTGCCGCTGCCCGGGCGCTCGAAGCGCTCGTCGGGCGGGAACTCGGGGGCGATGAGCGTGCCGTCGCGCGCGAACTCGACGTCGCCGGCATAGGTGAAGGCCGAGCCGCGCAGGCGGTCGCGCTGGCCCTGGCTGGCCACGTCCACGAAGGCGCGGTCGAGCGCGTAGCCCGCCAGCGCGAGGAAGGCGACCAGGCCCAGGCTCGCCGCCAGCATCTGCCGCGCCTGCAGCGACCTCGGTCGCCAGGGCAGTTCGCGCTTGGCCGGCCTCTGGCTCATCGCCTCCGTCCCTCGATCGCGCGCGCGGCGCCCCGGGGGCGCCGCGCCGTCCGCCGCGGTCCCTGGGCTCGGCAAGTCAGCCCTCGGTGCTCCGCGGGATGGCGAAGCGGTAGCCGCGGCCGCGCACGGTCTCGATCGGCTTCAGCGTGCCTTCCGGGTCCAGTTTCTTGCGCAGGCGGCCGATGAAGACCTCGAGCACGTTGGAGTCGCGGTCGAAGTCCTGCTGGTAGATGTGCTCGGTCAGGTCGGCTTTCGAGACCAGCTCGCCGGCATGCATCATCAGGTACTCGAGCACCTTGTACTCGTAGCTGGTCAGGTCGACGTTCTGGCCGCTGACGCTGACCGTCTGCGCGGCCAGGTCGAGGGTGACCGCACCGCACTCGAGCGTCGGCTTGCTCCAGCCGGCCGCGCGGCGGACCAGGGCGTTGATGCGCGCCAGCAGTTCCTCGACGTGGAACGGCTTGACCAGGTAGTCGTCGGCGCCCTGCTTGAGGCCGTCGACCTTGTCCTGCCAGCTGGAGCGCGCGGTGAGGATCAGCACGGGGAACTGCTTGCCCTCGTCGCGCAGGGCCTTGATCAGCTCCATGCCCGACATCTTCGGCAGGCCGAGGTCGATGATGCCCACGTCGAAGGGCACTTCGCGGCCCATGTACAGGCCTTCCTCTCCATCCTGGGCGGCATCGACCGCGAAACCCTCGCGCTTGAGCCGCGCGGCCAGGGTTTCGCGCAGCGGGGCTTCGTCTTCGACGAGCAGGATACGCATGGGGTTCAACTCCGTGTCAGACGGCCGGGGCGGCCTGTACGTTCAAGTATCTGAACTCAATCGTCGCGATCACGTGTAGGCGGCAACCGCGCATCGAGCCGGCGGCGCTGCGGATCGTCCTCGTACACCCGGACCCGGCCGCGTTCGTCCAGCATCTTGATCCGGTTGATCTCGCGGCCGTCGATGTGCATCGCCTCCGCGCTCAGCACCTCGCCGCGCGCGGCGCTGCGGACGTGGCGGATGGACTCGGTCATCGCGTCCTGGCCGCGCGGCGGCGGCGGTCGCACGCGTTCCTGTCGCGGGCCCTCCGGCCGACCCTGCGCCTGCGCCAACCCGCTTCCCGCCAGCAGGGCGGCGGCGAGCAGGCAGGTCGGCAGCGGGCGGAACGGTGCGGGCATCGGGAGTCCGGAGGGTCCGTCGGGAAAGAGGGGTGTCCCACGCGACAGCGAAGGACGCCCCGGATTGTCGAAATCGGGCAGTGAATCCGTCCTTAACTTTTCCGTCAACACCCTGACCCGGTTCAGCGGCGAGCCCTGTCGGTGATGGAGAGGTGGAGCGCGTCAGGCCGCCGCCCGCGGGCGAGCCCCCGTCGCGGCGAGGGCCGCCTCCACCAGTTGCCAGCCCGCGCCCGGACGGTGCGCGCCCTCGCTCAGCACCTGGCGGAACGCGCGCCCGCCCGGCTGCCCCAGGAACAGGCCCAGCACGTGGCGGACGATGTGCTTGAGCGCGACGCCGCGAGCCAGCTGCGCGTGGACGTAGGGCGCGAACGCGTCCAGCAGCTCGGCGCGCGAGCGCGTTGCCCGTCCCGCCAAGCGGCAATCCAGGCGATGCAGCAGGTAGGGATCGTGGTACGCGGCGCGGCCGAGCATGATGCCGTCGACCCGGGCGAGATGGGCCAGCGCCGCACCCTCGTCGGCGATGCCGCCGTTGAGCAGCACCGTCAGCGCCGGCCGCTCGCGCTTGAGCCGGTAGGCCCAGTCGTAGCGCAGCGGCGGCACCTCGCGGTTCTCCTTCGGCGACAGCCCCTGCAGCCAGGCGTTGCGCGCGTGCACGACGACCCGCCGGCTGCCTGCGGCCGCCACCCCGTCGACGAAGGCGAGGAAGCCGTCGTAGTCGTGGTCGTCGTCCACGCCCAGCCGGCACTTGACCGTGACCGGCACCCGGCGGCCTTCGCCGGCCAGCGCCTCCACCATCGCCGCCACGCAGTCGGCGACCAGCGCCGGCTCGCGCATCAGGCAGGCGCCGAAGCGGCCGGCCTGGACGCGGTCGGACGGACAGCCGCAGTTGAGATCGATCTCGTCGAAGCCGTGCCGCGCCCCGATCCGCGCCGCCTCCGCGAGCCGCGCCGGCTCGCTGCCGCCCAGCTGCAGCGCGACCGGATGCTCGGACGGGTCCATCGCCAGCAGGCGCGCACGGTCGCCGTGCACGACGGCGTTGGCGTGCACCATCTCGGTATAGAGCAGCGCATCGGGCGCCAGCACGCGATGGAACGCCCGGCAGTGGGTGTCGGTCCAGTCCATCATCGGGGCCACTGAAAGACGCACAGACGCCTCATAGCGCAAATTTTCGCGCAATTCCAACGAGTTGCTCGTGTTTTTGTGTTCCTCAGTTACGCTCATGATCGGTCAATTTCGGGAGTTTTCGGGGCGAAGGTGTAACGCGTAGTGCAACATTCGGCTCGTTGTTACACTCCGGGCGTGGGCTCAATTCTCACCCGGCGCCGGAAGAACGGATCAACAGGTTACACGGCCATCATTCGCGTTAAGCGCGATGGCAAGTAGACCGCCTAGATTTCCGTAGACACTCAGTTGCCGCTCTGCGCATAGCGCCTTTCGAACTCTACCGGTGAGACACCGCCGGCGGAACCGTGCCGGCGGATCGGGTTGTAGAACATCTCAATGTAGTCGAACAGGTCGGTGCGTGCCGCCTGCCGGCTCGGGTAGATCCGCCGCTTGATCCGCTCCTTCTTCAACACGCTGAAGAAGCTCTCGGCCACGGCGTTGTCGTGGCAGTTCCCTCGACGGCTCATGCTCGGCACCATCCGGCGCGCCCTTCAGGAACGACTGCCAATCGCTGCTGGTGAACTGGCAGCCCTGGTCGGAGTGCACCAGCACGCCCGGGCCCGGCTTGCGTCGCCAAGCCGCAGCCACCAGCGCCTGCAGCCCCAGGTCGCTGGTCATCGTCGGCGCTGTCGCCCAGCCCTCGATCTGCCGCGAGTACAGGTCCATCACCGCCGCCAGGAACAGCTAGCCCTCGTCGGTGCGGATGTAGGTGATGTCCGTGACCCAGACCCGGTTCGGGGCGTCCGGGGTGAAATCGCGGTTGAGCACGTTCGCCACCACGCCGACTGGACCGCCCCGATGGCGTGGCTTGCGGCCGTAGCCCACTTGTGCTCGCAGGCCTTCGGCCTGCATCAGCCGCCGGACGCGGTGTCGGCTGCAGGTCTCACCGGCCTCGCGCAGGTCTAGGGTGATCTTGCGATGGCCATAGACGCCACCGCTGGCCAGCCAGTGGCGCCTAATCAGCCCCAGCAACCGCTGGTCCTCGCGCTCGCGGGCGTGCGCACGCATGAACGCCTACTTCGCCTTTACCCCTTGGCAAAGTACGCGGCGGCATTTTTTTGTTCTTCTCCCACCTGAAGGGAAAGAGGCGCACGGCCGACCGGGCAGACTTGCTGTTGTCTAGGCAACAAACTGGGGCCGGCCGTGGCCGAGAGGGATTGTATGGCCCAGCTGGGAGGCTGGGAGGGATACGAGGTATCGAACTGGCACCGTGAGCAGCGAGGAGCAGCCAGCTGGCTCGTGATCGCGGTGGTGGCGCCATCAGGTGCGCCGGGCTGTTGCTCTGGTTGCGGCCAGCCAGTGGCCTCGGTCCACGACCGCAGGTGGCGTCGCATCCGCGACCTGCCGATATTTGGCGACCCGGTGGAACTGCGCGTGCAGCGGCGGCGCCTGGCCTGTTCCCGTTGTGGCCCCCGCCTGGAGCATCTGGCCTGGCTGGACCTGCATGCCCGAGTGACTCGACGCCTGGCCCGGAGCTCGGCCCGTCTGTGCGCGGTGACCTCGGTGCGGCATGCTGCCGGCTGGCACGGCCTGGACTGGAAGACGGCCAAGGCTATCGACATGAAGGAACTGGAGCGCACGTTGGGCCCAACGGAGCTGGAGGGCGTGCGGTTGCTGGAGATGGACGAGGTCGCGATCCAGAAGGGCCATCGCTACGCCACGGTGGTGGTGGACGTGGAGCGCAAGCGGGTGCTATGGGTGGGACGCGGGCGCTCGCGAGCAGAAGTGCGACCGTTCTTCGAACTGCTCGGCCCACGGCGCTGCGCGCAGATCCAGGCGGTGGCCATTCGGAGGCCGCCTGGCCTCCCTTGGCTCGGGCGCCGGCAAGATGTTGGCCACCGGCCATTCCAAGCGAGCGATCACTTCGGGGAACAGTGCCGTCGGCAAGGCAATCGGTTCTACCGCCGCCAGCACTGCCAGAGCAGCCAACCGCTTGGTGAAGAAGGGATTCGAGATGGCAAGGAAGAGATCCCTTGCAACGAACACCGTCAGGGCAGGCTGAATGAAGTCCAAGGGATGTAGCGTGTTGTATGTTGTATTGCGCTACAACATACAACACGGCTTCCTGATGCGAAGTCGCCAGCACTGACAAGGCGGGCTACCGAACCGTGAAGGTCGGATACAAGATGGGCAGAAAGCGGTTCAAAGCGCCTAACACGATAGCGGCGACCTAATGCAATCCGGCTCCGGCTCCTGGGGATGGAACGAGCCATCCCCTACGGTCGCCGAGTCTATCTGTAGCTACGTGAGGCATCGACGTCTGGCTCAATCCGGAATCGAATGGTCTTGGCCCGGACTTTAAGCTGCTTCAGCCCGCGACGGTACGATCTCTACCGGAAGACGCAGTTGTTTGGAGAAGAACATCACTTCGGCGCCTTCGTAACGGCTCTGAGCGCTGTAGCGCAACCCAAACGTGCGATAGCGATAGGCTTGGTACATCTTCCGAATCTCGGGCACGTTGTCGTAGGACACGATCCAGTGCTGCTGGATCATCGCGACCTGCTGGGCAATTGCCACATGGTCGTCGTGCCCATAATGGTCTTCGTACAATCCCTTGCCTTTCACGTAGTACGGCGGGTCGAGGTAAACCAACGACCGCTTCGGCAGGGTAGGCAGCAGCTCCGTGATCAAATCGCTTGCGTCGAGTCGATGCAAGGAAATGCTGTGCCGAAGCGCAGCAATGCGTTCGATCCGATAGATCAAGTTAGCCTTATTGAAGCGAGCATTCAGCTTCCACGGACCATCCTGACCCTTGCCGCCGATGACACCCCCCATGATGATTCCGGAGCGGTTGGTCCGATTGAGGAAGAAGGTGGAGTAGCCGAGATCCAGGGGGTCGGCATCGGGATCCTGCTGGACCGCTCGCTGCCGATGCCAATGTGCCATTGACACCCGTTCGCTGCGAATGCGTGCGCACAGGCGGTCGGTATCGTTGAGCACGGCCGACCAGAACGCGTGCACCGACCGGTTGAGGTCGTTGATGTGAACATGCGATGCGTACTCGAGCATCAGCAGCGACAACGCGACCGCGGACCCGCCGGCGTAAGGCTCGACGTAGTGACCGCCGGTCAGGCCGTTGGTCTCCATGATGTTGGCGACGCACTGGGACAGCCGGCCTTTGCCGCCGGGGTAGCGCAAAGGAGTATTGAACTGCATGAACGCTTCCCGAGGTCTTTGCCAAGAGTTGGATAGCAAAAATTGACGCTGATGGACAGCGCTATCTCTTCAGCGTCTGCAGGGTGTCGAACAGCAACGACAAGTACGGGTGCCAACGCGCCCAGATACGCTTGACCTCCTTGGGGTCGGGGTCAGACTTGATGTGGTGGATGAAGTCGTGGAGCGCCTCTACGGAATGGAGCGCATCGCTCGTCGACAAGGCCTTGCGAGCCTCCTTCAGCGACGGATCATTGCCGGTAGGGTCCAGCAGCTTCAGCGCGACGCTGATTTTCTCCTTGAGCGAGATGCCCATGTCGGACCAGTAGCGTCGACCCTTGTCGGCGTGCCCTTTCGGCAGCGGGGCTTTGGCCTTGGTCAGGTAGTGGTCGGTGCTCAGTTCCAGGAACACTCGGGTCAGGATCGCCGCGCTATTGGGGAGGTTGTCCGGGTTCAGGTGCAGCGCCTCTTCGTACAGCGCGTTCAAGCGCGGCTCCGAGATCACCAGCGTGAACTCCCGACCGCGCAGGGCCAAGGTGGTGCGCTCTAGGGGCGAGGCGGCCCGACGCTTGGTCTTGGTGGTCCTCGTCGTCTTGTGCCTAGCGGCCCCGATCGGAGGCGGCTCCTCGGTCGGCTCGGCCAAAACCGCGTGGTCGACGAATTCGTCTATGAAATCCTTGCGATCGGAGAGGTGCCGGATCTTATCGACCGTGAAGCCGGCGACTGCCATGTGCTTGACCATGCGCAGCAGCAGGTCGTCTCCCCGTTTCTGGTCCCCGTTGCCGTAAGTGATTGCGCCATCCTTCTCGATCTTTACGCCCAGGGCCGAGGCGAGGTACGGCATCTGGAAGACGCGATCTAGGTTCGTGGTCTGTCGGCTCAAGGACGCTTCCAGCGTCCCAGGAAGCAGGCGACGCGCGCGCAGGTGATCCAGGACCGCGCGGGACGCGCGGATCTTGCCGCGGAACGCGTCGGCGCGCCCGGTAGCCGTCGCGCCCCACTGGGCAACGCCTCGCCCGCCCAAGTCGCGATGCTTTCGCTCGATCCATACGAACGCGGATTCCTTGTCGTCCATCACCACGCAGCTAACCCGCTTGAGAGGCTTGATTGCGTACTGCTTGGCAAGCGCGACGAACCGGCTATGCACGCTTGTCCCCGAGGCCAGTGCGGGATTCTCCAGAAGCCTGATCGCAGTCATCCGTCGATTTCCTTCGCACACGACAAAATGGCCCTTCTTGTCCGGGTCCGGGCACACGATAAAAAGCTCGGCCGGGCTGAGCCCCAGCTTGATAATGTCGTCGGCCAGGTTGGCGATGTCCTCGCCTTCCTCCAAGATCATTGCGTGATAGGCATCACGCGTTGTCTCCTGATCCCCGATCCTGAAGTTCCCCAGATCTACCGACAAGAGCCCGGTTTCGAGCTCCTTCTTCTGCGTTTGCATCGCGCCCCCTTTTACTCCAGTCCTGAGCCAAGAGCACATAGATCAGTCGTGCTTCGGCCGCACGTCAGCTATGAGCGCCCAGAGCTAAACTATCAACTCCCTTCTGGGAAGGTTTCCTCGTCGTCCTGGTTCAATGAGAGCGGTAAAGACAGCTGACGGGCCGCTCCGGTCAACCTGACCTTTAACTTCAACGTCGCGCCGTACCTTTCGACGCGCGATCTAAAGAAAATCTCTTGCGACTCCCCGGCCGCCGTCGGCAATTCGAAAAAATGCTCCCCTGACGAGTAATCGTCCTCGAATGTCGACATCGTTATTGTGACCTGACGTTCGGCGACGCCGCTCCGATCGATGCGACGGTCCACGTGAAAATCAGCATCAAGTCGCGGCAGATCGACGACGTCGCTAAGCTTCTTCAGCTGCGCACTCCCTTCACTAGACTCCACTTGCGTGATCATCGGGGGCGGTAGTGAGGTTCTCACGAGCATTAGGCCCCTTGAAAAGCCACCTCGCTTCTTTCGTTTGGCCGCTTGGCGGTCCGAAACATCCTCCACCGACAGATGCAAGGCGTGTCTCAACGCATCCACAACTTCTGATAGATCCGCCAATTCGTCGGCCATGTCATCTACAGTTGTCGCCTGCAGTACTTCATATGCTTCCTCGACAACCTTTCTCTTCAACGAGGTGATCAGGGCGTCACCTCGAAGCTCGAAGACCTGCACAGCTTCACCGTGCTGCCTGATCTCATCCGGAATCTTATCTCTGACGAGCTTATTAAACTCAGCGACTTCCTCGGACACGCCGAATAAGTCGACACACTCGACGTTGCAACCTTCTCTAGAGAGCATGTGATAAAAATGGGAGAGCACGCCACCACTTAGCTCAACAACGTAGCGATGCGACTTTGCGTGAGCGGCCAACTCATTCACGAAGTCCCGAGAACGAATAATGGTCTCGTCCTTAGGATCAATCACGACTCGCTCGACTAACGCCCCCCCCTCCACGTCTCGCACGAGCTCCGTCCAGTCTTTCTTATCTGATACTGTTCTGATTTGTGCGGAGTTGATCTTTGTTCTTGGCGCCGCTTTTTTGTAACCACTGGAATCCGGCTGCCAATCCTCATGATACCAGGGCATCACGGCGTTCAGACCTTGAGTCTCATCCACGCCGATAAACCACATCACCACGACTGGCTTCCCTGCGCTAATCGCGATTCTTCTCGAAGTCCAAGCGATCTCTTTGACCCAGGCATCGTGCTTGATGCTTCGCCTCCAATCTGGCCCAACTGCCGTTTCATGGACCTTCCATTCTCCCTGCTCGTTCGGCGCCACAAACTTACCCTTAAAGCGCTCTCGCCGCAGAAGTATTTTGGCGGACTCCAGCTTCGCACCATCAAGGCTGAGGCTATTCGTATCCACATCGAACACGTCGTGAGCGAAGCAATACAATCCCTCGGGAATTCCCCAAAGCGACTCTATTCGCGAACGCCGGTCGTCCGGGGTCGCCTGACACCATGCCGAGGCAATCGCGGGAATAAAGTGATGTCCGATGAGAATCGTAAGATCGGCTTCCGGCACTGACGTCATCACCTCTCTAAAGGTGGACCTGAGCCACTCAATGGCGGCCTCGACGCTACGTAACTCGTCACTCCTCGGGAGCATCTGGCGCTTATCTCGAGGAAGCCCGCTAGCGTCTGTTCTCAGTACAAAAGGATATGCACATAGGACCGCGAGATCGTCCCGCAACTCGGGCGTTATCTCGCCATGCTCAATGAGGCGAGCAACAACATCTTGATCTTCGAGTACATAGAACACCGGCATCGCGTAACCCAAACTCGCATAGAGCCTAGCGTTATCGAGCTTTGGATAAGCTGGCACATCGTCCGGGGCGGATGGAACGAACGTTCGGAGCTGACTTGCGGTAATAGAAGGGCGATGCCGGGTGCTCACTAGCGAAGACGGGTGGACGCCGGCGCCAGATTCAGCTATCAGATCTAGCTGCACCACCCAGACCGCAGCGCCATCCCAGACCCACTCAATCAAAGCGCGCGAGTTAGTGACCCAGGCTGCCACTGCCCTCAAGCCATGCGGGACATGAGCAAAGGCGTCGGCGGTAAGGGGGCTATCGTCCTTGAGGTCCGCATTTCGCCACTTACGTACGCCGAGAGGCCGCAGCACGTCGCCCTCCACCTCATACATCCAGTCCCGCGGCTGCCTTTGAAGCCGCCGCTCATTGGACAGATGCCCCTTTTTTCTTGCGTGTACTCGCCGCTGAATTACAAAATGAATCGTTTGGCGATCCATTTCCTCCAGAAATACAGTCGATTCTTGAAGGGCCCAGATCGCTTCGCAGACAAGGCCGGAGTGGACTTCCGTAGAGTCCAGTGAGCCACGTTCTTGGACGCCCTCTAGGGTCCCACTGGACCGCACCCAAACAAAGTCATCCTTGCCCATACCGGCCAGGGCCGCTGCACGCTCGATCGCGCCACGACATGGAGGACAATTTCCGGAGACGACAAAAAATTCGGGCACCCAACTTTGTGGCAACCGAAGTAGGCCTAAAGCTTTCAGGCCGATCAGCTCTGACGCGACCCCGTCAGGTTCAAGCGTTTGTATCTCCGAGCCACTGACGAGAATGACCGATCGATTGAACGCCAGCCGACGAGTCCTTTCACCACGACTGTCCATTTCAAGACACCCCGTCAGCGACGTTCCTTTTTTGAGGAGGGTGCGTTGGCAAACCGAAGAGCGTGTTTGCGATCTCTTGCATCTTCCTCGATGCGCTATCCGCGAAGTAGCCGGCAATAAACCCTAGAGACACGAACGACGCCCCTCCTGGCGCGGCGCCCATAGTGAATCCGAAAAGTCCTGCTGCCGCGAGAGCGCCGAAGCCGAAAGCGATTCCGCCTGCCAGCCATGGCGAGAATAGTCGCCACAGTCGGCGATCGACATTCCACCAACCTCTTGCAACGACCTTGTACAGGTACTTCAGTCCGAACAACGACCCACCCATCACGCCTGAGAAAAACAAATAGGCGTAACGTCTCAACGTGGACGGATTGCACTGCTCGCAGCCAGCAAGCCAGAAAATATCCCCCCGCCAAGTCAGCAGAATCCCGACTAGGCTCGCCACGAATATGCCAACTACATACGTTGCTTCAAAGTAGATTTGTCTAACGGCGTCCGGCGGCCAACGCGATTTCCAATAGAACTGCTTCCGCTCATCATCATTGATCAATTCGTCATCAGGCTGGGCTGAGACGGAGTTCTTTTCGGCTTCTTCTGCAATGGCTGCAGCATCACCGTGAGATTGCTCGGATTCGGACATCACGCAGCTTTCAAACGCCCAGAAAGCAAGCTCAGAGTATTTGAGCCAGCCTCCGCAGCAGCCAAATTGGGGTGCGTTTTATAATCGGACTGACCCGCCAGCCCTAGCTTTTCAGCGATCACGCGCCGGAAGAACTGTGATTGACCGAGGTGCAGTACGCACACCTCCCCCGTAGTCTCCGCCCCTTCGTACCTATCCGCCACAAAAAGATACTCCTGATGACCCACGCGCTCCTTGATACTATTCAAGGAGCACCGGAACCACTTCAGGCTTCTATCAAAACGCACCACCTCTCGTTGCAGAGAAAATTTGAGTGGAACTATGTGTAGATGCGCGTGTGAAGTCCCGCAACTGGTTACCGAACCTTCGCATTGAGCACCGTGCTCGAAAACGACGGCGCTACCGTAAGCGGCCTCTATGACCGACAAAGCATTCCGGACGAAGCTGACGAACGAGGCGTCCGTATAGTCGTTTAGAAGGTTTAGAGAGTGAGCTCGAGGAACCGCTAACGTCCAACCTTCGACTAGGGGTCCGATCGACGTAAGCGCCAAGTAGCGCTCGTTCTCAATCCATGGCCGGTCAGCCCTGCCCAGCGCATAGCGGCCGGACGCGACGGCACAGATGCGGCACTCGAATGAACGGGTTGTACTCATGGCATGGGCCCTGACAGTTGCTTGCTTAGACTCTCACATCGGTCACCACCCGCTCAAGCGGGGGCGCAAAGTGAAAATTCGATTAAAAATCATGCAGATACGGCATGGAAGCCGCCAGCGGCGCCTTTGGGGACTTGAGCCAGAGATGACATGGGCCCGCCAAACGTCGCGTGGTCCGTCCTCCGGACGCGTACCACTTTAGCGGGGAGCGGCTCCGCGTTCGCCCATAAGACGCGGGGCGATTCGGGGGCCAAATCCCAGTCGCGTACCGCGAGATCGTTACATCCAGCTGGATACGACAGATAAGTATCTGAATTGAAAAAATTTTTCTCCATGTCCGTCCAGTCCATCATCGGGGCCACCGACAGGCGGCGGTGGGCGGGATCGTGCGTCATGGCGGGCATTCTAGCCCTGCGCCCGGCGGCGCCACGGCGTTCACGGCGTCGGCGGGCGCGCGTCTTCCGGGATGGCGCGGCGCAGCTCGGCGTCCAGGGCCAGCGGCCGCGCCCAGCGCCGGTAGCTGGCGGCGATGCCTTCCTTCAACCGTCGGTACGGCGCCGAGCCGGGCGCGGCGCCGAGTTCCTCGGCCAGCTCCGACCAGGGACGGGCGCGGTCGTTGTCGCGCGCGGCGACCACGGCGCGACAGGGCCGCCCGACCACCTGCGCCAGCGCGCAGGCGAAGTAGGTCTCGCCGGCGGTCCAGTCCTCGCGGCCGAGCAGTTCGTCGGCGAGCACTCGCGGCGTGTCGCGGTAGCGCACCAGCTCGTCGGCCAGCGTCTGCCGGTGGCGGGCGGCGTAGCGGTCGATGTCGGCCAGCTGCTCGTCCACCCAGGCGTCGCCGGTGCGCGGCCCGGCCGGCTCCGCTTCGGCGCCGTCGGTAGCCTCCGCGCGTTCCGCTGGCGGCGATTGCGCGGCGACCGGCCACGCCGCGGCCAGCGCGATCGCCAGCAGCCAGGCCGGCGGGAGAAGCCAGGGGGATCGGTGCATCGCGGTCTCGGGATCGTGGTCGGAAGGCATGGCCGGGCGGCGCTTCAGAGCCCGGACACGGGCACGGGCTGCAGCACGTGGCCGCCGCCCCGCAGCGCCGCGCCGTCGGCGTCGCGCGACTGCAGGCGGCCGTCGCCCAGCATGGCGTAGGCGCGTTCGCTGCCGCCCTCGCCCTGCAGCCGGATCAGCGGTGCGTCCAGGTGCCAGCCGCCGCTGTCGACGAAGGGCGTCCCGCCCAGGTCGGTCAGGTAGGTCTCGGTGAGGCGGAAGGAACGCTCGCCGCCCGCGCGCTCCAGCACCAGCACGGTCTCGATGCCGGCGCAGTCCGCGCAGCCCTGCAGGCCCTGCCAGGCCATGCGCTCGCCGGCGCCGACCGGCTCGGGCGGGCTCCAGCCGCAGGCGGCCAGCAGCAGGCAGGACATCGGCAGCAGGGCGGCGCGCGAGAGAGCCATGCCGGGATTGTGCCGCAGGCCGGGCCGGGCCGCCTGCACGCCGCCCCCACGCGGGGACGCCTAGAGTGCGTTCGGGCCCGGCCGGATCGCACGGCGGCCCACACCCGGAGCGCGTCCATGGCCACTTCTTCCGATCCCGCCTCTCCTTCCGTCGGAGCCCGGCGCCTGCGCCGCTGGCTGGTGGGCCTGGGTATCGCCGCCGCGCTGCTCGTGGCCTATGCGGTGGCCCTGCAGTCGATCGGCGCCCGCATCGGCGACGGCGTGGAGAGCAGCCTGCGCAGCTCGCCGGTGGTCGAGGACCACCAGCACCGCGCGCCGGACTGAGGCGCGTCAGCGCCAGCGGCGCCGGTCGTCGCGGCGATTGCGGTCGTGGCGGGGATCGTAGTACTGCGCGGTGCAGCGCCCGCGACTGTCGCAGCGCACGTTGCGGCGATCGGAGCGGCGGTCGCGACGGTCGTCGTAGCGATGCGAGTAGCGGGGGTCGCGATAGTTCGCACGATAGCCGTTGTTGCGGGGCGCGTAGCGGTAGTAGACCGGACGGCCGTAGCGGTCGCGATCGACCACCAGGCGCTGGTCGTAGCCGTGGCGGTAGTAGGGGTCTCCACCGCGCAGGATGACGTCGGCGGCATCGACGATGACGCGCACGAGCTCGTCGTCGGCATGCGCCGGCGTGGGCGCGAACGCGGCGGCGCCGAGTCCGGCGGCGAGGGCAACGGGGGCGAACCAGCGGGAAAGGATGGACATGGCAGGCGCTCCTGGCGACGCGGCCCCGCGACCATCGCGGCGGCGCACTCACAACATGCAAACGTGCGGGTGAACGCAGACTGGCTCTGAAGGGCCTGCGCACGCCTCGCTGCGCATGCGATGGGCTGCGATTCACACGTAACCGTTTCCAGCGCGCTCCCGCTCCGCCGCGACGCGCCGATCAGCCCGCGGCGGCCCGTGCCGCATCGCCCGCGGCCTGCGCATCGAGGTCGCGGATCGCCGCCGGCAGGCCGTGCAGGCCGTCCACCTCGCGCATGCGCGCGCGCATCGCGGGATCGATCTCGGCCTCGCGCTCGTGTTCCCAGGTCAGGTGGTAGGGCACGTGCACGGCCCACGCGCCCAGGCGCAGCACCGGCGCGATGTCCGAGCGCAGCGAATTGCCGACCATGCAGAACCGCGACGCCGGCAGGTCGAACTCGTCGAGCACGCGGTGGTAGGTGGAGGCGTCCTTCTCGCTGACGATCTCGATGCGGCCGAACAGGTCGGCCAGCCCGGACTGCCGCACCTTCGCCTCCTGGTGGAACAGGTCGCCCTTGGTGATGAGGACGATGTCGTGTTCGGCGGCGACCGCCTCGACCGCCTCGCGCACGCCCGGCAGCACTTCCACCGGGTGGCGCAGCATGTCCTTGGCGATGCCGACGATGCGGTGCAGCTCGGCGGCGCCGATCCGCTGCGCGGTGATCTCCACCGCCGCCTCGATCATCGACAGCGCCATGCCCTTGACGCCGTAGCCGAACAGGGCGAGGTTGCCGCGCTCGATCGCCAGCAGCCGCTGGCGGGCGCGCGCGTCGTCGAGGTCGACGTAGGCGCCGACGATGCGTTCGAACTCGGACTGCGCGGCGGCGAAGTAGTCCTCGCTGCGCCACAGGGTGTCGTCGGCATCGAAGCCGACGAGCCGGATGCCGGACTGGACAGGGGAAATCGCGTGCATCCGCGCATTGTAGGCGGCGCTTCGTCGCGCGACGAAGCGCACGCGACCCGAGGGTTGCGGAGACGCACGGAAAGAAGGGCAGCCCCAAGGGCTGCGAGGACACACGAACGAAAAGAAGTCAGCCCGAGGGCTGCGGAGACGAATAAAAGAAGGGCAGCCCGAGGGCTGCCCTTCGCTACGCCGCGGCGGGGGACTCCGCCGCGTCGGCCGGGATCAGTTCTCGCCGGTCGGGCCTGCGCCCTGCGAGGCCGCGAAGGCGCGGTACTCGTCCGGGGTCAGCTGGCCGTCGCCGTCGGTGTCGGCCTGGTCGAACACGGTCGACAGCGCGGAGTGGGCGCCCGCTTCCTGCTTGCTGAGGTTGCCGTTGCCGTCGGTATCCAGGTCGGCCCAGGTCACCTGCCCTTCCGCGGCCGGCGGCTGCGCGGCACCGGCCGGCGGCGCCTGCGTGGCGGGCTCCTGCGCGAAGGCCAGCGGCATGGCGAGCGCGGCACCGAGGGCGAGCAGACCGGTCAGGGGGGTGCGTGCATGCTTCATGGAGATCTCCAGTTTGAAAATGGTGCGGCGAAAAAGCGAACGACTCGTCGATCCATTGGCCCTTCCGCACGATCCCGACTCTGCCCGCGCGCGGATGAACGCGCGCGGCCCCGCCGGTGTTAAGCCTACGTTTCCTTAACCGCGCGGGCGCCGGCTTGTACTAGGACCGCGCGTGACCGTCTTCTCAAAGCGATGCGAGGGGCCGCCAATGCCCGGTCCTGGCCACCCGCAACGACCGATCGCGCACAGCGCCGGTGGCCGTGCGGCATGAACGCAACACAACGTTCACCCGCCGGCGATGACGACGGCCGCCGCCCGACGCGGCGCGCGGACGCGCTAAGGTAGTGGGCCGACCCGAACGGATAGCCGGAGACCCTCATGACCCGAGCCCTGCTTGCCGCCGCCTGCGCGCTGGCCATCGCCACCGCCTGCAGCGCCGAGTCCCCCGCCGCCAGCGCCCCCGCCGACCCGTCCGCGCAGGCGCCCGCCGGCGCGTCCCCGGCCGGCGCGCGCAGCGTCGCCCTGCCCGCTGCCGACGGCCGCCCCTTCGTGACCGAGGAGATCGCGCAGTTCAAGGAACCGTGGGCGATGACCTTCCTGCCGGACGGGCGCCTGCTGGTGACCGAGAAGGCCGGCACGCTGGCGCTCTACGACCCGGACGACGGGCAGCGCGGCGAGATCGGCGGCGTGCCCGAGGTGGCCTACGGCGGCCAGGGCGGCCTCGGCGACGTGGTGCTGCACCCGCGGTTCGATGCCAACCAGATCGTCTACATCAGCTACGCCGAGGCGGGCGACGGCGGCAACGGCGCCGCGGTGGCGCGCGGCCGGCTGGAGCTCGACGGCAGCAGCAGCGGCGCGCTGCGCGACCTGCAGGTGATCTGGCGCCAGGTGCCGAAGGTCTCCGGCGAGGGCCACTACGGGCACCGCATCGCCTTCGACCGCGAGGGCAAGCTGTGGCTCACCTCCGGCGAGCGGCAGAAGTTCGATCCCTCGCAGGACATGGCCGCCAACCTGGGCAAGGTGATCCGGCTGGAGGACGACGGCCGCGTGCCCGCGGACAATCCCTTCGCCGGCCAGGGCGAGGTGGCGTCGCAGGTCTGGTCGCTGGGCCACCGCAATCCGCTGGGCCTGGCGTTCGACGCCGACGGCCGGCTGTGGGTGCACGAGATGGGGCCGAAGGGCGGCGACGAGCTCAACCTGATCGAGCGCGGCGCCAACTACGGCTATCCGCGCGTGTCCGACGGCGAGCACTACGACGGCCGCCCGATCCCCGACCACAGCACCAATCCCGACTACCGCGCGCCGGTGATCAGCTGGACGCCGGTGATCTCGCCGGCGGGCTTCGTCATCTACGACGGCTCGCAGTTCCCGCAGTGGCAGGGCAACGGCTTCATCGGCGGCCTGTCCTCGCAGTCGCTGGTGCGCGTCGAGTTCGACGGCGAACAGGCGCGCGAGGCCGAGCGCTTCCCGATGCAGACGCGCATCCGCGAGGTGGAGCAGGGCCCGGACGGCGCGCTCTGGCTGCTGGAGGACGGCGGCCGCGGCTCCCAGGGCCGGCTGTTCCGCCTGGTGCCCGGCGAGGGCGGCGCCCCGCCACAGGCCTGAGGCGCTCGACCGGCGCGGTCCCGCGCTTGCGGCGGGACCCGCGGGCCGCGCCACGACCGATGCGGTGCGTGGCACGGCCCCGCGCCTTCCAGCGCAGGCGGATCCGCCCGGCGGACAAAAAAAGAAGACCCGCCTCGGCGGGTCTTCTTTCGTGGGTGCAATGCGCGGTCAGCGCCCGGTGCGGTAGCAGCGCTGCTCGACGACGCGATCGCCGCGCGCCTCCTGGCGGTTGCCCTGGACGTTGCGGCCGATCGCGCCGCCGGCGACGGCACCGCCGACGGTGGCGAGCTTGCGGCCGCTGCCGCTGCCGACCTGGTTGCCGATCAGGCCGCCGATGACCGCGCCCGCAGCGGTGCCGCCGACGCGATTCGGATCGCTGCCACTGCGCTGGACCTCGACGTCCTCGCAGACCACGCGGGTGCCGTCGTTGAAGCGGCGCCCCTCGTCCTGCGGCCCGTAGCTCTGCGCGTACACGGTGCCGACCGACGCCAGCGAGAGCACCGCGATGCCGGTCCATGTGCGGAACGTGTTCATGGTGACCTCCGCGAACTCGATTGGGTGTGGGAGGCGATGCTCACAGGCGGGTCGCGAACGGGCGGTGAAGCGCGGGCGCGAGCATGGCTGCCGGCTAAACGTGGCGGTGGCATGCCGCGTTCGCCGCGTACCGCCGGCACGCCTGCGACGCGGCGCCGCCGGCCGCTACCATGTCCCGCCCTGCCGCCGGCGACCGCCCATGTCCTGGACCGAACTGATCCGCACCGTGCCCGACTTCCCGCGGCCCGGGGTCGAATTCCGCGACATCACGCCGCTGCTCGCCGACGCCTCCGGGCTGTGCGAGGCGATCGAGGCGATGGCCGCGCCCTGGCGCGATGCGGGAGTGGAGGCGGTGGCGGGGATCGAATCGCTCGGCTTCATCCTCGGCGCGGCGCTGGCGCTCTCGCTCGGCGCGGGCTTCGTGCCGATCCGCAAGCCCGGCAAGCTGCCCGGTCCCACGCTGCAGGAGGCCTACGCGCTCGAGTACGGCAGCGACCGGCTGGAGATCCACGCCGATGCGCTGGCGGCGGGCCGCCGCGTGCTGCTGGTGGACGACGTGCTGGCGACGGGCGGCACCCTGCTCGCGGCGGCGCGGCTGGTCGAGCGCCAGGGCGCGGTCCTGGCCGGTGCGGCGGTGCTGGCCGAGCTGCGGGCACTGCACGGGCGCGCGCGCTGGAGGTTCGCCGCGCCGCTGCGCGCGGTGCTGGCGTACTGACGGCGCCTTCGGATGCGGAACGGTTCTTCCCCGCGCCGCGGGACGCTGCGGTATCCGCAGCCCAGGACACCGGTCCAGTAGGAGCGCGCTTGCGCGCGACAGGCTTCCCGCGAGGCCCGGTCGCGCGCGAGCGCGCTCCCGCGCGAGGCGCCCCGCAGGAACGCAGAACAAAAAAGACCCCGGCCGCAAGGCCGGGGTCTCCTCGACGCGATGCGCAGGCGTCAGTTGTGGCGGGCCTGCAGCGTGACGTTGCTGTAGGCACGCACCCCGACCAGCTTGATGTAGTACACGCCGGCCTGCGGCGACGCGATGCGCACCGTCTCGGTGTTGCCCGGACGCTCCGAACGATGGTCGGCGGCGTCGGCGGTCGGCTCGGCCTCGAAGCTCACGTACAGCGACACGTCGCCGCTGCCGCCGCTGGTGGTGATGCTGAGCGGACCGACGGCGCCGGCCGGCACCTCGATCGAGTACAGGACCTCGCCGCCCGCGGCGCCGGCCAGGCCGCGCACCGGCACCTTGTTGGCGATCGGGGTGGCGGTCGGGCCGCACTCCTCGACCGTCGGGTCGCAGGGCTCCGGCGGGCCTTCGATGGCGCGGGTGATCGCGGCGTCGGCATCGAGGATGCCCGCGCCGATCGGCTTGTCGACCGGCGCCGGGAACGCGCGCACCGAATCCGTCAGCGCTTCCTTGACCTCCGCGGGCGTCAGCGGGGTCTCGACCGCGCTCTGGATCAGCGCCACCACGCCGGCCACGTGCGGCGACGCCATCGACGTCCCGTAGTAGTACGCGTAGCCGGAGCCGGCGGGCACGGTGGTGCCCAGGTTGATGGTCGACAGCACCTGGTCCTCGCCGGGGTTCCAGCCCGTGCCCATCGGCGCGGCGAGGTCGACGCGCGCACCGTGGTTGGAGCCGTGGCCCGCCTGGGTCTGGCCCGAGCGCGCGACGCCGCCGCGCTGGCCGGTGGGGCCGACGCCGCCGACGACCACGAGGTCGTTGGAGCAGTTGCCCAGCGTGTAGCCCACGCCCGAGGCGCCGGTCACGTCCGCGTCGGAGTTGCCGGCGGCGACGACGACGGTCACGCCCTGCTGGTGCGCGTAGGCGAGCGCGTCCTTGAAGACGTTGGGGCACGCGGCCGGTGCGGAGCCGCCCAGGCTCATGTTGATGACGTCGGCCTTGTAGTCGTTGGCCGGCACGTTCGGCACGCTGCCGCCGGCCGACCAGACGATGCCGTCGGCGATGTCGGTCGACCAGCCGCCGCACTTGCCCAGCACGCGCACCGGCAGCACCACCGCGTCCGGCGCGACGCCGGCCACGCCGACGCCGTTGTTGGTCACTGCCGCCACCGTGCCGGCGACGTGGGTGCCGTGCCAGGAGCTGTTGCCGACGCCGCAGCCCTCGGAGCCGTCGGTGAAGTCGCCGGGATCGTAGCCGCCGGCGATGCGGTCGACGAAGTCGTAGCCCTCGTCGAGCAGCACGTTGGCGCTGAGGTCGGGATGGTCGACGACGCCGGTGTCGATGACCGCGACGACGACGCCCGAGCCGGTGGCCTGGTCCAGCGCCGGCGGGAGGTTGATGCCGCCCGGGCTCTCGCTCGGGATCTTCAGGCCCCACTGGTTGGCCCAGGCCGGGTCGTTCGGGGTGGCGTAGCGCACCAGGCGGGTCACCGGCTCGACGTACTCCACCGCCGGGTCGGCCGAGATCTGGCGGATCAGCGCCTCGGCCTCGGCGTAGTCGAGCTGGCGCGGGTAGCGCACCACGTCGGCACCGAAGGCCAGCTTGCGGTCGTAGCTGGCCCGCAGCGGCGCGCTGGCGCGCGAGGCCGGCAGCGCGCCCGACGAGGCGGCGTTGACCGAGCGCAGCAGGCTGGCGCTGTCGCTGCGCTGCACGCTGCCCTCGCGGTACTTGATCACGAAGCGGTCGTAGGTCTCGCCCTGGCGCAGCGCGCCGGTGTTGGCCTTGACGTACTCGATCGTGCCGCCGGCGAACGCGGCCGGGGCCGCCAGCGCCGTGGCGATGGCGATCGACAGCGAGCACAGTGCGGACTTGCGCTTGATATTCATCAATTTCCCCTCCTGAGGGACGATGGGTCAACAAGAACGCCGGCATGCAGCACCGACGGATTGGGTGGTCGAGGGGAAAAGCCGGACGCTGGCGCCGACCCGGTGTTCGCTTGCGTTACCGATCCCACTTCGTTTTGCTTCCTGCGTTGCCGCCACTTCGGAACCGTTCGCGGCCGGAGGACGGGATCGTCCTCCGGCCGCGGCGGATCCCCTTACCAGCCGAAGCCCGCGCCCAGGCCGACCGACTTCTCGTCGCCGCTGAACGCACCACCGATGGTCACCGTGGCGCGCTCGCTGATCGCGCGCTGGTAGCCGACCGACAGCGCGCTCTCGCCGCTCTGGAAGCCGACGCCCACGCCGACGCGGTTCTGCGTGCGCACGCCCGCGGCGCTGGTGGCCATGTTGAGCATGGCCGCGCTCATTGCGCCCTGGCGGTCGAGGCGGCGGTCCACGTCGTGGAAGCGCCGCTCGACGTCGCCGCGGAAGGACTCGAAGTTGTCGTTCCAGGTGGCGAACTTCTGGTCGGTGTAGCTGTTGGCGGAGCTGAGCGTCTGCGTCGCGGTGGTGTCGGTGTAGGTCTTGGACTCGGCCACGCCGGCCTGCACCTGGGCCACGTTGGCGGCGTCGGTGCCGGCGGTGCCGGCGGCGACGTTGGCGATCTGCCGCTCGTTGCCGGCGCTGCCCACCGAGACCGTGTTGGCGCGGTCCGCCACCGATCCCTGGCCGAGCGCGACCGCGCCCTCCGCGGTGACCGAGGCGCCCTGGCCGATCGCGGTGCCGGAGGCGGCGGTGACGCTCGCGCCCTCGCCCACCGCCACCGCGTTGGTGGCATCGGCGGAGATGAGGGTGTTGGCGCCGACCGCGGTGCTGCCGTCGGCATGGACGCGCGAATTGCCGCCGATCGCGGTGTCGTTGGGGCCGTGGGCGTAGGCGCCGTTGCCGTGGGCGATGCTGTTGTGGCTGTTGGCCTGGGCGCCGGAGCCGATCGCCACCGCGGTGGTGTCCTCGCCGATGACCGCGCTCTCGGTTCCACCCACCGCGATCCGGTCGTGCGTGCCCGGGCCGCCGTCGATCGCGGCCTCCACGTTGGTCACCCGCTGGTTGAGCGTGCTGATCTGCGCGTCGAGCGCGCCCAGCGCGGAGCCGACGTCGTAGTACGCCGTCCCCTGGATGGCGTAGCTCGGCGCGCTGAGGGTGCCGAAGGCGGTGACGGTGGCACCGCCGCCGAGGGCGTCGGCGGCCGACTGCAGGCCGGCGTAGACCTGTCCGCCGGCGACCGCGTCGGTGCTGCCGGCCGCGATCGCGCCATCGGCGAGGTTGGTCAGGCGCGTGCCCGACTCGCCGCCGAGGGTGGCCACGCTGCGGTCGGCGTCGTCGTAGACGATGGCGCTCGCGGCCACGCCCTCGATGTCGCCGATGCGTCCTTCGACGGCGCCGACGCGCTCGTTGGTCTCGAACAGCTGGCTGCCGTTGACCGCGTCGGTGCTGTCGGCACTGAGCTCGCCCGCGGCCACGTTGCGGATCACCGTGCCGTTCTCGCCGGCCAGGGTCACCGCGCCCTTGCTGTCGTCGTCGTAGACGAGCGCGCTGTCCGACAGGTCGGCCAGGTCCTGGGACACCGAGTTGAGCTGCGAGACGTTGACCGCGTCGGTGTCCTCGGTGCCGGCGGCGACGTTGGCGATCTGCCGTTCGCCGCCCGCGCTGCCGACCGAGACCGTGTTGGCGCGGTCGGCCAGGGAGCCCGCGCCGAGGGCGACGCTGTCCTGCGCGCTCGCCGTGGCGCCGGAGCCCAGCGCGGTGGACGAGGCGCCTCTCGCCGTGGACCGCGCGCCGAGCGCCGAGGCGCCGTCGCCGAAGGCGGCGGCCAGTTCGCCGGCGGCGGTGGCGTTCTCGCCATCGGCCGAAGCGCCCACGCCCACCGCGCCGTTCTGCGGCGAGGCCGCGAAGTAGCGGTTGCCGGACGCATCGACGTTCGCCACGGCCTCCCGCATCTGCTCGAGGTTGACCGCGTCGGCGTCCTCGGTGCCCGCGGCGACGTTGGCGATCTGCCGCTGCGAGGCCTCGTGGGTCACGCCGTAGTCGTCGGTCCAGGACTGCGAGGCCCCGACCGAGATCGTGTTGTCGCGGTCGGCCAGCGAGCCGGCGCCCAGCGCGACGCTGTTGCCGGCCTGGGCGAAGGCGTTCGCGCCCACGGCCAGGCTGCCGGCGCCCGTGTCCTGCACGGTCGCGCGCCAGCCGATCGCCACCGCGTTGTCCGCGAGGCTCAGCGAGCCGCGGCCCAGGGCGATGGCGTTGGTGCCGTCGGCCAGGGTGGTGGCGCCGATCGCCAGGGCGTAGTCGGCGGTGCTGAGCGCGCCGCGGCCGATCGCCACCGCGCTCACGCCGTCGGCCCAGGTATCCATGCCGAGCGCCGTGGCCCCGCCCGCGGCCGCCCATGCGCCGTAGCCGAACGCGGACGCGTTGGTCGCGGTCGCCCAGGCCGAGGTGCCGAAGGCGGTCGCGCCGTTCGCGGTGGCCCAGGCGTAGGCGCCGGTCGCGGTGGCGTCGCCGCCGCTGGCCCAGGCGTTGCTGCCGATCGCGGTGCTCCATTCGCCGGTCGCGCGCGCCTTGATGCCGCTGGCGACGCTGTTGCCGCCCAGGGCCTGCGCGCCGCTGCCGAACGCGGAGGCGCTGTCGCCGGTCGCCAGCGCGCCGGAACCGACCGCGGTGCCGTTGAACTCGGCCTGGGTCGCCACCTTCACCGGGTTGCCGTCCTCGTCGAGGATCGGGAAGTTGTACTCGTCGTAGGCCTGGCCCAGGCCGCCGACCGCGACCGCGCCTTCCGCCGCCGCGGTGCTGTTGAGACCCACCGCGACCGAGTTGTCGCCGGCGGCGGTGGCGCCGCTGCCGAACGCGGCGGATCCCTCGCCGAAGGCGCTGCTGGCCGAGCCGACCGCGGTGCTGTAGTCGGCCTCCGCATAGGCGCCGGAACCGGCGGCGGTGGATTCCTCGCCCACCGCGAGCGCCTCGCCTTCGCCGGTGGCGGTGAAGTACTTGTTGTCGGCGGTGGCGGCCTCCAGCTGATCCAGGTTCACCGCGTCGGTGCCTTCGGTGCCGGCCGCCACGTTGGCGATCTGCCGCTCGGCGCCCGCACTGCCCACCGACACCGTGTCCGCACGGTCCGCCTCCGAGCCCGCACCCAGCGCGACGCTGTTCTCCGCCAGCGCGAACGCGCTCTCGCCTACCGCCGTCGCGCTCGTCGCGTCCGCCCAGGCGTTCCAGCCCACCGCCGTCGTGTAGTCCTCCGTCGCCCAGGCGCCCGCGCCGAACGCCGCCGCACCCGTCCCGCTCGCACGTGCCGGGATGAACCCGAAGAACGTCGTCCCGCCCACCGCCACGCTCTCGTCGCCCGTGGCCTCGCTGTACTCGCCCACCGCCACCGCGCCCACGCCGCCGGCCGTCGCCGCCACGCCCACCGCGGTCG
>NZ_JAIWPR010000022.1 GCF_021191635.1 Alterluteimonas quercicellularis
CTACCCTGGAGCGAGGCCGCAGACCCTAAGGGCGCGCGCGGCGCCGCCAGGCGAGGCCGGCGACGAGGGCCAGCAGCAGGACCGCCGCCACGCCGTAGCGCCAGCGCACCGGGCCGTCCGGTGCGGGCGGCGCCTCGGCGGACGCGGCGGCCGTCTCCGCTCGCGCCGCGGCGCCTGGCGAAGCCGCGACCCAGCCCGCCGGCCCCGGCACGAAACCCGCCTCAGGCGGCAGCACCAGTTCCGCCCAGCGCACCCGCAGGTCGCCGGCCTGCGGCCGCTGCGGATCGGCGGCGGTGGTGAGCACGTCGCCACTGGCCTGGAACGTCGCGGCGAGGTTGGGCGGCAGCTGGCCCGGGTCGGGATGCAGCAACCGCCACTCGCCCGCCCCCTCCAGCAGCGCCGGCGCGAGATCGCGGCCGTCCGGCATGGGCGCCGGGGTCCGCCAGACCGCCGCCGCGAACGGCAGTTCGGCCGGGTTGCGGTGGCCAGCGTCCAGGCCGTCGGCGGGCACCGGCAGGTCGCGCCACGCCAGCCGGTCGCCCTGCACGCCCGGCACCCACTGCACCATCTGCACCTCGCGGCGCAGCGCGTAGCCGCCGCTGGCGATGCCGAACTCCGGGTCCTCCAGCCGTTCCAGCGGCCGCGGACGCACTGTCGGGTCGCCGGCCGGATCCTGGGCGGACGCCGGCAGCGCGAGCGCCAGCAGCAGCAACGCGAACGCCGCGCGCATCAGCCGCCCAGCGCCCGCGCGCGCAGCGCGGCGGTCTCGTGCACGGCCGCGTAGCGGCCGTTCTCGCCGCGCGCCACCCGCACCAGCGCGATCTCGGGATCGTGGGTGAAGAACAGGTGCACCTCGCGCGCCAGCGCATCGGCCAGCAGCGCCTCCTTCTCGTCGACCAGCAGTTCCGGATTGCGGTCGTAGCCCATGCTGATCGGCCCGTGCATCCACGCCCGGCCCGGCACCAGGTCGGCGCAGAAGACCACCCCGCCGTGCGGGCGGCCGTCGACGGTCGCCGGGCCGAGGATCTCGGCCAGCATCATCCCGGGCGTGTGGCCGTCGCTGTAGCGGAAGCGCACCGCGTCGCCCAGCAGCGGCGAGCGGTCGCCGTCGACGAAGCGCAGGCGCCCGCTGGCCTCCAGCAGGCCCGGCAGCTCGGGGATGAAGCTGGCGCGGTCGCGCGCGTGCGGACGGGTCGCGCGTTCCCAGTGCGGGCGGCTGGTGAGGAAGAGCGCGTTGGGGAACAGCAGCTCGGGCGCGGCGCCCTCGCGCCAGGCGGCGAGCAGGCCGCCGGCATGGTCGAAGTGCAGGTGCGAGAGCACCACCACGTCGATGTCCTCGTGCGAGAAGCCGGCCTCGGCCAGCGAGTCCAGCAGCACGTGGCGGTCCTCGACCACGCCGTAGCGGTCGCGCATCGCCGGATCGAAGAAGGCGCCCACGCCGGTCTCGAACAGCACCGTGCGCCCGGCGATCGGCGAGGCCAGCAGCGCGCGCGTGGCCAGCGGGATGCGGTTGCGCTCGTCGGGCTGCGCCCAGCGCGTCCACAGCGCGCGCGGGGCGTTGCCGAACATCGCGCCGCCGTCGAGGCGCTGCGAATTGCCTTGGATGGACCAGAGTTTCATGACGGCCGGGATTCGGGATTGGGGATTCGGGATGGGGCGGAGACGAGGTACGTCGCTTAGCGCGTCGCGCGCAGTTCGACGGCGCCCTTGCCGACCGGGTTGCGCGGGTCGCTGCCGGCTTCCAGGGTGCCGTCGGCGCGGTTCCAGAACACCGTCTGCAGGTTGCCCCAGACGTGGCTGGAGCCGCGGCCGTCCTCGGCCTCGTCGGGCGGCAGGTCCAGGGTGTGGCCCATCGCCCGCAGCGCCTGCGCGGTGCCGGCGTCGAACATGCCGCGCTCGGCGGAGACCACGTCGGGCATCCACTGGTGGTGGAAGCGCGGCAGCGCCGAGACCGCCTGCGCGTCCAGGCCGTCGTCGTAGCCGAGCATGCCCAGCAGCACCATGGTGATGATGCGCGAGCCGCCGGGCGTGCCGAGCACGGCGATGCGGTCGGGCGCGACCATGAAGCTCGGCGTCATCGAGCTGAGCATGCGCTTGCCCGGCTTCGGCGCGTTGGCCTCATAGCCCATCACCCCGAACGCGTTGGGCGTGCCGGGCCGCAGCGCGAAGTCGTCCATCTCGTTGTTGAGCAGCACGCCGGTGCCGGGCGGGATCAGCCCGGAGCCGTACAGCAGGTTGACCGTCTGCGTGCCGGCGACGCGGTTGCCGGCGGCGTCGATGATCGAGAAGTGCGTGGTCTCCTCGTCCTCGAGCGGGGTCGGCTCGCCGGACAGCAGTTCGCTGGGCGTGGCCTTCTGCGGATGGATGGTGGCGCGCAGGCCGGCGGCGTAGTCGCGGCTGGTCAGGGTGCGCACCGGCACCTCGACGAAGTCCGGGTCGCCCAGGTAGAAGGTGCGGTCGCGAAAGGCGCGGCGCATCGCCTCGATGGTCAGGTGGGCGCGCGCGGCCGGCGCCATCGCCTTCAGGTCGTAGGGCTCCAGGATCTGCAGCATCTGCGCGATCGCCACCCCGCCCGAGGACGGCGGCGGCGCGGTCACGATCTCCCAGTCGCGGTACTGCAGGCGGATCGGCTCGCGCTCGACCACCCGGTAGCCGGCCAGTTCCTGCGCGGTCCACTCGCCGCCCTCGGCGCGCACGCCCGCCAGCAGCAGGCGCGCGGTCTCGCCGCGGTAGAAGCCGTCGAAACCTTCCCGCGCCAGCCGCTCCAGGGTGCGCGTCAGGTCCGGCTGGCGGAACAGGTCGCCCTCGCGCAGCGGGCGGCCGCCGGCCAGGAACACCTCGCGGGTGCCGGGGTAGCGCTCCATCACCGAGCGCCGGCGCTCGTAGCCGCGGGTCATCCGCGCGTAGGCGGGAAAGCCGTCCGTGGCGGCGCGGATGGCCGGCGCCAGCGAGCGGCGCAGCGGCAGCTTGCCGTAGCGCTCGGCCAGGTGCACGAAGGCGGCCGGCAGGCCGGGGATGCCGGCCGCCCAGGGGCCGTTCTCGGCGCGGTCGCGGTCGAACTCGCCGTCCACGGTCAGGTAGCGCTCCGGGGTGGCCGCCGCCGGCGCGGTCTCGCGCGCGTCGACGAAGATGTCGCGGCCGCTGGCCGCGTCGTGCAGCAGGAAGAAGCCGCCGCCGCCCAGGCCCGAACTGATCGGCTCCACCACCGCCAGCGTGGCCGAGACCGCGATCGCGGCATCGAAGGCGTTGCCGCCCTCGCGCAGGATCTCCAGGCCGGCATCGGTGGCCAGCGCATGCGCCGAGGCCACCGCCGCCCCGGGCGGCGCCTGCGCCGGCGCGCGCGCACCGTCGGCGGCGTGCAGCGGCAGGTGGACGCACAGGGCCAGCAGCAGCCAGCCCGCGAGGCGCAGGGCGCGGGTCATGCGGAATCCTCCAGCCGGCGCAGCTTGGCCAGCAGTTCCTGTTCGGTCTCGGGGAAGGCCGGATCGGGATCGATGCACTCGACCGGGCACACCATCACGCACTGCGGCTCGTCGTAGTGGCCCACGCACTCGGTGCACAGGGCCGGGTCGATCACGTAGATCGCCTCGCCCATGGAGATCGCCTTGTTCGGGCACGCGGGCTCGCAGACGTCGCAGTTGACGCAGAGCTCGTTGATTCTCAGCGCCATGCCGGCGCCTCCGCGGGCATCGGGAACCCTCGGCGTCCGCGGGCCCTCCCGGCGGGGGCCGGGAGGGTCGCGGGGGAACGGCGAAGCCGTCCTTCGGTCACTTCGCCTCGACGAACACGTACTCGACGCCGGCCGGCTCGACCGCCGCCTTGACGCGCTCGTTCTCCGCAGCCGAGCCGATGTACAGCACGCGCACGCCCTGCATGGAGCCGGCGGGCACGCCCTGGAACGCGGCGCTCGCCAGGTCCGCCACCTTGGCGGGGTTGGGGCCGGCGTAGGCCAGCAGGTTGCCGCGGACGATGCCGCGCTGCAGGTCGGTGCTGGCCTTCTCCAGCAGGCGGTCGTAGTTGCCCTGGAAGTCGTCGGTGCTCTCGCCTGGCACGAGGTAGATGTAGGGCTGGTTGGTGATGCCCTCCATGTGGCGCGGCACCAGGTCCTGCAGGTAGGCGCGCCAGTCGGCGCTGGCCTCGGTGGTGGGCACCGCGACGGGCGCGCGCTCGACCTGCTGCGGCGCTTCGTCCTTCTGGCAGGCGGCGAGCGGCAGGGCGAGGCAGGCGGCCAGCAGCAGGCGGTTGACGGTCTTCATGGTGGAGCTCCTCCCCGTGTATGGGTTGATCGGCATGGATGCATCTACTTGTCGTTGCGCCGCCATTCGGCCTGCAGCGCGTCGGCCACCGCCGCCGGCACGAAACCCGAGACATCGCCGCCCAGGCGGGAGATCTCGCGGACCAGCGAAGAGGATATGAAGCCGTACTGTTCGGCCGGGGTCAGGAACAGCGTTTCCATCTCCGGGATCAGGTGGCGGTTCATGCTCGCCATCTGGAACTCGTACTCGAAGTCGGAGACCGCGCGCAGGCCGCGCAGCAGCACCCCGGCGCCGATCTCGCGCACGAAGTGCGCCAGCAGCGAGTTGAAGCCGCGCACCTCCACGTTCGGGAACTGCGCCAGCGCCTGCCGCGCCAGGTCCACCCGCAGCGCCAGCGGCAGGGTCGGCCCCTTGGACGGGCTCTCGGCCACGCCGACCACGATGGTCTCGAACAGCGGTGCCGCGCGGCTCACCAGGTCGATGTGCCCGTTGGTGACCGGGTCGAAGGTGCCGGGATAGACCGCGATGCGGCTGCGGTTCGCGCTCATGGTCGGGCTGCCGCCTCAGGCGGTCCGGAAACGGGCCGCAAGTGTATCAGCGTCGCCGCGACGGGCGCGCGGACGGCTCAGCCGGCGCCGCGGCGGTAGAGCGCGTGCCGCGCCTCGCGGCTGCGGCCCTCGCGGTGCAGCCGCCAGCCCGGCCCCGGCTCGGGCCCGCCGGTGGCGGGCGCCTCCACGTACAGCCAGGCGTAGTCGGCCAGCCACGGCGGCAGCCGCTCCAGCGCCGCGGCCCACAGGCCGGCGTCGAACGGCGGGTCGAGGAAGGCGATGTCGAAGCGCCCCAGGAGCGGCGCGCGCAGCAGGTCGAGGGCGTCGGCGCGCACCACCCGCACCGCTTCGCCCGCGTCCAGGCGCGCGACGCTGGCCTCGATCGCCGCCGCCAGCGCCGGGTCGCGCTCGACCAGCACGGCCTCGCGGGCCCCGCGCGACACCGCCTCCAGCCCGAGCGCGCCGGTGCCGGCGAACAGGTCGAGCACGCGGGCGCCGGGCAAGTGCGGCTGCAGCCAGTTGAACAGCGTCTCGCGGGCGCGGTCCGAGGTCGGCCGCAGGCCGGGCGCGTCGGCCACCGCCAGCCGCGTGCCGCGCCAGCGGCCGCCGACGATGCGCACGCTGCCGGCCGAGCGCGGACGCGTCATCGCACGCCCCCGGCGCGGGGCAAGGGCATCGCCATGGGCGGGCGTGGCGTCGGGCGGGCGGGCATCGCGCGATGATAAGCGGCGCGCAGGGACGGCGCGCAGTCTCCATGCCGCCGCACGCCCCCGACCCGTTGATTTGCGCCGCCCCGCCCTCATCTGGCGCCTGCCGCCCGGGCTGCCGGCGGCCGCGCCGACCTTGCCGACCCGGAGACCGCACCGACGATGAGCACGGACACCCGCAAGGAGACCCTGGGCTTCCAGACCGAGGTGAAGCAGCTGCTGCACCTCATGATCCACTCGCTCTATTCCAACAAGGAGATCTTCCTGCGCGAACTGGTCTCCAACGCCGCCGACGCCGCCGACAAGCTGCGCTTCGAGGCGCTGAAGGCCCCGGCGCTGCTGGAGGAGGACCCCGCCCTGCGCATCCGCATCGGCTTCGACGCCGAGGCGCGCACCGTGACCGTGGACGACAACGGCATCGGCATGAGCCGCGACGAGGCCGTCGCCCACCTCGGCACCATCGCCCGGTCGGGCACCGGCGACTTCCTCAAGGCGCTGTCGGGCGACCAGAAGCAGGACGCCAACCTGATCGGCCAGTTCGGCGTGGGCTTCTACAGTGCCTTCATCGTCGCCGACCGCGTCGACGTGTACAGCCGCCGCGCGGGGCTGCCCGCGGCCGAGGGCGTGCACTGGTCCTCGGCGGGCGAAGGCGAGTTCGAGGTCGAGGCCGTCGAGAAGCCCGATCGCGGCACCCGCATCGTGCTGCACCTGAAGGACGGCGAGGACGGCTTCGCCGACGGCTGGCGGCTGCGCGGCATCGTCAAGAAGTACTCCGACCACATCGGCCTGCCCATCGAGATGCCGCGCGAGCGCACCGGCGAGGACGACACCGGGCCCGGGTGGGAGGCCGTCAACCAGGCCAGCGCGCTGTGGACGCGGCCCAAGACCGAGCTGAACGACGAGGACTACCGCGCCTTCTACCAGCACCTCTCGCACGACTTCGCCGACCCGCTGGCCTGGAGCCACAACAAGGTCGAGGGCAAGCTGGAGTACACCTCCCTGCTCTACCTACCCGCGCGCGCGCCGTTCGACCTCTACCACCGAGACGCCGCGCGCGGGCTGAAGCTGTACGTGCAGCGCGTCTTCATCATGGACCAGGCAGAGCAGTTCCTGCCGCTGTACCTGCGCTTCGTGCGCGGCGTGGTGGACTCGGCCGACCTCTCGCTCAACGTCTCGCGCGAGATCCTGCAGTCCGGCCCGGTGATCGACTCGATGAAGTCGGCGCTGACCAAGCGCACGCTCGACCTGCTGGAGAAGCTGGCCCGCGAGCGGCCCGAGGACTACGCGACCTTCTGGCGCGAGTTCGGCCAGGTGCTGAAGGAAGGCCCGGCCGAGGACTACGGCAACCGCGAGCGCATCGCCGGCCTGCTGCGCTTCGCCTCCACCCACGACGCCTCCGGCGCGCAAAGCGTCTCGCTGGCCGACTACGTCGGCCGCATGCGGGAAGGCCAGGACAAGCTCTACTACCTCACCGGCGAGAGCTGGGCGCAGGTCAAGGACAGCCCGCACCTGGAGGTGTTCCGCAAGAAGGGCGTGGAAGTGCTGCTGCTGACCGACCGCATCGACGAATGGCTGATGGGCTACCTCACCGAGTTCGACGGCAAGCCCTTCGCCGACGTGGCCCGCGGCGACCTGGACCTGGGCGCGCTCGACTCCGAGGAGGAAAAGCTTGCGCAGGAGAGCGCCGCCAAGGACAAGGAAGCCCTGGCCGCGCGCCTCAAGGCCGCGCTGGGCGACGACGTGGCCGAGGTGCGGGTCTCGCACCGGCTCACCGACTCCCCCGCCATCCTCGCCATCGGACCCGGCGACATCGGCCCGCAGATGCGCCAGATCCTTGAGGCCAGCGGGCAGAAGGTGCCGGAGAGCCGGCCGGTGTTCGAGTTCAACCCCGCCCACCCGCTGATCGGCAAGCTCGACGCCGAGACCGACACCGCCCGCTTCGAGGACCTGGCACGGGTGCTGTTCGACCAGGCCGCGCTGGCGGTGGGCGACGGCCTGCGGGATCCGGCTGCCTACGTGAAGCGGCTCAATCGGCTGCTGCTGGAGTTGGCGGGGTGAGGACGCAGAGACGCAGCGCTGCCTGCGAGAGGCGTAACGCCCGGGTGTGGTCCAACGCCTGAGTCAAGCCGCGCCACGACTTGGCGTCGGCTTGGATGAATTGCCAGGCATGGTTCTAGCCACGGAAAGGCTCATCCGTGCGAGGAGCATCAGGGGCCTGCTTGTCCAGCGACTCGCGGTACCTGATGCAACCATGCATGAAATGGGGCCACTCCGGCACGGCGATCTTCGGCTCCACTTTCTCGGGCAGGAGCGCCCAGAGCGCCGGATGGTGCCAGCACAGATCATGGCCCGTCGTATCTCGGTGCGCGCGGATGCCCTGGCGAAGCCTCACGACCTCCGCCACGAGCTGCTCGCGGGACATGTCCAGCAGATCGCTATCCATCCATGACCTCGTGGTTTGCAACGAACTTCAACATTACCCGACTTTCGAATCAAGCCGCGCCGCGAAGCGGCGGAGGCTCAAATGAATCGTCAGACACCGCTGCTTCCGGCCTTCATTTCCAGCGGAAGATCGGTGCTCCCCATTTCAAAAGCACCGAAGGGCCGGATCGAGTCGTCGGGCAAAAACAAAGTGAGCCCAGCCCCGTCCAGGAGCGCAGTCTCAGCACTTGAAAAAGAAATTCACGAACGCCAAAGCGAAGCCGCCGATCCAGACAAGCACCATCCCGGAAAATCCAAGGACGATGATGACAGAGCGAGAGAGCCAACGCATGCCGCGCGAACGTCGCACAAGGCAAGTGAAAAGCAGCCCGCCAACGATGACGCCGATTGCGACGACAAGCCAACCCAGCACATCGACGAGCGGATCTTTCTGCCGAACTCAGGAGGACACTGACTCGTTGCATGGACAGGCGCGGATAACGTCAGCACCGCTGCAGAGAGCGCGCCACCTTTCCAACGAAGCTGCAGAACTCCCATGCGCCCTAACACCTGAATTGAGCACCCACGAGAAGCGAGTTCAACTTGGATGAGCTGTCAGACAGAAAACAGATTCTCAAGCTCTTTGGCGCGCCGAGCCGTCATTTCCAGACCGCACGACGCCTCATGAATCGCAGCCGCCGTGCCACCGTCCGGATAAGCATAAACCTCACAGTTCGCATCACGGTACCGGACCCACAGCCTTTGCGCCGCAAGCAGCGCTTCCTTGCGATCTCCCACCAGGTTACCGGCGAGATCCCTGTACGCTTCATCCAGCCTGGCATCTTGCCGAGAATGCTCCTCGACAATGCAGTCGAGCATTTGTGACGTTACGCCGCCCGAACTGCCCATGCAGGAAATATAGCGTTGACTGTACAGGCTCTCTTCTGCACGAGCGGAAAGGCTGATACAGGAAAGAGAGAGTGCTACAAGCGTCCATTTGGTCATGCAATGGCTCCTGACAGTGATGCCTATGCCTGAGTTAAGCCGCGTCGCGAAACCGCATCGACTTCAATGAGTCAGACTTGTCCGCGGCGATGGCGAATGTGTAGCGCAATGGAGAGGCCAATGGATGACAACGTGCTTGCAAGCAATGCAATCAGGGTCACGGAAACTAGCAACATGTCATAGCCGTATATGCCTGGTGGAAACGTAAGTGAGGCCCAGGAAATGGCAAGAGATGCGGCGAGCAGAGAAGTAAGGCCCGCGATTGCAGATGCGCGAGCCAACCTATGCATTCTTGAACTGCCCTCTCCACTGAGCGCGCCGACCCACAAGTGGATCACGGCTATCGCGAGAAAGATAATCAATGAAATCATCTGGTCCTTGCTTGCATACCTAACGAATGAATTAATCCAACCCGCGAAGCGGGCTCGGTTTGAATGAATTGCTAGGACCAGTACTCGGGCTGTGCCCGTATCCAGTCAATGAATCGGGGCCCCTCTGCCGGCAACGATTGATTGTAAGACAGCATGTTGCTCAGCCCCCGGATGATGCCTTGCATTGCCTCCTCACCCAGCTCGAATTGCTCATACGCGGGTTCATCGCTTGGGGCCCAATGTTTGAGCCAGTTACGCGCTTTGTTTAGGTGCTGCTGAGAAATGATCTTAGGATCAAGGTTGTACTCCACAGCAAAGGCTCGGATCAGCTCCTTGTGAGCGGACTGGTCTCCTAGAGCCTGGCCAAGAATCTCTTCAGCGGCTCCCGCCAAGGTGATTGCGGGGAGTGGCGCGTCATGGTCTATGAGCAACCGAATTGCCCAGTCAAGCTGATGGGACGCTGCCTCAAGCTTGCCTATGTTGTGTGGCATGGGACCTAGCGCCTGAATTAAGCCGACCAGCGAAGCGGGTTCGGCTTGAAATGAATTGTTAGGGTGGATGGCGAGATCTCTGAGTGAGTCTGTACAGGCCCAGTGATCTCATTGATGTTGGGCCAAACTTGATGCGCATTACCGGGTCGGGTTGGTTACATGGCAGCGCAAAGCGAACCTGACCCCGATGTTGCCGTTTTCGATGTGTGCCACACCCTGGTTAGGCACCTACCTCGCCTTGACGTCTGCATACGCTGCAGAGATGAGTTGCCGAAGGGCCTCTTCCGGCGGGGACGAGCCTGGGCGCACCTTGACGTGACGCATGAAACGCCCTTCCCCTTCCAGCAAGCCGGCCGGATCGTCCAGGACACTGCCGAAGAAGAACCCGATGTTCACGTGGTCCCGGAACGCATCGACGTAGCCGAACGCGAGGTTACCGACGCAGGCGGCAGGGTGACCGTCGTGAAGCAGTTCAAGGACGTCCGGGCCGCACAGGCGCATCTGCTCGAACCAACTCCGCGCCAAACGACGAAGTTCGCCCGAAGGTGCCGCGAACCAGTGTTCGACCGCTGGATCGTTTCTCTTCGCTCCCTCGAGTGTGAACAGACGAGTTTCGGCCATGTCGCCCTCTCTTTACGGCCAGACATCTGCGACGTTCACGCCGCACCGCGGCGTCTTCCCGAACGAAATGTCAGGTCGCTGCGTCAGGAAGTCCCAGCCCCTCGCCGCCCACCGGCACCGTCTCGAATCGTTCGCCGAAACCGGCGATCAGCGGCTTGCCCCGCGAAATGGCCTGTCGAACGGATGGCAGTTGCAGGGACGCCTGGTGACTCTCCTGGCTGTCCCAGGCCTCGGTCACCCAGATGGCATCGGGATCGGTCGGGTCCTGGGCCACGATGTAGCTGAGACAACCCGACATACCGCTCAACCCCTCCAGCAGGATCGCGATCAGTTCGTCACGCCGTCCGGGCTGTGCCTTCATCTTGCCGATCAAGCCATACATTTCGGTCGGTTCGGTCAGGCTCGAACGGATTGTTGGGCTGCACGAGCGTTCGCGCAAGTCGTGGCATGGGGAGCCGAGACGGACCGCCGGGTCGCAGGCGTCGTCGTGAAGCATGAGGAAAGGCCTGTCGCGCGCCAGCGCGCTCCTACGAGAGCGGAGCGTAGCGACACGCCGATCGGGATCGGTCGCTGTAGGAGCGCGCTGGCGCGCGACCGGGGCCGCGGGGCAAGCCTGTCGCGCGCAAGCGCGCTCATACCGGACCGAAGCGCCTACGGCAGCAGCCAGACGCCGAAAACGGGGCCGGCGGAGTAGCCGTCTTCGGGTTGGATGCGGACGCGCAGGCCGTCGGGCTGCGGGATGCGCAGGGCGTCGGGCAGCGGGTAGTCGATATCGACGAAGTCGTCGCCGCGGCCGCCGTCGAGCACTTCGTCGGCCAGCCGCTCGCCGCCGGCCAGGATGACGAAGCGGCGGCGATGTTCCTCGCCCCAGTAGCGCAGCCGCAGCCGGCCGGGGGCGGCGTCGGGGCGCAGCACGAACTCGAAGGCGCCGCCGCTGCGGGCGTCGCGGCCGCGCATGCGGCGATAGACCACGGCGTGGGAGGCGCCTTCGGTGCGCAGGTCGTGCGCGCGTTCGCTGCCCTCGTCGCCCGGGGCCAGCCGGTCCAGGCTCTGTCGGTCCAGCGCGGCGTCGCGTTCGCGCGCGTCGTCCAGCGCCTGCTGGTGGCGGCGTCGGCCGGCGGCGTCGAGGCGCCGGAAGTAGACCGCATAGCGGCGCTCGTGCAGGGCGTGGAACGGTGCCAGCCGCATTCCCTCAGGGTGCGAGGGCGGCCGCGCGCGGGCGCCACCGTCGGCGTCCGGGTCGAACGCGGTGTCCGGGTCCAGCAGCACCTCGCGGCCGTCCCAGGGGGCGTCGGCCGGGCCCAGGTCGGCGGCCAGCACGCAGGGGCCGCGCCGCAGCGAGACCAGGGCCGGGTCGTCGGCGCAGGGCTCCACGAGCACCGGCATCACGAACTCCAGTTCGATTCGGTCGCCTTCGGCCCAGTCGCGGGCCAGGCGCAGGTAGCCGTCCTGCGGATGGGCGTCGACGGTGGCGCCGTTGATCCTCAGCGCTTGGCCGCCGGCCCAGTCCGGCACCCGCAGGGCGATCGTGCGCGGTGCGCCGGCGTCGGCGCGCAGCACGGTCGCAGCGACGTCGCCGCGCGCGGGCAGCCCGCTCTCCAGCCGCAACGCCAGGCGGTGCGCGGGATCGTCGAGGGTGGACGGGATGTACAGGTTCACGTGCAGCGCGCCGTCGCCGAAGCGGTAGATGGCATCGGAGAACTGCGCATGGCTCTCCATGCCGGTGCCCACGCAGCACCAGAACTGGCCTTCGGGATCGGAGTAGCGCCGCGCCTCGCCGGCCTGCAGCGGGGTCATGTAGGTGTAGCGGCCGCCGTCGGGGTGCTGCTGCGAGAGCACGTGGTTGTAGAGCGCGCGCTCGTGGAAGTCGAACTGCCGCGCCTCGCCGCTCCAGGCGTGCACGTGCTGGGTCAGCCGCAGCATGTTGAGCGTGTTGCAGTGCTCGCAGGTCTGCTCGGTGACGTAGCGCGACAGCGTGCCGGGGCGCTGGAAGTACTCGCGGTCGGAGTTGCCGCCGATGGCGTAGCTGTGCACGCCGGTCACGCGCTCCCAGAAGAACAGCACCGCGGCCGCGTCCTCCTGCCGGCCGTCGAGCTCGAACTGGCGCGCGGTGCCCAGCAGCTTGGGGATCTGGGTGTTGGCGTGCAGGCGCGCCAGCTCGTCGCGCCCGGCGGCAAGCGGGTCGAGTACGCGGGCGTGATGGAAGCGCCGCGACAGCGCCAGCCAGCGCGGGTCGCCGCTGCGCGCCGCCAGCTCGGCCAGCGACTCGGGCATGCCGCCGAACTCGCACTCCAGCAGCTCCTGCATCTGCGCCTCGTCCAGCGGCGCCAGGCGGCGATCGACGTGCGCGGCCAGGGCCACGGCCACCTCCAGCGCGTCGTCGCGGCCGCGGTAGCGGTGCGCGTCCAGCAGGCCGGCGAAGAGCTTGTGCCAGGTGTAGAACGGCGCCCAGCTGCCGTTGAGGTCGAACGGGCGCGCGCGGATCGTGCCGCGCTCGATCTCGTCGAGCACGGCGCGCCCGCCCTCGACCGTGCCGTCGTCGCGCTTGCGGGTGAAACCGGCCACGTAGCCGTCGCCGCCGGCCGCCTGGCAGGCGCGCAGTTCGTCGACGATGTGGTCCACGCGCCGGCCGCAGTCCTCGTCGCCGCCGTGGCCGTGCATCAGCGCCAGCGCGCTGAGGTAATGGCCCAGGGTGTGGCCGGCGATGGTGTCGGCCTCCCAGCCGCCGTAGGACTCGGCCTTCGGCGCCAGCCCGGCCTGCTCGCGGAAGTTGTGCAGCAGGCGGTCCGGCGACAGCCGCAGCAGGTAGCCACGCGTGGCCGCCACCTGGTCGGCGAAGACCGAGGGCAGCAGGCGCACGCTGCCGTCGGCAGGGGCGGCCCGGCGCGCCGGCGCCAGCGCGGCTGCGCGCTGCGGGAAGCCGGCGATGCCGGCCGCCGCGGCCAGCGCGCACCAGCCCAGGAAGCGACGCCGGCCGGGATCCATCGGGAAGGGTTCGAGGGCGAACGGGCTTGCGGTCATGGAGGTCCCGGGTTCACTGCGCGTCGTCGTCGGTCACCGCCATCGGCCCGTCCGGCAGGCCGCGCGCGGCCTTGGCCTCGCGCACCATCGTGCGCAGTTCCTCGCGCAGCGCATGCGCGTCGTAGACGATGCCGTCCTTGACGGTGTAGTCGACGCCGCCGACGCGGCGCACGCGGCCGCTGGCGTCGTCGAGCCGGATCGTGCCGGTCCCCGACAGCAGGCGAAGGTTGGCCAGCGGGTTGCCGCGCACCAGCACCAGGTCGGCCTTGCGCCCGGCGCGCACCGTGCCCACCTCGCCGTCCACGCCCAGGATGCGCGCGCCGGCCCCGGTGGCGGCGTGGATCACCTCCAGCGGGCTGAAGCCGGCCTCGCGCAGCAGTTCCAGCTCCTGCACGTAGCCGAAGCCGTAGAGGTTGTAGATGTAGCCGCAGTCGCTGCCCACGCCGACCAGGCCGCCGCGGTTCTTGTACTCGTTGACGAAGGCCATCCACAGCCGGTAGTTCTCCTTCCAGTCGGTCTCCTGCTCGGTGGTCCAGTCGAACCAGTAGGAGCCGTGGTGGTGGCGGCTGGGGCGGTAGAAGTCCCACAGCGCCGGCAGCGTGTACTCGGCATGCCAGGTCGCGTTGGTCATGCGCATCAGGTCGCGGCTGGCGAGGTAGGCGGTGAAGGTGGGGCTGAGCGCGAAGCCGCGCTCCAGCAGCGTGTCCATCACCTCGTTCCAGCGCGGCGAGCCGGGCTCGGCCGCCTGCCGCCACAGCCGGCCGGCGTGGGCGAAGCGCATCTGCTCGTCGGTGTTGACGAAGTCGTTGGGCCAGTCCTGCAGGCGGCGGCCGACGAACATCGCCTCCGGCAGGCCGTACCAGTGCTCCATCGCGTCCAGCCCGTGCGAGGTGGTGCGCAGCACGTCGGCGTAGGCCACCACCTGCTGCGCGTGGTGCATGGTGGTGGGCATGCCCAGGCGCTCGGCCTCGTCGAGCGCGGCGTACAGCACGTCCTCGGGGATCGAGCCGATGAACTTGATGCCGTCGGCGCCGCGCCGCTGCGCCTGCGCCACCGCCTCGCGCGCGGCGCGCGGGTCGTTGACGCCCTCGCGGATCGCGCCGAAGAAGGGGAATACCTGGATCCGCGGCGCGGCGATCTCGTTGCGCTCGCTGCGCCGCTTGACGTCGGCCAGCCATTCGATCGGCCGACGGCTGCCGACCTCGCGCACGCTGGTCACCCCGTGCGCCAGCCACAGCTTGAGCACGTACTCCGGCGGCACGCCCTGCTCGTCCTGCAGGGTGTGCAGGTGGACGTGGGTGTCGACGAAGCCCGGCATCACGGTGAAGCCGGTGGCGTCGATCTCGCGGTCGCCGGGCGCGGCGCGGCGGGCGCCGTCGATCGCCCCGGGCGCGCCGATCGCGCGCACCTCGGCGATGCGGTCGCCCTCGACCACGATGTCGAACGGGCCCTGCATCGGCGCGCCGGTGCCGTCGATCACCATGGCGTTGCGGATCACCAGCCGCGCGTAGGGGCCCTCGCCCTCGTCGCGCGCGGGGATGTCGGCCGTCGACGCGGCCGCCCACGCCGCCGGCAGCAGCAGCGCCGCCGCCGCGAGCCGGCGCGCCGCACGCAAGGCCGCGCGCGCCCTCCCCGGCACGCCCACCTCAGAACCTCACCCGGGCGCCGAAGAAGTAGCGCCGCCCCAGCACGTCGTACAGCGAGACGTCGGTGTTGGCGTCGCCGGCCAGGGCGGTGCCCAGGATCGGCGGCTGGCGGTCGGCGATGTTGTCGATGCCGGCGAAGACCTGCAGGTGCTCGTTGATGTCGTAGCTGGCGTTGGCGTCGAAGTACCAGGCGCGGGGCGAACGCTCCACCGCCGCCGTCGTGCCCGGGGTCAGCTCGAACTCGCCGATCATCCGGCTCTGCAGGCGCAGCGACAGCGGGCCCTTGCGGTAGCCGGCGGTCAGGTTGAACTTGAAGTCCGGGATCATGAAGTTGCCGGTGCCGCCGCCGCAGCCGCCGCCCATGTAGCCTGCGCAGTCCAGCTCGCCCTGGTCGGCGATCACCTGCATCGAGCGCTCGAACAGCCAGCTGGCCAGCGCCGTCAGCGAGACCTCGGCGCCGCCGCCGATCGCCCAGGCGTCGGGCAGCGCGAAGCGGTAGTCGGCCTGCACGTCCAGGCCGCTGGCCTTGAGCAGGCCGATGTTCTGCAGGATCGAGCGCACGTCGTCGATCTGGCCGTTGGGCAGGCGCACGATGGACTGGCAGCTGGCCGAGTTCGGGTCGAGCCGGGTGAAGCAGTCGGCCAGCATCTGGTTGGCGGTGATGCTGGTGATCGCGTCCTCCACCTCGACCTCGAAGTAGTCGACGGCGAAGTTCAGCCCCTCCACCGCCGGGATCGAGAACACCGCGCCGACGGTGAAGGTCTTGGACTGCTCCTCGGCGAGGTCGGGGTTGCCGCCGGTGGTGCGCTCGAAGCCCACCGAGCCCTGGGTGAAGTTGGGCAGGTCCGCTGCGGGCACGCCCTGCGCGATGCACAGCTGCTGCTGCGCCGGCGTGGGATTGGCCGCGGCCGTGCAGGGATCGACGCCGGCGGTGAAGCCGCGGGTCTGCGGCGCGTAGAGCTCGTTGAGGCTGGGCGCGCGGATGGCGACGTTGTAGGCGCTGCGCAGGCGCAGCCAGTCGACCGGCGCCCACTCGGCGCCGAGCTTCCAGGTGTTGACCCCGCCGATGGTCGAGTAGTCGGAGTAGCGGGCGGCGCCCTCCAGCGCCAGCTCGTGGGCGAAGCGCGCGCCCGACAGCAGCGGCACCCGGAACTCGGCGAACAGTTCGCGCACGGTGTACTCGCCGGCCATCGGCGACTGCGAGACCGCGCCGTAGTCGCCGGACACGTCCATCGGGCTGGGCTGGAAGGCGTACTCGTCCTTGCGGTACTCGGCGCCGAAGGCCAGCGAGACCGCGCCGGCCGGCAGGTCGAACAGCGTGCCGCTCATCGAGGCGCCGCCGACGGTGCGGTCGAAGGTCTCGTAGCTGGCGCGCTGCGGGGTCAGGAAGGCGGCTGCATCGGAGCTGATCGAGCCCAGCCCGAAGATGCTGGCCGGCACGCAGCCGCTGCCCGGGTTGACGCACACCAGCTGGCCGTTGGCGTCGATCGTGGCGTCCAGCGCCTGCGACAGCCGCGCCTGGTTGATCTGGTTGTTGTTGGTGATGTCGGTGCGGGTGCGCTGCTCCTGGTAGAACGCATCCCAGCGCCACCAGTGGCCGTCGCCGAACTCGAACTCCCCGCGCAGCCCGCCGATGACGTTCCAGCTGGCGCGCTCGTAGGTATAGAAGCGCGGGCCCAGCTCGTCGGCGCGGCGGCCGGCGCCGACGATCTGCGCCACGCCGTCGCCGTCGGGATCGAAGATCTGCGCGTTGTCGGCGAAGAACTGCCGCACCGCCGGCAGCAGCACCGGGTTGGTGGCGTAGTTGGGCACCAGCAGGGTCGATGACGGCGCGCCCGGGGTGACCGGGGTGAACGAGTCCGGCGCCTGCTGGTAGCCGTTGCGGTTGTTGGCGTAGTAGGCCTCGCCGTAGGCCTCCACCGTGTCGGTCAGGCGGAAGCGGCCCAGCGCGGTCACCTGGGTGCGCTCCAGCGGGCGCTGCAGATAGTTGAGGTCGGCGTAGTTGTAGGCGTCCTGCGGGCTGCAGTACGGCAGCGCCAACCCGCCCTCGCCGAAGCGCACGCCGGTGATCGCGCTGCACTCGCCCGCCGGCGACAGGTCCACGCCGACCAGCGACGCGAGCTGGGCGCCGCTCAGGCCGATGCGCGTGCCCGGCACCGAGCCCGAGCCGCCCGGCACCAGTTCGCCGGCAACGGTGTCCAGCGGCACCTGCGAGAAGCTGCGGTCGGCCTGCAGCACCGGGTCGCGCTCGGTGCGGCTGATCGAGAACACGGCGTTGCCGCGGCCGTCGGCGAAGTTGCCGCCGATGGTCACGTCGGCCTTGTCGTAGGCGCCGTCGCCCTCGGCGGTCGCACCGTGGGTGTAGGCGGCCTCCAGACCCTCGAAGTCCTGGCGCAGGATGAAGTTCACCGCGCCGGCGATCGCGTCCGAGCCGTACACCGCCGAGGCGCCGCCGGTGATGATCTCGACGTTCTCGATCAGCGCGTCGGGGATGCTGGCCAGGTCGACCACGCCGTCGGAGTTGGCGGGCATGAAGCGGCGGCCGTTGACCAGGGTCAGCGTGCGGCTGGCGCCCAGGCCGCGCAGGTTGGCGGTCAGCACGCCCGAGCCGCCGCCGTTGTTGACGCTGGAGGTGTTGCCCGCGGCCAGCTGCGGGAACTCGTTGAGCGTGTTCTCGATGGTGGCGCTGCCGGACATCTGGATGTCCTCGCGGGTCACCACCGTGGTCGGGCTGGGCGCGTTGAGGTCCTGCCGGATCAGGCGCGAGCCGGTGACGGTCAGCGTGTCGAGGGTGGCCGGCTCCCCGGACGACGGTTGCGCCGGCTGCGACTGCTGCGCCTCCTGCGCCGCCGCGGACGCGGCGAAGGCGGCGCCCAGCAGGGCGGCGGCGAGCGCGGTCGCCAGCCGATGCGGGCGCGGGGTCGCCGCGGCCGGGGCGTGGCGGCGTCGGGTCGTGACGGAACGCGGAGTGGCGGTCATGAAAATCCCCAGTGTCTGCTCGGCGAAGCCGAGGCGATGCGCTCAAGGACCGGCCCTGCTGCCTGCGGAACTCCCCGCGGCGGGGCGGATGACAATTCCCTTACATGCAGTCTCGACGCGCACCCCGCCGCCGGTCTTGCGTCAATTGCCGGACTTCGATGCGGAAATATGCATACAACCGGTGTTCATCACGATTCGTGCAAGCCGCCTCTTGCAGTCCGCGCCGACATGCCGCACCTTGCCCCGTGTCCCAACGCGATGGCGCCCGAACGCCGCGATCGTCGGCGCAGGCGGCGTCCGTACCGCGTCCGGGCCGGACCCGGCCGGTTGTGGGGCATTCGCCACGGTGGGCGACGAAATCGGCATAAACACCAATCGCTGGGGATCCCGATGCGCATTCTTCGACTGCTCGCCTTCGTCCTGATCGCGGCGCTGCCGCTGTCGGCCGCCCATGCGGAGACCCCGCCGGTGCGCGAGGCCGACGCGGTGCTGCGCGACGTCGCCTTCGGCGACGGCGGCCGCCTGCCGGAGCTGCGCATCCACTACCGCACCCTCGGCACGCCCACGCGCGACGCGCAGGGCCGCATCGACAACGCGGTGATGATCCTGCACGGCACCGGCGGCAGCGGCGCGCAGTTCCTGCAGCCGCGCTTCGCCGACGAACTGTTCGGGCCCGGGCAGCCGCTGGACGCGCAGCGCTATTTCATCGTGCTGCCCGACAACATCGGCCACGGCGGCTCGTCCAAGCCCAGCGACGGCCTGCGCGCCCGCTTCCCGCGCTACGACTACGCCGACATGGTCGCCATCCAGCACCGCTTCCTCACCGAGGCGCTGGACGTCGAGGGCCTGCGCCTGATCATGGGCACCTCGATGGGCTGCATGCACATCTTCGACTGGGGCCAGCGCCATCCGCGCTTCGCGCGCGCGCTGATGCCGCTGGCCTGCCAGCCGGCGCCGATCGGCGACCGCAACCGGGTCTGGCGCAAGGCGGCGATGGACGCCATCCGCGCCGATCCCGCCTGGCGCGGCGGCGACTACGAGACGCAGCCGCTGCAGGGGCTGCGCACCGCGTCCTCGCTGTCGGTACTGGTCGGCATCGCGCCGCTGAACCTGCACGCCGCGTACCCCGACCGCGACGGCGCCGACGCCTGGTGGGCCGAGCGCTTCGCCGCCGACATCGGCAGCCGCGACGCCAACGACTGGCTCTACCAGCTCGACGCCTCGCGCCACTACGACCCTTCCCCCGGCCTGGAGCGGATCGTCGCGCCCACCACCTGGGTGAACTCGGCCGACGACTTCATCAACCCGCCCGAGCTCGGGATCGCCGAACGCGCGCTGCCGCGCCTGAAGACCACCCGCTACGTGCTGATCCCCGCCTCGCCCGAGACCCGCGGCCACGGCACCCATACCTCGGCGGTGTTCTGGAAGCAGGCGCTGGTGGACCTGCTGGCGCGCAGCGAGGACGCCAACCCGTAGGCAGGATCCCCTGTAGGAGCGCGCTCGCGCGCGACAGAGTCCGCGGCGAGAGCCCGGTCGCGCGCGAGCGCGCTCCTACGAGAGGTCACGGCATATCCCCCGCGAAAGCGACCCTTGCGGGAGCGCGCTGGCGCGCGACGGAGTTGTTCGGCCGCCGGTAGAAGCGGTGGCGGCCGTCGTTCACCGCCGTCCGCGCGTGGGGACGCGTTCGTCTTCTGCCGCAGGTCCGGTGACACCTGGCCCGGTCGCGCGCAAGCGCGCTCCTACAATGCGCACGCAAGGCGCGCTATGGCCGGCAATCGGTGGCCAGCAGCCGGTCGCCGGAGTCCGGGGTGTCGACGGACGACACGTGGTTGAGCGCGATGACCCAGCGGCCGTCGACCTTGCGCATCAGCCGGGTGTTGATGCCGTACTGCGGCTCGGCCTCGCGCGCGAGGTGGTAGCGGCTGACCAGCTGCGCCGCGTCGCCGGCGAGCGGCTCGATGCGGATGTCGTAGAAGCACAGCGTGCCGCGCGCGCCGGATGCGCTGCCGTAGTCGGCCACGTAGTGGTCGAGGGTGCCCTGCCAGTCGCGCTGGAAGCGCCCGCGCGAGACGAAGACCACGCCGGGATTGAGGAACCCCTGCATGTAGCCCTCGAAGTCGCCGCGATTCCACGCCGCCTGCATGCCGGCGACGACCTCGCGGATCGCGCGGTCCTCGGCCGCCCAGTCGCTGGCGCCGGCGCCGCCGGCGGCGGCCGCCGACGCGACGGCCAGCAGCGCGGCGGCGATGCGGGGGCGGCGCCTCATCCGCCCGTGCCCTGCGCGGCCTTCTGCGCGGCGATGAACGCCCGCAGCTCCGATTCCAGCACCGGCAGCGGCACCGAGCCGAGGTTCAGCAGGGTGTCGTGGAACGGGCGCTGGTCGAAGCCGGCGCCCAGTTCGCGCTCCGCTTCCGCGCGCAGTTCCAGGATGGTCTTGTAGCCGATGTAGTAGGCCAGCGCCTGGCCCGGCCAGGCGATGTAGCGGTCGACCTCGTTGACGATGTCCTGGTGCGCCAGCGCGGTGTGGCCAGCGAGGTAGTCGATCGCCTGCTGCCGGGTCCAGCCGTAGGCGTGCAGGCCGGTGTCGATCACCAGCCGCGCCGCGCGCCACATCTCGAAGGTCAGCCGGCCGAACTCCTCATAGGGCGTCTGGTAGATGCCCATCGAGGTGCCGAGCCATTCGGTGTACAGGCCCCAGCCCTCGCCGTAGCCGGAAAAGTAGGTCTGCTGGCGGAAGTCGGGCCGCGCCGGCGCCTCCAGCGCCAGCGCCGCCTGCAGGCTGTGGCCCGGCGCGCATTCGTGCACCACCAGCGCCGGCAGGTTGTACAGCGGGCGCGACGGCAGGTCGTAGGTGTTGAACAGGCACGACTCCAGACCGCCGCGGCCGGAGGTGTAGATCGGCGCGAGGTCGTCGGGCACCGGCAGGATCGTGAAGCGGTAGCGCGGCAGCGTGCCGAGCACGTGCTTCAGCTCGCCGTCCACCTTCTTGGCGATCCAGGCGGCGTTGGCCAGCAGCTCGTGCGGGGTTTTGGCGTAGAACTGCGGGTCGGTGCGCAGGAACTCGAGGAACTGCTCGAACGAGCCCTGGAAGCCCGCCCGCGCCATCGTCTCGCGCATCTCCGCGGAGATGCGCTCGACCTCGGCCAGGCCCAGATCGTGGATCTCGCGCGCGCTCATGTCGAGGGTCACGAACTCGCGGATCTGGGTGCGGTAGAACGCCTCGCCGTCGGGCAGGTCGCGGGCGGCGGTGGTGGTGCGCGCGCGCGGCAGGTACTGCTCGCGCATGAAGGTCAGCAGCTTGGCGTAGGCCGGCACCGCGCGCTCCAGCACCGCGCGCCGCCCCTCCTCGCGCAGCTGCGTGCGCACTGGTTCGGGGATCGAGGCCGGGATCCGGTCCAGCGTCGCCAGGAACGGGTTGCCGGCGTCGGTGAGCGTGTAGGGCTCGATGGTCTTGTCGCGGCCCTCCACCGAGGAACGGGGCACGCTCCAGCCGCGCGACAGGCCCGCCTCCATGTTGGCGATCTGCTCGTCGAAGTAGCGCGGCACGTCGGCCAGCCGGCCGATGAAGCGCCGCCAGTCGGCCTCGGTCTGGTAGGGCTGGCGCGGGTTGAGCCCGCCCCAGAAGAAGGTGTCGCTGTTGAACGGCGCCTCGTAGGTGCGCCATACGGCGCCGTTGTGCAGCGCCTCCACCGAGGCGCGGAACACCGCGGCGTTGATCCGCTCCTCGGCGCCCAGCGCATCGAGCGGAATCGCGTCCAGCGCCTCCAGCGTGCGTTGCCAGTAGTCCGCGCGGCGCGCCCAGTCCTCCGCCGTCACCGAGGGCAGGCGGTCGCCCGCCTGCCAGCGCCCTTCGACCTTCTCGCGCACGAACTCCTGCTGCCGCCAGGCCCATTCGGCGTCGTAGAGGCGGCGCAGGGCGGACTCGGCGTCGTTGGCCGGGGCGGCGAGCGGCGCCGGCGGCGTGTCCTGCGCCTGGACGGGCACGGCGGCACCGAGGGCGAGCGACAGCGACAGCGCGAGGATGGAGCACAGCGGACGGGCGTTGCGCGCACGGGTCATCGTGGGTCTCCTGCGAGGCGATTCATGGGCCGGTGGCCGCCGTTCCGTTCCAGCGCGGGGGTTGCGCGCCGAGCAGGTGGCGGACGAAGAAATCGGACTGGCGGCGGTGCGCGTACTCGATCGGCCCCTCGGAGCGGCCGACCGCGTGCCCGCCGCCGGGAATGGCAAGCAGGTCGAAGTCCTTGCCGGCGCGGACCAGCGCGTCGGCGACCTGCATCGTCGAGGCCGGATCGACGTTGTCGTCCTGCTCGCCGAGGATCATCAGCAGCTCGCCCTGCAGCCGGTGCGCGTTGTCCACGCCGGAGGCGCGCGCGTAGTGGTCGCCCTCCCCTTCGGGAAGACCCATCCACTGCTCGTTCCAGCTGATCTTGTCCATGCGGTTGTCGTAGCAGCCGTTCCACGCCACGCCGACCTTGTAGATGTCCGGGTGGAACAGCAGCGCGCCGAGCGTGCTCTGGCCGCCGGCGGAGGCGCCGTAGATGCCCACGCGCGAGATGTCGTAGGACGGATCGGTCGCGGCCAGCGCGCGGTGCCAGGCGATGCGGTCGGGAAAGCCCGAGTCGCCGAGGTTCTTCCAGGCCACGTCGTGGAAGGCCTTGCCGCGGTGCGCGGTGCCCATGCCGTCGATCTGCACGACGATGAAGCCCAGGTCCGCCAGCGCCTGCATGCCGATCTGCTTGTCGCCGCCGCTGTGGTAGCCGAACGGCCAGAAGGTCTTGGGCACGAAGGCGTCGTGCGGGCCGGCGTAGATGTTCTCGATCACCGGGTAGCGCTTCGCCGGATCGTGGTCGCGCGGGCGCACCACCAGGCCCCAGATGTCGGTCGTGCCGTCGCGGCCCTTGGCGACGAAGGGCTCGGGCGCGCGCCAGCCGGCCGCCTGCAGCGCGGAAATGTCGCCGCGCTCGATCTCCGCGACCAGGCCGCCGTCGGCGCGGCGCAGTTCCATCACAGGCGGCAGGTCCACGCGCGAGTGCACGTCCACGTAGTGCGCCCCGTCGGGGGAAACCGCGACGTCGTGGTCGGCATCGGCATCGGTCAGCCGCGTCAGGTTCCCGCCGTCGAAATCCACCCGGAACAGGTGGCGGAAGTACGGATCGCGCCCGGCATCCATGCCGCTGGCGGTGAACCAGACCCGGCGCGCGGCCTCGTCGACGCGCAGCACCTCGCGCACCACCCATTCGCCCTGCGTGATCTGGCGCTTCACCTCGCCGCTGCGTCCATCGAACAGGTACAGGTGCCGCCAGCCGTCGCGCTCGGACAGCCAGAGGATCTCCTCGCCCCGCCCGCCGACGTCGTGGCGGAAGCCGCGCCAGGTGTCGACGAAGGTCGCGCCCGGCTCGGCCACCGCGATCCACGGTCCCGCGACGTCGCCCTCGCCCGGCACGTCCACCGCGATGAGGTCCACGCGCTGGTGGCCGCGGTGCACGACCTCGAACGCGAAGCTGCCGCTGTCGCGCCGCCATTCGATCGGCGACAGCCGGTAGGGATTCGCGAATTGCGCGGCGTCGATCTCGAAGCGGCGCCCGCGCCCGACGTCGAACAGCAACGGCCGCTCGACGTCGACCGCGTCGCCCGGCTTCGGGTACAGCTGCGTCCGCACACGCGGCTGCCGGCGGTCGCGCGGCGCCGCCTCCACCCGCACCACCTCGCGGCGGTCGCCGGGCTGGACCCGGTACACCGCCAGCCAGCGCGAGTCCGGCGACCAGGCCAGGGTCTCGGGATCGTCGAAGTCCGCCGCGTGGCCGCCCTCGCCGCGCAGCACGACCGCCCCGTCGGAGACGCGGCGCACGACCACGTCGTGGCCGTCCACCGTCGCCTCGTGGCGCCCGTCTGGCGAGCGCCGCGGGCGGTCGTCGGCCGGCACCGCCAGGTCGCGCACCACGCCGAACGCGCGCGGCCGGCCCGGCCGCGCCGGCGCAGGCGCGCACTCGGCAGGCGCCAGCGTGCAGCGCCAGCGCGCGCCCGCGGCCTGGAACGCGATCGCGGCGCCGCCGTCCTCGGCGGAGAAGGTCTCGAACGGCAGCCGCAGCGGGTCGTGGCGCCCGCCGCCGGCCCGCTCCAGCGCGACGGCGAGGGCGGCATGGTCGAATGCCGGCACGCGCTCGCCGCGGGTCAGTTCGTAACGCACGAAGGCGAACCCGCCGGCGACCGTCTTGCGGTAATGGAAGCTGTCGGCGTCGCGCCAGGTCGCCGGCCAGGCCACGTCGCGCGTGGTGCCGATCCAGCGTTCCCGCAAGCCGAGCGAGCGAGCGTAGTCCTCCGCGGACGGCGCCGCCTGCGCGATGCCGAGCCAACCCAGCAACAGCCATGCCGCGATGCTTCTCATGCTCGCTCCCCTCGCCGTGCCGCGCGCGTCGCTAGACGCCATCGTCCTCTTCCAGCGCGAGTTCCCCCGCACGCAGGCCGGAACGCGCGGCCCAGTGGTAGATGCCGAACGCGATCGCCGCGACCGCCAGCGTGTCCCAGGGATGCGCGATCGCGCCGCTGCCGCCGAACGAACCGAGGCAGGACACGCCCATGACCAGCAGATAGAACACGATCAGCCACAGCGAGCACTGCACCTGCCGCCGCAGCCTCGCGCGGCCCGCCTCCGACGGCAGCCGGTAAAGCACGTAGGCCGCGAACATCGCCACCTGCAGGCCCAGCAGCCAGGACAGCGTCTCCCAGCGCGACCAGTACACGATCAGCGCGGCCACCACGAACGACACCGGCCCCAGCACGCCGAGCGCGCGTACCCTGAAGGGCCGCGCGAGACCCGGCGCGCTGCGGCGCAGCGCGGCCACCGTCACCGGCGCCGCCGCGTAGCTGAGCATCAGCGCGGCCGACACCACGCCGATCAGCTTCTCCCAGGACGGGAACGGCAGGGTCCAGAACACCGACAGCGCGAAGCTCAACCACAGCGCCGGACGCGGGATGCCGGATTTCGCGTCCACCCGGGTCAGCGGCCCGATGCCGACGCTGCGCGCCCAGCCGTAGATCACACGCGGGGTGGCGCTCATGTAGATGTTGCCGGTGCCGCTGGGCGAGACCACCGCGTCGGCCACCACCAGCCAGGCCAGCCAGCCCAGGCCCAGCACCAGCGCGATGTCGCGGTAGGGCAGCGAGTACAGCGCGTCGATGCCGGCCCAGCCGTTGGCGATCTGCTCGGTCGGGATGCTGCCCAGGAACGACAGCTGCAGCAGCACGTAGATCGCCGTGGACAGCAGGATCGACAGGATCAGCGCGATCGGGATGGTGCGCTGCGGGTCCTTGACCTCGCTGGCCACCGACACGATGGGCGTCAGCCCCAGGTAGGCGAAGATGATGCCGCCGGTCGAGATCGCCGCCTGTACGCCGGCCGCGCCGTAGGGCGCGAAACCCTGGACGCTCATGTTCTCCGGCCGGAAGCTCGACAGCAGCAGCACGATCACCAGCACCGGCACCATGAACTTGAACACGCTGACGATGTTGTTGGAGATCGCGAAGCTCTTGACGCTGAAGTAGTTGAGCAGGAAGAACAGCACCAGCAGGCCGAGCTGCACCGCCCAGCCGAGCGGGGTCGGGCTGGTGCCGTCGGGCCCGGTGAGGCCGGGGAACCACGCCGCCGCGTACTGGCGGCTGGCCACCGCCTCGATCGCGATCAGGCTGGAGAACGCGATCAGGGTGATGAACCCCATCAGCGAGCCGAGCAGCGGCCCGTGCGAGTACTCCGGGTAGCGCACCACGCCGCCGGCGCGCGGCAGCGCCGCGCCCAGCTCGCAGTACACCAGACCGAGCAGGAACACGGCGAAGCCGCCGCACAGCCACGACAGGATGCCTGCCGGGCCGGCCATCGCGGCCACGTGGCTGGCGGCGAACAGCCAGCCGGACCCGAAGATCGAGCCGAGCCCGATGAAGGTCAGGTCGGTCAGGCTGAGCGTCTTGCGGAACTTGCCTTCTACGGTCATGGGTCCTCCCTCGGCACCCTCTTGGATCGCGCCGCGGCCTCCCCGCCACGGCGCGACCGGTCAGCGTCCCTTGCGCCGGCGCCTCATGCGCTGGCGCGGCCGGCCGGCGGAGCCGGCCGCGAAAAACCCGCGTCGCATGGCGATGGCCATGGCGCCGCGCTCATCCGCCCTCGCCGAGATCGGCGACGGTCCAGCGGCCGTCCACCTGGCGCCACACGCCGCCGGGATTGCGGTCGCGCAGCAGCGGCGGCAGCAGCGCGTCCGGGACGTGGTCGTAGCTGTGCAGCGCCGCGAAGCGGCGGATCGCGCCCGGCATGCCGACCGCTGTGAAGCCCGGGTGGCTGGCCGCGGGGAACGGGCCGCCGTGGTTCATCGCCGGACTGACCGCGACCCCGGTGGGCATGCGGTCCACGATCAGCCGCCCCACCCGCGGCCGCAGCAGCGGCAGCAGCGCCGCGGCCTCGGCATCGTCGCCGCCGTCGGCGGCGCGGTACACGGTGGCGGTGAGGTTGCCCTCGAAGGCCTGGGCGATCGCCCGCGCCTGCGCCGCATCGGCGCTGCGCACCAGCAGCGACACCGGGCCGAAGGCCTCGCCCTGCAGCCGGGCGGCGTCGGCCAGGAAGGCCTCGCCGTCCGCGGACAGCAGCGCCGGCGCGACCCGGAAGCCGTCGCCCTCCGGCGCGGCGGCGCCGGCGACGCGCTGCGCGCCGGCCTGCAGCAGCGCGTCCACCGCGGCGTGCAGCTGGCGCCGGCCGTCCTCGGAGAACAGCACCTGCGCCGGGGCGGCGTCGAAGCGCGCCGCGGCCGCGGCCGCGAAGGCGTCGCCCGCCGCGCTGCGCGGCACCACCACCAGTCCGGGATTGGTGCAGAACTGGCCGCTGCCCATCGTGCACGAGGCGAAGAACTCCTGCGCCAGCGCCTCGCCGCGCTCGGCCAGCGCGCCGTCGAGCAGGAACACCGGGTTGACGCTGGACAGCTCGGCGTAGAACGGCACCCCGGCCGCGTCCGCGGCGGCCTTCAGGCGCAGCCCGCCGGCGCGGCTGCCGGTGAAGGCGACCGCGCCGATCGCGCGCCGCCCGACCAGGGCCAGCCCGGTCGCCGGCTCCAGGTGGTAGAGCATCTGCACCGCCGCCGCCGGCAGCCCGGCGCCGCGCAGCGCCGCGTGCGCGATCCGCGCCAGCGCGCGGCTGGTGGCCGGGTGCAGCGGGTGCGCCTTGGCCAGCACCGGGTTGCGTGCGGCGATCGCCGAGGCGAAGTCGCTGCCGGCGACCGCGTTGAAGGCGAACGGGAAGTTGTTCGGCCCGAACACCACCACCGGCCGGCCCAGCGGGCCGTAGGCCGAGCGCAGGCCGGCGGCGGTGTCGATGACCGGGTGGGTCCAGCTCGCCTCGCGCGCGGCGCGCGCGGCCTGCCGCAGCTGGCCGCTGGTGCGCGGCAGTTCCACGTCGCGCAGGCGCGGCGAGGCGGCCAGCGCGGTCTCCGCGTGCGCCAGCGCGACCAGTTCGTCGGCGGCCGCCTCGATGCCGTCGGCGTAGGCGTCCAGGAACGCGGCCACCCGCACCGGATCGGCCGCGGCCAGCTCCGGCGCCGCGGCCTCGGCCGCCATCACCGCGGCCTCCACCTCCTCCGCGCCGCTGACCGGGAACCACGGGCCGATCTCCTCGCCGGTGGCGGGATCGCGCGCGCGGAAGCGGCCGGCCGGCGCGACCGCGTCGTGCCAGCCGCCCGCCACCAGGACCTGCTGCAGGGCGTCCACGTCAGAGCCCCGGGTGGGTCTTGATGGCGTGCTCGATGATGCGCAGCGCCTGCTCGCGCTCCGCGCCCTCGAGCGTCAGCCGCGGCGCGCGCACGCGCTCGTTGCCCCAGCCCACCAGCTGCTGGGTCAGCTTGATGAGCTGCACGAACTTCGGCACCGTGTCCAGGCGCAGCACCGGCAGGAACCAGTCGTAGAGCTCCTTGACCGCCGCGTAGCCGCCTTCGCGGGCGCGCTCGAACAGCGCCACCGACTCGGCCGGGTAGGCGTTGACCTGGCCCGCGATCCAGCCGGTCGCGCCCATCGCGATGCCCTCCACGATCGCGTCGTCGATGCCGGTCATCAGCACCAGCCGGTCGCCCGACAACGCCTGGATCGAGGCGAAGCGGCGCAGGTCGCCGGAGGACTCCTTGACCGCCTCGATCTGCGGGAACTCCTCGGCCAGGGCGACGATCTGCTCGGCGGTGAAGTCGGTCTTGTAGGCGATCGGGTTGTTGTACAGCAGCACCGGCAGCGAGGTCGCGGCGACCACCGCGCGCACGTGCTCGCCCATCTCGCGCCAGTCGGTGGAGTACGCGTAGGGCGGCAGCACCATCAGCCCGCGCGCGCCCTCGGCCTCGGACGCGCGGGCCAGGCGCACCGCCTCCTCGGTCGACAGCGCGGCGATGCCCGGGATCACCGGCGCGCGCTCGCCCAGCGCATCGACCAGGGTGCGCACGATCGCGATCTTCTCGTCGAACGACAGCGTGCTGCCCTCGCCCAGCGAGCCGAAGGGCACGATGCCGATGCAGCCGGCCTCGACCTGCCAGAGCGCGTGGCGGGCCAGGAACGCGTGGTCGACCTGGCCGTCCTCGGCGAAGGGAGTGGTGATGGCGGGGATCACGCCCTGCCACATGGATCGGCTCATGGATGGACTCCTGTACGTGTCGTCATGGAAGGATCCGCCGCGCCGAACGAGGCCAGCACGTCCAGCGGAACGGGGAACACCGGCGGCCGGAAGCCGCCGCGGGGAAAACGCCCGAGCTCGGCGAGCGCTGCGCCGCAGACGCGGCCCTGGCAGGCGCCCATCCCGACGCGGGTGGCGAGCTTGGCTTCGCGCGCGTCGGCGAACGGGGCCAGCGCGCCCAGCCGCACGTCCTCGCAGCGGCAGACCACGGTGTCGTCGCAGGCCAGCCGGTGCAGGCGCGGGTCGAGCGCGAAGGCATGGCGCAGGCCCGCGGCGAAGCGGCGCGCATGCGCGCGGCGCGGCGCCAGCGCGAGCGCGGCGTCCGCATCGCCCGCGGCGGCGCGGCCGGCGATGCGGCCCTCGATCCGCGCGCAGTCCACGCCGCCGACGCCGCAGGCCTCGCCGGCGGCGAACACGCCCTCGACGCTGGTGCGCATCTGCGCGTCCACCCGCACGCCCGCGTGCGGGCCGTCGTCGTGCAGCGCGCAGCCGAGCGCGTGCGCCAGTTCCAGGTTGGGCACCAGGCCGAAGCCGCAGGCGAGCAGGTCGCAGGGCACGGTGCGGCGGCCGCCGCCGGCCACGGCGAGTTCCACCGCCTCCAGCCGCGTATCGCCCAGCGCCCGCAGCACGTGGCTGCCGGCGAGATAGCGCGAGCGCCACAGCGCCGTGCGCAGCCGCGCGGCCTGCGCCGCCTTGCCGGGCCAGCGCCACAGGCCGAGCGCGAAGCCGGCCAGCGCCTCGCGCCCGGCCTGCTCGTGGATGCCGACGACGCGCGCGCCGTGGCGGCGCAGCGTGTGCGCGGCCGCGAGCAGCAGCGGTCCGCTGCCGGCGACCACCGCGCGCACGCCGCGCAGCGGCCAGCCCTGCTTGGCCAGCGCCTGCGCGCCGCCGGCGCCGACCACCCCCGGCAGCGTCCAGCCGGGGAACGGCAGCAGCAGTTCGCGCGCGCCGGTGGCCAGCACCAGCGCGCCGTAGTCGATCGACAGCGCGGCGGCGTCCTCGCGCACGAACAGCCGCCCGCCCGCGTGGCCCACCACTTCCGAGCGCGGCAGCAGGCGCACGCCGGCCGCGTCCGCCGCGTCCAGCGCGCGGCGCGCGGCCGGCGGCGCGCCGTGCGCGCTGTCGTGCCGCCACACCTGCCCCCCGGGCATCGGCTGCGCGTCCACCAGCAGCACGCGGGCGCCGCGGCGCGCGGCCTCGCCGGCGGCGGCCAGCCCGGCCGGCCCGGCGCCGACCACGGCCACGTCGCAGCGGGCCAGGCGCTCAGCCACAGGTGCGCACCTGCATGCCGTCGGCCGCGGTCGTCAGGCAGGCGCGCCGCTGCGCGCCGCCGTCGATGGTCACCCGGCACTCGAAGCACACGCCCATGCCGCACAGCGGGGCGCGCGGCTCGCCGCCGACCGAGGTGCGGAAACCGGCGCCCGCGATCGCGACCGCGGCGGCGACGCTGCTGCCGGCGCGCACCGCGACCTCGCGGCCGTCGACCGCCAGGCGCACCGTCGCCGCCGGCATCGGGCTCATGCCGCCACCCGCGCGGGATCGTAGGGCGCCGGGTCGATCGCCGGCGGCTGACCCAGCAGCAGGTCCAGCAGCAGCCGTGCGGTACCCGGCGCGGTGGTCACGCCCAGGCCCTCGTGGCCCGCGGCCACCCATACGCCGGGGCGGCCGGCCACGCGGCCGATGTAGGGCCGGCCGTCCGGCGTGCACGGGCGCAGGCCGGTCCAGGCGCGGATCGCCTGCAGGCCGCGCAGCACCGGCAGGAACTCGAACGCGCGCTCCAGCATGCGCCGCAGCATCGACGGGTCCACCTCGCGCTCGCGCCGGCCCTGCTCGCGCGAGGAGCCGATCAGCAGCTGCCCGCTGGGCCGCGGCTGCACGTTGAAGGCGACGCTGCTGTCGGCATCGCCGTGGGCGCTGTCGGCATAGCCCAGTTCCAGCAGCTGGTGGCGGACCAGCCCGGGATGGCGGTCGGTGATCACCAGGTGCCCGCGGCGCACGCTCAGCGGCAGCGCAGGCAGCAGTTCCGGCAGGTCGCTGCCGGTCGCCACCAGCACCTGCCCGCGCAATACGGTGCCGTCGTCCAGGCGCACGCCGCCCGGCGCCAGCGCCAGCGCGCGGCGGCCGCGGTACACCGCCGCGCCGCCGGCCTGCGCGCGCGCCAGCAGCCAGGCGGCCACGCGCGGCGGGTACACCACCGCCTCGCGCGGCACCCGCATGCCGCCGGCCAGTCCCGGCGCCAGGTGCGGTTCGCAGGCGTACAGGGCACGCGCGTCCAGCCGCTCGGCCTCGATGCCGGCCGCGGCCAGCCGCGCGATGCGTTCGGGGATGCGCTGCAGCTGCGTGGGCGTCTCCGCCAGCCACAGCGTGCCGCAGCGGCTGAACTCCGCCTCCGGCAGCGCGGCGAAGTCCTCCCACAGCCGTTGCGACAGCCGCGCCAGCGCCAGTTCCGCGGGATCGTCGTCCATCGCCACCAGGTGCCCCATCGAGGCCGCGGTGACGCCGCCGCCCGGCACGCCCGACTCCACCACCGCCACCCGCAGCCCGCAGCGCACCGCCAGGTCCGCGCAGCTCGCACCGACGATGCCGGCGCCGACGACGATGAGGTCGAATCCGCTCATGGCGAGGCCGGGGGCCTCGCGCCGATGCCCCAGACGAAGGGATCGTCCGGCTCCAGCAGCAGCTCGCTGCGCCCGGTGATCCAGGCCTGGCCGACGATGCGCGGCAGCACGCCGCGCGCGCCCCTGCGGTAGCTGGCCTCGAAGGCGCTGCCCAGGATGCCCTGCTGCAGCCAGCGCTCGCCCTCGCCCAGCTGCCCGTCGGCGGCCAGGCAGGCGAGCTTGGCGCTGGTGCCGGTGCCGCAGGGCGAACGGTCGTAGGCGCCACCGGGGCAGAGCACGAAGTTGCGCGCCACGCCCGGCGCACCGGGCGAGGTGCCGCTGATCTCGATGTGGTCGATGACGCCGCCGTCCTCGCCGCCCAGCCCGGCGGCGTCGATCGCGCGCTGGATGGCCTGGGTATAGGCGGTCAGCCCGGCGATGTTGGCCACCTCCAGCGCCAGCGGCGACTGCGCGGTGATGAAGAACCAGTTGCCGCCCCAGGCGATGTCGCCGGCGACGGTGCCGTGTCCGGGCACCTCGACCTCGACGCCGGCCGCGTGGCGGTAGCTCTCGACGTTGTCGATCGACACCCGGCCGTCGTCGTGCAGCTCCACCCCGACCACGCCCACCGGCGTCTCGACCCGGTGCGCGCCCGGGCCGATCCGGCCCAGGTGCGCCAGCGTGCGCACCACGCCGATGGTGCCGTGCCCGCACATGCCGAGGTACCCGACGTTGTTGAAGTAGATCACCCCGGTGCAGCAGCGCGGGTCGTCCGGCGGCAGCAGCAGCGCGCCGACCATCGTGTCCGAACCGCGCGGCTCGGCGGCCACCGCGCTGCGCCAGTGGTCGAAGCCGTCGCGGAAGCGCCGGCGCCGCTCGGCGAGGCTGCCGCCGCCCAGGTCCGGGAATCCGTCCAGCACCACCCGGGTGGGCTCGCCCGCGGTGTGCGAATCGATGACGTTCATTTTCCGCATGGCCCATCTTCGGCGGGGGCACCGGCAGGGGCTAGGACGCACTCCCCGTGCGCTGTGCGGAAATATGCATAATGCAGGCGAGCCGGGCCGCGCCCGCGCATCCCTCGCCACGGGGCCCTCGACCGCCCCGCCAGCTCAAGGAGGCCGCCGCCATCGACGTGATGCTCGCCCCCGACGAACTGCAGACCATCTTCAACGCGCTGCCGGACGTGGTGTTCTTCGTCAAGGACCGCGAAGGCCGCTACACCCACGTCAACCACACGTTGGTGCGCCGCCTGGGCCTCAAGAGCCGCGCCGAGATCCTCGGCCGCACCGTGCTGGAGCTGTTCCCGCCGCGCCTGGGCGGCACCTACTTCGTGCAGGACAAGCGCGTGCTGTGCGGGGAGATCATCGAGAACCAGCTGGAGCTGCACCTCTACCCCAACCGCTCGCCCGGCTGGTGCCTGACCTTCAAGCGGCCGATCGTCGTCGACGAGGAGATCGCCGGGCTGATCGGCATCTCGCGCGACCTCGGCCAGCCCGACGACCGCCATTCCGCGTTCGCCCGGCTGCAGCGCGCGCTGCAGCACATGCAGGCGCACTACGGCGAGCCGCTGCGCGTGCAGACCCTGGCCGGCATCGCGGGGGTGTCGGTGGCGCAGCTCGAACGCCTGTTCAAGCGCGTGTTCCAGCTGACCCCGCAGCAGCTGCTGACCAAACTGCGCATCGAGGCGGCGATGCGGCTGCTGCACTCCGGGTCCAGCATCGCCGAGATCGGGCAGGCCTGCGGCTTCTCCGACCAGAGCGCGTTCGCGCGCCAGTTCAAGGCCACCGTGGGCGTGCCGCCGCGCGACTACCGGGCCCTGGCCTGTCAATCGCCCGATGCGGTGATCGGCACGATCGCGGAGCTGCCCGGAGCCCGGTCCGGAACCGTCGCGACCACTGCCGGAGAGGCCTGAATCCGGACGGGCGCGCACGGGGCCGGTGTTAGCATGACGCCCCCCGCCCGCAGCCCCTCGTTCGATGGCCAGTTTCTTCCGCCGCAAGCCGCCCGCCGACCGCAAGGACACGGCGACCAGCCGCGGCTACAGCATCGAGGAACTGGCCGCGGCCTTCCCGGGCGCGCCGGCCGAGGCCGCGCCGCCGCAAGCGTCGGAAGCGCCGCCTGCACCGGCGCCGCAGGCCGACGTCCCCGTCGCGAGCGAGTCGCCCGCAACACCCGCGCCCGAACTGCAGCCGGCACCGGCAGCGGCAGCGCCGACGCCCGCGCCGGAAGCCGCAGCGCCCGCAGCCCCTGCCGCGCCGCCGCCGGTCCCGACGCCTGAACCGCCTCCGCTCCCGGTACCGTCCGCGCCCGCGCCGCCTCCCGCCGCCGAGCCCCTCGCGCCCACCGCCCCGCCGCCGGCGCCCGAGGGCCGTTCCGGCTGGCGCGAACGCCTGCGCGGCAGCGCCTTCGCGCGCAGCCTGGGCGGCCTGTTCTCGCGCAACCCGCGGCTGGACGACGACCTGCTCGACGAGATCGAGACCGCGCTGCTGATGGCCGACGTCGGCGTCGCCGCGACCACCTCGCTGGTGGACTCGATGCGCAGGCGCATGAAGGCGCGCGAGTTCGCCGACGCCCACGCCCTGCTCGCCGCGCTTCGCGGCGAGCTGGTCGCGCTGCTGCGCCCGGTCGCGCAGCCGCTGGCGATCGACGCCGCCGCCAGGCCCTTCGTGATCCTCACCGTCGGCGTCAACGGCGTCGGCAAGACCACCACCATCGGCAAGCTGGCCCGCCGCTACCGCGACGAGGGCCGCAGCATGATGCTGGCCGCCGGCGATACCTTCCGCGCCGCGGCCGTGGCGCAGCTGCAGGCCTGGGGCGAGCGCAACGGCGTGGCCGTGATCGCCCAGGGCCAGGACGCCGACCCGGCCTCGGTCGCCTTCGACGCGCTGCAGGCCGCGCGCGCGCGCGGCACCGAGGTGCTGATCGCCGACACCGCCGGGCGCCTGCACACCCAGCAGGGCCTGATGGCGGAACTGGGCAAGATCCGCCGCGTGCTGGGCAAGATCGACCCGGACGCGCCGCACGAGGTGCTGATGGTGGTCGATGGCACCACCGGCCAGAACGCCATCTCGCAGCTGCGCCAGTTCCACGCCGCGGTGCGGGTGACCGGCCTGGTGGTGACCAAGCTCGACGGCACCGCCAAGGGCGGCGTGGTGTTCGCGCTGGCGCGCGAGTTCGGCATCCCGATCCGCTACGCCGGCATCGGCGAGCGGCCCGAGGACCTGCGCGTGTTCGACGCCGAGGCCTTCGTCGACGCCCTGCTGCCCGAATCGCTCGGGCCCTGATGAAGCGCGGGCGCGCGATCGCGCTGGTCGTGATCGTGGCGCTGCTGATAGTGGCGCTGGGCGCGCTGTACTGGGCCAGCCGCGCCGCCACCGTCGGCGCCTTCGCGCTGCGGATGGCCGGCGACGCGCTCGGCCTCGACATCCGCGCCGGCGGCTTCGAGTACCGCCTGCGCGGCACCCCGCAGCTGGTCGCCCGCGACGTGGTCGCGCGGCAGCCCGGCACCGACGTCCCGCTGCTCACCGCCGGGCGCGTGCTGATCTCCGCGCCCTGGTCCACGCTGCGCGCGCGCGGCGCGACGCTCGACGTGGCCCGGCTCGAACTCGACGCGCCCGTGCTCGACCTGGCCGCCTTCCAGCGCTGGTGGGCCACCCGCCCGCCGGGCGAAGGCCGCGCGCCCAGCTTCGCCGAGGGCATCGCCATCGCGGACGGCCGCATCGTCGCCCCGGGCTGGCGGCTCGACGCGCTCGGCCTCGACCTGCCCCGCTTCGCACCCGGCGCGCCGCTGCGCGCGCAGGTGCGCGGCCGCTACGAGACCGGCGGCCTGCGCGCGCCCTTCGACCTGCGCCTGGCGATGACCCGCGCCTCCACCCGCGCCGGCGTCGGCCTGGCCGGCACCCTCGCGCCGGCCGCGGGCGACTGGCGGCTGCCGGCATGGCTGCGCCTGGGCGCCGCGCTGGACGCCGGCGACGGCCGCATCGAACTGCACCGCACCGCGCTGTCGCTGCGCGCGCGCCTGCGCGGCGGCGGCACCGACGTACCGCTGGTCGCGGGCATCGCCGGCGACCTCGCCCTGGCCGGCGGCGGCGTGCGCGCGGAGCCGCTGGCGCTGGCGCTGCGCGGCGAAGGTCCGGTCCCGCGCCTGCGCGCGCGCGGCCTCGCCGCGCTGCACGGCACCCTCGCCGTGGCGCTGGATGGCGAGCTGGCGCGCTGGCCCGAGGGCTGGCCGGCGCTGCCGGCGCCGATCGGCGCCTCCGACGCGCCGCTGCCGTTCGCGCTCGGCTACGACGGGCCGGCGGACCTCGGCGCGCCCGTCGCCCTGCGGCTGGCGCGCGACGGCGCGCGGCTCGAAGGCCGCGCCAGGCCGGGCGAGCTGCTCGCCTGGCTCGACGGCCTGGACCGCGGCACGCCGCTGCCGCCGCTCGACGGGCGGTTGCAGGCGCCGGTGCTCGAACTCGACGGCGCCACCCTGCACGGCGTGGACATCCGCGTCGAAGACGACGCTACACCGTGAGCGCCGACCGCTACGCCCAGCGGCTGCTCGACTGGTTCGACGGCCACGGCCGCCACGACCTGCCCTGGCAGCACCCGCGCACGCCCTACCGCGTCTGGCTGTCGGAGATCATGCTGCAGCAGACCCAGGTCTCGGTGGTCGTGCCCTACTTCGAGCGCTTCGTGGCCGCGCTGCCGGACGTGCCGGCGCTCGCCGCAGCGCCGCTCGACAACGTACTCGCGCTGTGGTCGGGACTGGGCTACTACGCCCGCGCGCGCAACCTGCACGCCGCCGCGCAGGCCTGCGTCTCGCGCCACGGCGGCGACCTGCCGCGCGACTTCGACGCCCTCGTCGCCCTGCCCGGCATCGGCCGCAGCACCGCCGGCGCGATCCTCTCCCAGGCCTGGGGCGACCGCTTCGCGATCCTCGACGGCAACGTCAAGCGCGTGCTCGCGCGCTGGCACGGCGTGTCGGGCTGGCCCGGCCTGCCGGCGGTGGAGAGGCAACTATGGGCGCACGCGCAGTCGCACCTGCCGGACGCGCGCATGGCCGACTACACCCAGGCGCAGATGGACCTCGGCGCCACCCTGTGCACGCGCCACGCCCCGCGCTGCCTGCTGTGCCCGGTCGAGGACGGCTGCGCGGCCCGGATCGAGGGCCGCACCGAGGAACTGCCCACGCCCAAGCCCGGCAAGGCCCTGCCCGAGCGCGAGACCCACGTCGTCGCGCTGGTCGACGCGCAGGGCCGCGTGCTGCTGCAGCGCCGCCCGCCGACCGGCATCTGGGCCGCGCTGTGGTCGCTGCCGGAAGCCGCCAGTGCGCAGGACGCGCAGGCCTGGGCCGCGCGGCACGCCGAACTGGCGGGCGACGGCGCGGCGCTGGACACCGTGCAGCACGGCTTCACCCACTACCGCCTGCAGCTGCACCCGCTGCTGTGGCGACCGGTGACCCCGCGGCCGGCCGTGCGCGACAATGACGATCTGCGCTGGGTCGCCGCCGGCGACCTCGACGCGCTCGGCATTCCCGCGCCCATCCGCAAGCTGCTGCGCCTCACCGGCGCCTGACGCACCGAAACCCCGGAGACGACGACCATGAGCCGCCAGGTGTTCTGCCAGTACGAGCAACGCGAAACCGAAGGCCTCGACTTCGTGCCCTGGCCCGGCGAACTGGGCAAGCGCGTGTTCGCGGGCATCGGCCGCAACGCCTGGGCCGCGTGGCTGGCGCACCAGACCATGCTGATCAACGAGAACCGCCTCTCCCCGCTCGATCCCAAGCACCGCGCCTTCCTGGAGGCGGAGATGGAGAAGTTCCTGTTCGGCGGCGGCGCCGACCGGCCCGCGGGCTACGTGCCCGAGCCGCCCTCCGCAGGCTGAGCCGCGGGCGCCTCGCCGTCGCGCACCTGGCGCTCGGCCTCGCGCACCGCCTTGACGTCGAGCGGGCGGATCGTGGCGATGTGGCACGGCACCTGGATCGACCCGGTGCCCAGCACCATCACCTTGTCGAAGCGCGCGTGCACGCGGCTCTGGGTGCTGGTGAGCGAGATCGCCTGCGCGAACTCCAGGTCCTGGCAGCGGCCGGTCAGCTCCAGCAGGTAGGCCTCGCCGGGCCGCGTCCACACCGCCACCGCGCTGTCGCCCAGCGGCGTCCAGCCGTTGAGGCTGCCGAAGAACTGGAAGCTCGGCACCGGCTCGCCGGCGTGGGCGCGATGGATCTCCAGCTTCTGCTCGTCGGGAATGCGCCCGGTCGCGCAGGCGCCGAGCGCCAGGGCGAGCAGGCCCGCCGCGGCGGCGGCGGGGAAGGCGGACGTGCGCATCTGCGGTCTCCGTGAAGCGTCGGGCGCGATGCGGGCAACATGCCCCCGCAGGCCGGCTGCCGCAAGGCGGCGGCGGCCGCCGGTTCAGCGCGCATCGCGCTTGCCGCCCGCGCCCCGGCCCCGTATCATGCCGCCCTCGCACACGGCTCGGCCGCGTCGCGTCACTTGGCCGGGTAGCTCAGTTGGTAGAGCAGGGGATTGAAAATCCCCGTGTCGGGGGTTCGATTCCCTCCCCGGCCACCAAGGTTCCCGGGCGGTTAGCTCAGCGGTAGAGCATTGCCTTCACACGGCAAGGGTCGCAGGTTCGATCCCTGCACCGCCCACCAGATCGTCGCATCGAAGAAGCCGGCCCCGCGCCGGCTTCTTCGTTTCGCCTGCGGTGCACGCGGCCGTCGCGACGATCGCGCCCGCGCCCCTGTAGCATCCCCATCCGCACCTCCACGGAGCCTTCCCATGGGAGCCGGCAAGACCTCGGACCGCTAGGCCGCAACAACCGTCGTTCGTTGTTGCGGCGTCCTGTCGAACCCACCGCCATCGCGTCAGGCAGACGCCGCCGGATCCATATCCGCGTGGAGGTTTCGACATGCCCGACGTCCGCCCGACCTGGGCCCCTTCCCTGCCGGCGGCGCTGCTGCTCCTGGCACCCTTCGATCTGCTCGCCTCGCTGGCGATGGACATCTACCTGCCGGTGGTTCCGGCCATGCCGGCCGCGCTCGGCACGAGCCCGGCGATCGTCCAGCTGACGCTGAGCCTGTACCTGCTCGGCCTCGGCCTGGGCCAGGTCGTCTTCGGCCCCGTCTCCGACCGCATCGGCCGGCGGCCGGTGCTGCTCGGCGGCGCGGCCGTGTTCGCCATCGCCTCGGCCGGTCTCGCCCTGTCCGCGTCCGCGCCCGTCTTCGTCGCGTTCCGGCTGCTGCAGTCGCTCGGCGCTGCGGCGGCGCTGGTCGCCACCTTCGCGACGGTGCGCGACGTGTACGCCGACCGCCCGGAGAGCGTCGCGATCTACGGGCTGCTCGGCTCGATGCTGGCCTGCGTGCCGGCGCTGGCGCCGATCCTCGGCGCCGTGCTCGCGGGCGCGCTGGGCTGGCGCGCGCTGTTCTGGCTCCTGGCGCTGGCGGCCCTGCCGCCGCTCGTGCACGCGTCCCGGCGCTGGCACGAGACGCGTCCGCGGACCGCGGGAGCGCGATCGGTCCTGCCGATCCTGCGCAACGGCGACTTCTGGACCTACACGTCCGCGTTCGGCGCCGCGATGGGCACGTTCTTCGTGTTCTTCTCGACCGCGCCGCGGGTGCTGATCGGAGGCGCCGGCTACTCCGGCCTGCGCTTCGGCCTGGCGTTCTCGACGGTGGCGCTGGTCATGCTCGCCACCGCGCGCGTCGCCAGGCGCCTCGTCGGCCACTGGGGCGTGGAAGGCAGCGTCCGGCGCGGCATGGCGCTGCTGCTCGCCGGCGCCGCGGCCCTCGCCCTGGCATCGGCGACCGGCGCGCCGTCGTTCGCCCGCTTCGTCATGCCCGCATGGATCCTCGCGGCCGGGATCGCGCTGACGGTCTCGGTCTCGGCCAATGGCGCGCTCGCCGCCTTCGGCGACCGGGCAGGCTCGGCCGTGGCCCTCTACTTCTGCGGGCAGAGCCTCATCGTCTCGATCCTCGGCACCGCGGCCGTGGTGTGCCTGGACGGCGACACCGCGCTCCCGCTGGCCGCCTACGCCGCGGCGATGGCGACCTGCGTGCTGGCGGCGCTGCGGCTGCGGCGCGGGCGGTCGTGAGCGCGCTCACCAGTACCCCAGCACCTTCCACCACAGCACGCCGAGGCTGCCGTAGATCGCCAGCTCGACCACGCACATGACCAAGCCCACGCGCCACCACTCCCCCAGGCCGACGTAGCCGCTGCCGAAGATCACCGGAGAGGTGCCGGTGGCGTAGTGGGTCAGCGTCATCATGATGGTGGAGCCGGCGGTCATCATCAGCACGAAGGGGACGGCGTAGTCGGCAGGCACCAGCTGCAGGCCGACGGTCAGGAAGGCCAGCATCATCGCGCTGATGTGCGCGGTGGTGCTGGCGAACAGGTAGTGCGAGAACACGAACAGCAGCACCAGCACGGCGCCGGCCGCCTGCCAGCCCATGCCGCTGCCGGCGATCGCGTCCTTGAGGCCCTGCGAGAACCAGGCGATCACCCCCAGGCGATTGAGCTGCTCGGCCATCATCACCAGCGCGCCGAACCAGATCAGCGTGTCCCAGGCGCTCTTCTCGGACAGCACATCGTCCCAGTCAATGGTGCCGGTGATGATGAGCGCGAACAGGCCGACGAAGGCGACCACGGTGGGATCGAGCTGGAACGCCGGGCCGAACAGCATCGCCGGCACGTTGGCCCACAGCACCAGCAGCAGCGCGAACGTGCCGAGCATGATCTTCTCGCGCGCGCTCAGCGGCCCCAGGCGCTCCAGTTCCCGGCGCGCGTAGCCGGCGGCGTCCGGCGTCTCCTTCAGCTCCGGCGGCGAGAGCAGGTAGACCAGCAGCGGCATGGCGAGGATGCACGCCAGCCCCGGCAGCAGCATGCACAGCGCCCAGGTGGTCCAGGACAGCTGGAAGCTCTGGCCGGTCGCGCGCGCCACGTAGTCCACCACCAGCGGGTTGGGCGCGGTGGCGGTGAGGAACATGCCGGAGGTGATGGTGTTGGCGTGCATGTTGACCAGCGCCAGGTAGGTGCCGACCTTGCGCTGGGTGCCCTGCGCGGGGTCGGAGCCGAAGGCGTTGGCGATCGAGCGCATGATCGGGTGCACCACGCCGCCGCCGCGGGCGGTGTTGCTGGGCGTGAACGGCGCCAGCAGCAGGTCGCAGGCGGCCAGCCCGTAGCCGATGCCGATGGCGCGCTTGCCCAGCAGCGCGATGAAGAGCAGCCCGATGCGGCTGCCCAGCCCGGTCTTCTTGACCCCGCGCGAGATCAGGATCGCCACCACGATCAGCCAGATCAGCGGGCTGGCGAAGCTGGCCAGCGCGTCGCGGATGGCGCCGCCGGAGGAGGTGGCGGTGACCTGCGACAGCGCGACGATGACGATGGCCATCATCGCCATCACCCCGATCGGCATCACCTTGAGGATGATCGCGACGATGGTGGTGAGGAAGATCGCCACCAGTCCCCAGGCCTTGGGCGTCAGGCCCTCGGGCACCGGGACCAGCAGCAGGAGCACGAGCACCGCGGTGGCGATGGCGGCGGGGACGACGCGGAACGGCACCGCGTCTCTGAAGTGCCGGAGCGCGTCCCGGAGGCCGTCGAGGAGCTTCGCCATGTCGTCCCGCCGCATCGCCGCCCGTCGCGGCGCGCATACCTTACTGCAGCGCAGCATGCGTTTCGGGCGCGACCGCCCCCGGTCTCCACGATCCTGACTCGGCGCGTAGGATTTTTCCTACACGACGCCACGGCAAGCGCCTACTGCCCCGGCATGGCGGAAAGCGCATGCTGGCCTCGCCCCGGCAGCTTGGTCATGCGACGGCAACGGATGCCGCTCTGCAACGGAACGCCGACCAAAGGCCTTGAGCAAGCCTTGGAGCTGGGCCGGGGACAACCAGTTTTGGCGACAGGATGTTGCCCGCCAGCGAGCCCTCCGGGGCTCGTTGACGTTTGGGGGGTCCATCCGCACGTCTGGGGCGACATCCCGGCGATCTGTAGGAGCGCGCTCGCGCGCGACCGCTTCTCCCGACATCCCGGAAAGCGGTTCCGGCCGTCGCTCACCGCCTTCGACGTGTGACGACGCGTTCGTCTGCTGCCGCGGCCCGGGACGCACCTGGCGCGGTCGCGCGCGAGCGCGCGCCTACGAGATCGACAGCCGCTACGCCCATGCGGGAGCGCAAGCGCGCACCTGTCCCGGCGGTGCCGGCGGCGGACGTCACGGACAGTCGGCGATGCGCTCGAACGCCAGGTCCTCGAAGTCGTAGCTGAAGTCGGCCTCGGGATCGACCTTGCGCAGGCCCAGCCGCGCCGCGCCGTCCCCGGCCGAAAACGCCGCCCAGGCCTCGACGTCGATGGCCTCGTCGTCCCAGTCGATCAGCACGCCCTCGCCTGCCCGCATCAGGCGGCCGGCGAGCTTGGGCGACTTGTCGGAGACGAAAGCGACGCCCCCGTCGACGGCGCACACGCGCGCATCGCCGAACCAGGGGTCGCGGTAGACGCCGAGCGGCACGTCCACCTCGCCCGCGACCACCGGCCGGCGCGCGGAGGTGTCGGGGACGCGGCGATCGGCCGGGAGCGCTTCGCGCTCGCGCGCCAGCGCCTGCGCGTAGTCCGCGACCGGCCTGGCGCCGCCGGGCCGCGCGAACAGGTCCGACAGCGCCTGCACCAGCACCGTGCGCGCATCGCTGCCCTCGCCGTTGATCAGCACCACGAAGCCGGCGCCGAGCTCGGGCAGCAGGGTCAGCGCCGAGTACATGCCGGCCAGGGTGCCGGTGTGCGAGACCTTCAGCCGGCCGTGCGCGTCGTTGAGGCGCCAGCCGTAGCCGTAGGCATAGAAGCGGCTGCCGTCCCACTCGCGCAGGCGCGCGCCGAGCGGCATCGGCATGTGCGCCGTCCACAGCGCGGCGCGCTGCGCCTCCGACAGCCAGGGCGCGCCGTCCACCATGGCGAAGCGTTCGGGCTGCAGCCACGCCCGCGCCCAGGCCAGCATGTCGTCCAGGCTGCAGCGCACGCCGCCGGCCGCCGCCATCGGCACCGCCGGCACCTGCGGCGGGTCCTCGCGGTAGACCCGGTTGCGGTCCCCGTCGCGGCGGTGCGGCTGCGCCACGTCGCCGGTGCGCGCCAGGTCGAAACCGCCGGCCGTGCAGCGCGACATCCCCAGCGGCGCGAACACCTCGCGCTGCATCAGCGCCTCGTAGGGCGCGCCGCCGGCGGCCGCGGCCACTTCGCCGGCGACGATGTACAAGGTGTTGTCGTAGGCGTAGCGGGACCGGAAGCTGTGGAGCGGCTTCAGGTGCGCCAGCCCGGCCACCACGTCCTCGCGGGTGAAGGCGTTGGGCTCGGGCCAGAGCATCAGGTCGCCGGCGCCCGGGCCCAGGCCGCTGTTGTGGATCAGCAGGTCGCGCACCTGGATCTCGCGGGTGACCCAGGGGTCGTGCATGCGGAACCCGGGCAGGTGCCGGACCACCGGGTCGTCCCAGGCCAGCCGCCCCTGGTCGACCAGCCGCGCCAGCAGCGCGGCGGTCATCGCCTTGCTGTTGGAGGCGACCTTGAACAGCGTGCGCGGGGTGACCGGCTCGCCCCGCCCCGCGCGCAGCTCGCCGGCGGTGCGGCGGTAGACCACCTCGCCGCCGACGACCACGCCCACCGCCAGCCCGGGCAGGTCGTAGCGGGCGAACGCGTCGTCGAAGGCGGCGTCGGCCGCGCGCGCGTCGAAGGCCGGCGCGGGCGGCGAGCCGGCCGCGGCGGCCGGCGCGCACAGCGCGGCGAGCAGCAGCAGTGCGCGCACGCGCGCGCGGGTTCGATGGACCAGGCGACCTGCGCCGGCGGGCGTCCGGAACATGCGCTTGTCAGAAATCGTAGGTGAAGTTGAAGTAGACCTGCCGGCCGATCGCGCTGTAGGCGCGCGGGAAGTACGGCCAGACCGTGTGCGAGGTGTCGCGTGGCGGCATGTTGTCGAACAGGTTGACCACGCTCAGCCCCAGCGTCGCCTGCTCGGTGATCTTCCTCGACACGTCGGCGTTCCAGATCGCGTAGGGGTGCGTGCGGCCGGGCAGCACGGTCTGGTTGTAGTTCGGGCGCGAGCCCCAGCGGTAGCCGTAGAGGCTGGTGGTCCAGTCGCCGATCGCCCAGTTGATCCGCCAGTTCACCCGGCTGCGGAAGGCGTTGTAGTCGACGTCGCTGCGCGAGTCCTGCAGCGGCTCATCGGCGAACTGCGCGGTCTCGAAGGTCAGCACGTGGGTGTAGCTGGCCTGCAGGCCCAGGCTGCCCCAGCGGCCGATCCCGTGCGACCAGCGCAGGCCGGCGTCGAGGCCGGTGGTCTTCATCAGCGACTGGTTGATCGGATAGGTGGCGTAGCGGGTGATGCGCCCCTCGGGGTTCAGCTCGTTGACCGGCCGCTCCACGGTGTCGAAGAAGAACTGGCAGGCGGCCGAGCCGCTGTCCACCGGGTTGCCGGCGCGGTCGGTGCCCAGGCGGCAGGCCGCCTCCTGTTCCAGCGTGGTGCGGTCCTCGACGGTCTGCACCCGCCCCTCGAGCTCGATGCGGTAGTAGTCGAGGTTGAGCGACAGGCTCGGCAGCACGTCCCAGACGATGCCGAAGGTGGTGGACTCGCCGGTCTCCTCCTCCAGCAGCGGGTTGGAGGACTGCACGCGGTAGGACTGGTACTCGTAGGCGGCGATGCAGTCCTCCGACTCCGGGGTCAGGCCGTTCACCCGGCACAGGTACTCGTCGACGATGAAGGGGTTGGAGCCGGTGGTGCCCGCGTAGATCCACAGCAGGTCCGGCGCGCGGAAGCTGGTCGCGTGGCTGCCGCGCACCAGCAGGTTGCGCCAGGGCCGCCATTCCAGCCCGGCCTGCCAGGTCACCGCGTCGTCCACCGAGGTGATGTCGTCGTACTTGTCGTAGCGCGCGGCGAGCGTGGCGTCCAGGCCCGACAGCAGCGGCACGCGGAACTCGACGCCGGCCGCGTAGCGGTCGCGCGGGCCGCCGCCCGGGGTGCCGGTGAGGTTGTAGACGCGCTCGGGGCCGGTGTAGTCCACGGTGATGCGCGGGTCAGGGCGCAGTTCGTAGTCCTGGCTCGCGGCCTCCACCACCGCCGCCATCTGCACCGGGCCGGCGGGCAGGTCGAACAGCGGGCCGCTGAACACGAACTGCGCCTGGTCGGCGCTGGAGCTGCCCTCGCTGACCACGGTCGTGGTGAGCTGGTCGTACAGCGCCGGCGTGCCCGGCGCGAACAGCCGGTCGACGTGGAACTCGCGGATCTCGGTGCCGTCGGCGGTGTAGCCCAGCACCGGGCCCATGTAGTAGTCGCGCACGGCATTGGTGAGGAAGCGCGGGCGCTCGGTGGTGATGTCGAAGCGCGACACGGTCACGCTGGCGTCCCAGTCGAAGCGGCCGCCGAACAGCGTGCCGCGCAGCCCGGCGTTGAGGTTCCAGGCGCGCTCGTCGTAGGTGATGTACTTGGCGCCGCCGACCTCGCCGGGCTCGAAGATGCGCTGCGCGGTGATCCGGCCCAGCGTCGGGTCCTGCACGGTGAACGGCCCTTCGCCGATGTAGTAGTGGGTCTGGCTGGAGCTCTTGTCCTCCGAGCGGCTGCCGAGCACCTGCGCGTAGCCCTGCAGGTTCTCGCCGAAGTCGAAGGTGCCGTACAGGTAGGCGGAGGTCTTGCCGTAGCCGTTCTGCAGCGAGCGCGCGTCGTAGTAGCCGTAGGCGCCGCAGCGGTTGGGCAGCGGCGCGGTCGACGAGCTGTGGAACGGCACGAAGTCCGGGTTGGTCGCCGCGCACGCTTCCAGCAGCGCATCGTAGGAGCCCGACAGCGCGCCGTCGGCGCCGCGCCACAGGTAGCTGCTGCTGCCCTGGCGCAGGTAGACGCCGGAGATCGACGCGGTGGGCCGCTCGGGATCGGTCAGGTACTGCGGGTGCGCCCAGTAGTCGAGGTCGCGCTGGGCCGCCAGCACTTCCTCGCGGTCCAGCCGCTCCAGCGCGTAGGTCAGGCTCCAGCGGTCGCCGCTGCGGCCGCCGGTCCACTGGAACAGGCCGGTGTCGCCGCCGCCGCGGGTGGCGGTGCCGGCGCGCAGGCGGAAGCTGTCGCCGTTGTAGTCGGTGCGGGTGATGATGTTCACCACGCCGGCGACGGCATCCGAGCCGTAGATCGCCGAGGCGCCGCCGCTCATGACCTCGATGCGCTCGATCGCCGCGGTCGGGATGCTGCCCAGGCTGATCGCGGTGCCGTTGGAGCCGTAGGCCTGCGGGTAGTCGGCCAGGCGCTGGCCGTTGAGCAGGATCAGCTGGTAGCCCGGGCCCAGGCCGCGCAGGTTCATGAACTGGCCGTTGGGCGACTGGCCGGTCTGGTCGGTCTCGTTGAGCGCGTCGCCGGTGAACTGGGTCAGCGTGCCCAGCGATTCCCACACCGTGCTGAAGCCCTGCTTCTGGATCTCCTCGGCGGTGATCACCGTGACCGGCGCGGGGCCCTCGATGGTGGCGCGGGCGATGCGCGAGCCGGTGACGGTCACCGTGTCCAGCCGGGTCGCGTCGCCGGCGCGCGCCGGCGGCTGGTCGGGGTCCTGCGCCTGCACCACGGCGGCCGGCAGCAGCGCGAGCGACAGCGCCGCGGCCAGGGGACGACATCGGAAGAACGGGTTCAAGGCTGCCATCGTGTCGACTCCGGTTGCGATCCGAACGCCCGGGCGGGCCGGGCCGTGATGCTCCGGGTCGGCGGACCGCGGCGCGACGCACGGCGCCGCGACCGGCGCACGGGTTGCGCGCAGCGCGAGAAGACGCGAAGCCGCGACGCATGGCCCCCTGCCATGCCGATCGCATCCCTTCCCCCGAACCGACCGCCCCTGGAGCCCCCTTTTCACCGGTATGTAACATGGGCATGATAGGCCGTCAATAAACTATTCCCGCCCGGAATCAGACCGGGAAGAACTATTCCGCGATGACATCCACCTACCGAGCCCGGCACGCCGGGGCGTCGTTCGCCGGCACCCTGCTGGCCTGCCTGCTCGCCTGGTCGCCGGCCGCTTCGGCGGACACGGCGCGCGCCTGGCCGGTGCCGCCGCACGGCGTGGTGGCCGTCGAAGAGGCGCAGCTCGATCCCGGACACTGGGTGCGCCGGCTGGGCGCGGACGCCGACGTCGCCTACCTCGACCCCGCCGCGATCGCCGCCCTCAACGCGCGGCTGGTGGCCGAGGACGACAGTGTGCGCGACATGGCCGCGTTCCCGCGCGAGGTGGCCGGCGACGAGGTACGCGACTGGATCGACGCACTGTCCTCGCGGCCGCGCGCCGACCGCTACGACAGCGCCGGCCGCAAGGTGGACGGCGCCTTCTTCGACGCGCTCGATGCGCGCATCGCCCGCGACGCCATCCCCGCGCGGGTCGCGCCCCGCTTCGGCCTGGTGGTGGCGCGCGCCGACCTGCGCGCCTGGCCCACCGCCGAGCGCGTGTTCTCCGCGCCCGACGACACCGACATCGACCGCCTGCAGGAGAGCGCGCTGTTCCCGGGCGACGCGGTCGCCGTGCTGCACGCCACCGACGACGGCGCCTGGTCCTTCGTCGCCAGCGACCGCTACCTGGCATGGATCGAGAGCGCGAAGCTGGCCATCGGCGACGCCGGGACCGTCCTCGCCTACGGACGCCGCAGCCCGGCGCTGGTGGTGACCGGCGCCACCGCGCGCACCGTGTTCAACCCCGAGCGGCCGGAAGTCTCGGAACTGCAGCTGGACATGGGGGTGCGGGTGCCGCGGCTCGCCGGCTGGCCGCCGGACCGCCACGTGCACGGCCAGCACCCGCTCTACGGGCACGTCGTCGAGCTGCCCGCGCGCCGCGCCGACGGCTCGCTCGAACTGCTGCCCGCGCTGCTGCCGCGCACCGCCGACGTCGCCGACGCGCCGCTGCCGCTCACGCCCGCCCACCTGATCCGGCAGGCGTTCAAGTTCCTCGGCGAGCGCTACGGCTGGGGCCATGCCTACAACGCGCGCGACTGCAGCGGCTTCGTCTCCGAGGTCTACCGCAGCCTCGGCGTGCAGCTGCCGCGCAACACCAGCGACCAGGCGGTCAGCCCGGCCTTCGACAAGACCCTGTTCTCCGCGGAAGACGGCCGCGACGCGCGCATGGCCGCGGTCGCGGCGCTGCGGGTCGGCGACCTGGTGTTCGTCCCCGGCCACGTGATGATGGTGATCGGCCGCGAGCACGGCCTCACCTACGTCATCCACGACACCGTCGGCATCGGCTACCGCGGCCCCGGCGGCGGCTACGTCCGCATGCCGCTCGACGGCGTGGTGGTCACCCCGCTGGAGCCGCTGATGGCCGGCGAGGACGCGACCACCATCGACCGCATCACCAGCATCGTGCGCATCCGCTGACCGCGCCCCGGACCCGCCGCCCATGAAGATCGCCCGGATCGAGCTCGGCCTGCTGCGCGTGCCGCTGAAGACCCCGTTCAAGACCGCGCTGCGCACCATCGACGCGGTGGAGGACGTGGTGGTGCGCGTGCACACCGACACCGGCCACGTCGGCCATGGCGAGGCCGCGCCCACCGCCGTCATCACCGGCGACACCCGCGGCTCGATCGTGGCCGCGATCTCGCAGCTGATCGCGCCGCGCATCGTCGGCATGGAAGTCGCCGACCTCAACCGCATCCTGCAGGCGATCCACGCCTCGGCCGAGCGCAACACCAGCGCCAAGGCCGCGGTCGAGATCGCGGTCTACGACCTGTGGGCGCAGCTCTACGGCGCGCCGCTGTACCGCATGCTGGGCGGCGGCGATCCGGTCATCGCCACCGACCTGACCATCAGCGTCGACTACATCGACAAGATGGTCGCCGACTCGCTGGACGCGCTGGAGCGCGGCTTCGAGTCGCTGAAGATCAAGGTCGGCAAGGAGATCGGCGTCGACATCGAGCGGGTCAAGGCGATCTACGCCGCGGTCGAGGGCCGCGCGCGCCTGCGCCTGGACGCCAACCAGGGCTGGACCGCCAAGCAGGCGGTGTGGGCGATCCGCACCCTGGAGGACGCCGGTGTCGAACTGGAGCTGGTCGAGCAGCCGGTGCGCGCGCGCGACCTGGAGGGCATGCGCTACGTCACCGAGCGCGTGCACACGCCGATCATGGCCGACGAGAGCGTGTTCGGCCCGGCCGAGGTCATCGACCTGCTGCGCATGCGCGCGGCCGACATCGTCAACATCAAGCTGATGAAGACCGGCGGCATCTCCAACGCCATCCGCATCGCCGACATCGCCGCCCTGCACGGCGTGGAGTGCATGATCGGCTGCATGATCGAGTCGAGCATCAGCGTCGCCGCGGCGGTGCACGTGGCGGTCGCGAAGGCCGACACCATCCGCAAGGTCGACCTCGACGGCCCCTCGCTGGCGCGCTTCGACCCGGTGGTCGGCGGGGTGCGCTTCGACGATGCCGAGATCTCGATCGGCGACGCGCCGGGCCTGGGCATCCGCGAGATCCGCGGCCTCGAACCGCTGGCCGCCGGATAGGGCCTGTCGACGCGCATGTCGGCGCTGCTCAAGATCCGCTCCGAGCGCGACCAGATGTCGGCGATCGAGCGCCGCGTCGCCGACTTCGTCCTCGACAACGCCCACCTGCTGCGCGACTACTCCTCGCAGCAGCTGGCCAACGCGCTGGAGATCAGCCAGTCGAGCGTGGTCAAGTTCAGCCAGAAGCTGGGCTACCGCGGCTGGCCGGACCTCAAGTTCGCCGTAGGCGAGGACGTGGCCCGCGGCGGCGGCCAGGGCGGCGCCGCCCCTGCCGCGGCCGCCGTGCGCAGCGGTCATGCGGCGCTGTCTGAGGCGCTGTGGGGGGCCAAGGCGGCCGCCGAGCAGGAAACCCGTCTGCTGAACCCGCCCGAGGCGCTGGACGCGATCGCCGCGACGATCCGCCGGGCGCGCACGGTGTTCGTGATCGGCCTGGGCCAGGACGGGATCGGCGCGCGCGCCTTCGCGCTGCGGCTGGCGCAGGCCGGCGTGCTGGCGGTGCACCTGTCCGACCCCGCGCTGCTGCCCACCGGGCTCGCCAACGCGCGGCGCGAGGACGTACTGGTCGTGGTCTCGGAACACGGCCGCCGCAGCGCGCTGCGCGAGCTGGGGCGGATGTTCCGCGAGCGGGTCGGCACGGTGGTCAGCGTGACCCGCCACACCCCGAATCCGCTGCGCGCGCTGGCCGACCACGCCCTGCTGGTCAGCGCCCACGACGAGCGCGCCCACGTCGAGCCGCTGCTCTACCAGTCCGCGCAGCAGCACCTGCTCGATCTGCTGTTCCTGCTGCTGTGCGAGGACGGCGGCGAGCGGGCGCTGCGGCTCGACCGCCAGGCCGCGCGGATGCGACAGTTGCTGGAGACCTGAGGACGCCATGCCCGAGACCGCAGACCACCGAGCCCGATTCGCCGCCCGCGACGCACGCCGCCTGCTCGCGCCGCTGCTGTGCGCGGTCCTCGCCATGGCGCTGGCGGCCTGCGCCGGCCGCGACGGCACCGCGCGCGCGGATCGCGACGGCCCGCTCGCGGGTGCCGGCCAGCTGGTGCTGGTGCTCACCCCCGACTGGGACGCGCCGGCCGGCACGCTGCGCAGCTACGCGCGCGGCGCCGACGGCGCCTGGCGCGAGGTCGGCACCGCCGCCGCGGTGACCGTGGGCCGCAGCGGCTCGGCCTGGGGCAGCGGCCTGCACCCGCCGCAGCCGGGCGCGGCCAAGCGCGAGGGCGACGGCCGCGCGCCGGCGGGCGCGTTCGACATCGGCATCGCCTTCGGCTACGCCGACCGGCTGCGCACCGCGCTCGACTATCGCGGCATGCAGGTGTCCGACTACTGCATCGACGTGCCGGCCTCGCCGCTCTACAACCGCATCGTCGACGCCGGCGAGGTCGGCGCCGACGCGGTGGCCGGTTCCACCGAGCCGATGCGCCGCGACCTGCACGCCGACGGCGACCATCGCTACCGGCTCGGCTTCGTGATCGAGCACAACGCCCGCGCCGAGCCCGGCGCCGGCAGCTGCATCTTCGCCCACCTGTGGAAAGGGCCCGAGGTGCCGACCGCCGGCTGCACCGCGATGGACGAGGCGCGCATGCGCGCGCTGCTGGACTGGCTGGACCCCGCGCGCGAGCCGGTGTTCGTGCTGCTGCCGCGCGCCGAGTACGACCGCCTGCGCACGGCCTGGGGCCTGCCCGCCGGGGCCGCGCCATGAACGCGCACGCCGCCGGCTTCGTGCTGTACCACAACCCGCGCTGCTCGAAGTCGCGGCAGGCGCTCGCTCTGCTGCGCGAGCGCGGGATCGAGCCGCGCATCGTGCTCTACCTGGAGACGCCGCCGGACGCCGCCACGCTGCGCCCCCTGCTCGCCGCGCTCGGGATTCCCGCCCGCGACCTGCTGCGCAAGGGCGAACCGGAGTACGCCGCACTGGGGCTGGCCGACCCCGCGCACGACGAGGCCGCGCTCGTCGAGGCGATGGCGGCGCACCCGCGGCTGATCGAACGGCCGATCCTGGTGCACGGCGAGCGCGCGGTGATCGGCCGCCCGCCGGAACGCATGCTGGAACTGGCGGCACCGTAGGAGCGCGCTCGCGCGCGACGCTTTTTCTCCGGCACCGCAAGACAAGCATCGCGGGCGCGCTGCGCACCCCGGCCGCGCAGCGGGCACAATGCGCGCATGCGTACCCCCGCCATCGTCTCCGCCCTGACCATCGCCGGCTCGGACTCCGGCGGCGGCGCGGGCATCCAGGCCGACCTCAAGACCTTCGCCGCGCACGGCGTGCACGGGCTGTCGGCGATCGCCGCGCTGACCGCGCAGCACACCCGCGCGGTGACCGCGGTCCACGCCCCGCCGGCCGCCTTCCTGCGCGCGCAGATCGACGCCTGCTTCGACGACTTCGCCATCGGCGCGGTCAAGCTCGGCATGCTCGCCAACGCGGCGCTGATCGAGGCGGTCGCCGACGCGCTCGACGCGCACGCCCCGGCCCACGTGGTGCTGGACCCGGTGATGGTGGCCACCTCCGGCGCGCGCCTGCTGGAACCCGAGGCGCTGCAGGCCTTGCGCGAACGCCTGCTGCCGCGCGCCACCCTGCTCACCCCGAACCTGCCCGAGGCCGAGCTGCTGCTCGGCCGGCGCATCGGTTCGCGCGAGGCCATGCGCGAGGCCGCCGACGCCCTGCTGGCGCTCGGCGCGCCGGCGGTCCTGCTCAAGGGCGGCCACCTCGAGGACGCCGCCGAGGAGGTGGTCGACCTGTACGCCGACGCCGGCGGCGCGCGCCTGCTCCGGCACGCGCGCCTGCCCGAGGCCGCGCACGGCACCGGCTGCACGCTGGCCTCCGCGGTCGCCGCGAACCTGAGCCTCGGGCTGCCCATGCCCGAGGCGGCCGCGCGCGCCGCCGACTACGTGCACCGCGCGCTGCTCGGCGGCTACCGCCCCGGGCGCAGCGACGTGCGCGTGCTCGACCACTTCGGCGCGATGGCCCCGCGCGCATGAACGCGCAGGCGTTCGAAGCCCGGACGCTCTCCGTCCACGGCACGGGCGGCCATCGCAGCGAGCTGATCGCCCGGGTTGCGGCCGCGCCGCGCGCCAGCCTGCTGTGGCTGCCGGCGATGGGCGTCGCCGCACGCCACTACCTGCCCTTCGCCGAAGCACTGGCCGCGCGCGGCGTGACGGTCTGCCTGCACGAATGGCGCGGCCACGGCAGCAGCAGCCAGCGCGCCGGCCGCGAGATGGACTGGGGCTACCGCGCCCTGCTGTGCGAGGACCTGCCGGCCAGCGAGGCCGCCGTGGAGGCGGCATGGCCCGGCCTGCCGCGGATCGTCGGCGGCCACAGCCTGGGCGGCCAGCTCGCCTGCTGCCGGCTGGCGCTGGCGCCCAGCGCGGCCTCGCGGCTGTGGCTGGTCGCCAGCGGTGCGCCCTGGTGGCGCGCGTTCGCGCCGCCGCGCCGCTACCTGCTGCCGCTGGTGTACCGCTTCCTGCCGTGGCTGGCCGCCCGCCGCGGCGCCCTGCCCGGCCGCGCGATCGGCTTCGGCGGCAACGAGGCGCGCAGCCTCATCCGCGACTGGGCGCGCAGCGGGCTGACCGGCCGCTACGCGGCCGCCGGTCTGGACGCCGACCTCGAAGCCGGACTGGCCGCGGTGCGCGCCGACGTCGCCGCGATGACGCTCGACGACGACTGGCTCGGCCCGGAGACCTCGCTGCGCTACCTGCTCGGCAAGCTCGGCAGCGGCGCCGCCGCGCAGATCCGCAGCCTGGACGCCCGAACCCTGGGCACGCGCGCCGACCACTTCGCCTGGATGCGCGCCCCCACGACCGTCGCCGACGCGCTGCTGGCGAGCCTGGACGGTCCCGAAGCGGACCGCACCCCGCCGCTCCCGTAGGCGCGCGCTCGCGCGCGGCGGGCTTTCCCGGCGATCCCGGTCGCGCGCCAGCGCGCTCCTACAAGGTTGCTTCACGATGGAGGCGCGGTCCCGCAGGAAGCGAACGCGCAGCCCCAATTCAGGGCACCGCCCCGACCACGATCCACCTGTAGGAGCGGGGCGGGGCGGGGCGCGGCGGCACCCCCCCCCCCCGGGCCGCGTCGCCGCCCGCCCCCCCGCGACGGGCCTTCCCCGCGATCCCGGTCGCGCGCCAGCGCGCTCCTACAGGGTGGCTTCACGATGGAGGTGCCGTCCCGCACGGAAGCACCTGCGAAGCACGCATCCCAGTCCCCACACCACCACGATCCACTGGTAGGAGCGCGCTCGCGCGCGACGGGCCTTCCCCGCGATCCCCGGTCGCGCGCCAGCGCGCTCCTACAAGGTTGCTTCACGATGGAGGTGCGGTCCCGCAGGAAGCGAACGCGCAGCCCCAATTCAGGGCACCGCCCCGACCACGATCCACCTGTAGGAGCGCGCTCGCGCGCGACGAGCCTTCCCCGCGATCCGGTCGCGCGCCAGCGCGCTCCTACAGGGGCGCTTCACGATGGAGGCGCGGTCCCGCACGGAAGCGCTCGCGCAAGCCCGCGATCCCCCACTGCCCGGCCATGATCCGCCGCAGAAGCGCGCTCGCGCGCGACGGGCTTCCGCGCCCCGAGCGCGCCTACGGCGCTCGCGCGTCGTGCGCCGGCGGCTCCAGCGTGTCGTAGGCGCGGCGCACGGTCTCGCGGCCGTAGCGGCGTTCCAGCCGCCGCACCGAGAAGTGCCCGCGCGCCATGCGCTGGAAGTGGCGCATGAACAGCGCGTTGAGCGCGGCCCCGCTGGCCGCGCCGATCACCGGGATGCTCTGCGCGGCCACCTTGTGGCCGATCTTGATCGAGAAGCGCGACGACACCGACGCCATCACCTGCACCAGCGCCGGCGCGCCGCTGCTCATCAGGCCGTGCGCGGCGACGTACTCGGCAGCGGCGGCGATCTGCTGCGCCAGCACCGCGCGCGCGGCGAAGTAGCCGGACTCGGCGCCGTCGTCGCGGCGGCTGCGCCCGCCCATCGTCAGCACTTCGAAGCAGGCCAGCAGCGTCGCCGGATCGTCCAGCCGCTCGCCTTCGCTGCGGGCGACCTCGGCGATCGAGCGCAGGATCAGCGTGGTGGTGACGGGCAGTTCGGCGGCGAGGCCGAGCATGCCGAAGGCGCCGCCGGCCGCACCGGTCGCGGCGACCGCGACGGTATGCAGGCGCGTGCGCGGCGCCCGCGCCCCCGGCACGTCGCCGAGCGTGGCGGTGGCCAGCCGCAGCGAGCGCCGCAGCGCGGCGCGCACGCCGCTGTTGATCAGACGCGTGGCGCGCGGCGGCAGCCGGTGCGCGAGCAGGTACTCGACCGGGGCGCCGACCAGGTTCGCGAGCTGGGCGGCGATGCCCGGGCTTTCGAGCAGGGCGCGCGCCTCGCGCAGGGTAGCGAGATCGCGCGGGGACATGATCGGAACGAGCGCATGTGCGGGCATGGCGCAAACGATAGCGCGGTGCGGCCGCGCGTGCGTGAGCGCGCCATGGCAGGCCCGCGACGAGCCGCACGACGGCGCGAAACCCCGCGCAGCATCCGGACGCCGGCCGCGATTCGCCCGCGCGTGTCCCGTGGGGCGCAATGGGTCGCGCGAGCGCGCTCCCACGGTGGAGCGGCGCAAAACGAAACGGGGCCGGCACATCGTGCCGGCCCCGTCGTTTCGCTGTATGGCGCGCCCGGAAGGATTCGAACCTCCGACCCCCAAGTTCGTAGCCTGGTGCTCTATCCAACTGAGCTACGGGCGCGAAGGCGCGGAATTATGACGGTCGCTTCCCACCTCGTCAATGCATGCCGCGCATCTCGAAAGGTGCAACGCGACGCCGCGTTTCCGCGCGTCGGGAAGCGCCGGACCGCGGCACATCCCCTGCCGGCGCCGCCTGGGCGGCACCGGGTGGAACTCGTATCCGGATCATGCCTGCCGCCTCGCGCGTCCCGGGAACACCTCTTTCGCGGGCGGACGGATGGAAGGAATGGCGGAGAGTGAGGGATTCGAACCCTCGATGGAGCTTTTGACCCCATACTCCCTTAGCAGGGGAGCCCCTTCGGCCTCTCGGGCAACTCTCCGCGGACCGGGCCGCGCACACGATGCGAAACCCGGCTGCGAAGGATAACGGTTCGGCTACGAAGCGGCAAACCCTCAGGGCTGGTCGTCGCCGCCCTCGCCGCTCTCGCCGCGATGAATGCGCTGGTAGATCTCTTCGCGATGGACGGCCACGTCCTTCGGCGCGGTGATGCCGATGCGCACCTGATTGCCCTTGACGCCGAGAACGGTCACGGTGACGTTGTCGCCGATCATGAGGGTCTCGCCGACGCGTCGAGTCAGAATCAACATGAGAACTTCTCCATGGACTGGCGGGGACCCCGCCAGCGGCGGCCCGGGCAATCCGGCCCGGCCCCGCCATTGCGATTTTGGATACAGCAAACGGCCATCATAACCGCGATCGGCTGAAGACAACCTGGGCAGGAAGTCACGGTCGGGCGTCGCCCACCCGTCCGGACACCCATTCGGGCACCGCATCGAGCGCGGCCGCCAGCTCGGGCCCGTCGGGACCGCCGCCCTGCGCCAGGTCGGGACGACCGCCGCCCTTGCCGCCGATCCGACCGGCGACCGCGGACAGGAGTTCCCCGGCCTTGACCGGGCCGAGCGCGGCGCCGCTGACGCCCGCCACCAGCGAGGCCTTGCCGTCCGCGGCGCCCGCCAGCAGCACCACCGCGTCGCCGAGCTGCTGCTTGAGCCGGTCGACCGCCTCGCGCAGCGCCTTGGCGTCGAAGCCCTCGATCCGCGCGGCCAGCACCCTGATCCCGGCGACCTCGACCGCCGAGGCGGCGAGATCGGCGGTGGCGCCGCTGGCGGCCTTGGCCTTGAGGCCGTCGAGCTCGCGCTCGAGCTTCTTCTGCCGGTCGATCAGCGCGCGCAGCTTGTCGGCGGCCTCGGCGGGCGTGGCGCCCAGCAAGCCGGCGACCTGGCGCAGCTGCTGCTGCTCGGCCGCCACGTGCTCCAGCGCCGCCTGCCCGGTCAGCGCTTCGACGCGCCGCACGCCGGCGGAGACGCCGCCCTCGGACACCAGCTTGAACAGGCCGATCTCGCCGGTGCGGCCAACGTGGGTGCCGCCGCACAGCTCGACCGAATCGCCCATCGCCACCACCCGCACGCGCTCGCCGTACTTCTCGCCGAACAGCGCGATCGCGCCGGCGTCGAGCGCCTCCTGCATGCCCATCTCGCGGATCGTGACCGGGTGGTCCAGGCGCACCTGCTCGTTGACCCGGCGCTCGATCTCGGCGAGCTGGCCGGCGTCGACCGGCTCGAAGTGCGAGAAATCGAAGCGCAGGCGGTCGGGGGCGACCAGCGAGCCCTTCTGCGCCACGTGGGTGCCGAGCAGGCCGCGCAGCGCGCCGTGCAGCAGGTGGGTGGCGCTGTGGTTGAGCACGATCGTGCCGCGGCGCGCGGCGTCGACGCGCCCGGCCAGCCGGTCGCCGCGCGCGAGCGCGCCCGCCGTCACCCGGCCGATGTGGCCGTGGAACTGGCCGGCGAGCTTGCGCGTGTCGGCGACCTCGAAGCGCGCGCCTTCGCCCTGGAGTGTGCCGGTATCGCCGACCTGTCCGCCGGATTCGGCATAGAATGGCGTGCGGTCCAGGACGACCACCGCCTCCTCGCCCGGCTCCACCCGCTCCACCGGCCGGCCGTCGCGCAGCAGCGCCACCACCCGCAGGTCGTCGGCCTGCAGCCGGTCGTAGCCGAGGAAGGCGGTGGTGGGGATCTGCGCGACCAGGTCGGCCGGCAGGCCGGTGCCCGCCGCGAACCTGCCGGCCGCGCGCGCGGTCTCGCGCTGCCGCGACATCGCCGCGTCGAAGCCGGCGGTATCGACCTGCAGGCCGCGCTCGCGGGCGATGTCGGCGGTCAGGTCGAGCGGGAAGCCGTAGGTGTCGTAGAGGCGGAAGGCGTCCTCGCCGGGGATGGTGCCGGCGCTGCGCGCGGCGACCTCGTCGAAGATGCGCATGCCCGCGTCCAGGGTCTCGGCGAACCGCTCCTCCTCCGCACGCAGGCTGCGCTCGACCAGCTCGCGCTTGGCGCGCAGTTCCGGATAGGCCTCGCCCATCAGTGCGTCCAGGGTGCCCACCATGCGGTGGAAGAACGGCTCGCGCACGCCCAGCATCCAGCCGTGGCGCAGCGCGCGGCGGATGATCCGGCGCAGCACGTAGCCGCGGCCCTCGTTGGAGGGCAGCACGCCGTCGACGATGAGGAAGGCGCATGCGCGGATGTGGTCGGCGATCACCCGCAGCGACTTGTTCTCCAGGTCCGGCGTGCCGGTCAGTCCGGCGGCCTCGCGGATCAGCGCCTGGAACAGGTCGATCTCGTAGTTGCTGTGGACGTGCTGCAGCACCGCGGTCAGCCGCTCCAGGCCCATGCCGGTGTCCACGCAGGGCGCCGGCAGCGGCAGCAGCGCGCCGTCGGGCTGGCGGTCGAACTGCATGAAGACCAGGTTCCAGATCTCGATGTAGCGGTCGCCGTCCTCGTCGGGCGAGCCTGGCGGGCCGCCGGCGATGTGCGGGCCGTGGTCGTAGAAGATCTCGGTGCAGGGGCCGCAGGGACCGGTGTCGGCCATCTGCCAGAAGTTGTCCGAGGCGTAGGGCGCGCCCTTGTTGTCGCCGATGCGGACGATGCGGTCCTCGGGCAGGCCGACCATGTCGCGCCACAGCGCGTAGGCCTCGTCGTCGGTGTGGTAGACGGTGACCAGCAGGCGCTCGCGCGGCAGTTGCCAGACCTCGGTGAGCAGTTCCCAGGCCCAGGCGATGGCGTCCTTCTTGAAGTAGTCGCCGAACGACCAGTTGCCCAGCATCTCGAAGAAGGTGTGGTGGCGCGCGGTGTAGCCGACCGAGTCGAGGTCGTTGTGCTTGCCGCCGGCGCGCAGGCAGCGCTGGACGTCGGCCGCGCGCACGTAGCTGCGCTTCTCCGCACCCAGGAACACGTCCTTGAACGGGACCATGCCGGAGTTGGTGAACAGCAGGGTCGGGTCGTTGCCGGGCACCAGCGAGGCCGAGGGCACGATGGTGTGGCCCTTGCCGCGGAAGAAGTCGAGGAACTCGGAACGGATGTCGGCGGTGGTCTTCATGCGGGGCGGCAACTGCGACGTGGAAGGGCACCGATCCGGCGCCGACCACAGATGCGGCCACGACGAGGAACAGACAACCCGGTAACCGGCAAGGGTAGCAGGGCCGACAGCGTGCGTGCAGGCCCGCCGCGGGGCCGGCCCCGGACAGGTCGGACGGGAGGGCGCTCCGGGGCACGGCGCCCTCGGGGAACCGGCGCCGCGCAGGTATCCGCGCCCCGCCGCCGCGCGGCGACACCGGAGCGGGCGGCCGGGCGCGGCGGGGCAGTGGATGGAGCGGGCCGGCGCATCGACGTCGGAGCCGCCAGCACTGGATGCCGCGAGGGGACGGAACGCCGGGGCATGGCGCGCAGCATCCACGGGAACGCGCTTGCGCGGATGGGGGGGGCAGGAGCGCGCGCGTGCCCGCGACCGGGCGCGGGAAAGGGCTGTCGCGCGCGAGCGCGCTCCTACAGGCTGGCTACTGCGCGTCGTCGTCCAGGCCGCTGGCGACGCGCGCGGTGTCGACGTCGAAGCCGCGCCGGAGCAGGAAATCGGCCGCCTTGCGCAGGCGCGTCCGCGCCGCCTCCGGATCCTCGTCCCCGGGGACAGGAAAGCGCCGCGCGACCAGTTCCCGCGCCCTGCCCGGCCAGTCGTCCTCGCCGCCCTCGGCCAGCGCGGCGAATGCGTGGGCGATCTGCGCGGCGTCCAGCCCGTGCCCTTCCAGCTCGACGCGGATGCGCACGGGCCCGTAGCCCGCCAGCGCGCGGGTGCGCGCCAGCGACGCGGCGAAACGGCCGTCGTCCTGCCAGCCGGCCTCCGCCATCTGCCGCACGGCGGCGCGGGCGTCGTCGACACCGACGCCGCGCGTGGCGAGCTTGCGCTCCAGTTCGCGGCGGGAATGCTCCCGCCGCACCAGCAGCCCGAGCGCGCGCTGCGCGGGGCTGGGCTCGGCGCGCGGCCGGCGCCGGCGCGTACCGGCGCCGGCATCCTCCGGGCCGCCGCCGGCAGTCATCGCTTCGTCCGCCCCGCTCCACGCCGAGCAGGAGCCGGCCGGGCAGGCGCCGGCGGCGCGGGCGCCGCGGCAGACGGGTCGCGATCGGAACTCACTGCACCGGAACGGTCGTCAGTCGTCCTCCGCGTCGGCGTCCTCGGCGCGGTTCGCCTCGGCCGGCACGAACTGCGCGCGCAGCGCCGCTTCCAGGCGCGCGGCGACCTCGGGGTTCTCCTTGAGGTACTGGCGGGCATTCTCCTTGCCCTGGCCGATGCGCTCGCCGTCGTAGCCGTACCAGGCGCCGGCCTTGTCGACCAGCTTGAGCTCGACGCCCATGTCGATCAGCTCGCCTTCGCGGCTGATGCCCTCGCCGTAGAGGATCTCGGTGATGACCTGCTTGAAGGGCGGCGCCATCTTGTTCTTGACGACCTTGATGCGGGTCTGGTTGCCGATGATCTCGTCGCCCTTCTTGATCGCGCCGATGCGGCGGATGTCCAGGCGCACGGAGGCGTAGAACTTGAGCGCGTTGCCGCCGGTGGTGGTCTCCGGGCTCTGGCCGGGCATCATGATGCCGATCTTCATGCGCAGCTGGTTGATGAAGATCACCAGGCAGTTGGAGCGCTTGATGTTGCCGGTCAGCTTGCGCAGGGCCTGGCTCATCAGGCGCGCCTGCAGGCCCGGCAGCTGGTCGCCCATCTCGCCCTCGATCTCGGCCTTGGGCGTCAGCGCCGCCACCGAGTCCACGACCACCATGTCGACCGCGTTGGAGCGCACGAGCATGTCGGCGATCTCCAGCGCCTGCTCGCCGGTGTCGGGCTGCGAGACCAGCAGGTTGTCGATGTCGACCCCGAGCTTGATCGCGTAGGAGGGATCGAGCGCGTGCTCGGCGTCGATGAAGGCGGCGGTACCGCCGGCCTTCTGGCACTGCGCGATCGCCTGCAGCGTCAGGGTGGTCTTGCCGGAGGACTCCGGCCCGTAGACCTCGACCACGCGGCCCTTGGGCAGGCCGCCGATGCCCAGCGCGAGATCGAGCTGCAGCGAGCCGGTGGGGATGACCTCCGCCGCCTCGACGGGGTTGTCGCCCATGCGCATCACCGAGCCCTTGCCGAACTGCTTCTCGATCTGGCTCAGGGCGGCCGACAGCGCGCGCTTCTTGTTCTCGTCCATCTGGTGGTCTCCGGGGTAGGTGATTCGTCGGAAGGCAGGTTAGGCGGCGGCGGTCGCACGGGCTGCGACCCCGCCCCCGTGCAGGCCATGCTGGCGCGGGCGCGCCGGGCGCGGCATCGGCGGGCGCCGCCGACGGCCGTGGGAAAACGCCGCGCGCGGGCCGGGGATTTCGCGCGGGACCGCAGGCGCCGTCACCGGTTCGGTCGCACCAGGCCGCAGTACAGGCCCTCGATGGCGAAGTCCTGCCCGGGCTGCACCTCGATCGGCGCATAGTCGGGATTGCGCGGCATCAGGCGGATGCGGTCCTTGCCCACGCGCAGCAGCTTGACGGTGATCTCGTCGTCGATGCGCGCGACCACGATCTGTCCCGAGCGCGCCTGCGCGGTGCGGTGCACGCCGATCAGGTCGCCGTCGAAGATGCCCTCGTCGCGCATCGAGTCGCCCTTGACCTTGAGCAGGTAGTCCGGCGACGGCGAGAACAGCACCCGGTCGAGCACCACGTAGTCGTCGGCGGCGGCGAGGTCGCCGGGCGCGCCGGCGCCGATCGGCAGGCCGGCGGCGACCTGCCCCAGCACCGGCAGCCGCAGGGCGTCGTCCTGCGCGGCCGGCAGCGCGAGCGCCTCCTGCCGCGGCGACGGCGCGGCGAGCAGGCGGATGCCGCGCGCCCGCCCCGGCACGCGCTCGATCGCGCCGGCGGCCTCCAGGGCTTCGAGGTGGTACTGCGCCGCGCGCACCCCGCTGAAGCCGAAGGCGCGGGCGATCTCCGCCTGCGAGGGCGGCACGCCCTCCGCCTCGACGCGCTCGGCGATGAGGGCCAGGACGGCCTGCTGGGTCTGGGTCAGCTGCATGGTTAGTAGTATTACTACTAACCGCCCGAGGCGTCAATGCTTCCGGCTGCGCCAGATCGACAGCACGATCCAGATCCCGGTGAGCGCGGCGCCGACGAAGCCCAGCACGCCCATGGCCATCAGCCAGCGGTTGGAGACGCCGCCGCCGACGCTGTTCATCACGATCGAGGAGCCGATGATCAGCGCCGCGGTGATGACGCCGATGGTGAGCCGGTTGGCGGCGCTGTTGAGCTGGTCGCCGAAGGCCTTGAGCGAGGTCACCTCGATCTGCCCGCGCAGGCGCCCGTGGCGGGCCGCCTGCAGCAGGCGGCGCAGGTCGCGCGGCAGGTCGCCCAGCAGGTCGAGCGCGCCCGAGACGGTGCGCCGGCCGCGCCGGGCCAGCACCAGCGGCGAGTAGCGCTGCAGCATGGCGCGCTGCACGTAGGGGCGCGCCTCGCTGGCCATGTCGAAGTCGGGGTCGAGCTGCCGGCCCAGCCCTTCCAGGGTCAGGAAGGCCTTGATCATCAGCGCGAGGTCGGGCGGCAGGGTCAGCCCGTGGCGGCGCAGCAGGGCCGCCACGTCGACCAGCATCGCGCCCATCCGCAGTTCCTTCAGCGGCACGCCGCGGTACTGGTCGGTGAAGGCGCCGACCTCCGATTGCAGGCGCCCCTCCTCCACGTCGGCCTCGCCCTCGGTCCATTCCAGCAGGATGTCGGTGACCGCCTCCGCGTCCTGGTCGACCAGCCCGTGCAGGAGCTGGGCGACCTGCAGCCGGCGCTGCTCGGAGATGCGCCCCACCATGCCGAAGTCGATGACGCCGATGCGGCCGTCGCGCAGGTAGAAGATGTTGCCGGGGTGCGGATCGGCGTGGAAGAAGCCGTCCTCGAGCACCATCTTCAGCACGATGCCGGCGCCGGTGCGCGCCAGCTCGTGGCGGTCCAGGCCGGCCTCGTCGATGGCGTCGAAGTCGCGCCCGGGGATGCCGTCCATGAAGGACTGCACGTTGAGGCGCTCCGAGGTCCACTGCCAGTACACGTCCGGGATCGCGATGCCCGGGTGGCCCTCGAAGTTGGCGGCGATGCGCTGGGCGTTGCGGCATTCGCCGGCGAAGTCGAGCTCCGCGCGCAGCGAGGCGGCGAACTGCTGGACGATGCCGCCGGGCCGGTAGCGCCGCAGGTCGGGCGCCTGCGCCTCGACGATCTCGGCCAGCCGCGCCAGCAGGCGCAGGTCGGCCTCGACCACCTCGCGGATGCCCGGCCGCCGCACCTTCAGCACCACCGCGCTGCCGTCCTCGAGCCAGGCGCGGTGGGCCTGCGCCAGCGACGCGGCGGCCAGCGGCCGGCACTCCAGGCGCGCGAACACGGTTTCCGGGTCGGCGCCGAGGTCGGCGGCGAGCTGGTCGCGGATCGCCTCGAACGGCAGCGCCGGCACCGCGTTCTGCAGTTCGCCCAGCTCGCGGATCCAGTCCGGCGGCAGCAGGTCGATGCGCGTGGCCAGCACCTGGCCCAGCTTGACGAAGGTCGGGCCCAGGTCCTCCAGCGCGTGGCGCAGGCGCACCGGCGGGGCCATGCGCAGCATCTCCTCGGCATGGTGCCAGTGCAGCAGGCGCCCGGCGCGCTCCAGCGCGCCGGACAGGCCGATGCGCTGGACCAGGTCGCCGAAGCCGTAGCGGATCAGCACCGAGGCGATCTCCTGCAGCCGGCCCAGGTCGCGGACGGTGCCCAGGGTCTCCCACATCACGTGCCGCTCCCCGCCGTGCGCGCGGAACGCATCACAGGTCCTCCAGGCCGCGCAGCGCGGCCTCGACGGTCTGCCGCCGCACCGCGCCGCGGTCGCCGTCGAAGCCGAACAGCGTCGCGCGCGGATAGCCGCCGCGGCGCTTCCAGGCGATCCACACCGTGCCCACGGGCTTGTCGGGTGTGCCGCCGCCGGGACCGGCGATGCCGGTGACCGCCACCGCCACGCTCGCGCCCGAGCGCACCAGCGCGCCGGAGACCATCTCCAGCGCGGTCTCGCGGCTCACCGCGCCTTCCGACTCCAGGGTCTGCGGGCGCACGCCGAGCAGCGCCTGCTTGGCCTCGTAGCTGTAGACGGCCATGCCGCAGTCGAACCAGGCCGAGGAGCCGGCGACGTCGGTCATCACCTTGGCGATCCAGCCGCCGGTGCAGCTCTCGGCGGTCACCAGGGTGTCGCGGGCCGCCAGCAGCCGGCGGCCGGTGGCCTCGGCGAGCCGTTCGAGCGCGGCGTCGTCGGGAAGGGACATGGCGGTGCGGTGCCTGTGGGGAGACGCGCACAGTGTGGCCGATCGGCCGCCGCAAGTCGTCCCCGGACCGGGCCGGGGCGGTTGCCCGATGCCCGGCAGGCCGCGCGGGCGGCGCGGCCTGCCGGGACACGATCCGCGCTAGTAGCGCAGCCGCAGGGTCATGCCGTAGGTGCGCGGCGCGCCCAGGAACGCGTTCCACGAGCCGGCCTGGATCGGCGCGTCGATGCCGACCTGCTTGTAGGTCTCGTCGGTCAGGTTCTGGCCCCAGAACTCCAGCATCCAGCGCTGGTCCTGGCGGCCGATGCCGATGCGCGCGTTGAGCAGGGTGTAGGCCTCCTGCAGCTTCTGCGGGTCGAGGTCGGAGCCGGTGTTGTACTCGGACATGTACTTGGCGCCGATGTTGAAGCGGCCCAGCAGGTTCGAGCCGATGTCCCAGTCGTAGGTCACCGAGGCGTTGCCGGACCACTTCGGTGCGAAGCTCATCTGGTTGCCCGGCAGCAGCACCAGCTCCGGGTCGGGCAGCGGATCGTCGCCGTACTCGGTCTCGGCGTAGGTCAGGCCGCCCTGCACCATCAGCCCGCGGATGCCCGGCTGCCACAGCACCTCGGCGTCGATGCCCTTGGAGGTCACCTTGGGGATCGAGCGGACCACGAAGGCCGTGCCCAGGAAGCTGTTGAGCTGGAAGTCCTCGTACTCCTGGTAGAACAGCGCGGCGTTGAACAGCAGGTTGCCTTCGGCCCAGGTGGTCTTCAGCCCGAGCTCGTAGCTGTCGACGAACTCGCCCGGGAACGAGGTGTCGTCCACCGGCATGATCCCGCCCACGCCGCTGGACAGGCCGTTGGAGGACTGCACGCGGTCGAGGTTGAAGCCGCCGGCCTTGTAGCCGCGCGCGGCGGAGACGTAGGTCATCACGTCGTCGGACCAGTCGTAGGCGAGCTTCAGCGTGCCCGACCACTCGCTCTCGGTGCGCTCCTGGCGGGTGTTGCGGCCGTCGTGGGCGACGTTGGCCCACGGCAGGCACATGAAGCCCGCCACCTGCGGCGCGATCGCCGGCACCAGCTGGCCCAGCAGTTGCTGCTGCAGCGCCGGCGGCAGGCTGGCGAAGCCGTTGATGCGCTGCGCGAGCGCGCCGCCCACCCGCGCCGCCGGGTCGGCCAGGGTCGCCGCGCAGGCCAGGCTGCCGTTGGGATTGGAGAAGTCGGAGTCGAGCGTCTTCTTCTCGCGGGTGTAGCGCAGGCCCAGGGTGATGTCGAACGCGTCGGTGGCGTGGAAGGTGTTGTTGGTGAAGATCGCCGTGCTGCGCGCGCTCTGGCTGTAGCGGTCGAGCGCGCCGACGCCGGTGTAGTTGGTGCCGAACGGGCGCCCGCTGACCTGCGACAGGAAGGTGGCCGGGTTGGCGGTGTTGACCGTGAGCCCCAGCGGCGCGAGCTGCGCGGACATCGCGCCCAGCACCTGGCTGCCGACCAGGGTCGACAGGTAGGGCTCGTAGGCCGAGCCCATGTAGTAGGAGTCGTTGCGGGCCAGGTCCTCGTCGGAATAGAACAGGCCGACCATCCAGTCGAGCCGGTCGGTGGCCCCGGTCAGCCGGAACTCCTGGCTGAAGGTCTCGAACGCGGCCAGCGAGGCATCCTCGTCCGGCGGGCGGTACATGATGTCTGCGCCGCTGTAGTCGAAGTCGATGCTGGTGATGGCCTGCCAGTCGCGGAAGGCGGTGATCGAGGTCAGCACCGCGTCGTTCGCCCACGGCGTGGTCCAGTTGACCTCGGCGGAGACGCCCTTGTCCTTCAGGTCCTGCTCGGTGGTGCGGTTGGCGTAGGCCAGACGCCGGTCGATATCCGGCACCGGGATGATGCCCTGCCCGCCTGGCGTCAGCGCGTCGATGATCGCCGCGGTTGGGCCGCGGTCGGTGGTGACCGACACGCAGCAGTTCTCCTCGCGGCTGCTGTAGTCGGCGATGAAGTTGACGCTCAGGGTCTCGCTCGGCTCCAGCAGCAGCTGGCCGCGCAGCGCGTGGTAGTTCTGGTCGCCGTCGTCGTCCTCGCGGCGCGGCCCGCCCGCGGTCACCACGTCGTCCACGCCGTCGCGCTTGCGCTTGGTGGCGTAGATCCGGAAGGCGGCGTTCTCGCCCAGCGCGTCGTTGTACGAGCCGGCCACCCCCACCAGGCCGTAGTTGCCCACCGTCACCTCGCCCTCGACCGCCTGCGTGTAGCTGGGCCGGCGGGTGATGACGTTGATGACGCCCGCCGAGGTGTTCTTGCCGAACACCGTGCCCTGCGGGCCCTTCAGCACCTCGATGCGCTCCAGCTCGCCGAGATCGCCGAAGCCGACGCTGTTGCGCGCCCGGTACACGCCGTCGATCACCACGCCGACCGAGGATTCCAGCCCCGGGTTGTCGCCGACCGTGCCGATGCCGCGGATGCGCGCGACCGTCTGCGCCGCCGACTGCGTGCTGGTCACGGTGAGGCCCGGCACCAGGACCTGCAGGTCCTTGATGTCGCGCACGCCGGTGTCCTGCAACAGCTGCTCGGGCAGCACGTTGATGACGATCGGCACGTCCTGCAGCGCTTCCTCGCGCTTCTGCGCGGTCACCACCAGCGTCGACAGCGTGGCCGGCTCGTCGCGCCGGGCCTGCTCGGCCGGCGTGGCGTCCTGCGCCCGCACGGGCGCGGCATGGATCGACGAAACCAGCGCGGCCACGACGGCGGCGGCCAACAGCCTGCGTTGCGGAAAATCGGAATTCATGGCGTCCCCCGAACCATTTAGGAAAGGACCGGCGCATCGGCGTCGCCGGCCGCGACGGGCCGCGAGTGCGCGCCGCGGGAGCCCCTCCCGGGCGGCGGGCCGGATCGGCGTGGGGGACACGATCCGGCACGCATCGCATGCCTTGAACGGAAAACTAACACCGATCGCGGCGGGGACCTGCTGCGGCGCACCACCCGCCGATCCGCCGGGAGCGTACCTGCCCGGTCGCGGAGAGCCCGGAGGGTCCGGGATGAGCGGCGCGGGCGCCCCGACCTACTCGCCGCGAAGGCGCTTGAGGCGGAAGAACAGCGCCCGCAGGTCCTCCTGCGCCAGGCCCGTCAGTGTCCGGCACTCGTCCTCGTCGACGGCATGAGCGAAATAGTTGAGCGCATTGAGGAGGGCGTCGGCTTCGCCGGGCGAGACGTCGAACGCGAGCTTGGAGGTCATGGGCGGCTCCGGAAGAAGGCGCCCGGGGACCGGCCCCGGGCGCGAGACATCGACTCAGATCAGGTTGTTGTAGTAGGTCACGCCCGCGTTCGGGCGGAATGCGGTGCCGCAATCGTTGGCGCCCGGGTTGTAGATCACGACGGTGCCGGTCCGGTTGTCCCAGTACGCACGGCGGTTGTTGGCGAGCGCCTTGGATTGTGACGGATTGTTGATGATGCCGGCGACGAGGGTGGCGAACTGCCCGGCGTTGGCGATCGTCGCATCCGGAAACGGCAGTCCGGCGATGACGCGGCCGTGCACGAACTCGCTGCCGTGCTTCGCGAACGCGTGTCCGTTGGCGATCGCGGCGGCGCGCGTCTGGGTCGTGGTGGCCGTGCACTGGGCGAGCGCCTGCGAGGGCAGCGCCAGCGCGAGCAGCAGGGCGACGAGGACGCCGCCGAGCCCGCGGCGGAGAGTGGACAGGGAGGACATGATGGAAGACTCCTTAGGTGTTGGTTGCGCAAGTTCAGGAAAGGGGAATGGCGAGAAAGCCTGCGGTCTTCGAGAGGTCGGCCAGCCGGCCCTGCGCCCGCATCTGCGCCACGAACTGTGTCGCGGCGTCGGACTGGGCGTCCGCCAGGGCATAGGTCGTGCTGGTCCAGGCCACGGAAAGCAGCCGCTGGGGCGACGACGGCCATGCGTTGCCGGCCTCCGGCGCAGCCGACCAGGACACCTGCAATGCCATGTAGCCCAGGAGCGGCACGTCGCCGCGGGGGCGCTGCAGGACGATCAGCGGAACGCCCGGTTCCGTGCCGGGGGCAGAACCCGCCGGCGCGGACTTCGCGCCCGCGACCACGGGTCCGGTCAGCGCGGAGAGCCGTGCGGCCTGCGAGACCACGCCCCAGGCGCCCGCCAGCAGCCCCGCCAGGCTCCGGCTCCCCGCCTGCGAACCGGGGGGAACCTTCACCTGGTCGGCGTACCGGGTGCTGCCCTGCATCACCAGGCCCGGCAGGTTGGCGAAGGCCTGGCCGACCGCATCGACGGTCCGGGCCGCACCGCCCGCCTCGAAGTACCAGGCGAGGACCGACAGGTAGTCGCGCAGCACGGCCCCGGCCGAGCCGGCGGCAGGCGGGGACGGCGCCGCCAGTTCGATGTACATCGGCGCGCGCGCCGAGGCTGGAGCGGGCGTGTTCATGGCGAACCTCCTGGAGTGGAACGGGCCGGGACCGGCCTCGGCGCGGGTCAGCTCTTCGCCACGTTGCCGCCGAAGAAGTTCTTCGACTTGGTCACGTCGTCGCGGGTCGAGCCGGTGATGACGTCGTTCCAGTCCTTGCGGTTCTGCTGGTTGATCTCGTTGGACAGGTTCGCCCAGTTGAGCAGCAGCGTGCCCTTGCGGTACTTGAAGTCGAAGTCGAAGACCTCCGCCGAGGCGCAGTTGGAATACACCGTCTTCTCGCTCTGGCTGAAGCTCACGAAGTAGTAGTCGGCCGTGCTCACCAGCTGCCAGGTGCCTGCGCTGTCGAGCACGGGCTGGTAGCCGAACGCGAGGTGGTAGGTGTCCATGCTCGTCTGCTTGGACTGCGTTCCCAGGCGGATCTGGTCGCCCAGCGTCTGCAGGAACCCGGTGAACGAGCCGGCCAGGCCGGCGCCGGAGGCCCAGCCGATCATCGTGCTCAGGAAGCTGGTGGCGATCTCGACGCCCCGGATGTGCTGCTGGAAGGTGTACTGGGTGATCTCGGTCGGGGTGTAGAACTCCGCGGGCAGGTTGCTCAGCGGCGACTGCCAGTTGGCCGGATTGGCCCACTGCGCCGGATCCTGCTGGTAGTTGCGGGTCATCCACGCGGTGACCAGGCCCAGGCCGGACTGCAGGTAGAACTGCTGATCCTTCAGCAGCTGCGCGAACACGGCCCTCTCGTCGTCGCTCACGCCGTCCGGCAGGACACCGTTGAACTGCATCACCCCGCCGGTGGTGTTGCCGTTGGGCTGGAACATGGTCGGCACGTTGCCCGCCCCCTGGGGATCGGGGTCGGCCGCGGCCTTGAGGCCCCGCGGGGCCCGAAGGAAAAAGCTCCTGGCGCCGTGGAGCTGGGTGGATACGAGTGCATTCATGGCGTACTCCTCCTTGATCGCGGGCACCATTGCCCGCGCAAGGCCACCTTGGTCCTGCGGCGGCGGCCGGCCTGTTCCCTGGGGAACACCACGAGGCGCCAACCTCAGCCCCGCCGCCCGGCGATCCGGGCCAGCGCCGCGCCGTCGCGCACGAGCACCGCACCCTCCACGAGTTCGATCGCGCCCATACGCTGGAACACCTGCAGGTGCTGGTTGACCTTCGGACGCGACGCGTTGGCCATCTGCGCCAGGGCGCTCTGGCTGAATCGATGGGGGCGCATGGCCGCGTGCAGGGAGGATCTCGCGTGCAGCCGCGCGATCAGGCGCGCCAGTCGGGCGTCCAGGGGATGCAGGGCGAGATCCTCCAGCAGCTCGAGCAGCCAGTACTCGCGTTCGGCGAGCATGGCGTTGCAGCGCCTGAGCAGTTCGGCGCCGTCCTCGCCACGCGCCAAGGCGGTCCAGGGAACGCACAGCGCCTGCGTCGGCTCCTGCGCCATCGCGACGAGCGAAGGATGGGGGCGACCGCCTTGCGCCAGCTCGCCCAGCACCTCGCCGCGGCCGACGATCGCGACGACGAACTCGCGCCCGCCCAGCGAGACCAGCGAAAGGCGTATCGAACCGCGCACGACCACGTAGAGCGCCTGCGTGCGTCGCCCCTGCAGCGGCAGGAAGGCGCCGTCCTCCAGCGTGTGCTCCCTGGTCTGGCGCGCCATCGCCCGGAGCGCCGCCTCGGCCAGACCCTCGAACAACGGCGTTCGCGCCAACATGCGGCGGCGCTCCTCCAACCTCACCCGGCGCCCCCCGTCACCCGGCGCGCGAGCGCGGGCGCCTGCCCGTAGCCCCTGCCGACTGCGAAGAACGAACAGCCGGTCATCACGACATATCCCTGTCGAGGCGTTGATCCAGCGGAACCGACCGTCCGCTCCCCTGTGGCGGGCCAGGCGAATCGAAGCCGGGAACGGTGACGAGACGCGGGCCTGCGTGCGCGAGCGGACGATATCAGACCCGATGTCCCTTCCCCGCGACTCCGCGCAGCGACGTCGCCGCGCCCGCCGCCCTCGCCTGCCGGCCGATCGACCGGGTCCCGCCTGGCCGCTCGCGCCGGCGGCGCGACGCCTCGGGGACGTCCCGCTCATTGGCTACAATTCCCGGCTCGCGACGCATCCGCCCCTGCCGCTGTCCGCCTCCGGCGCGGCGCGGAGGCGCGCCCCCTCGATTCGCCGCAACCGACCGAGAACAACGCCTCCGTGGCCGAACACACCCCGCTGATGAAGCAGTTCTTCGCCGCCAAGGCGGAGCACCCCGACGTCCTGCTGTTCTTCCGCATGGGCGACTTCTACGAGCTGTTCTACGACGATGCGCGCAAGGCCGCGCGGCTGCTGGACATCACCCTGACCCAGCGCGGCAGCTCCGGCGGCGCGCCGATCCCGATGGCGGGCGTGCCGCACCATTCCGCCGAGGGCTACCTCGCGCGGCTGGTGGCACTGGGCGAGTCGGTGGCGATCTGCGAGCAGATCGGCGATCCGGCGCTGGCCAAGGGCCTGGTCGAGCGCAAGGTGGTGCGCATCGTCACCCCGGGCACGGTCACCGACGAGGCGCTGCTCGACGAGCGCCGCGACACGCTGCTGCTGGCGCTCTCGCGCGGCGGCACCTCGTCCAAAGGCGGGGGCTACGGCCTGGCCTGGGCGGACCTGGCGGGCGGCCGCTTCCTGGTCAACGAGGTCGGCAACGACGACCAGCTGGAGGCCGAGCTGGCGCGCCTGGACCCGGCCGAGCTGCTGCTGCCGGACGAGGACGGCTGGCCGGCCTTCCTCGCCGAGCGGCGCGGGCTGCGCCGCCGCGCGCCATGGCTGTTCGACGCCGACGGCGGCCGCCGCCACCTGCTGCGCTTCTTCGGCCTGCACGACCTGGAGGGCTTCGGCCTGGAAGGCCGGCCGCAGGCGATCGCCGCCGCCGGCGCGCTGCTGGGCTACGTGGAGGAGACGCAGAAGCAGCGGCTGCCGCACCTGACCTCGATCGCGGTGGAGACCAGCGACGGCGCGATCGCGATGAACGCCGCCACCCGCCGCCACCTGGAGCTCGACACCCGCGTCGACGGCGACCAGCGCCACACCCTGCTCGGCGTGCTCGACACCACGGTGACGCCGATGGGCGGGCGCCTGCTCCGGCGCTGGCTGCACCGGCCGCTGCGCGACCGCGGCGTGCTGGGCGAGCGCCTGCACGCGGTGCAGACGCTGGTCGACTGCGGCGCCGACGCCGACGTGCGCGAGCGCTTCCGCGCCCTGGGCGACCTGGAGCGCATCCTCTCGCGCATCGCGCTGCGCTCGGCGCGCCCGCGCGACCTCTCCACCCTGCGCGACGGCCTCGGCCTGCTGCCCGGCCTGCGTACCGTGCTGGCGCCGCTGGACTCGCCACGGCTGCGGGCGCTGGCGCAGGGGCTGGGCGAGCACGACGCCGAGGCGCACCTGCTCGCCGGCGCCATGGTCGAGCAGCCGCCGGTGCTGGCGCGCGACGGCGGCGTGTTCGCCGACGGCTTCGACGCCGAGCTCGACGAGCTGCGCGCGCTCTCCGCCAACGCCGACGGCTTCCTGGTCGACCTGGAGGCGCGCGAGCGCGAGGCCAGCGGCATCCCCACGCTCAAGCTCGGCTACAACCGGGTCCACGGCTACTACATCGAGATCAGCAAGGCGCAGGCGGCGAAGGCGCCCACGCACTACACCCGCCGGCAGACCCTGACCAACGCCGAGCGCTACATCACCGAGGAGCTCAAGGCCTTCGAGGACAAGGTGCTGTCGGCGCGCGAGCGGGCGCTGGCGCGGGAGCGGCTGCTCTACGAGCAGCTGCTCGACGCGCTGGACGCGCGGCTGGAACCGCTCAAGCGCTGCGCCGCCGCCCTGGCCGAACTCGACGTGCTGGCCTGCTTCGCCGAGCGCGCGCAGGCGCTGGACTGGACGCGCCCGGAACTGGAGGCCGCGCCCTGCCTGCGGATCGAGCGCGGCCGCCACCCGGTGGTGGAGGCGGTGCGCGACGATCCCTTCGAGCCCAACGACCTGATGCTCGACCCGCAGCGCCGCATGCTGGTCGTCACCGGCCCCAACATGGGCGGCAAGAGCACCTACATGCGCCAGAACGCGCTGATCGTGCTGCTGGCGCACATCGGCAGCTTCGTGCCGGCCGCGCGCGCGACGATCGGGCCGATCGACCGCATCCTCACCCGCATCGGCGCCGGCGACGACCTGGCCCGGGGCCAGTCCACCTTCATGGTGGAGATGGCCGAGACGAGCTACATCCTGCACCACGCCACCGAGCACTCGCTGGTGCTGATGGACGAGATCGGCCGCGGCACCTCCACCTACGACGGCCTGGCGCTGGCCGACGCCGTGGCGCGCCACCTGGCCGCGCACAACCGCAGCTACACCCTGTTCGCCACCCACTACTTCGAACTGACCGCGCTGGCCGAGCCGGGCAGCGGCATCGCCAACGTGCACCTCGACGCGGTCGAGCATGGCGACACGCTGGTGTTCATGCACGCAGTCCGCGAGGGCGCCGCCAACCGCAGCTTCGGCCTGCAGGTCGCCGCGCTGGCGGGCCTGCCCAAGCCCACGCTGCAGCAGGCGCGGCGGCGCCTGGCCGAACTGGAGCGGCGCGGCGGCGAGAGCCATGCCGCGGAGATGGCGCCTGCGGCGCTGGACGCGCCGCAGCAGTTCGGGCTGTTCGCGGCGGCGCCCTCGGCGGTGCAGGAGGCGCTGGCGGCGATCGACCCGGACGAACTCACGCCCAAGCAGGCGCTGGAAGCGCTCTACCGGCTCAAGGCACTGGCTTGACCGGCGTCCTGTAGGAGCGCGCTCGCGCGCGACGCTTTAGTTTTCCGGGGGAAAGAACATCGCGCGCGAGCGCGCTCCTACAGACAGACAGACCGCGTCGCGCCGCCGGCACGGCGCTCAGGGCCGGGTCGGTACCGGCTGCGCCTGCCGCTGCGCTTCGCGCACGCGGGCGTCCTGCGCGGCGGCGTCGCGCTCGCGCTGCAGGGCCTGCACGCGCCGCTGCGCGGCCTGCTGCTCGCGCTGGGTCGACAGCGCCTCCTGCGTCGAAGGCGTCCCGGCGGCCGGCAGCGCGCGCAGCCGGTCGGCGTGCCGCCGTTCGGCTTCCACGGCATTGCGCTGCGCGTCCACGCGCTGCTGCGCCTGCCGCACCTGCGGGTCCTGGCCGGCGGCCGGGCGCACCACGGGGGCGACCGACGCGGGCGGGTTGCGCCACTGCGTTTGCTCGGCCTGGCGCGGCGTGGGCTCGGGCGCGCGCACCTGGGCGAGCGCCGGCGCCGCGATCGCCGCGGCGATCAGCAGGGCCCAGGCGGCGCGGCGGCGAGGAGCGCGGGTGTGGGAGAGTTCGCGGCTCATGGGGACTCCGGTGGCGATGCAGAGGACTCCGGTATACGCGGACGCCACTGAACGTCGCGAGATGGCGGACGATCCCGCTTCCCGCACTGCACCATAGCGACGCCCTATGGATCCCTTCCCAACAATCGATTTCATTTCTCGTTCCCCGGTCCCTAGTCTGAACGGACCTATCCACCCGGAGACGCCAGCCATGCGCAAGCAGTTCCTCCTTCGGACCACCGGACGTGGCGCGCGCCCGCCCACGGCCCGGACGCGACGAGCGCGGCGGTCCTCTCCGCGGTAGCCCCCGGGCGCGCCGGGCCACGCCGCGCGCCACCCGCCATCCGATCCCGACGCCCCGCCCGGCTTCGGTCCGTTCCGGACCGGACGCGCGGGCGCGCACCACACCGAGGCCACCATGTCCACGCCCAACGAATCGAAATGCCCCTTCCACAAGGATGTCCACCAGGCCGCCGGCGGCGGCACCGGCAACCGCGACTGGTGGCCGCAGCAGCTGCGGCTCGACCTGCTGAGCCAGCATTCGTCCAAGTCCGACCCGCTGGGTACGGACTTCGACTACGCCGAGGCGTTCGGCCGCCTGGACCTGGCAGCGGTCAAGCGCGACCTCGCCGCGCTGATGACCGACTCGCAGGACTGGTGGCCGGCCGACTTCGGCCACTACGGCCCGCTCTTCATCCGCATGGCCTGGCACAGCGCCGGCACCTACCGCATCGGCGACGGCCGCGGCGGCGGCGGGCGCGGCCAGCAGCGCTTCGCTCCCCTCAACAGCTGGCCGGACAACGTCAGCCTGGACAAGGCGCGGCGGCTGCTGTGGCCGATCAAGCAGAAGTACGGCCAGAACATCTCCTGGGCCGACCTGCTGATCCTCACCGGCAACGTCGCGCTGGAGACCATGGGCTTCAAGACCTTCGGCTTCGCCGGCGGCCGCGAGGACAGCTGGGAGCCGGACCAGGACGTCTACTGGGGCCGCGAGACCACCTGGCTGGGCGGCGACGTGCGCTACGCGCACGGCTCCGAAGGCGTCGAGAAGCCGGGCGACCACGGCGTGCTGGTCTCCGACGACGATGCCGACGGCGACGTGCACTCGCGCAAGCTGGAGAACCCGCTGGCCGCGGTGCAGATGGGCCTGATCTACGTCAACCCCGAAGGCCCGGACGGCAACCCCGACCCGCTGCTGGCGGCCAGCGACATCCGCGACACCTTCGGCCGCATGGCGATGAACGACGAGGAGACCGTGGCGCTGATCGCCGGCGGCCACACCTTCGGCAAGACCCACGGCGCCGGCCCGGCCGACAACGTCGGCGTCGAGCCCGAGGCCGCCGATCTGGAGAGCCAGGGCCTGGGCTGGCACAACCGCTTCGGCAGCGGCAAGGGCGGCGACACCATCACCAGCGGCCTGGAGGTCACCTGGACTTCCACCCCCGCGCAGTGGGGCCACGAGTTCTTCCGCAACCTGTTCGGCTTCGAGTGGGAACTGACCAGGAGCCCGGCCGGCGCGCACCAGTGGGTGGCCAAGGACGCCGACGCCTTCGTGCCCGACGCCCACGACCCGTCGAAGAAGCACCGCCCGACGATGCTCACCACCGACCTCTCGCTGCGCTTCGATCCGGTCTACGAGAAGATCTCGCGGCGCTTCCTGGAGCACCCGGAGCAGTTCGCCGACGCCTTCGCCCGCGCCTGGTTCAAGCTCACCCACCGCGACATGGGCCCGCGCGCGCGCTACCTCGGCCCGGAAGTCCCGGAGGAAGTGCTGATCTGGCAGGACCCGGTGCCCGAGACCGACCACCCGCTGGTGGACGCCGCCGACGTGGCCGCGCTCAAGGAGAAGATCCTGGCCTCCGGGCTGACGGTGGCGGAACTGGTCTCGACCGCCTGGGCCTCGGCGTCCACCTTCCGCGGCTCCGACAAGCGCGGCGGCGCCAACGGCGCGCGCATCCGGCTGGCGCCGCAGAAGGACTGGGCGGTCAACCAGCCCGAGCGCCTGGCCCGCGTGCTGCGGACGCTGGAGGACATCAAGGCCGGGTTCGACGGCGCGCAGGCCGGCGGCAAGCGCATCTCGCTCGCCGACCTGATCGTGCTGGCCGGCGCCGCCGGCGTCGAGCAGGCGGCGCGCGACGCCGGCCACGCGGTCGAGGTGCCGTTCTCGCCCGGCCGCACCGACGCCTCGCAGGAACAGACCGACGTCGAGTCGTTCGCGCCCCTGGAGCCGGTCGCCGACGGCTTCCGCAACTACCTCAAGGGCCGCTACGCGGTGCCGGCCGAGCACCTGCTGGTCGACCGCGCGCAGTTGCTGACCCTGACCGCGCCGGAACTGACCGTGCTGGTCGGCGGCCTGCGGGTGCTGGGCGCCAACCACGACGGCACCGCGCACGGCGTGTTCACCGACCGCCCGGGCGTGCTGAGCAACGACTTCTTCGTCAACCTGCTCGACATGGGCACCGAATGGACGCCGCAGTCCGAGGCGCGCGAGGCCTTCGACGGCCGCGACCGCCGCACGGGCGCGGCGAAGTGGACCGGCACCCGCGTCGACCTGGTGTTCGGCGCCAACTCGGTGCTGCGCGCGCTGGCCGAGGTGTACGCGAGCGCCGATGCGCAGGAGAAGTTCGTGCGCGACTTCGTCGCGGCCTGGGCCAAGGTGATGGACCTCGACCGCTTCGACCTGCGATGACCCGCACGACCGCATGCGCGTCGTCGGCCCGCCGTCTCCCGCGCTCGTCGCGGGAGGCGGCGTACAGGCGCCTGCTCGATCGCCTTCTGGGCGACGGCCGAGTCCCGCGGATCGCAGACGTCCGCGACTAGGCCGTATCGACGACATGCTCACCACAGCAGGTTGGATGTCGCGGCGTGCTAGCTCGCGTCGATGTCGCCCAGCGCGCGGATCAGCCGGCGGGCGCGCTTGTCCGGCTTGTGCTCGGGCGGACGATAGCCGGCGCGCTGCGCGCGCAGCTCCGCCAGCCGCGCCTCGCGCGCCAGGCGCGAGGCCTCTGATTCCACGTACAGCACGCGGGCGGCGCTGGCCGGGCCGCGGACGTCGGACACGCCGGCCACCTCGACCAGGAACACCTCCTCGCCGCGCTCGATCCGCAACGCGTCGCCGGCGCGCACCGAGCGCGAGGGCTTCGGGCGCTGGCCGCCGACCTCGATCTTGCCGTTCTCCACCGCCTGCCTGGCCAGGCTGCGGGTCTTGAAGAAGCGCGCCGCCCACAGCCACAGGTCCAGGCGTACCGCCCCGCCCTCCGCGCCGCTGCCCGGTGCGCTCACGGGCGCGGCACCGGCACCGGATGCGGATGGGGCAGGCGATCGACCGTGGTCTGCACGGCCTGGGCGTCCCTGGCCTGCCTGCGCGCCCGCGCGCAGGCCTGCGAGATGTGCCGCGAACGCAACAGGCGCGCCTCGTCCGCCTCGGCCTCGGGCGCCACCGGCTGTTCCGCCGAGGCGCGGGCCTCGTCGGCGCACCAGGGATAGCCGTCGACGGGGACGTCGCGGCCGGCGACCGGCGACCCGCTGCCGGCGGCGCAGCCGGCCAGGACGAGCAGGAGGCAGGCGGCGGGCAGTCGCAGCGGCATGGGCATCGGTCGTTCGCGCATCGGCGTGTCCGAGCTGGGCTCGGGCCGATTCTAGGACACGCATGGCGGCCGTGCAGCCGCCTCCGAGTCCTCCGGGCTCAGCCTGCGCCGGGCGCCGTGGGCAGCGTCAGCTGCGCGCAGAGGCCGCCGCCGTCCAGGTTGCGCAGCGACAGGGCGCCGTCGTAGCCGGCGGCGATGCCGTCGGCGATCGCCAGCCCCAGCCCGCTGCCCGGCACGCGCTCGTCCAGCCGCACGCCGCGGCGCAGCGCCGCTTCCAGGGTCTCCTCAGGGATCCCCGGCCCGTCGTCGATCACCTGCACGCGCAGCCGGTCGGCCTCGCGCGCCGCCACGATCCGCACCCGGCCGCGCGCCCACTTCGTGGCGTTGTCGATCAGGTTGCCGAGCATCTCCTCCAGGTCCTCGCGCGCGCCGGCGAACACCGCACCGGGCTCGACCTCCTGCACGAGCTCGGCGCGCGCGTGCGGCGCGGCGGCGAACAGCCGGCACAGCGCCTCCACCACCGGCGCGACCGGGGTGCGCTGGCGCGCATCGACGGCGAAGCCGCCGGCCAGCCGGCGATCGACCGCCACCCGCATGCGCGCGACCTGCTCGGCCACCGTCGTGGCGATCGCGGGCCCCGGCCGCTCGCTCTCCGCGGCCAGCACCGACAGCGGCGTCTTCAGTTCGTGCGCGAGGTCCTGCGCGGCGGTGCGCGCGCGCTCCACGCGACGCGCGTGTTCGTCCAGCAGCTCGTCGATCTGCTGCGCCAGCGGCGCCGCCTCGGCCGGCCAGCGGGCCTGGCCGAAGCGCACGTCGTCGCCGTTGCGCACGCGCTCCAGGATGCCGCGCATCCGCCGCAGCGGCCGCAGGCCCCACTCCACCTGCCAGGCCAGCAGCGCCAGCAGCGCCGCCGCGGAGGCGGCGAAGACCAGCATGGCGATGCGGCGGAACTCGCGCGTCTCGGCGATCACGTCGCCGCGGTCGGCGGCCACCAGCACCGGCACCGCGGCGGCGACGCCGGGCAGGCGCAGCCGCTGCGCACGCACGCGCAGCTGCTGCCCGCGCGGCCCCGGCACGTCCAGCCAGCGCGCCGGCCCCGCCGGCGGGGACTCGCCCGCGGCGAGCTCGCCGTCCCACAGCGAGCGCGACTGCACGCCGTCGGCGCCCTCGCCCACGCGCCAGTACCAGCCGGAGAACACCCGCGCGTAGCGCTCGTCGGCGGGCTCGCGCGCCATCGTCCAGCCGCCGCCCGGGCGCGCCTCGATCAGGCCGGCCAGGGTGGCGAAGTCGTCGTCGAGCCGGCGATCGAGCGCGCGCAGGCCGGAGCGCTCGAACAGCGCGCCCAGCAGGCCGCCGGCGACCAGCGCCACGCCGGCCACGCCGGCCACGCCGGCCAGCCACAACCGCCAGCGCAGCGACAGCGCCCGGGGGCGCGCCGCCGGGGTCACGCCGTCTCCGCCAGCCGGAAGCCCTGCCCGCGCACGGTGTGCAGCAGCGGCACCCCCAGCTTGCGGCGGATGCGCCCGACCAGCACGTCGAGCACGTTGGAGTCGGGGTCGTAGCCGTTGTCGTAAACGTGCTCGCCCAGCTCGGCGCGGCTGACCACGCGCCCGGCGTGGTGCATCAGGTAGGCCAGGATGCGGTACTCCTGCGCGGTCAGCGCCAGCGGATCGCCGTCGAGGGCGAAGCGGCCGGCGTGGGCGTCGAGCTCCAGCGCGCCGCAGCGCAGCCGCGGCGAGGCGTGGCCGGCGCTGCGGCGGATCAGCGCGTGCAGCCGCAGCACCAGTTCCTCGAGCTGGAACGGCTTGGTGAGATAGTCGTCGGCGCCGGCGTTGAAGCCGGCCAGCTTGTCGTGCCAGCGGCTGCGCGCGGTCAGCACCAGCACCGGCAGCGCCTGCCCGGCCTCGCGCCAGCGGTGCAGTACCGAGACCCCGTCCAGGCCCGGCAGGCCGAGGTCGAGCACCGCCGCGTCGTAGGCCTCGGTCTGGCCGCGGAACTCGGCCTCGGCGCCGCCGTCGACGCGGTCGACCGCGAAGCCCGCCGCGTCCAGCGCCGCGGCGATCTTCGCCGCCAGCGCCGCGTCGTCCTCGGCCAGCAGGATGCGCATCAGTCGTCGATCTCGACCTTGCGCAGGCGCCCGCTGCGCGCGTCGTAGGTCAGCTCGGCGATGCGGCCGTCGTGCATGAGGATCTCGATCTCGTACTCGTCGTCGTCCAGGTCGACCTCGACCACGCGCCCAGGATAGCGCCGCTCGGCGTCGGCCAGCAGGGTCTCCAGGCGCACGAACTCGCCGCGCCGCACGCCCTCGCGGGCGTAGGCGGAATCGTCGCGGCGGGGGCGGTCGTCGTCATCGTCGGCGCGCGCCGGCGAAGGCGCGAGGGCGGCGGCCAGGGCCGCGATCAGCATGGCACGTGGGAACGTCATGCGGGGCAGTCTGTCGGAAGCGGTTAACCCGATCGTGAACGCGTCGATCAGAACGCGGTTAGGGGCGATCGGGAGACTGGCGCCACACCCCGGGAACGCCGGGCCAGCCCAAGGAGACCCGACATGCAACGCACTTTCGCCGCCCTCGCCATCGCCGCCGCCGCCCTCGCCGCGCTGCCCGCCGCCGCCCAGGAGCGGCGCGAGGCCGCGCCCGCCGGCTGGGACCGCGGCGACGACGCCCGCCACGAGCGCCGCGCCCGCGGCCGCGCCTCGCTGGACGCGATCATGGCCGACGCCCAGCGCCGCTACCCCGGCCGCGTCACCGACGTGTCCTACGACGACGGCGAGTACGAGATCGAGATCCGCCAGCGCGACGGCCGCGAGGTCGACCTGGAGTACTCGGCCCGCACCGGCCGCCTGCTCGACGTCGACTACGACTGAGCGCACCGGCCGTGAGCGTCGACGAGGGCGCGGCGGGCTTCCGCCGCGCCCTCGCCGTGTCCGCGCCGCGCGGCCGCTTCGCCGGCGCGGAGACGCACGACGGCCGCTCGCCGGCCCCCGGTCGCGCGCAAGCGCGCTCCCACGAGATTTCCTCGCCAGCGGGCCCCGCAGCTTTTCGCCCGGGTAGGAGCGCGCTTATGCGCGGCCGGCGTTCGTTCGGCATGCGCCGCGGAGGGATGCCCGGATTCCAGGTCCGGTCGCGGGCGCGAAAACCTCGGCGGCCGTCAGATCACCGCCGCCGGGCGCCGTCCGGCCGGAAGCCCGCCACCCGAAACGCGAACGGCCGCCCTGGGGCGGCCGTTGCGGCGTTGCGGAGGCTGGCCGGACTTACTCGGCGGCTGCGGCCGCCGCCGCGGCGGCTGCGGCCTTGGCGGACTTCGCCTTGGCGTGGGCCGACAGGTCTTCCTTGATGCGCGCCTTCTTGCCTTCCAGGCCGCGCAGGTAGTACAGCTTGCCGGCGCGGACCTTGCCGCGGCGCTTCACCTCGACCGAATCGATCGAGGCGCTGTGGGACTGGAACACGCGCTCCACGCCGTAGCCGTGGGAGATCTTGCGCACGGTGAACGCGGAGTTCAGGCCGGCGTTCTTGATGCCGATGACCACGCCTTCGTAGGCCTGGACGCGCTCGCGGTTGCCTTCCTTGACCTTGACGTTGACGACGACGGTGTCGCCGGGGCCGAAATCGGGCAGCGTGCGCTGGACCTGGTCTTTCTCGAAGTCCTGCAGGAGGGTGTTCAGGGAGGGCTTGGTGGTCATGGCGAGGCCTGTTGGTGTCGTTGTTCGGCGTGGTGCACGTGGACGCACGCTCGTGGCGGGGTGGAACGGTAAGCCGCGCAGTATAGCCCGGTTCGTCGGGTGGGTGCCAGCGAGGGGGCACGGCACGGGAGCGTCCCGCCGGTTCAGGCCTCGGGATCGCCGGAGGGGCCGGCCAGGCCGGCGCGGTAGGCCTCGAGCAGGCGGCGGTCCTCCGCCGGCAGGGCCGCCTCGTCCAGCAGGTCCGGGCGGCGCTGCCAGGTCCGCCCCAGCGCCTGCATGCGCCGCCAGCGCGCGATCTCGGCGTGGTTGCCGCCCAGCAGCACCGCGGGCACCTCGCCCAGGGGGTGCTGCGGCGGCCGGGTGTAGTGCGGGCAGTCGAGCAGCCGGCCCGGCCCCAGGGCCGGGTCGTCCTCGAAGCTGTCCTGGACGGCGGACTCGGCGTCGTTCAGCACGCCCTCGCGCAGGCGCGCCACCGCGTCGATCACCACCGCCGCCGGCAGTTCCCCGCCCGAGAGCACGTAGTCCCCGATCGAGACTTCCTCGTCGACCTCGGCGGCCAGCAGCCGCTCGTCCACGCCTTCGTAGCGGCCGCACAGCAGCAGCAGGCGCGGGCGCCCGGCCAGTTCGCGCACCCGCGCCTGGGTCAGCGGCCGGCCCTGCGGGCTGAGGTACACGACGTGCGCGGGCCGGGGATCGGCGGCGCGCGCCGCGGCGATGGCCGCGCGCAGCGGCTCGATCATCATCACCATGCCCGGGCCGCCGCCGAAGGGGCGATCGTCGACCCGGCGGTAGTTGCCCTCGGCGTGGTCGCGCGGGTTCCACCCGTGCACCGACAGCAGCCCGCGCTCCTGCGCACGCCCGACCACGCCGAAGCCCGCGCAGGCGGCGACGAACTCGGGGAACAGGCTGACGACGTCGATGCGCATGGAGGGCGGGGATTGGGGATTCGGGATTGGGGATTCGGCGAACGCCACGACCTGCGGAGCCCCCGGGAACGCGCTCGCGCGCGGCCTCAGAACTCGGGATCCCAGTCCACCAGGATCGTGCCGGCGGCCAGGTCGACCTCGCGCACGTAGTCGGGCCGCGCCCAGGGGATCATGCGCTCGCGGGCGTCGTCGCGCACCACCAGCACGTCGTTGGCGCCGGTGGAGAACACGTGGGAGACGGTGCCGAAGGGCACGCCCTCCAGGTTGGAGACCCGCAGGCCCTCCAGGTCCACCCAGTAGAACTCGCCGGGCCGCGGCGGCGGCAGCGCGCTGCGCGCGACCCAGACCTCGATCCCGCGCAGCGCGTCGGCGGCGTCGCGGTCCTCCACCCCCGGCACGGTGGCCACGATCCCCTTCGGGGAGGGACGGCCGCGCGCGCCCAGCAGCTCGCGCTCCCGGCCCTGCGCGTCGCGCAGCGTCCAGGGCTGGTAGCGGAAGATCTCGGTGTCCGGCTCGGTGAACGATTCCAGGCGGACTTCGCCGCGCACGCCGAAGGCGCCGTGGAACCTGCCCAGCAGGACGCGACGGACGGGGTCGTTCATCGTTCGGGAGCGGTGGCCGCGCGGCGAGGCGCGGCCGGTGGGGCTCAGGCGGCCGGCTGCGCCTTCAGCGCTTCCTTGTACAGGGCGCGGACCTTGTCGGTCAGCTGGGCGCCCTGCCCGACCCAGTGGTCGACGCGGGCGGTGTCGAGCACCACGCGCTCCTCGCTGCCGGCGGCGACGGGGTTGTAGTAGCCCACGCGCTCGATGTTGCGGCCGTCCCGCGCGCTGCGCGAGTCGGTGACGATGATGTGGTAGAACGGACGCTTCTTGGCGCCGCCACGGGTCAGGCGGATCTTGACCATCTTCGGGGTTTCCTGTGTTGCCCAGTCGCCATTGCGGCGAGGTAAGCCGGAGATTGTAGCCCATCCCCGCGCGGCGGGGGAAGCGCCGGCCGCGGGCTCAGTCTCCCGCCCCGCGCTCGGCCGCCTCGATCCGCTCCGGGGTGGGCGGATGGGTGGACAGGTAGCCCAGCGGCCCGTCGTCCAGGCCCGGGCGGTCCTTCGAGAGCCGACGCATGATCCGGGCGAAAGCCTGCGGGGGCAGCCCGCGCGAGCGCAGCAGGTCCGTCGCGTAGGCGTCGGCCTCGCGCTCGTGGCCCCTGGAGTAGCCGCTGCTCAGCAGCACGGTGGGCAGCGCCACCGCCAGCGAGGAACCGGACACGTCGCCGAAGGCCAGGCCGACGATCAGCAGCACCGAGGAGCTCTCGATGGCCTGGCGCATGCCGTGCCGGTGGACGTGGTGGCCGGCCTCGTGGGCCAGCACCGCCAGCACCTCGTCGTCGTCTTCGGCGAGCCGGACCAGCGCGTCGGTGACGTAGATCCGGCCGTCGGGCAGCACGAAGGCGTTCGCGCCCATGCTCGCCGAGCGCACGAAGTGCAGGCGCATCCGCTCGTGCCTCGGCAGGCCCGCCACCAGCGCCGCGAAGCGCCGCTGCAGCGCGTCCCGCCGCGTCGGCGGCAGGCGGCTGGCCTGCAGGTGCCCGGCGCGCTCCAGCACGGCCGCGGCCTGCCGGCTCACCTCGTCCTCCACCGCCTCGGGCAGGCGCCCGGCGATCTCCAACGCCGCCCACGGCACGCCGATGCGCAGGAAGGCGACGGCGAACAGGCCGGTGCACAGCGCCGCGACCAGGATCGCCGCCCGGCGCCGCTCCAGCCAGTCGGCGAAGGCCTCGATGCGGCTGGGCGGGCGCGGAAACCACTGCGCCAGTTCGGGCGCGTCGGGGCACTCGATCTGGCCGTGGCCGGCGCGCCGCAGCACCCGCGGGGTCGCCCCGAGGCGGGTGCTCGGCTCGACCTCGGCCAGCGGCCAGAACGCCTCCGAGCCGTCGGCCGCATCCACGATCCGCAGCGCATCGCCCGCCCGTTCCAGCCGCACGGCCCGGGCGCGGCTGGAACGGCCGTCGTGCCACTGGCCTTCGATCGCGCCCATGCTCAGAGGCCGATGTCCACGCCCAGGTCGAGCGCATCCACCAGTTCCGCGCCGGCCGCGCCGCGCTCGGCGTCGACGTCGGCCGCGAAGTCCTCGATGCCCCCCCGCACCAGCACCGCGAAGCGCGAGGCGCGGTAGCGCGCCAGCCGCACCATCGCCCACGGCGTGGCCAGCCCCAGGGTGAGCAGCACGACCACCAGGTTGCCGGCGTACAGCCACAGCACGTCGCGCACGCGCAGGGTCGATTCGAAGCGGTGCGCGCCCAGTCGCGCGTTGTTCCACATCAGGTTGAGGTAGCGCGTGCGCAGGAACACGCCGACGGCGAACGCCCCGCCGTAGAACAGCAGCAGGCCGCCGGTCACCAGCCAGTGGAAGGCGCTGAACCCGCCGCCGGCCTCGCCGCCGCCGCTGCGCGAGGTCCACACCGAAACGCCGACCAGCGTCATCAGCAGCGCGAACGCGCCCAGCGCCAGGCCGAACGCGATCGCGTAGGGCACGAAATAGTCGGCGGTCTTCGCCTCGAAGCCGAACGCGGTGCGGCCGAAGCGGTGGCCCGAGACCAGGTACTCGTGCTGCCGCTTGCGCATCAGCGGATACGCCAGGCTCAGCGTCAGCGCGGACAGGACCAGCCAGCCGAGGAACGGCCCGTAGGCGCCCCCGGCCGTGCCGACGAAGCGGAAGCGCAGCCCGCGCCAGGCGGAGTAGCGGGCGCGGAAGCGCGTGGACAGGAACACCAGCAGCGGCATGCAGGCGAACACGCCCAGCATCAGCGCGAAGTACAGCACCGGCAGGAACTGGAAGCTCAGTGCGATCGCGATCACCACCACGTAGGCGATCAGGCGTCCCTTGAGGATGCGGATGGGATCGGCGAGATACTCGAACGCCGAGCCGGCCAGGCGCGTGTTGCCGTAGAAGTAGCGCTCGGTGCGCACCTTGGCCCAGGCCGAGTACAGGCCAAGGGTCAGGATCATCAGCAGGACGTTGACGATCCAGATGCCGAAGTACTCGCCGGCGCGGCCGTCGAACTGCGGCGCGTAGCGCACGATGTCGCGCGCGGGCGCATCGCCGGACCCGTCGTGCGGCGTCGCGGACTGCTGGTCGAGCATGCTGTTCCTCCCTCGTTCCGGCCGCGCCGCGGCGGCCCGCTCCTGGCCGCGCAGGCGATGCGCGCGGTCTCCCCCGCCGGCTGCCGCCGGCGCGCGCCAGGGTAGCCGATCGCCCGCTGCGCCGCTAAGCCGGTGCGGGCGCTTCGGCGATCGGCTGCCAGGGCCGCGAGTCCAGCGCGCGGCCGATCGCGTCCGCGAACGCATCGTCGCGCGCGTAGCGCACCGCGTCGATCGCCGCGATCGGCTGCAGCCCGCGCGAGTTGCAGGCGAAGGCGCCACGGAAGGCGCCCACCTCGTCCAGCCGCACCGGGCGCACGGCCTGCGGCACGCCCGCCGCGTCCAGCCCGGCCTGCAGCAGCCGCTCGGTGACCCCGCGCAGCGCCGGTCCGTCCGGCCAGGTCACGCCGGCATCGCAGAAGAAGCCCAGGTTCCAGACCGAGCCCTCGCACACGCGGCCGCCCGGGGCGACGAACAGCGCGTCGTCGAAGCCGGCGCGCTCGGCGAGGCGGTGGTGGTGGAACAGCGGGAAGGTGCCCACGTGCTTGACCTCCGGCAACGTGCGCACGAAGCCGAACGACTTCACCCGCAGCGGCGACGGCGACGGCTCGGCCGGCGCCGCGACCGAGACCAGCAGCGCCGGCACGCCCGTCCCGGGCCGGCGGAACACCGTGGCGCGCAGGGTCGCGTCCTGCACGCCGGCCGCGGCCAGCGCGGCCGCGCAGTCGCGGCGCACGCGCGCAGGCGCCAGCTCGGCGTCGAACAGCAGGCGCGTGGCCTCGCACAGCCGTTGCAGGTGCAGGTCGAATCCCCGCGCCGCGCCGCCACGCACCTGCAGGGTGCTGAAGTGTCCGTCGTTGACCAGCGCCGGCGCGGCCAGGTCCTGCGCGGTCGCCGGCGCGCCGTCGCACAGCAATGCGAGCCAGCCGCTCATGCCAGCAGCCGCACGGCGTCGCGCCACCAGGTCTCGACCAGCTCCGCGGCCGGCGCCGGCCGCGCCAGCCAGGCCGACTGGCCGGTCCAGGCCTGCATCGCCTCCAGCCGCCCCTCGGCGGCCGCCTGCCGGCGCATCGGCGCGGTCAGGCCGCGCTGGACCGGGTAAGGCCGCGGCGGCGGCGCGTCGGCCGCGGCGGCGGCACGGACGTAGCCGGTCGCCAGCGCGCGGCCGAGGCGGCCGCTGAAGGCGCGCGTGGGCCAGCAGTCCTCCGGCTCCGCGTCGGCCAGGGCGTCGGCCCAGGCCGGCGGGATCGCGGCCTCGGGCGTGCGCAGGAAGGCGGTGCCGATCTGCACCGCGCTGGCGCCGAGCAGCAGCGCCGCGGCGATGCCGCGCCCGTCGGCGATGCCGCCGGCGGCGATCACCGGCACGTCGAGCCGGTCGGCCAGCCGCGGCAGCAGCGAGAACAGCCCCGAGAGCCGGCGCTCGGCGGCGTCCGCGTCGAAGGCGCCGCGGTGGCCGCCGGCCTCCGCGCCCTGCGCGACCACCGCATCGGCGCCGGCGGCCTGCGCCCGCAGCGCCTCGTCCAGCGTGGTCGCGCAGGCGAACCAGGCGATGCCGGCCTCCTTCAGCCGCCGCACCTGCGCGTCGCCGAACAGGCCCATGATGCTCGACGCCGCGGCCGGGCGCGCGGCGACCAGCGCGTCGAACTGCGCGTCGAAATCGGCCGGCGCGTCGTCGCCGGCGGCGGCCGGCACCGCCGGTCCCCAGCGTTCGAGGAAGGCGCGGGTGGCGGCTTCCGCCTGCGCGTCGCGATGCGGCGGCGGGTCGGGCACCCACAGGTTGACCTGCGCCGGGCCGCCGGAGCGGGTGCGGAACGCCGTCATCCAGTCGCCGATGTCGCCGGGCCGCGACAGCACCGCACCCATCGCGCCCATGCCGCCGGCATCGGCGACGGCCGCGGCGAGCGCGGGCGGGCAGGCGCCGGCCATCGGGCCCATCAGGATCGGCCTGCTCAGGCCGAAGCGCCGGCAGAACGCCTCGGCGCGGGAGAGGACCGGTGCGGGACTCAAGGCGGCGCTTCCTCAGCTCGCCGGAGGACGCGACCGCGGCGTCACCGGAACGGCGGCATCCCGCCGCGGCCGCCCATCATGCCCTGCAGGCCGCGCATCATGCCCTTCATGCCGCCGCGGGCCATCTTGCCCATCATCTTCTCCATCTGCTGGTACTGCTTCATCAGCTTGTTGACGTCGGCCGGCGTGGTGCCGGAACCCGCGGCGATGCGGGCGCGGCGCGAGCCGTTGAGCAGCGCCGGGTTGCGGCGCTCCTTCTTCGTCATCGAGCCGATGATGGCGATCATGCGCGGCACTTCCTTGCCGGTGACCTGCTGCTTGAGGTGCTCGGGCACCTGGCCGATGCCCGGCAGCTTGTCCATCAGGCCGGAGATGCCGCCCATGTTCTGCATCTGCTCGAGCTGGTCGCGCATGTCGTTGAGGTCGAACTTTTTGCCCTTGGCGACCTTGCGCGCCAGCTTCTCGGCCTTGTCGCGGTCGACCTGCTGCTCGACCTGCTCAACCAGCGACAGCACGTCGCCCATGTCGAGGATGCGGCTGGCGACGCGGTCGGGATGGAACACGTCCAGGCCGTCGGTCTTCTCGCCGGTGCCGATGAACTTGATCGGGCGCCCGGTGATGTAGCGCACCGACAGCGCCGCGCCGCCGCGGGCGTCGCCGTCGGTCTTGGTCAGCACCACGCCGGTCAGCGGCAGCGCCTCCGAGAACGCCTTGGCGGTGGTGGCGGCGTCCTGGCCGGTCATCGCATCGACCACGAACAGCGTCTCGACCGGGTCGATCGCGGCGTGCAGGGCCTTGATCTCGGCCATCATCGCCTCGTCGATGGCGAGACGGCCGGCGGTATCCACCAGCAGCACGTCGACGAAGGACTTGCGGGCGTCGGCGATCGCCGCGCGCACGATGTCCACCGGCTTCTGCGAGGCCTCGGACGGGAAGAAGATCACGCCGACCTGCTCGGCCAGCGTCTTCAGCTGCTCGATCGCGGCCGGCCGGTAGACGTCGGCGCTGACCACCATCACCTTCTTCTTGCGCTTGTCCTTCAGGTGCCGGGCGAGCTTGCCCACCGTGGTGGTCTTGCCCGCGCCCTGCAGGCCGGCCATCAGCATCACCGCCGGTGCCGGGACGTTGAGGTTGAGGTCGGCCGCCTGCGCGCCCATCACCGTGGTGAGCTCGTCGCGCACCACCTTGATCAGCGCCTGGCCCGGGGTCAGCGACTTCAGCACCTCCTGGCCGACCGCGCGCACCTTGATGCGCTCGATCAGCGCCTGCACCACCGGCAGCGCGACGTCGGCCTCCAGCAGCGCGATGCGCACCTCGCGGGTGGCCTCGCGGATGTTCTCCTCGGTCAGCCGGCCGCGGCCGCGCAGGCGCTCCATGGTGCCGGACAGGCGCTGGGTCAGGGATTCGAACATGCGGCTCACGGGCGGGCGGGTCGGGACTCGGGATTATAACCGTCGCGCCGGGACGCCCCGTCCGCCCCGCGCCCACGGGCGCCCGCGGCGGGAAACCGTGCGACACTGACGGCATGCCGATCGTTTTCATCGCCACCGTGCTCTATCTCGCGGCGGCCAGCCTGCTCGTGCGGACGGTGGCCCGCGACGCACCGGCCGGCAGCGCCGCCTGGGCGCTGCCGGCGCTGACGGCCGTGGTCGGCCACGGCGCCTACCACGTGCTGGCCTGGCGCGAGGTCGGCGGCGCCGACCTGCACTTCTTCGCCGCGCTGTCCCTGGTCGGGCTGGGCATGTCGCTGCTGACCCTGCTGTTCGGCATCCGCGGCCGCATGCCGGCGCTGGGCGTGACCGTGTTTCCCCTGGCCGCCGCCTCGCTGGCGACCTACGCCGGCGCCGGCCACCACGTGCCCGAGGGCCTGGACTGGCGGCTACAGCTGCACGCCTGGTTCGCCCTGCTCGCCTACGCGACCCTGGCCGTGGCGGCGCTGCTGGCGATCCTGCTGTGGGCGCAGGACCGCGCGCTGCGGCGCCGCGAGTTCCACCGCTGGCTGCGCGCCCTGCCCCCGCTCACCGAGCTGGAATCGCTGCTGTTCCGCACGATCACCGTGGGCTTCGTGCTGCTCACCGCCACCCTGCTGACCGGCATCCTGTTCGTCCACGACCTGTTCGCCCAGCACCTGATCCACAAGACCGTGCTCAGCGTGCTGTCCTGGCTGGTGTTCGGCGCCCTGCTGTTCGGGCGCTGGCGCTACGGCTGGCGCGGCGCCTCGGCGGTGGGCTGGACGCTGACCGCGATGACCCTGCTGGTGCTGGCCTTCTTCGGCAGCAAGTTCGTGCTGGAACTGGTGCTGGGACGCGCCTAGCCGGGGCACGGCGCCCGCCCGCCGCGCGATCGGCGAGAATGGCGGCCCGCCCAGGATGCCCGCGCCCGATGTCCCTCGTCGACGATCCCAGCCGCCTCGCCCGCACCACGCAGCACGCCTGGACCGCGGCGGCGATCCGCCGCATCGAGGCCGACTTCAACCGATCGGCCGATACCCACCTGATCCCGTTGTCGCTGCCCGGCTTTCCCGGCATCGACGTCTACTTCAAGGACGAGTCCAGCCACCCGACCGGCAGCCTCAAGCACCGGCTGGCGCGCTCGCTGTTCCTGTACGCGCTGGCCAACGGCTGGCTGCACGCCGGCAGTACCGTGGTCGAGGCCTCCAGCGGTTCCACCGCGGTCTCCGAGGCCTACTTCGCGCGCCTGCTGGGGCTGCCGTTCGTGGCGGTGATGCCGGCCTCGACCTCGCCGGAGAAGATCGCCGCGATCGAGTTCCACGGCGGCCGCTGCCACCTGGTCCGCAACGCCTGCGACATCGCCGCCGCCTCCGCCGAGGTCGCGCGCGAGTGCGGCGGCCACTTCATGGACCAGTTCACCTATGCCGAGCGCGCCACCGACTGGCGCGCCAACAACAACATCGCCGAATCGATCTTCCGGCAGATGGAGCAGGAGCCGCACCCGGTGCCGGCCTGGCTGGTGTGCAGCGCCGGCACCGGCGGCACCAGCGCCACCATCGGTCGCTACGCGCGCTACCGCGGCCTGGCGACCTGCGTGCTGTGCGCCGATCCGGAGCATTCGGCCTTCCACGGCCACTACGCCGCCCTCGCCCGCGGCGAGGCCCCGCCGGCGGCCGCCGCGCCGGCCTCGCGCATCGAGGGCATCGGCCGGCCGACCGCCGAGCCCAGCTTCGTGCCGGCCTGCGTGGACGCGATGGTGAAGGTGCCCGACGCGCTCGCCCTGGCCGCGATGCGCTACGTCAACCGCCGCCTCGGCCGGCGCGTGGGCGGCTCCACCGGCACCAACTTCGTCGGCGTGCTGCACGCCGCCCAGGCCATGCGCGCGCGCGGCGAGGCCGGCTCGATCGTCACCATCCTGTGCGACGGCGGCGAGCGCTACGCCCACAGCTACTACAACGCCGACTGGTACGCCGCGCAGGGCATCGACATCGCGCAGGCCGACGCGCGCATCGCCGCCGCCGCGGACGCGGACGGTTCGATGCCCGACCTGCGACCGGTCTCGCGCCACCGCGTGGGCGGCTGACGGACCGGCGCACGCCGCAGGCGCGCGCGCGCGCGCGACGCTTTCCACGACGCCCCACCAGCATCGACCCACTCCGGTCGTGACGCGCAAGCCCTGTAGGAGCGCGCTCGCGCGCGACATGCGTCGCGGGAAAAGCCCGATCGCGCGAGCGCGCGCCTACACGGCCGCCAGGGCGTCGGCCAGGCGCTCCACCGCGATCACCTCCAGGCCCTTGAGCGTGCCCGCCTTGGGCGCGTTGGCCTTGGGCACGATGGCGCGCTTGAACCCGTGCGTGGCCGCCTCGCGCAGGCGCTCCTCGCCGTTGGGCACCGGGCGGATCTCGCCGGACAGGCCGACCTCGCCGAAGGCCACGGTCTTCTCCGGCAGCGGCGCGTCGCGCAGGCTCGACAGCACCGCCAGCAGCACCGGCAGGTCGGCCGCGGTCTCCTGAACGCGGATGCCGCCGACCACGTTGACGAACACGTCCTGGTCGCCGACCACCACGCCGCCGTGGCGGTGCAGCACCGCCAGCAGCATCGCCAGCCGGTTCTGTTCCAGGCCCACCGCCACCCGCCGCGGGTTGGACAGCGGCGAGCTGTCCACCAGCGCCTGCACCTCCACCATCAGCGGCCGGGTGCCTTCGCGGGTGACCATGACGCAGCTGCCGGGCTGCCGGGTGCTGCCGCCGGACAGGAAGATCGCCGACGGGTTGGGCACTTCCTTCAGGCCCTTGTCGCCCATCGCGAACACGCCCAGCTCGTTGACCGCGCCGAAGCGGTTCTTGAACGCGCGCAGCACCCGGAAGCGGCTGCCGCTTTCGCCCTCGAAGTAGAGCACCGCGTCGACCATGTGCTCGAGCACGCGCGGACCGGCGATGCCGCCCTCCTTGGTGACGTGGCCGACCAGGAACACCGCGGTGCCGGTCTCCTTGGCGTAGCGCACCAGCCGCGCCGCGCTCTCGCGCACCTGGCTGACCGAACCCGGGGCGGCGGTCAGGGACTCGGTCCACAGCGTCTGCACCGAGTCGGCGACGATCAGCCGCGGGCGCGTACCGGCCGCCATGCCGGCGACGTGCTGGAGGATGGCCTCCACCCCGGTCTCGGCCAGCGCCTGCAGGCCATCCAGCGGCAGGTCGAGCCGCGCGGCGCGTCCGGCGACCTGCGCCAGCGATTCCTCGCCGGTCACGTACAGCGCCGGCAGCACCGCCGCCATGCGCGCCACCGCCTGCAGCAGCAGCGTGGACTTGCCGATGCCCGGGTCGCCGCCGACCAGCACCACCGCGCCCTCGACCAGGCCGCCGCCCAGCACCCGGTCGAGCTCGCCGATGCCGGTGGAGACGCGCGCCTCCTCGGTGTGGCGCACATCCTTGAGCGCGGTGACGCGCGGCGCGTCCGCGCGGCCGGCCCAGCCGCCCCGGCGCGCGGCCGGGCCGGCCTTCGCAGCGGGCTCGACGACGAACTCGGACAGCGTGTTCCAGGCACCGCAGCCGGCGCACTGCCCCTGCCACTTGCCGTGCTCGGCGCCGCACTCGGCGCAGACGTAGGCGGTGCGCGCGCGCGTGGTCTTGGCCGCGCCGGAAGGTCTGGACATGCCGCAAGGATCCGCAGGAAACCGGACCACAGGGTAACGGCCGCCGGTCGCGCACGGCGAGACCGGCGAACGGGAGGGAGCGATCAGGCCGCTACGGCCAGTGCGCCGGTTGCCCCGACCTTGATCGGCCTGGGCGGCGGCGCCAGCGCGCGCGGCAGCAGCAGCGCCATGAAGTCGTCCTCGGACAGGACGCTGTAGCCGCAGGCGTCCAGGTCGTTGCGCACCCCGCGCCAGCCCGGCAGCACGTTGGCCTCGCCGATCTGCTGGGTCCAGCCGTGCACCACCCCGCCCAGGGCCTCCATCGCGTCCGCGGGCAGGCGGGCGCCGGCCGGCGCCACCACGTAGCCGTCGATGTTGCGGGTGACGAAGATGTCGATCGAGCTCGGGTCCATGACGTGGGGCGGTCGGGGTCGGGGCCCGCACTGTGCCCACCGCGCTGCGTAGAAACGGTGAAGCGCACGTGGCCGGCCGATGACGGCCGCCGGGGCGGACCGCGCTCCCGGCGCCGCAGTGGCGCGCAGGCGCGCCTACGGATCCGCGGCGGCCCGCAGCCAGCCGGTGATCGACAGCCGCGAGGCGTCCACGAACGGCGCCACCGCGCTCACCAGGTGCGGGCACGGCACCCGGAACAGCGACAGCGTGTTGAAGCGCGGCACCACCACCTCCTCGACCCCGCCGTCCATGCCCAGGAACTGCAGCTGGCCGCCGTAGTCCGCCGCCCAGTCCGGGGTCAGGCCGAGCACGTAGGCCACCCGCCGCCGCTTGGCCGGCTCGGCGTCGTCGTGCAGGGTCAGGAAGTGGCCGTTGCGGTAGCGCGTGGCCTGGCCGTCGCCGAAGGCGATGTCCCCGCAGCCGGTGATCCGCCGCGCCAGCTCCAGCAGCGGTCCCTCGCGCAGCAGCGCGCGGAACCGGTCCAGCACCGGCGGACCCGGCTCCGGCTCGTAGCCGACGTCGTGCAGCGGGTAGCGCTCGTAGAGGTACTGGAAGCCCTGCCGCGCCTCGGCGGCGATCAGCGCATCCAGCTCCACGCGATCCTGAGGCGGGATGCGCGCCATCGCCGCGGCGTCGAAGTCGCGGTGCCGGCCCTGCACCCGGGTCACCAGCGCCCAGCGCGGCCAGCCCGCCAGGCAGGCGTGCAGCTCGGCGGCGAACGCCGGCGTGAGCAGGTTCGGCACCACCACCCGCCCGCGATCGGCGAAGCGCGCACGCAGGTCCTCCAGGTCCGGCCGGGCGGCCAGGGGACCGGGAGCGGTGTCGGGAGAAGCGCCCATAGGCCGAAGTGTGCACGCATCGCGGCAAGCTTGTCGCGCCGGCGGGTGGGCGGGCGGTCGCGCCGATCGACCTGCGGACCGGCTGGAAACGGGCCTTGTGCTGCTAGCAGCGCCGACCGCGGCTCGGATTTGCTCGAGGCAACAGGAAAGCCCCTTTCGGCAGCGACCCGCGCCTCGCCACGCCCAGGCGTCGCATGCTCAGGGTGGCGTGCACCGGTGCGGCCCCGGGCAATAGTGATAGAAGTGAAGAACGCCATCGGCGCAGAGATAGATTTCCCAGCCGCCTTCGACGGGCTTGTAGATGTAGCGCCCCTCCATCTCGGGCGTACACGTCAGCACCTGCTGCGCCGCGGCAGTGCCCACGGATAGCGGCAGGACGAGCGCGGCGGCAGTCAACGCACCCACGATCGCTCTTCTCATGGTTCAGCTCCCTGCATGAGTGGCCGTCAGCATCCCCGGCCTTCTGGCCGGGGGCCGCCTTGCGAAGCGAACCTCAGAGGATGACGCAGTACCCGGACGCATCGAACTGGCATTCGTACAGGAAAAGCCACTCGCCGTTCTGGCAGAGGAAGACGCGCTGCCCCCAGGGGTAGTCCACCGAGCCCTGCACGCCATTGGCGGTGCACTCGCTCGGCGGCGGGGTCTGCGCCGACGCGGATCCGAACGCGAGAACCATGGACGTGGCCAAGATGGCGGCTGCATTCCTGATCGAACATTTCATGCGGTTTCTCCTTGAAGGTAGGTAACAAGGCCGTCAGCGCCCGGCATTCCGGCCGGGGCCGCGCGGGTGACTCAAGGTCATATGGGGTCGACGCAGATCGCCGGTCCACAGTAGCGGACGTACCGCCGCGTCCCATCGCGGCACTCCCCAGTAGTGCCGTCCGATGCGGGCGCCGAAAGAGCCATAGGAAAAGCCGGACTGATCGTCGAAATCGCGTTGCTCAGCTCCCTGCGCCACTGCACTACCGGCAGCCAGCGGATGCCGAGCCCCGCCGTGGCAGCGATCGTGCTGCTCGTTCGATTCATGACCGCTCTCCGTGCATGGAAAGGACGCCAACGGCCTCGCCATCCCTGCGGTGCCCACGCGGGTCCAGTCGAGTCGCTCAGGGCAGAAGACGCCCCGGGATCGGCACGGTGGACCGCTGTAAAAGATGCGAGCCGCGCGTTGCTGTCAGCCCTACTCTGCCCGTAGCGCCGGCGCGGGACAGTCAGGGGACGCTGGCCAGGGGCGTAGGACTTCCCCTACCCCCTTCGTTCAAGCGCCAGCGTCGCCGCTGAGCGCGTTACCAAGGCGTCGTCGGCAATCGGACGGTGGCCGCGACGAGGGGTAGGTTCGGCCCGGCACCCGCGACGCAGCCATCCGCAATCCACGCCCTGTACGGCGGCTCGCCGCCGAGCCGGTCGACAACGGGGGCCGGGCGATAACGGGCGGAAGCGAGCGCTGGCCGCATGGCAACCCGCTGAATGATGGCGATTCATGCCGAAACCGGGCGTCGCCGTGGCCTATGGTTTCGATGAGATGGTGCCGGAAACAGGAGTCGAACCTGCGACCTACGCATTACGAATGCGCCGCTCTACCAACTGAGCTATTCCGGCACTGGAGGCCGCGCGGTGCGCAGCGCCCGGCGCTGCGCCGGGGGATGCGATTCTAGGTTTCGCCCGCGGCGGGGTCAATCGACCAGGCGCACCCGCAGTTCCTTGGGCAGGGCGAACACCATGTTCTCGGGCTCGCCTTCCAGCTCGCCCACGCCGCCGGCCCCCAGTTCGCGCAGCCTCGCGAGCACGCCGTCGACTAGGACGTCCGGGGCGGAAGCGCCGGCGGTGACGCCGATGCGGCCGCGGCCGGCGATCCAGGCCGGGTCGATCTCGTCGGCGCCGTCGATGAGGTGCGCCTCGACGCCGTCGCGCTCGGCCAGCTCGCGCAGGCGGTTGGAGTTGGAGCTGTTGGGCGAGCCGACCACCAGCACCAGGTCGCACTGCCGGGCGAGGTCGCGCACCGCGTCCTGCCGGTTCTGGGTGGCGTAGCAGATGTCGTCGTTCTTCGGGCCCTGGATGGCGGGGAACTTGGCCCGCAGCGCGGCGATGACGCTGCGGGTGTCGTCCACCGACAGCGTGGTCTGGGTGGTATAGGCGAGGCTGTCCGGCTGCGAGACCTCGAGCGCGGCCACGTCGTCCTCGTCCTCGACCAGGTAGATGGACCCGGTTCCGGCCTCCTTGCGCCACTGGCCCATGGTGCCCTCGACCTCGGGGTGCCCGGCGTGGCCGATCAGCACCACGTCGCGCCCGGCCCGGCAGTGGCGGGCCACCTCGAAGTGCACCTTGGTGACCAGCGGACAGGTGGCGTCGAAGACCTTCAGCCCGCGTCGGTCGGCCTCGGCGCGCACCGCCTGCGAGACGCCGTGGGCGCTGAAGATCACGGTGTTGCCGTCGGGCACCTCGTCCAGTTCCTCGACGAAGATCGCCCCGCGCGCGCGCAGGTCCTCGACCACGTAGCGGTTGTGGACCACCTCGTGGCGCACGTAGATCGGCGCCCCCAGCGTCTCGATCGCGCGCTTGACGATCTCGATCGCGCGGTCGACTCCGGCGCAGAAGCCGCGGGGGTTGGCGAGGACGATTTCCATGAGACCCGGATTCTAGCGGAGCCGCGCCCGTTCAGGCTGAAGCGCAGGGCGGGCGCCGGCGCCTGCCCGGCGCCATCGCCCCTCTCCCGTCGGCGGGAGAGGGGCCGGAGTGAGGGCAAGGGCCGAGCGACCGAGTGGAAGCGCCCTCATCCGCCCCTCCGTGCCCCCTGGACTCGCGCCCTCCATGGCGCTCGCCCTTCGGGCGGCTTCGCCGTCCACATCGGCCATCCTGCCGATCTGTCTCCCGCGAGCGGAAGAAGGGAAAGGCAGGAAATCCTCAGGACGCTTTCTTCTTGCCCGGAAACAACCCGAACACCGCGATGCCGATCGCCCCGCCGACGATGGCGCTGTCGGCGAGGTTGAAGGCCGGCCAGTAGTAGTCGCGCCAGTGCCACTGGATGAAGTCGACCACGTGGCCGTGGAGCTGGCGGTCGATCACGTTGCCCAGCGCGCCGCCGACGACCAGGGCGAACGGCAGCGCGGTGCGCCAGTCGCCGCGCGGCGTGCGCGAGAGCCAGAACGCCAGCAGGCCGCTGATGCCGATCGCCAGCAGGGTGAAGAACCACTTCTGCCAGCCGCCGGCGTCGGCGAGGAAGCTGAAGGCCGCGCCGGTGTTGTAGGTGCGGTACCAGTTCCAGAAGCCCTCGATCACCGGGATCGCGGTGTACTCGGGCAACCGGGTCAGCACCCACCACTTGGTGAGCTGGTCGAGCGCGACGACCAGCGCGGAGAGCGCGAGCCAGATCAGGGCGTCGGGTTTGGGACGGGGCGTCATCGGGGGTACCTGTGCGGAAGCGGGCGGGCGGTCAGAACCACTGCCGGTCCTCGCCCGGCCCCTCGATGTTGTCGACGCAGCGCCCGCACAGCTGCGGGTGCTCCGGGCGGGCGCCGACGTCGGCGCGGTGGTGCCAGCATCGCACGCACTTGGGCTTGGCGGTGGGCGTGGCGACGACGCGCAGCGCGGCGGCGTCCTCGTCGACGTCGCCCAGGGTGACGTCGCCGCTGATGAGCAGGAAGCGCAGCTCGTCGACGTAGGGGGCGACGCGGATCTGGTCGGCGACGCCGGCGCGCAGCTCGATCTCGGCCTCCAGCGCGGCGCCGATCTCGCCGCTGGCGCGCATCGGCTCCAGCACCTTGGCCACGTGCTCGCGCAGCGCGATCAGGCGCTCGAAGTCGTCCTCCGACAGCGGCGCGTCGGCCGGCAGCGGCGCCAGGCCGTCGTACCAGGTGGCGAACAACACGTGGCCGGGGCGCTCGCCCTCGGCGGTGGCGGCCGGCAGGTGGCGCCACATCTCGTCGGAGGTGAAGGCCAGGATCGGCGCGATCCAGCGCACGAAGGCCTCGGCCACGCGGTACATCGCGCTCTGCGCGCTGCGCCGGCCCCGCGAGTCCTCCGGCATGGTGTACAGCCGGTCCTTGGTGACGTCGAGGTACAGCGAGCCCAGGTCGACGCTGCAGAAGTTGGACAGCGCCTGCACGATCTCCGGGAAGTCGTAGCGCTCGTAGGCGGCGACGATGCGCTCCTGCAGGCGATGGGCGCGGTGCACGATCCAGGCGTCAAGCGCGACCATGTCGTCGAGCTGGCGCAGGTGGCGCCGCGGGTCGAAGCCGTGCAGGTTGCCGAGCAGGAAGCGCGCGGTGTTGCGGATGCGGCGGTAGGCCTCGGCGCTGCGCTTGACGATCTCGTCGGAGACCGAGATCTCGTTGCGGTAATCGGCCGCGGCGATCCACAGCCGCAGCACGTCGGCGCCCATCGCGTCCATGATCTGCTGCGGGGCGATGACGTTGCCCAGCGACTTCGACATCTTGCGGCCGTCGGCATCCACGGTGAAGCCGTGGGTCAGCACCTGCCGGTACGGCGCGTGGCCGTCCATCGCCACGCCGGTCAGCAGCGAGGACTGGAACCAGCCGCGGTGCTGGTCGGACCCTTCCAGGTACAGATCCGCCGGCTTGCGCAGGCCGTCCTCCGGGCGCTGCGCGAGCACGCACTCGTGGCTGGCGCCGGAGTCGAACCAGACGTCCAGGATGTCGGCCACCTTCTCGTAGCGCGCGGCCTCGTCGCCGAGCAGCTCGGCGGCGTCGAGCGCGTACCAGGCGTCCACGCCCTCGCGCTCCACCCGCGCGGCCACCTCGCGCATCAGCTCGGCCGAGCGCGGGTGCGGCTCGTGGGTCTCGCGGTCGACGAACAGCGCGATCGGCACGCCCCAGTAGCGTTGCCGCGAGATCGTCCAGTCCGGCCGCCCCTCGACCATGCCGGCGATGCGCGCCTGGCCCCAGTCGGGCACCCAGCGCACGTCCTCGATCGCGCGCAGCGCGTCGCGGCGCAGGTGCGCGCGCTCCATCGAGATGAACCACTGCGGCGTGGCGCGGAACACCACCGGCGTCTTGTGGCGCCAGCAGTGCGGGTAGCTGTGCACGATCTCGGCGTGGGCCAGCAGCGCGCCGCGCGCGCGCAGGCCCTCGACGATCGTGCCGTTGGCCTTCCACAGGTGCACGCCGGCGAGCGCCGCGTCGCCGATCGGCGGCGTCGACGGCAGGTACACGCCGCGGCCGTCGACCGGGTTGAGCACGTTCGCCGGGGTCTCCTCGACCAGGCCGTAGCGCTGCGAGACCGCGAAGTCCTCCTGGCCGTGGCCCGGCGCGGTGTGCACCGCGCCGGTGCCGTCCTCGTCCGACACGTGCTCGCCCAGCAGCAGCGGGATCTCGCGCTCGCCGTAGAACGGGTGGCGCAGGCGCAGGCCCTCCAGCGCGGCGCCGCGCTCGCGGCCCAGCACGCGGACCTCGTCGACGCCGTAGCGCGCCAGCACCTTCCCCGCCAGCGCCTCGGCCACCACCAGCCACTGCGGGCGGCCGTCGCGCGCCGGGCCCTCGACCAGCACGTAGTCGATCTCCGGGCCGACCGACACCGCCAGCGAGGCCGGCAGCGTCCACGGCGTGGTGGTCCAGATCGGCACCGCGACCTGCGCGCCGTCCTCCAGCGCGGCGCCGAAGCGCCCGGCCAGGGTCGCTGGCTCGATCGCCAGGTAGGCGACGTCGACCGCCGGCGAGCGCTTGTCCTGGTACTCGATCTCGGCCTCGGCCAGCGCCGACTGGCAGTCGAAGCACCAGTGCACCGGCTTGAAGCCGCGGCTGACGTGGCCGCGCTCGACGATCCGCGCCAGCGCGCGCAGCATGTCGGCTTCGTAGCGGAAGTCCATGGTCAGGTACGGCGCGTCCCAGTCGCCGGTCACGCCCAGGCGCTTGAAGTCGCGGCGCTGCAGCTCGATCTGCTCGGCCGCGTACTCGCGGCACTTGGCGCGGAAGGCGGCCGCGTCGAGCTTCTCGCCGACCTTGCCGTGCTGCTTTTCCACCGCGTGCTCGATCGGCAGCCCGTGGCAGTCCCAGCCGGGCACGTAGGGGGCGTCGAAGCCGGACAGCAGCTTCGACTTGACCACCATGTCCTTGAGCACCTTGTTGACCGCGTGGCCGATGTGGATCACGCCGTTGGCGTAGGGCGGGCCGTCGTGCAGCACCCAGGACGGGCGGCCGCGCACCGTCTCGCGGATGCGCGCGTACAGCCCCTCCTCCTCCCAGCGCGCCAGCGTCTGCGGCTCGCGCTTGGGCAGGTCGCCGCGCATCGGGAACTCGGTCGACGGCAGGTGGATGGTGGATTTGTAGCGGTTGGAATCTGCGCTCACGCGGGGAGGCCTATCGTCGTGCGGTGTGCGTGGAAAGGCCCGCGTCGTCCAGCGCGGGTTCGGGGTGGAGGGCCAGCATGCGGCGCGCCTGCGCGGCGTCGCGGTCCATCTGCGCCACCAGCGCCGGCAGGTCGGCGAACTTCTCCTCGTCGCGCAGGCGGGCGACGAACTCGACCTCGATGCGACGGCCGTACAGGTCGCCGGCGAAGTCGAACAGGTGCGCTTCGAGCAGCGGCTCGACGCCGTCGACGGTCGGGCGCGTGCCGAAGCTCGACACCGACGGCCACGGGCGGCTTCGACCGGAATCGCTGCCGACGCCGTGAACGCGCGTGGCGTAGATGCCGCGCAGCGCTGGCACCTTGCCGCCGAAGCGCAGGTTGGCGGTGGGATAGCCCAGCGTGCGGCCGAGCTGCCGGCCGCGCACCACGCGGCCGGAGATCGCATAGGGCCGCCCGAGCAGCCGCGCGGCGTGGGCGAAGTCGCCTTCCGTCAGCGCCGCCCGGATCGCCGTGCTCGACACCCGCTCGCCCTCGTGCAGCAGCGGCTCGATCTCGCCGGCGCCGAAACCCAGCTCGGCGCCCAGGCGCTGCAGCAGGCCCAGGTCGCCGCCGCGGCGGTGGCCGAAGCGGAAGCCCGGTCCCACCCACACCTCGCGCGCGCCCAGCCGCCGCACCAGCACCTCGCGCACGAAGGCCGCGGCCTCCATCGCCGCCATCGCCGCGTCGAAGCGCAGCAGGCCGATGGTGCCCGCGCCCAGCGCGTGCAGGCCCTCGACCTTGGCCCGCGGCAGCATCAGCCGCGGCGGCGGGTCGCCGGCGCCGAAGAACTCGCGCGGCAGCGGCTCGAAGCTCAGCGCCACCGGCTCGACGCCGAAGTCCTGCGCGCGCGCGACCGCATGCCGCACCAGCGCGCGATGACCCCGGTGCAGGCCGTCGAACGCGCCGATGCAGACCACGCTGCCGCCCGGACAGACCGGGCCGCCGCCGACGTCGCGGAATAGCCTGCTCATAGAAGCCCGGCAGTATAGCCGCTGCGCCGGGGCCGGACCGGCGGCATCCGGGCCGATGCCATGCGCCCCGCTTCGCACGCCGGGCATCGGCCGGCGGCCCGTGCATCGCGGGTGCGCCGGGTGCGAAGCGGCGGCGTCAATGCCGCAGGTGCCGCGGCCGCAGCCCCAGCGCGACCAGCGCGAGCGCGTAGCTCGCCGCCCCCGCGCCGATCGCCGCGGCCAGCCAGCCGACCCGCGCGGCCGGCCCCGCGATCGCGGTCCACTCGCCGACCCAGCCGCGCGCGCCCAGCACCACCGCGGCCATCGCCGCACAGGCCGCGCCCAGCCGCAGCGCGAAGCGCACCCAGCCCGCCTCGGGCCGGTACAGGCCGCTGCTGCGCAGCGACCGCCACAGCAGCCAGGCGTTGACGATGCCCGCCAGCGCCGTGGCCAGCGCGATGCCGCCGTGCGCGCCCGGCACGCCGCGCAGCCACAGCGGCGTGGTGATGGCCACCGTCAGCGCCACGTTGGCGGCCACGGTCCAGATCGCCGCGCGCATCGGCGTGCGGGTGTCCTGGCGGGCGTAGAACGCGGGCGCCAGCACCTTGCTCAGCATGAAGGCCGGCACCCCGAGGCTCATCGCGCCCAGGCTGATCGCCGCCATGCGGGTGTCGACGGCAGTGAACTCGCCGTAGTTGTAGACGGTGGCGGTGATCGGCTCGGCCAGCAGCAGCAGGCCCAGGCCCGCCGGCACCCCGGCCAGCAGCGCCATGCGCAGGCCCCAGTCCAGCGAGGCGTTGTAGCCCGCGGCGTCCTCGGCCGCATGCCGCCGCGACAGGTGCGGCAGGATCACCGTGCCCAGCGCCACCCCGAACAGCCCCAGCGGGAACTCGATCAGGCGGTCGGAGTAGTACAGCCAGTCGACGCTGCCGGCCGCCAGCACCGAGGCGAACGCGGTGCCGACGATCAGGTTCACCTGCGCCACCGAGGAGGAGAACAGCGTCGGCAGCATCAGCCGGCCGACCTTGCGCACCTCCGGGTGGCGGAAGCCCGGCCGCAGCCGCGGCCGCAGCCCCAGCCGGCCCAGCGCCGGCCACAGCAGCGCGAGCTGAAGGAAGCCGGCGGCCAGCACGCCCCAGGCCAGGCCCACCGGCGGCACCGAGAAGCGCGGCGCCAGCCAGAGCATGGCGGCGATCATGGTCAGGTTGTGCAGGACCGGGGTGAAGGCCGGCAGGCCGAAGCGGCCGGTGCTGTTCAGGATCGAGGCCGCCAGCGACATCATCGAGATGAACAACAGGTAGGGGAAGGTGATGCGCAGCATCTGCGCCGCCTGCCCCAGCAGCTCCGGCTGGTCGGCCCAGCCCGGCGCGAACAGCCGCGCGATCCAGGGCGCGGCGAGCATGCCGACGGCGCAGACCACCAGCACCACCGCGCACAGCGCGCCGGCCATGTGGTCGATGAAGTCCCGGAGCGCGGCCCGGTCGCCGCGCTCCTTGATCTCGTTGAGCACCGGCACGAAGGCCATCGCCATCGACCCTTCCGCGAACACCCGGCGCAGGAAGTTCGGCACCCGGTAGGCCACGATGAAGGCGCTCATCGCCCCGCCGGTGCCGAACAGGGTGGCCTGGAGCATGTCGCGGGCGAAGCCGGCGATCCGCGAGACCAGGGTCATGCCGCTGAAGACCGCGGTGGAGCGCAGCAGGCCGCGGCGGCGGTCCGGCGGCCCGTCGCCACCCGGCGCCGCGGCGCCGGGGTCCGGGGCGCTCTCCGGGGCGCTCACCCGGCGCTCCCGGGCCGGCGCGGCTGAACGCGTGCCCCCACATGATTGACCCGCAACCCGCGACCCCGCATAATTTCCTGCTCGCTTTGTCAAGACTCCCGGAACTGTCCGGGTGCCGACACCCCAGTTTCCGTCCCCAATAGTTTCCAGGATTTCGCCGTGGCCAACATCAAGTCCGCCAAGAAGCGCGCCAAGCAGACCGTGGTGCGCAACCAGCGCAACAGCAGCCAGCGCTCGATGCTGCGCACCTACGTCAAGAAGGTCATCAAGGCGCTCGACGCCAACGACCCCGCCGCCGCGCAGGAGGCCTTCAACGCCGCGCAGCCGATCCTCGACCGCTTCAGCGCCCGCGGCCTGATCCACAGGAACAAGGCCGCTCGCCACAAGAGCCGCCTGACCGCCCGCATCAAGGCGCTGAAGGCCGCCGCCTGAGGCGAGCCCGCCCCAGCGTCGCCGACGAACCCGGCTCCGGCCGGGTTTTTCGTTTCCTTCAGGGCGCCCGCCGGATCGTCCGGTCGCCGCTGCGCCCGGCCTCGACCAGTTGCCATCCCGGCTCGAGCTTCAGCACCCAGCCCGCCCCACGGAACCCGTCCGGCGTCGGCGACACCTCGTCGCAGGCCACCGAGAGGCTGCGCCAGTCCTTCGAGAGCAGCCCGCCGTCGGCGACCTCCAGCACGCCCCAGTCGGCGCCCACGCGGATCGTCCCGTAGACCGCGCCTTCCGGCGGCAACGGCGTCACCCGGTTGGGGTCGAAGCTGAAGCTGGCGCCCTGCACCGGCGCCAGCAGCACCGGGCCGTCCACCAGCTTCGCGCGCAGCGCCGCGACCAGGCGGCGCCGTTCGGAGGCGCGCGCGGTCTCCTCGCCGCGGACGTCCGCGATCCCGTAACGCGCACCGGCCGCTTCCGCCGCGGCCTCGTCAGGCCCGCCCGTCCATCCGATCGCCGGGGCCAGCAACTGCGCGAGTCCGGCCCGGCGGTCCCACCCGTCCCGCCAACCGGGCGCATCGCGATCGAGCAGGACGCCGTAGGCGGGGCCGGTGTAGTAGGCGAACGAGCGGGCGTACTCGCCGACCGCATCCGCTTTCCGCAGGTCCTGCGCCAGGTGGGCGAGCATGTCCGGGTCCTGCGAAAGCACGCGGCCGGTGTATTCGGCCACGCCCTCGTGGCGCTCCATCGCGTCTTCCGCCTCGGCGGCGCCCGGGAATCGCGCGCGACGCCAGGCGCGGAAGGACAGGGCATCGCGGACGGCGGCCTCGCTCGCCTCGCGGTCCTCGGCCCCGAGCGCGGCGGCGAGCGCACGCAGTTCGAGGCGCAGCCAGAGCCTGCCGTCCTCGGTGTCCAGGTGGTCCTGGTCGGCATTGACCGCAGGCAGTCCGATCTCTCCCTGCACGCGATGCCAGGACTCGTGCATCAGCAGGACCGACAGCGCCGGTTCGGCGGCGGGCAGCGGCGCCATCAGCATGGTCCACCTGCGGCCGTTCCAGTCCAGCGCGGTGTTGGCGATCGGCACCGAATCGGGAAGCTCGCCGCGGAACAGCGCGCCGTCCGCCCGAAGCGGATCCTCCGCGCCGTCCGCGCTGGCGACGAACCGCCGCGTGGCGGGATCGGCCACCATCATCGGCCCGCAGAGGTCGACGCCCCAGAGCCTGCCCTCGTCCGCCCTGCACAGCGACTGCGCGCGGGCGAAGGCGCGTTCCGCGGCGGGATCGGTCTCTCCGCCCTGCGCCAGGGCGAGCGGCTGGAGCAGAAGACCGGCACAGGCCGCAACCGCGGCTTTCGACCATTGCATCGCGAGCGATCCGCCGCAGCGTGAAGACCGCGCGATCCTGCCACGACGGTCGCGAGGGCGACAAGCCGCCCCGTTCGATGCGTCGACGCCGGTGTCAGTCGCCACGCGCATCGGCCTCCTCGGCGTCCACGCGCGCCTGCTCGTCGAGCGCGGCCTGCACGCGCCGCATCACCTCGCGCGTGCCCTCGTGGGCCAGGCCCGACACCAGGAACCAGGGCGCCCGCCAGTCCAGCGCGTCGACGATGCGGCGCGCCTCGGCCTGCGCGTCCTCGGCCTGCATCAGGTCGGCCTTGTTGATCAGCAGCCAGCGCGGCTTGTCGAGCAGGCCGGCGTCGAACTTCGCCAGCTCCTGCTCGATCGCCCGCACCTGCTCGACCGGGTCGCTGCCGTCCAGCGGCTGGATCTCCACGAGGTGCAGCAGCAGGCGGGTGCGCTGGATGTGGCGCAGGAACAGCGCGCCCAGCCCGGCGCCGTCGGCCGCGCCCTCGATCAGGCCCGGGATGTCGGCCACCACGAAGCTGCGGTGCGGCTCGGTGCTGACCACGCCCAGGTTCGGGTACAGGGTGGTGAAGGGATAGTCCGCCACCTTCGGCGTGGCCGCCGAGACCGCACGGATCAGGGTGCTCTTGCCGGCGTTGGGAAAGCCCAGCAGGCCCACGTCGGCCAGCAGCTTCAGCTCCAGCCGCAGCAGGCGCTCCTCGCCCTCCTCGCCCGGCGTCGCCTTGCGCGGCGAGCGGTTCACAGAGCTCTTGAAGTGCATGTTGCCCAGCCCGCCGCGGCCGCCGCGCGCCACCAGCAGGCGCTGGCCGTGGGCGGTCAGGTCGCCGATCACCTCGTCGGTCGAGACGTTGGTCACCACGGTGCCGACCGGCACCACGATGGTGAGGTCCTCGCCGCCCTTGCCGTACATCTGCCGGCCCATGCCGTTCTCGCCGCGCTGCGCGCGGAAGCGCGTCTCATGGCGGAAGTCGACCAGGGTGTTGAGGTTCTCGTCGGCCTGCAGCCAGACGCTGCCGCCGTTGCCGCCGTCGCCGCCGTCGGGGCCGCCGAGCGGAATGAACTTCTCGCGCCGGAATCCGACGCAGCCGTTGCCGCCGTTGCCGGCGGTCACGGTGATTTCGACTTCGTCAACGAGCTTCATGGGTGAGCCGGGAATGAGGGATTGGAAACTGGGGCATCGGAGCAGCCGGGCAGCGCGGAAGGGAGTCTATCGGGCCATGGCGGCGACGGGCGCCGGCCTGCGCCGCATCCCCGCCCGCGATTCCGCCCCGCCAACGAAAAGCCCCGCCGAAGCGGGGCTCTTCGATTGCGGCGCGGCGCGCGACGGGGATCAGCCCGCGTTCACCACGCTCACGGTGCGGCGCTTCTTCGGGCCCTTGGTGGCGAACTCCACCGTGCCGTCGACCAGCGCGAACAGCGTGTGGTCGCGGCCCAGGCCGACGCCCGGGCCCGGATGGAACTGGGTGCCGCGCTGGCGGACGATGATGTTGCCGGCCTCGATGGCCTGGCCGCCGAAGATCTTGACGCCGAGGTACTTCGGGTTGGAGTCGCGGCCGTTGCGCGAGGAACCGACGCCCTTCTTGTGTGCCATGACTGCTGCTCCTTACTGCTTGTCGCCGGAACCGTTGATCCCGGTGATCTCGATTTCGGTGTAGTGCTGCCGGTGCCCCTGGCGCTTCATGTGGTGCTTGCGGCGGCGGAACTTGATGATGCGGACCTTGTCGGCGCGGCCGTGGGCCTTGACGGTGGCGGCGACGGTGGCACCCTTGAGCGCGTCGCCGAGCTTCACGCCCTCGCCGTCGCCCAGCAGGAGCACGTTGTCGAACGTGACCTCCTGACCGGCTTCGACATCGAGCTTCTCGACGCGCAGGGTCTCGCCCGCCATCACGCGGTACTGCTTGCCGCCGGTGACGATGACTGCGTACATGACCAATGCTTCCTTTGGTAGTTATTGTGGTCGCTGCCCGGCATCGAGGCTGGACAGAAGCGGAATTGTAGTGCTTTCAGGGATTTAGGGTCAAGCCGCCGCGGATCCGGTCTCACCGGCTGAGACGCCGCCGCGGCACCATGCCCGGATCGGGCCGGACAGGCCCGCCCAAGCCTGCCGAACCGCCCCGGCCGCCCTGGCGAATCCCGGGTTTGCCCCCACGTCGGGGGCTCGGTAGGCTGCCCGATTGGCCTCCGGCTCCGGCCGTTCCCCCTCCCCTCCCCGGCCAGGCCAGCCGGGACGACCCGGATCCACGACCCGATGGCGATGGACTACATCCGCATCCGCGGCGCCCGTACCCACAACCTGAAGAACATCGATCTCGACCTGCCGCGCGACAAGCTGATCGTGATCACCGGCCTGTCCGGCTCGGGCAAGTCGTCGCTGGCGTTCGACACCATCTACGCCGAGGGCCAGCGCCGCTACGTCGAGTCGCTGTCGGCCTACGCCCGGCAGTTCCTCAGCGTGATGGAGAAGCCGGACATCGACCACATCGAGGGCCTGTCGCCGGCGATCTCGATCGAGCAGAAGTCGACCTCGCACAACCCGCGCTCGACCGTCGGCACCATCACCGAGATCTACGATTACCTGCGCCTGCTGTACGCGCGGGTGGGCATCCCGCGCTGCCCCGACCACGGCTATCCGCTGGAGGCGCAGACGGTCAGCCAGATGGTCGACCACGTGCTGACCCTCGATCCCGAGCAGCGCTGGATGCTGCTGGCGCCGGTGGTGCGCGACCGCAAGGGCGAGCACGCGCAGGTGTTCGAGCAGCTGCGCGCGCAGGGCTACGTCCGCGTGCGCGTGGACGGCGAGATCCACGAGATCGACGCGGTGCCGACGCTCGCGCTGCGGCAGAAGCACACCATCGAGGCGGTGATCGACCGCTTCCGCGTGCGCGACGACATCAAGCAGCGGCTCGCCGAGTCGTTCGAGACCGCGCTGAAGCTGGGCGACGGCATGGTCGCCGTGCGTTCGCTGGACGCCCCCGACGCCGATCCGGTGCTGTTCTCCTCGCGATACAGCTGCCCGGTCTGCGACTACTCGCTGCCGGAGCTGGAGCCGCGCCTGTTCTCGTTCAACGCGCCGCTCGGCGCCTGCCCGACCTGCGACGGCCTGGGCATCAGCGAGTTCTTCGACCCGGCGCGGGTGGTGGTGCACCCGGAACTGTCGCTGGCCGCGGGCGCGGTGCGCGGCTGGGACCGCCGCAACCACTACTACTTCCAGCTCGTCGCCTCGCTGGCGCGCCACTACCGCTTCGACGTCGACACGCCCTGGCAGGACCTGGCCGAGCGCGCCCGCCAGGCGGTGCTGTTCGGCAGCGGCGACGAGACCATCGCCTTCACCTACTACACCGAGTCGGGCAAGCGCAGCCAGCGCCGGCACCGCTTCGAGGGCATCGTGCCGAACCTGGAGCGGCGCTACCGCGAGACCGAGTCGGCGGCGGTGCGCGAGGAACTGGCCAAGTACGTCAGCGAGCGCCCCTGCCCCGAGTGCGGCGGCGCGCGCCTGAACCGCGCCGCGCGCAACGTCTTCGTCGCCGACCGCCCGTTGCCCGAGATCGTGGTGCTGCCGATCGGCGAGGCCCTGGCGTTCTTCGGCGAGCTGCGCCTGCCCGGCTGGCGCGGAGAGATCGCCACCAAGATCGTCAAGGAGATCCGCGAGCGGCTGAGCTTCCTGGTCGACGTCGGCCTGGACTACCTCACCCTCGAGCGCAAGGCCGACAGCCTGTCGGGCGGCGAGGCCCAGCGCATCCGCCTGGCCAGCCAGATCGGCGCCGGCCTGGTCGGGGTGATGTACGTGCTCGACGAGCCCTCCATCGGCCTGCACCAGCGCGACAACGAGCGCCTGCTGGAGACGCTCACGCGGCTGCGCGACCTCGGCAACACCGTGATCGTGGTCGAGCACGACGAGGACGCCATCCGCCTGGCCGACCACATCGTCGACATCGGCCCGGGCGCCGGCGTGCACGGCGGCGAGGTGGTCGCCGAGGGCTCGTTCGAGGACGTGCTGCGCGCGCCGCGCTCGCTGACAGGGCAGTACCTGTCCGGCCGCAAGAGGATCGAGATCCCGGCGCAGCGCCGCAAGCCCAACGCCAAGCTGCAGCTGCGGCTCGAGGGCGCGGCCGGCAACAACCTGCGCAACGTCGACCTGACCATTCCCTCTGGCCTGTTCACCGCGATCACCGGCGTCTCCGGCTCCGGCAAGTCGACGCTGGTCAACGACACCCTCTACGCGCTGGCCGCCAACGAGATCAACGGCGCCTCGCACTCCCCGGCGCCGTACCGCGACGTCAAGGGCCTGGACCTGTTCGACAAGGTGGTCGACATCGACCAGTCCCCGATCGGCCGCACGCCGCGCTCCAATCCCGCCACCTACACCGGGCTGTTCACCCCACTGCGCGAGCTGTTCGCGCAGGTGCCGGAGGCGCGCGCGCGCGGCTACTCGCCGGGGCGCTTCAGCTTCAACGTGCGCGGCGGCCGCTGCGAGGCCTGCCAGGGCGACGGCCTGCTCAAGGTGGAGATGCACTTCCTGCCCGACGTCTACGTGCCCTGCGACGTCTGCGGCGGCAAGCGCTACAACCGCGAGACGCTCGACATCCTGTACAAGGGCCGCAGCATCCACGACGTGCTGGAGATGACCGTGGAGGACGCGCTGGAGCTGTTCCAGCCGGTGCCTTCGATCGCCCGCAAGCTGGAGACCCTGCTCGACGTGGGGCTGGGCTACATCAAGCTCGGCCAGAGCGCGACCACGCTGTCCGGCGGCGAGGCGCAGCGCGTCAAGCTGTCCAAGGAGCTGTCGCGCCGCGATACCGGGCGCACCCTGTACATCCTCGACGAACCCACCACCGGCCTGCACTTCCACGACATCGAGCACCTGCTCGCGGTGCTGCACAAGCTGCGCGACGACGGCAACACGGTGGTGGTGATCGAGCACAACCTCGACGTCATCAAGACCGCCGACTGGGTCGTCGACCTCGGCCCCGAGGGCGGCCACCGCGGCGGCCGGATCATCGCCGAGGGCACGCCGGAGCAGGTGGCGGGGATGCCGCAGTCCTATACCGGCCAGTTCCTCGCGCGGATGCTGACGCCCGAGCCCGCGGCGCCCGCGGCCGAGGCCGCCGGGACCGCCCCGCGCGCGCCCAGGGCCGCGAAGGCGGCGAAGAAGGCGCCGGCGAAGAAGCCGGCCGCCAAGGCGCCGCGCAAGCGCAGCCGCAGCGCATGACGCAGGAGACCCGATGAGCGACGCCCCCGCCCCGCTGTTCCGCCTGCCGATCGAGCTGCGCTGGCGCGATCTCGACGCCTTCAACCACGTCAACAACTCCAACTTCATGACCTACCTGGAGGAGGCGCGGATCCGCTGGTTCGATTCGCTCGGCCAGGAATGGGTCACCGAGCGCACCGCGCCGCTGCTGGCCGCAGTGCAGATGAACTACCGGCTGCCGATTCCCTACCCCGCCGGCGTGGTGGTCGAACTGGGCTGCGAGCGGCTGGGCACCACCAGCGTGACGCTCTCGCACCGCATCGTCGGCGCCGACGGCGCGCCGCTGTACGCCGACGGCCACGTGGTCATGGTCTGGATCGACCGCGCCAGCGGCCGCCCCACCCCGCTGCCCGACGCGGTACGGCGCGCCGCCGGCGGCTAGCGCGGCGCTCTTCGTAGGAGCGCGCTCGCGCGCGATGTTCTTTCTCCGCGGGCTCGGCGGGAAGAAAGCGTCGCGCACGAGCGCGCTCCTACAGAATCGAGCCGACGTGCACCGCCCCGCGTTCGCGCGCGGCCGGCTGGGCAAGCCGATCGCGCGCCCGATGCTTCTTCGGCTCAGCCGCCCAGCACCAGCCGGACGCTGCCCGAATGCGACTCGATCGACACGTCGCCATCGCCGCCGCCGAGCTGGGTGCGCAGGCTGCGGCCCGGGCCGTGCCGCGGGCGCTCCACCTCGCCGGCGGCGGAATCGATGCTGCCGCTGAAGGTCTCGATGCGCAGCCGGGCCGAAGCGTTGGCGGGCAGCCGCAGGCCGGCGCGCCCGCTCACGCTCTCCATCGCGATCCGCCCGCCCGGCGCCAGCCCCGTCACCCGCACGTCCAGGCCGCCGGACACCGATTCGGCGCCCAGCCGCTCCACCCGGCCGAGGTCGAGGGACAGGTCGCCCGACACCGTCTTCGCCTGTACCTCGCCGCCGGTGCCGCCGCCCACGGTCACATCGCCGCTGACGGTCTCCACGCCGAGGCGGGCCGAAGCCAGGCGCGAACGCAGGTCGCCGCTCACCGTGCCCAGCGTCGCCTCGCCGGCGCGCCCCGCGGCCTGCAGGCGCCCGCTGACGGTCTTCGCCCGCAGGCTGCGCAGGTCGACCTCGGCGACGTCGAGATCGGCGCTGACGGTGGTCGCCTCCAGCTCGGCGCCCTTCGGCACCCGGATCTCGAGATCGGCGCCCGAGGACGAGCGGCCCTGCGGATAGATCACCTGCACGTGCACGCGGTTGCGGCTGGCGTCCACGTTCAGGCGCTGCCCGCTGCCCAGCGTACCGGTGACGGTCACCTCGTCGCGGTCCCAGCCGCGCACGCGGACGCTGCCGGCGATGTTCTCCACCTCCACGCGGCCGCCAGCGGCGAGCGGCCGGCGCTCGTCGACGCGGGTCTGCGCCTGCAGCGCCGACGCGGACAGCAGCCCGAAGGCCAGCAGCGCGGCGACGGCCAAGCGGCTGCGGATCGATGTCGAATGGGTCTTCATGGGACGGCTCCTTCAGGAAGAGGCGAACGCCGCGTCGCGCGCGACCTGCCGGGTGAGTTCGAGACGCTTGGCGTAGGTGCGCTGCAGCTGGCCGATCAGGAAGGCCGAGCCCGGGCTCTCGTCCAGCGCGGCGTGGATCTCCGCCGCGCTGCGGTCCAGCTCGGCGAGCGCCGGCGCCACCTCGGGCGCGGGCGCGGCCGCCGGCAGCGACTGCAGCGCGACCCGGTACTGCTGCGCCATCGCGTCGGCCTGGACCCGGAGCTGCGAGGGCTCCGGTTCCGGCGCCGGCAGCGGCGACAACAGGCGCGGCAGCACCGCGACCCCGGCCAGCGTCGCCGCGAGCGCCATGCCCGCGCCCGCCAGCAGGCGCCGCCGGCCGCGCCAAGGCCGCGGCGCCGGCGTCGCGGCGGCGTCCAGCCCGCGCGAGACCGCCTCCCAGGCCTGCGCCGGCGGGACCATCTCCCGCGGCAGCGCGCGCAGCCGCGCGCTCAGTGCATCGTCGTGTTCGTTCATGCGGGGTCTCCGAGCCATTCGCGCAGCAGGCCGCGGGCGCGATGCAACTGCGCCTTCGAGCTGCCGACGGCCATGCCGAGTTCCTCGGCGATCTCCTGGTGGGTCCAGCCCTCGATCTCGTACAGCACCAGCACCGCGCGCGCGCGCGGCGGCAGCGTGGCGATCGCGCGCTCCAGGTCCATGCCGGTGCCCACGCAGCGCGCCGCGCCGGGCAGCGTCTCGAGCGCATCGTCGCCGTCGTCGCGGTCGTCCCGGCCGCTGCGCCCGCGCACCTCCATCAGCGCCGCGTTGACCGCCAGGCGCTGCAGCCAGGTGCCCAGCGCGCTCTCGAAGCGGAAACCGGGCAACGCGCGCCAGGCCCGCAGGAAGGTCTCCTGCAGCACGTCCTGGGCACGGGCCTCGTGCCGCCCGCAGATGCGCCAGACCAGCGCGTACAGGCGCGGCGCGTGGCGTCGGTAGATCGACTCGTAGGCGCGCCGGTCGCCGCTCGCGGCGGCGCGCGCCAGCGCATCGTCGTCGGCGCCGTGAAGGGCGCCGGTCGGAACCGCCTGCAGCGTTGCGGAAGCATCGAACATGACCGGTTGGATGCGCCCCTCCGCGGAAAGGTTTAAAGGCACGGCGGGCATGCGCTCCACATCCGGCCATCCTCGTCCGTGGGCGGGGTCCGGACAAGGCCCTTCCCCCCGAACCGTCCAGACGTGGCCGGCCCGGCGCCCCGCCGACTGCCCGGGAACCGTCCCCGGTTCGCGAAATCTCCGAACGCGTCGGAAAGCCGCCTAAACCCTTCGCGCCTCCGGCGCATCCAACTTCCGCATGGGCGCATCCACCGCGCCCGCCGGACGCGCCACCGCGCGACGGACATGTAAGGAGGCGACGATGCGACCCGGACCCATCGCCGGCATGCTGGCCTGCACCCTGTGGCTTGCGCTGCAGCTCGCCGGCTGGACGCCCGCATCGCGACCGGCGGCCCTGGCCGACACGGTGGCGGCGCGCCTGCCAGCTGCGGCCTGGCCGGCGGCGCTCGCCTGCGACGCGTCCGCGCACGAACCGGCGACGCCGCGGCTTGCGGTCTCGTGCGCCTACGCCGATCGCCGGCCCGGCCGCTGCACGGTCAGCGCGACGTCGCCGCGCGAACCTCGAACCGCGCCTCCACGCTGCGCCCGTCCTCCAGCCGCAGGCTGACCGGCACCGCATCGCCCGGCGCCAGCGCCGCGGCCGGTCGCATCAGCATCAGGTGCAGGCCGCCTGGCTTCAGTTCCACGGAGGCGCCCGGCGCCAGCGCCAGGCGCGGCATCGCGCGCATCCGGCTCACGCCGTCGACCACGGTGGTCTCGTGCAGCTCCACGCTGCCGAAGGCCTCGCTGTGCGCGGACACCACCGCCAGCGGGCGCCCGCAGCCGTTCTCGATGCGGGCGAAGCCCGCCAGCATCGGCATCGCCATCGGCGGCTGGCGCAGCCAGGCGTCGTGGATCTCGGGCAGGCAGCCGTCGTCGGCCCGGGCCGGCGACGACGCGGCCATCGCGGCCGCCAGCAGCGCCGCGGCGAACGGAAGCACGGTCTTCATGCCCGTATGATACCCGCACGCCCATCCGAGCCCGCCGAGCCCCGCCATGGCGCTGATCGACACCTTCGTCCACGACGGCATCCACGAACTGCGCCTGGCGCGGCCACCGGTCAACGCACTCGACCCCGCGCTCTGCCGCGCCCTGCCCGAGGCCATCGCGCGCAGCGTCTCCGCCGGCGCCGACGGTCTCGTGCTGGCCGGCGGCCCCAAGGTGTTCTCGGCCGGCCTGGACGTGCCCCACCTGCTCTCGATCCAGGACGATGCGGCCGCCCTGCGCGCGGCCTGGGAGACCTTCTTCGAGGCCGCGCGCGCGCTGGCCGCCTGCCCGGTGCCGGTCGCCGCGGCCATCGCCGGCCATGCGCCCGCCGGCGGCTGCGTGCTCGCGCTGTGCTGCGACCTGCGGATCATGGCCAGCGGTCCGTTCGCCATCGGCCTCAACGAGACCCAGGTCGGCCTGGCCCTGCCGGTCGGCATCCTGCAGCTGCTGCAGCGGACGGTGGGCCGGCGCGAGGCCGAGCGCCTGGCCGTTTCCGGCGCGATGGTCGAGGCCGAGCGGGCCCTGGCCATCGGGCTGGTCGACGAGCTGGCCGGCATCGACGAGGTAACCACGCGCGCGCTCGCCCACCTGCAGGCGCTGGCGCGCCTGCCGCGCGCGCCGATGCTGGCCACCCGCGCGCTGGCGCGCGCCGACCTCGTGGAGGCGCTGGCCCCGGCCTCGATCGATCTCGATCGCATGCTCGAGAGCTGGCGCAGCCCCGATACCCAGGCCGCGCTGCACGCCCTGGTGGCGCGGCTCGGCAAGGGCTGAGGCCGCCGCCCCGATCCCGGCAGGAGCGCGCTTGCGCGCGACAACGCTTCCCCTCGCCCCGGTCGCGCGCGAGCGCGCTCCTACGGACGAGGCGCTTCGTCGCCCACCGCGACCGGCCGCGACGGATCCTCGATCCAGCCGCTCCAAGAACCCGCATAGAGGCGCGCGCCCTCCAACCCGGCATGCGCCATCGCCAGCAGGTGATGGCAGGCGTAGACGCCGGAACCGCACATCGCGGCGACCTCCTCCGGCGAACGCCCGTCCAGCAGCGCGTCGAATTCCTCGCGCAGGGCCGCCGCCGGCTTGAAGCGGCCATCGCCGGCCAGATTGGCCGCATGCGGCCGGTTGACCGCGCCCGGCACGTGGCCCGCGACCGGGTCGATCGGCTCGGCCTCGCCCCGGAAGCGCTCGGGCGCACGCGCGTCGATCAGCAGCCCGCCCCCATCGAGGTGCGCCAGGACGGCGGGCGCGTCCAGCGGCGGCACCCGCCAGGACACGGCGCGCACCGGTGTCGCCACGGGCGCGGGCGTCTCCACGGACGCCGGAAGGCCCAGGCCTCGCCACGCCGCCCAGCCGCCATCGAGCACCGACGTCTCGCGATGGCCCGTCGCGCGCAGCAGATGCCACAGCCGCGCGGCGAACCCGCCGTCGGCATCGTCGTAGGCCACCACGCGACTCGTCGCCTCCACACCCCAGTCGGCCAGCCGCCGCGCAAAGGACTCGGCGTCGGGCCAGGGATGACGGCCGCCGCCTGGCCGGTGCGGCCCGGACAGGTCCCGGTGCAGGTGCGCGTAGTGCGCGCCGGGCACGTGCCCCTGCGCATAGGCGCGCTCGCCCGCCGCAGGATCGGACAGCACGTATCGGCAGTCCACCACCACCAGCCCGGGCGTGCCGAGCCGCGCATGCAGCGCCTCGGGCGCCAGCAGCACCGGCCACGTCGCACTCATGCCGCAGCCTCCCGCGGCGCGGCCAGTCGTTCGCGCAGATTGAACAGGATCGAGGCCGTCGCCCCCCAGATGCGGTGTGGCGTGACCAGCGGATCGCTGCGGAACTGGAGGATCTGGCGGGACCGGCCGCCGTAGTCGATGGCGATGCGCTCCAGGCTGTCGGCCGCGAGCAGGAAGGCCAGCGGCACCTCGAACACCTCGGCCACCTCGCCCGGCTCCGGGCGCGGCACGAACTCCGGGGCGATGCGGGCGACCGCAGGCAGCACCCGGAAGCCGCTCACCGTGACCAGCGGATCGAGATAGCCCAGCGGGCGGGCCTGCATGGGCGCGAGCCCGATCTCCTCGTCGGCCTCGCGCAACGCCGCGGCGAGCGCGTCGGAATCCTCCGGCTCCACCCGGCCGCCGGGGAAGCTCACCTGTCCCGCGTGGTGCCGCAGCGCGTCGTTGCGCAGCGTCAGCACCACCTGCAGCCCCCCGGCGCGCGGCACCAGCCCGACCAGCACCGCCGCATCCGCACGCGCGCGGGCGCCCGGCAGCAGGTCCTGGACCTCCTCGAGGTTCCAGCCCTCGCCCTGCGGCGGCCGCCGCACCGGATGCAGCGCGCTCGCGATGGCGTCCAGCATCGTCGCCTCGCTCATGCCCGCCGCGCCTCGCGCTCGGGCAGCACCTCGTCCATGTAGCGCGCCCGCTCCGCATCCCCCATCAGGCCCCAGCGCGCGATCTCGTCGATCGTCCGGAAGCACCCGTGGCACAGCCCGCGCTCGTCGAGCGTGCACACGCCGATGCAGGGCGTCAGGACGGGCGCGGCGGGCGGGGTCATGCCGGCCATTCTAGGGCGGCGGGGATGAACGACGCGACGCGCAAGCCGTGCCCCGACCCGCGTCAGGCTGCGGCGTCGCCCGAATCTCTCGCGTCAGGCCGCGCCCCGGTCAGGCCGATCACCAGCCCGGTCAGGCATAGCACCCACCAGACGGGCGCCGATATCAGCGCCATGAAGCTCGCGGCCGATCCCGCCTCACCAGCGAAGATCTTCAAGGCCAGCAGCATGGCCGCGAAGCCGGCGACCGACGATGCCTGCACGCCGAGCCCGATCCAGTAGCGCCGGGGCCTGACCACCCGCTGCAGGCGCCCCCTCAACAGCAGCAGCACCGGGATCACGACCAGCGCCGGGCACAGCATCGTCAACACGCCGATTCCCATCAGCGCGAACGAAACAGACTCCCACGACATCGTTCATCCTTCTTCTGCGCGATCGCATCCCAGCATGCACATTGGTGCGCGCGAACACCATGCCGGCGTCGGTCAGTACGCCATCTTGGAGCGGTTCGCGATCGAACTCGTTACCGCGGCAAGTCTCGGCCCTCGCGGTTCCAGCCTTGGCCCGGGGGTAGCCGCCCACGATGGCGTCCAGCATCGTCGCCGTCTCGCTCATACGAGTTGCGCCTCGCGCCCGGGCACCACAACGTCCAGGTACCGCGCCCGCTACGCATCTCCCATCGGCCCCAGCGCGATCTGGTCGATCTCCCTAGAACAGCGCTGGCATAGCTCGCACTCGTCGAGCATGCACACGCCGATGCAGGGCGTCAGGACGGACGCAGCAGGCGGGGCATACCGGCCATTCCCGGGCGCGGCCGAAGGGAACATCTGCCGCGAGTGAACAGCGAAGGGGGCACGACGGCAGGTCGGATGAATCGTCGGCCGCCGCTATCGCCGTCGCGCGAACACGAACGATCGGCCCCTTGTTGCCGGGACGGGCGAACGATGCGTCATACGATCGCCGGATCGCTACAGAACCACTACCAATGCTCGCAGGAACGGCGGTACTTCGTCCGCCCTCTGGCCGCCGTCAGCCACCGACTATGACGGGTTCCGTGCAATTCAAGTAGAGCACTTCGCACACTTGGCCAGCAGCTGCCACCGCCGCTGTAGCCGCCGCCTACGCCGGAGTAACCCGGCTGCCCGGGCGCACCCGGCTGACTCGCCTGCTGCTGGCTGAACGCACTGTACGGCGTGAACGACCCGAGCGTGCCCTAGAACAGCATGGCCGCCATCGCCGGGATCGTCACGATGAGCGCAGTCAGGATCAGGCCCATCCCGCCCTGCTGCATCGCCATGTTCGTCAGCGATTCCGCGCTGTCGCCGAAACCCACCGTACTGGTCACCCAGAACGCCGCGCCTACCGCCAGCAGCATGTCCATCGCCAGCGCGATCGTCACGCTCAGCAGCGCCATCGAGAACAATGCCCCCACTCCGAACAACAGCCACTTGTGGAACAAAGGTCTCGTCGGCTCCTAAGGCAGGAACGGGATGAACAGCGGCCCCACCACCAAGATCAGGCCGATCCGCGAATTTGTTCACCAGCGCCGGCACCGACGCCATGATTGCCGGGTCGGCCAGCCCCTCCACGTCCGCGAACCATAGCGCGTGGCCCCTCTGCTTCTCCGCAACCGGTCCCCTGTCGTGTCCATCGCATCAATCATCGACAGCTAAAAAAACTTCAATCGGCGTGCGCCTCATCACCCACCGACGATCACGGGCTCGGTGCAATTGGAATAGAAAATCTTACAGGCTCCACCGTTGTTTGCGCCAGAACATGATTGCAGGGCTTTTTCGCTCGCCTCTTCAACTGACAAACCTATTTCAAAAGAAATCATCCCGCCACTGGATGCAACCGGCTCACCCACCGCGGCACACTGATTCTCATAATGCGCGACAGGCCTGCAATCTCCTCCTCCCTTCGAGCGGCAATGCGCTAACGCGGCGCGAGCAGCTGCTCGCCGAGAGGATTCTCCAGACGAAACACCCACATATGAAGCATTCGCATCATACGCGATCGCTCCCCAGGTCTTTCTCCATCTTGCCTCAGGGCCTCGTTCAGGAGGGGGAGCAGACCAAAGACCATTTCCGCCTCCGGGCCCGCAACTCGGGCTACCAGGCGCAACACCCTGAGGGCATGCCGTCTGCGCGATTGCACTGAAAGACGACGCAAATAACGAGGGAAGTAAGAACAGGGCGAACCATAGTTTTTTCATGGAGGATTTTCTCTAATCAAGAGGCTGGATTACTTCGCCCCTGCGGAATTTGCGAATCCCCACTCCCTCCCCGATCTGGCGGCGGCATCCTCGGCGCATACACCAGCGGCTGATGCCCATAGCTAGGCGCCATGCCGCCTCCGCCACTACCACCGCCGCCGGCACTACCACTTCCGCCCACCCCAGAATACCCCGGCTGCCCGGGCGCACCCGGCTGGCTCGCCTGCTGCTGGCTGAACGCGCTGTACGGCGTGAACGACCCGAGCGTGCCCTGGAACAGCATGGCCGCCATCGCCGGGATCGTCACGATGAGCGCAGTCAGGATCAGGCCCATCCCGCCCTGCTGCATCGCCATGTTCGTCAGCGATTCCGCGCTGTCGCCGAAACCCACCGTACTGGTCACCCAGAACGCCGCGCCTACCGCCAGCAGCATGTCCATCGCCAGCG
>NZ_JAIWPR010000023.1 GCF_021191635.1 Alterluteimonas quercicellularis
CCCGCCGCGGCGTCCGGCGCAGCGCCCGCGGCGGAAGCCGCGCCGCCCACCGCCGCCCCTCCCGCCGTGCGCGGCCGCGTGCTGCGCGAGGTCCCGGCCGACCCGCCGGCGGCCGCCGGCGCGCCATGGCAGCCCTTCGTCCTGCTGTCGCTGCTGGCCTGCTGCCTCGGCCTCGGCGGCTGGCGCTACCGCCGCTCGCAGGCCGCCCTCTCCCTCCCGGATGCCCCTACGCCATGAACTCGCTCGAAGCCCTGCTCTACGACGTCGCCCACCTGTTCCTGTGGCCGGTGCTGCTGCTGATCCTGCTGGCGCTCGGCTACGCCTTCCTCGTGCTCGGACAGTTCCTGTTCGAGGCGGTGCAGCGCCGCCGCGGGCGCCACCGCTCCGAGCTCGCCGCCGTGCACGCGCGCGGCGCGGCGATCAGTTCCGACGACCTCGAACTGTGGATCCTGCGGCGCCTGGAATGGCTGCGGATCACCGCGCGCACGGCGCCGATGCTGGGCCTGGTGGCGACCATGATCCCGATGGGCCCGGCGCTGCTGGCGCTGACCCGAAACGACGCGCAGGCGGTGGGCGAGAACCTGGTGGTCGCCTTCTCCGCGGTGATCCTGGCGCTGGTCGCGGCCAGCATCGCCTTCCTGGTGCTCACCGTGCGCCGGCGCTGGCTGCTGGAGGAGCTGCGCGCGATCGAGCGCGCGCAGGCCGCGGCGCCGGCGGAGGCCGGCTGATGCGCTTCCTGGAAGGCGACGAGGCCGACGACCCGATCCTGTCGGTGGTCAACCTGATCGACCTGTTCCTGGTCGTGATCGGCATCCTGATGATCGTCATCGTGCGCAACCCGCTCAACCCGTTCTCGCAGGCGAACGCGGTGGTGATCGAGAACCCCGGCGAGGCCGACATGCGCATCACGATCAAGCAGGGCGAGGAACTGACCCGCTACGAGTCCACCGACGAGATCGGCGAGGGCGGCGGCGTGCGCGCGGGCGTCACCTACCGCCTGCCGGACGGGCGGATGGTCTACGTGCCCGAGGGCGGCGCGCCGAGCGGCGAGCCGTAGCCGCGGCGGCAGGTGCGCGGCGAGAGCCACCTCGCGCGAGCGCGCGCCTACGGGGGCGGAACGGCCTGTGCGCCGGCGCGTTCGACCCAGGCGCGCAGCACCGGCGCCAGGCCCTCGTAGCGGCGCCCGGCCCAACCGCTGGCCAGCACCGTGCCGTCGCGGTCCAGCAGCACCAGGTTCGGCGGCGCCATGCCGCCCAGTGCGCGCAGCCCCGGCATGCGCTCGACACGGCGGTGGTCGATCGCCGGCCACGGCATCGCCTGCCGGGCCATGTAGCGGTGCATCTCGCGCTCGGACGCGTCGAGGCTGACGTAGACCACCTCGGTATCGGCGCCGGCCGCGCGCAGCGCGTCGTGGACCGCGCGCAGTTCCGGCACGAAGGCGTGGCAGGGCGCGCACCAGTCCGCGCCGTAGTAGAGCGCCACGATCTCCGGCTCGCGCGGCCAGCGGTAGGCGGCGAAGCGCGGGCCCTGCGGGCGCACCAGCGCGCCGGCGACCGCCTCGCGCAGCCCGGGCGGCGCCGGCGCTGGATCGTTCGCGCGCGCGGGCGCGGCCGCCGTGGCCCACGCCAGCGCGGCCGCGAGCGCGAGGCGCGCGCTAGAACGAGAAGCGCAGGCTGGCATGGACCGAGCGCGCGAAGCGCGGGCCGTAGACGTAGTCGCTGTCGCGCCCGGGGCCGGTCTCCAGGTCGCGCTGGCGCTGGTCGAACAGGTTGCGCACGCCCAGCGACAGGTCCCAGTGGCGCTCGCCCGCGCCGAAGTGCCGCGTCGCGCCGGCGTCCACCACCCAGAAGTCGCGCACGCGCCCGAGACGGGCGGTGTTGTTGTTGAGCACGTGCATGCGGCCGGTGTACTTGAGCCCGAGGTAGAGGTCCCAGGCCTCGCTCGGCGCCCAGGCCGCCTGCGCGACCCCGCTCCAGGCCGGGGTCTTGAGATAGTCGCGGGTGGCCAGCACGGTGTCGCCGTCGTCGAAGACCACTTGCGCCTCGTCGTAGCGCGAGCGGTACCAGGCCACGCCGCCGGTCAGGCGCAGCGCGTCGGCGGCCTGCCAGCCGATGTTGGTCTCGAACCCGGCCACGCGCGAGCCGGACGCGTTCTCGCGCACCTGGTAGAGCGCGCCGTCGCCGTCGCGGCGGATCTCGCCGAGCACGAAGGTGTCGCGGATGCGCGTCCACGATACCGCGGCGTCCCACATCCAGCGCGGGTCGGCCGGGTCGGAACGCCAGTCCAGGCCGAGCATGGCGGTGGTGGCGCGCTCCTCCGACAACCCCTCGGCGTTGCGGATGCGCACCGGCTCCGCGCCGAGGGTGTCCACGTGCAGGTCCTCGCTGAAGATCTCCGGCGCGCGGAAGCCGGTGGAGATCCCGGCGCGCAGCTTGAGCCCCTCGCTGGCCTGGAAGGCCAGCGCCGCGCGCGGCGAGAACACCGCGTCGTCGAGCGTGGAGCTCTTGTCCGCGCGCGCGCCCAGCACCAGGTCGATCGCCTCGCCGACCGCCCACTCGTCCTGCACGAAGACGCCCAGGTTGCTGAAGGTCTCCTTCCCGGCGCGCGCGAGCACCGCGCCGGCGGCGTCGCGGTTCTCGTCGCGCACGCTCTCTCGCCGGTACTGCGCGCCGAACGCGATGAGGTGCGCGCCGGCGCGCCAGTTCACCTGGCTGTCCAGGTAGTGCAGCGGGTTCTCGGTGTAGCCGTACTGGGCGTAGGCGCGCGCGGCCGCGCTGCCGGGCCGGGCGGGGTCGAGCTCGCCCGGGTCGTAGCCCGGATCGGCCGGGTCGGTCGCCACGTCGCCCAGGCCGCCGTAGAAGCTGTCGCGCTCGATGTAGGCGAAGGAGTAGCCGAGGCTGAAGTCGAGGTCGTCGCCGACGATCTGGTCCCAGTGCAGGCCGCCGCGGTGGTAGTCGGTGTCCAGCGATTCGGCGACGTTGGCCAGCCATTCCGGCTGGTCGAGGCGGTTGCCGCCGCGCCGCGATTCGCGGGTGAACTGGTAGTCCGCGCGCAGCGTGCCGCCCTCGCCGACCGCCAGCCAGCCCTGCGCGCCGGCGACCTTGCGGTCCTTCTCGGTGATCTCGCTGTAGCCGTCGCCGTCGAAGTCGATCGCGTCGTTGCGCGCGGCCTGGCCCACCAGCGACAGGCCGTAGCGGCCGCCGGCGTCGACCCGGTCGACGCGGCCGTCGAGCACGTGCAGCGGCTCGCCCTTCTGCACCTCGGTGGCGGCCTGCACGAAGCCGCCGCTGCGCAGCGGCCGCTCGGAGACCAGGTTGACCACGCCGGCCACCGCGCCCGGCCCGTAAAGCGCCGAGCCGCCGCCCTTGACCACCTCGATGCGGTCGATGAAGGCGGCCGGGATCTGCTCGATGCCGTACACCCCGCCCAGCGTGGACAGCAGCGGCGTGCCGTCGAACAACAGCTGGCTGTACGCCCCGCCCAGCCCCAGCAGCTGCACCTCCGAGGTGTTGCAGTTCTGGCAGTTGCTCTCCACCCGCAGGCCGTTGATCAGCTCCACCGCGCGCGAGAAGTCGGTCGCGCCGCGCAGCCGGATGTCCTCGCCGCGCAGCACCTCGGTGCGCACCGGCACGTCGGCCAGCAGGCGCTCGGTGCGCGTGGCGGTGCTGACGGTGACCTGCACCGCGTCCAGTTCCACCGCGCGGCGGGCGCCCTCGTCGGCGGCTGCCACGGGCAAGGCGGACAGGGCGAGCGAGACGGCGACCGGCAGGCGGCGGGGCGCCGGGCGCGGCGGGCGCGGCGGGACGGTTCGGGACATCGGGCGGGCTCCGGGTTGCGGGTGCGGGGTTGCGGGTGCGGAACGGGTCCGGTGCGATATAGCTTATGCTATATCGTATAGCAATAGACCATTTGATGAGTACGAACTTTGTTTTCTGCCCCGGGCGCGAATTGGCGACAATGCCGGCTCCGCCACTGCACCGGGACCGGCATGTCGAACAAGCGCCCCGCCCCGCGGGAGGCCTCCACCGCCTCCGCGCTGGTCGACGCCCGCATCCAGGTCGAGAGCTTCCGGCAGGTCCGCGAGGCCCATCGCTCGGAACTCGTCGAGGACTACGTCGAGCTGATCTCCGACCTCATCGCCGACGGCGGCGAGGCGCGCCAGGTCGACATCGCCGAGCGCATGGGCGTGGCCCAGCCGACCGTGGCGCGGATGCTGCAGCGCCTGGCGCGCGAGGGCCTGGTGTCGAAGCGCCCCTACCGCGGCGTGTTCCTGACCGAGTCCGGCGAAGCCCTGGCCAGCGCCAGCCGCGAGCGCCACCGCACGGTCGAGGACTTCCTGCTCGCGCTGGGGGTGCCGGCGGACATCGCCCGCCGCGACGCCGAGGGCATCGAGCACCACGTCAGCCGCGAGACGCTGGAGATCTTCGCCGCCTTCGCGCGCGGCACGCGCAAGCCCGGCCGCCGCGCGTAGCGCCGCGGGGCGCGGTACGCCGGCGCGCACCGGCACGATCGCGGCACGGTGCCGCGGCGCAGCGCGGTGCGCGCAGCGAAGCCCGTAAGACCGCCCGCGCCCGCAGCGGCGGGGCGGCGCGAGGCTTGGGCAGGGGCAGCCGCGCCGGGCGGCGTCCAGGGGCGACTTGTCCAGGTACATATTGTTACTTTATAACATAACGATCCCATGCCAGGATCGTGCCCGTGTCCCGACCCCGCCCCGCCGATGCCCGCCTTCCCGTCACCGTCCTGTCCGGCTTCCTCGGCGCCGGCAAGACCACCCTGCTCAACCGCGTGCTGCGCAACCGCGAAGGCCGCCGGGTCGCGGTGATCGTCAACGACATGAGCGAGATCAACATCGACGCGCAGCTGGTGCGCGCCGGCGACGCGGCCCTGCGCCGCACCGAGGAGACCCTGGTCGAGTTCAGCAACGGCTGCATCTGCTGCACGCTGCGCGACGACCTGCTGCAGGAGGTGCGCCGGCTGGCCGAAAGCGGTCGCTACGACTACCTGTTGATCGAGTCCACCGGGATCGGCGAGCCGATGCCGGTCGCGGCGACCTTCGCCGTGCGCGACGCCGACGGCTTCAGCCTGTCCGACGTCGCCCGCCTGGACACGATGGCGACCGTGGTCGACGGCGCCTCGTTCCTGGCCGATTTCGCCTCGGCCCAGCGCCTGGCCGACCGCGGCCTGCAGGCCGGGCCCGGCGACGCGCGCGGCGTGGTCGACCTGCTCGCCGAGCAGATCGAGTTCGCCGACGTGCTGGTGATCAGCAAGTGCGACCTGCTGCCGCCGGGGCGGGCCGAATGGATCCGCGCGGTGCTGCGGGCGATGAACCGCGACGCGCTGCTGGTCGACTCGCACGGCGACGACGTGCCGCTGTCGCTGCTGCTCGACACCGGCCGCTTCGACTTCGCGCGCGCGCAGCGCGCGCCGGGCTGGATGCAGGAACTGCGCGGCGAGCACACGCCCGAGACCGAGGCCTACGGCATCGGCAGCTTCGTCTACCGCGCGCGGCGCCCGTTCCATCCCGAACGCTACGCCCGCCTGCTCGCCGAGGGCCTGCCGGACGTGCTGCGCAGCAAGGGCTTCTTCTGGCTGGCCAGCCGCATGGACTGGGTGGGCGAACTGTCGACCGTCGGCGGCTCGACCCGGCACCAGGCCATCGGCTTCTGGTACGCGGCGCGCTCGCGCGTGCGCGGCGGCGGGCCCGACCGGCCGCCCGCGCCGCGCCACGGTCCCGCCGCACCGCTGACCGCGTTCGGCCGGCAGCGCCTGCAGGCCGCGGCCTGGACCGACCCGCCGCCCGCCCGCGAGGAGACCGGCGACGAGGCCGAGCACGCGGCGCTGCGCGCGCTGTGGCATCCGCTGTGGGGCGACCGGCGCCAGGAGCTGGCGCTGATCGGCATCGGGCTCGACCGCGAGGCGACCGTCGCCGCGCTCGACGCCTGCCTGCTCGACGACCGCGAGATGGCGGCCGGACCGGAGGGCTGGCGCGAACTGCCCGATCCCTTCCCCGCCTGGGGACGCGCGGCGGCCTGAGCGCGTCGTCAGGAGGCCACGCGGGCGGCCGGATCGGCCGGCGCGCGGCGCGCGGCCTCGGCGACCAGCCGGTCGACCAGCGCGTCCACCGCCGCCTCCGCGCTGGCGAGCGAGGCCTGCAGGCGCGCGTCGGCGAACTCGTCGTACTCCACCGCGATGCAGTCGAAGGCCTCGATGCCCAGGTAGCGCAGCGGCGTCATGACGCCGCGCTCGACGAGGTTGTCCGCCTCCAGCCGGCCGCCGGGGTCGTAGCCGTGGTCGCCGCGCGCGCCGAGCAGCACCACGCGCCGGTCCTGCCCGGCCAGCAGCGGCCAGTAGGGCGCGCCGGCGCGCGTGCGGTCGAAGCCGAAGGTGCGGCCCACGCGCACCACGTTGTCGATCCACGCCTTGACCTGCGCCGGCATGCCGAAGTTGTACATCGGCACCCCGGCGACCACGAGGTCGCTGGCGATCAGCTCGTCGACCAGCGCGTCGCTCTCGGCCAGCCGTTCGTCCATCCACGGCTCGCGCTGCGCGGGCGGGGTGAAGGCGGCATGGACCCAGCGGCCGTCGACCGGCGCCGGCGGCGCCTGGCCGACGTCACGGTGGACCACCGGGTCCTGCGGGCGCAGCCGCCGCCAGCGAGCGACGAAGCGGGCGCCGAGCCGGCGGGTATGGGAGCCGTGGGCGTGTTCGCCGGAACGGCCCGGGCGGGCGCTGCCGTCGAGATGGAGCAGCCTGATCATGATTCACCTGTCGGACTTGGGGGAGAATGCGCCGGTACGGCGCGTTTTCATGATTGGCGCCGTGTTCCGCCCCGACAAACGATGCTTTCTCAGCCGACGGATGAATCCTTTTCATGCATGAACCGCGCCGCCTGCCGCCGCTGACCGCGCTGCGGGCCTTCGAGGCGGCCGCGCGGCGGCTGGGCTTCAAGGCCGCCGCCGAGGAGCTTTCGCTCACGCCCACCGCGATCAGCCATCAGGTGCGGCAGCTGGAGGACTGGCTCGGCCTGCGCCTGTTCGAGCGCGAGGTGCGCCGCGTGCGGCTGACCGAGGCCGGCCAGCGGCTGTACCCGGCGGTGCGCGACGGTTTCGACGGCATCGCCGCCGCGGCCGCGACGTTGCGCGCGCGGCGCCCGCGGCCGGCGGTGACCCTGTCCACCACCCGCGGCTTCGCCGCGCGCTGGCTGCTGCCGCGGCTGCCGGGGCTGGCCGCGGTCGCGCCCGAGGTGGACCTGCACCTGCACGCCGCCGACGAGCCGGTGCCGCTCGCGCCCGGCGCGGCGGACCTGGCGATCCGCTACGGCCCGCCGCCCGGCCCCGGCGTGGCCGCGACGACGCTGCTGCCCGGCCGCTTCGCGCCGGTCTGCGCACCGGGCCTGCCGCTGCCCGATCCGGCGGCGCTGGCGCGGGTGCCGCGCCTGCGCTTCGCCTGGCGCCTGCGCGACGCGCACACGCCCGACTGGCCGCGCTGGCGGCGCGCGGCCGGCCTGCCGGCCGATGCGCCCGGCGGCGAGCTCGCCTTCTCCGACGAGGCGCACGCCATCCAGGCCGCCATCGCCGGCCAGGGCGTGGCCCTGGCGAGCCTGGCCCTGGTCGCCGACGCGCTGGCCGAGGGCCTGCTGCGCCTGCCCTTCGGCCCGGTGCTCGACGGCCACGACTTCCGCCTGCTCGCCGCCCCGCAGGCCGCCGGCACGCCCGCGGTGGACGCCGTGCATGACTGGTTGCGCGAGGAGGCGCGGATCTTCCTCGCCCGGCACGCCGGGCTGTTCGCGAACGACGGCGAGGATCCCGGATCGTCGAAGCCGTAGGAGCGCGCTCGCGCGCGACCGGGCGAGCTGCCACCGGACCGACGGCAGCAGAACGACGCGTCCACACGCGCGGACATCGGCGAACGACGGCCGGCACCATTGCTTCTGGCGCCCGCAGAAGAGCGTCGCGCGCGAGCGCGCTCCTACGAGAGCACAAGCCAGCACGCTCCCCTGTAGGAGCGCGCTCGCGCGCGACCGGGCGAGGCGCGCCACCGGACCGACGGCAGCAGAACGACGTGTCCCCACGCGCGGACGTGGCGAACGACGGCCGGCATCGCTTTCTTTTCGAGCCCGGAGCAGACGTCGCGCGCGAGCGCGCTGCTACGAAGGGCGGCGATCCGCCGCAACCGTCACGAGAACTCGGCGGCGATCGAGGGCGACAGCAGACGCTTGGCGATCCAGGCGCACAGCGTCAGCGGCACCAGCGCGAACACCGCCAGCGGCAGGTAGGCCATCGGGCCGACGACGTTGCCCAGGTCCTTGCCGACCGCGGCGACGATCCGGACCTGAAGCCAGGCCATGGCCAGCGTCCCGAGCATCGTCGCCGCGAGCACGCCGACGAAGCCCAGCCGCCCCCAGTGCCGTCGCCTGAGCAGGCCGATGGCGCAGACCAGGGACGCGAGCGAGACCAGCACGCCGACGACGGCCCACCACAGCAGGAAGTCGACGAACGGCGCCGTCGCTTCCCGGGCCGCCGGCGGCTGCGATTGCAGCAGCGCCTGCACTTCGGGATCGTGGTGGATCAGCGGAGCAACCAGGCCCTGCACGCACCAGGCCAGCGCCGACAGCACGGACAACGCGATGGCGGTCCACGCCACGATGGAGACGAAGGCGGATCGGCCGGCGACTGGCGGCATGCGGACTCCTCCTGCACGAACTCCTCGATGCCGGCGAGCTTAGCGGCCGCGTGGGCGGCCCTCCAACCTGGGGCGCGCCCGACCGCCGGCGTTTGCGCCCGCCGCGCGCGGCGCGAAGAATGGGCGGCCACGCCGCGCCGGGAGAGGCCCGCATGACGCTGCTGCGCTGGATCGGCCTGGGCCTGGCGATCGGCGCGCTGTACGCGGCCGGCCGCGCGGCCTGGCAGCGCTGGCGCCGGCGCTGATCCGCGAAACCCGCCGCCAGCGCGCGGGCCGCGCTCAGCCCGGCGCCGATTCCGGGTGCCGCACCTGGCCCTCGCCGCGCACCACGTAGCGCTCGATGGTCAGCGATTCCAGGCCCATCGGGCCGTAGGCGTGCAGGCGGGTGGTGGAGATGCCGATCTCTGCGCCCAGGCCCAGCTCGCCGCCGTCGTTGAAGCGCGAGGAGGCGTTGACCATCACCGCCGAGGCGGGGATCGCGCGCACGAAGCGCTCGGCCGCCGCGGGATCGGCGGTGGCGATGACCTCGGTGTGGTCGGAGCCGTGGCGGCGGATGTGGGCGACGGCGGCGTCGAGGTCGTCGACCACGCGCACGGCGAGGATCGGGGCCAGGAACTCGGCGGCGTAGTCGTCCTCGGTCGCGGGCGCGGCCTGCGGGAACAGCGCGCGGGTGCGCGCGCAGCCGCGGATCTCGGCGCCGCGCGCGGCCAGCGCGGCCAGCGCGCCGGGCAGCCAGCGCTCGGCGATGGCGGCGTGCACCAGCAGCGTCTCCAGCGCGTTGCACACGCCCGGGCGCGAGAGCTTGCCGTCGATCGCCAGCCGCGTGGCCACCGCCTCGTCGGCGGCGGCGTCCACGTACAGGTGGCACACGCCCTTGTAGTGCTTGATCACCGGCACGCGCGCGTGCTCGGCGACGAAGCGGATCAGCGCCTCACCGCCGCGCGGGATCGCCAGGTCGACGAGGTCGGCGAGCTGCAGCAGCTCCAGCACGTGCTCGCGCGCGGTGTCCTCGACCAGCGACACCGCCTCGGCGGGCAGCCCGCGCGCGCGCAGCGCCGCGTGCAGGCAGCGCGCGATCGCGATGTTGCTGGCGGCCGCCTCGGAGCCGCCGCGCAGCAGCACCGCGTTGCCCGCGCGCAGGCACAGCGCGGCGGCGTCGGCGGTCACGTTGGGGCGCGCCTCGTAGATCATCGCGATCAGCCCCAGCGGGATGCGCACCTTCTCCACCGCCAGGCCGTTGGGCCGGGTGTCGCGGCGGGTGACCTGGCCGACCGGATCGGGCAGCTCGGCCACCTCGCGCAGCGCGCGCACGATGCCGTCGATGCGCGCATCGTCCAGCCGCAGCCGATCCAGCAGGGCGCCGGCGGTGCCGGCCGCCTCGGCGCGGGCCAGGTCCTGCGCGTTGGCGGCGAGGATGCCGGCGCGGCCCGCATCGACCGCCTCCGCCATCGCGACCAGCAGGGCCGCGCGGCCCGCGCCGTCGAGCGCGGCGACGGCCTGCGCCGCCTCGCGGGCGCGCTCGGCCAGGGAACGGACGTAGCCGGACATGGGGAAACCTCCGTGGGGTGCGGACCGCAGCGCGTCGTGGTCGATGCCTGAACGGCCGGGACGATCTTAACCTCCGCCGGCACCCGCGTCCGCGCGGCGGCGCAGGTGAACGCGCGGCATCTGAACGCGCGCGCCGCCGCCGCTCGACAGGGATGCCCGGGCTGGTCCAGCATGTGGGTCGGGAGGGCATGCATCCGCTTCAGCAGGAGATGGCCATGTCCGAGAACGCAACGACCGAACCGCGCCCCACCGAAGCCCGTCTGCTGGAGATGGTCTTCCCCGACCACACCAACCACCTCGGCACGCTGTTCGGCGGGCAGGCGCTGGCATGGATGGACATGGCGGCGTTCATCGCCGCCTCGCGCTACGCGCGCAGCACCGTGGTCACCGCACGTTCCGAGCAGGTCGACTTCAACCAGCCGGTCAAGAAGGGCCAGCTGGTGGAGACCATCGCCCGCATCGTGCGCGTGGGCCGCAGCTCGATGCACGTGGAGGTCGAGCTGATCGCCGAGGACCTGCTGACCGGCGACCGCAAGCTGTGCACGCGCGGGCACTTCGTCATGGTCGCGCTCGACGAGCTCGGCCAGCCGGTGACGGCGCCGCCGCTGCCGGTGCGCGCGGCCGAGGCGACCGCGGCGTAGGCGCCCGGGACGGGGGCGGGGGCGATCGAGTCGTCGATGACGGCCGGGGGCCGGCGCCGCCGCTCAATCGCCTCCGTCCCTGTTCGGGCAACGCAGCGGCAGCAGGATGTCGGTCTCGGCCGCGTGTGCGGGCACGTCTGGGAACAGCCGCCGGCGCTGCAGCACCGGCGGCGCATCGCGCGCGACTTCGCCGCTGGCCGGCAGCCAGCGCGCATACAGGTCGCGCAGGCACTCGCCGAGCGCGGCCTCGGTGCCGACGTGGCGCAGCCGCGCGTAGCGCCCGCCGGGGATGAGGTCGGCGACCACGCCCATGTCGTTCTCCGCGATCTCGCCTGCGAAGGCGGCGCACACGTCCAGGCGGAACGCGCCGGGTTCGGTTTGGGCGGGATCGTCGTGGAGCACGTTGTAGGTCGCGCTGCGCGAAGGCGGCAGGCCGTGCGCGCGACGCCAGGCGATGAAGCGGCGCAGGGTGTCGTCCAGTGCGGCTGGATCCCCCTGGTGCCGCAGCCGGGCGACGGGGACCGGCGCGCGCACCACCACGTGCACCTCGCCCGGTGCCGGCTGCGGGCGCGGCGGCAAAGCGAAACGGGCTTCCCAGCCGGCGTCGGGCCGCGCGCGGAAGCCGGTGGGCGACTGCCCCGTCCGGCGGCGGAACGCGCGCGCGAAGGCATCGGTGCTGTCGTACCCGGCGGCGAGCGCGATCTCGGTGATCCGCAGGCCCGGGCGGAAGGCGAGTTGCCAGGCGGCGCGCCGCAGCCGGCGGCGTTGCAGGTAGGCCTGCACGCCGAGCCCGAAGCGGGCGGCGAACCGGCGCACGAAGTGATGGCGCGAGCACGCGGCCACTTCGCTGAGGCGGGCGGTGTCCAGGGGTTCGTCGAGGTGCGCGTCGATGTGGTCGAGCACGCGCTCGAAGCGGGGGTCGAAAGCGGCGGGGGTCTTCATGCGGTGCAGGTTAGCGGCGGGGCGAGCGCCCGACCCGGCCGGGATTGCGCGATGCGCGCGTCAGCCGCCGTCGACGGCGATGCCGGCGGCGGCGAGCGCGGCGCGCGTGGAGGCGTCGCCGTCGGGGGTCACCGGCCGGGTCAGCGGCCACAGCACGCGGGCGCGGAAGCCGGCGGCCGCGGCGTCCTGCGCGGTCCACAGCACGCAGACGTCGCGCGCCAGGCCGCAGACGTGGACCTCGGCGATGCCGCGCTCGCGCAGCCAGCCGGCCAGGCCGGTGCTGGGCCGCGCGCCGCCGGGGCCGTGGTTCTCGCGGAAGCCGCTGTAGGAATCGACCTGCGGGTCGGTGCCCTTGCGCAGGATCAGGTCGGCCGGCGACCAGTCGATGCGCGCATCGAGCCGCGCGCCCGCACTGCCCTGCAGGCAGTGGTCGGGCCACAGCACCTGCGGATGGCCGTGCAGCGCGATGGTCTCGAACGGCGCGCGGCCCGGATGGCTGGAGGCGAACGAGGCGTGCCCGGGCGGGTGCCAGTCCTGGGTGGCGACCACGGTGCGGTAGCGGCGCTCCGCCAGCAGCGCGGCGATCGGCGCGACCACCGCGCCGCCCTCGTGGCAGGCGAGCGCGCCGCCGGGCATGAAGTCCGGCTGCACGTCGACCACGATCAGGGCGATGTCGGACGCGTGGCGCATGGGCCGCAACCGGAATGGGGACGGGGGCCATTAGGCCATCGAGCCGCGGCGAGCGCCAACGGCGGAAGCCGACGATCTAGTCGGCCGCGTCCCCGTTCTTGATGGCGGCGGTGTGCTGGCCGAGCAGCGGGGCGCCGAAGGGCGCCGGGCCCGGGGTGCGGCCGAAGCGGATCGGCCGCGCCACGCCGCGGTAGCTGCCCAGGTTGGGATGCGCGATGGTGGCGACCATCTCCTCGGCCAGCACCTGCGGGTGCTCGAACATGTCCTCGACCGAGCGCGCGGCGGCGCAGGGCACGGCGTCGCCGAACGCCGCTTCCCATTCCAGCGCGCTGCGGCGGGCCAGCGCGGCGTGCAGCTGCGGCACGATCTCGTCGGCGTGCGCGGCGCGCTTGCGCACGGTGTCGTAGCGCGGCTCGGCGGCAAGCGCGTCCAGGCCGGTCCGCTCGCACAGGGCCTGCCAGAAGCGCGGCGTGTTGGCGGAGACGTACAGCCAGCCTTCCCGCGTGGGATGGATGCCGGTCACGCCGCCGGAACGCATGTCGCGGCCGATGTCGAGCGCCTCGCCCTCGGCCCAGACCATGCGCGCGGACTGCATGGTCAGCGCGGCTCGGAGCAGCGAGACGCCGACGAACTGGCCCAGCCCGCTGCGCTCGCGCTCGTACAGCGCCGAGGCCACGCCCGCGGCCAGCAGCGCGGCGGCGTAGTAGTCCACCACCGAGCCGTAGACGATCTCCGGCGCGCCGCCGCGCTTGCCCTGCAGCGTGCAGATGCCGGTCATGGTCTGCAGCACCTGGTCGTAGCCGGCCTTGTCCTTCAGCGGCCCGGTCTCGCCGTAGCCGGTGACGGCGCAGTAGATCAGCCGCGGGTTGAGCGCGGCCAGGCCGTCGAAGCCGATGCCCAGCCGCTCCGGCACACCGGGGCGGAAGTTGTGCACCAGCACGTCGGCCTCGCGGACCAGGCGGTACAGCACCGCGCGCTCGGCCGGGTCCTTGAGGTCGAGCACCGCGCCGCGCTTGCTGCGGTTGATGCCGACGAAGGCGCGGCTCTCGGCCGCCAGCGTCGAGGGGTAGTTGCGCAGGTTGTCGCCGTCGGGCGGCTCGACCTTGATGACGTCGGCGCCCTGGTCGGCCAGCAGCGCGCAGCCGTAGGGCCCGGCGATGTAGGCGCTCAGGTCGAGCACGCGCACGCCGCTGAGCGGGCCTTCGGCGCCCGGGCGGTCGTGGTCGAAGGGGGAGGGTGGTGTCATGGGACGCGGGATCCTTGCCGGACGGCTTCCAGCCGCGTGACGAGTCTGCCGCGCGCGGCGGCGGCGACCCAGCCCGGCGGCCTATGTTCTGGCGCCACGGAAACTTGCGATGCGCGCGTCGCGTTCACATCGCGCCGCAATCGTCGTCGCCGGCACCGGTGGCGGTGGGCGCCAGCCGCAGCCAGGTCAGCCGCCAGCTGCGGTCGCGGCGGCCGCCCAGGCCGTAGTAGGGCGCGAAATCGATCGGCGCGCGCTCGTGCAGGTGCAGCCGCAGCGCACGCGGTTCGCCGGGCCCGGCCGGCGGCAGCGGCTCCAGGCGCACGTCGCCGTCGCGCTCGGGCAGGCGCACGGTCTCGGCCGTGCGGTAGCCGTCGACGAGGCCGGTGGCGTAGACCAGCGGGCCGAGCGCGAACGCGGCGTAGGCCTGGTGCAGCACCTGCTGGCGCACCGGCGCGCCGTCGGGCGCGCGCGAGGCCTGGGTGTTGGCGTAGACGCGGCGATGCACGCGCGGTGCGATCGGCAGCGCGAGCCGCAGCACGTCGCCGGGCTGCCAGGTGCGCTCGACCTCGGCGTAGCCGCCGGCCGGGGCGGCGGCGTCGAGCGGCGCGTCGCCCAGCGCCAGCGCGGCGCCCTCGGCCCAGGCGGGCACGCGCACGCGCAGCCGGAACCGCGAAGGCCGCGCGAGGCCGATCTCCAGCGCGACGACGCCGTCGACGGGATAGCCGGTGCGCTGCGTCAGGCGCAGCTCGCCGCCATCGGGCAGCGGCAGCACGGCCTCGCCCGGCCCGAGCAGGTTGACCGTCGCGCCGCGGTCGTCGGCGGCGTAGGCCGCGTCCGGCAGCTCCTCCAGCGCCATCGCGCCGCTGGACTTGCAGCAGCGCCAGTAGGTCGTGTGGATGCGGCGGCCGTTGGCGTAGGAGTAGTAGCACCAGTCCTCGCCGTCGGGCGCCTGCGCGCCGAGCAGGTCGTTGTAGGCGCTGCGCTCGATCTCCTCGGCGTAGCGGGCCTCGCCGGTGATCGCCAGCAGCTCGCGGTTGAGCTGCACCCAGGCCAGGATCGAGCAGGTCTCGACGTAGGCTTCCGGATCGAACACGAAGGCGGGATTGAAGACCTCGCGCGAGCGGTGGCCGATGCCGCCGAAGGGGCCGCCGCCCAGGCTCAGGTGGTGCTCGCGGATGGCCTGCCACTGCGCGTCCACCGCCTGCCGGCAGTCCTCGCGGCCGGTGGCGTGCGCGAACTTGGCCAGCCCGACCAGGTTCCAGCACAGCTGATAGGCCTTGCCGGTGGCGATCTCCGACGGATCGGCGCCGGCCAGCGCGCGTTCCAGCAGGGCCAGCCGCGGCTGCGCGTCGGCCTGCTCGAGGATGCGCGCGGCCAGCTGCAGGCAGCGCGCGTCGCCGGTGGCCGCGTGCAGGTCCATGACCGGGTCGAGCAGCACCGTCGCCGACAGGCCGTGGTGGTTGCCGGTGCCGGTGATGTCCAGGCCGCGCTCGCAGAAGGTGCGCCAGCACAGGTCGCCGATCCGGCGCGCGACGTCGAGCGCGCCGGCGTCGGGGAAGCAGCGGTGGACCTGCAGCAGGCCGGCCAGCAGGTAGGCGTGCGTCCACACGTCCCAGGTGCGCAGCGCCGGCTCGCCGTTCCAGCTCTCCGGCTTCGGCGGCTGCGGCACGGTGAAGCGGCGGTGCGGCGCGTAGGTGCCGAGGTAGCCGTCGCCGTCCTGCACGCGCGCCAGGTACGCGACCACGGCGCGCACGCGCGCCGCAAGCGTCGCGTCGCCGCTGCGCGCGGCGGCGCGCGCGGCGGCGTGCAGCCACTTGCCGGCGTGCTCGCCGTACCAGTCGCCTTCCTCGTTGCGCGCGCGGTGGGCCGGGTCGAAGATCGCGATCGCCGGGCTCTCGGGGCCTTCGACGAAATGCGACAGCCGGCCGCGCAGGTTGGCGTCCAGCGCCTCGCCCAGCAGGCCGCCCAGGCGCACCCGGCCGGGCGCGGGCGGGCGCTGCGCGCGCGGGCGCGGCTCGCTCACCGCGCCGGCTCCGCGTCGACGACGCAGCGGAAGCCGATGCAGCCGCTGCGGTCCTTGCATGGCGCCATCAGCAGGTACTTGCCGTGCTGGTCGAGGCGGTAGGCCTGCGGGAAGTACCAGTGCGAGGTCTGCGGGCGGTAGCTGCTGCCGCCGCGCAGGATCGCGGCGCGGGTGTGGTCGTCGGCGAACTCGTCGGTCCACTGCCACACGTGCCCCACCAGGTCCTCCACGCCGAAGGGCGAGGCGCCCTGCGGATGCGTGCCGACCTCGGCCGGCGGCAGCAGGCGGCGGCCGCGGTTGGCGCGCGGCACGTAGGTGTCGTTCCAGGCGTCGCCCCAGGGATAGCGGCGCCCGTCCAGGCCCTGCGCGGCGTACTGCCACTCCCATTCGCGCGGCAGGCGCTTGCCGGCCCAGGCGGCGTAGGCGCGCGCGTCTTCCAGGCAGACCCAGGTGACCGGGCGCCGCTCCCAGCCCGGGCGCGGCGCGCCGTCGGCCCAGTCGAGCAGGAAGTTGTGGGCGTCGCGGGGGCGGTAGCCGCTGTCGGCCAGGAAGCGCGCGAACTGCGCGTTGGTGACCGGGTGGCGGTCGATGTGGAAGGCGGCCAGCGACATGCGGCGGCGGTGGTGCCGGTGCGGCGTGTCCTCCCAGGGGTACTGCACGTCGAGCCCGGCCCAGTCGAAGCCCTCGATCTCGATGCCGCCGACCTGGAACAGGAACTCGCCGGCGGGGATCGCGACCATGCCCTCGGGCGCGCGCGCCTGCGGCGCGGTGGGCGCGACCTCGACGATGCGCTGTGGCAGCGGCCGCCACGCCGCCGAGCACGCGCGCAGCGGCGTCGCCGCCCGCGCGGCGATGCCGGCGAGGACGTCCTCCAGGCCGTCGACCGCCGCGCCGGGCGCCAGCGCCAGCAGCGCGCCGAAGCCGCGCGCCTCCAGGGTCAGCTCGACGAGCGCTTCGCCGTCGATCACGCGCGGCGCCAGCGCTCGGCCGTTCCACAGGTCGTAGTAGCGCGTGCCGGCTGCGTGCGGCAGCGCCAGCTGCTCGCCGTCGAGGTCGAACTCGTTGCGGTTGACCAGGGTCCACAGCGTGCGCCCGCCGCCGGGGAAGCGGCTGGCGAAGACGCCGCGCTGCAGGCAGCGCTGGTACGGCGCCCAATCCATGGACACGACCAGTTCGGGGAAGGCGCGGTAGATCGTCGCGATGCGCCGCAGGGACTCGGCGTCGCGCTCGGTGAACCGGTTCCAGATGCCCCAGACGTTCTCCCAGGCGTTGTAGCCGATGCCGTTGAAGAAGCAGTACTGCAGGTCGTGCGCGCGGTCGCGGCCCCAGCGGTTCTCGTAGTTCACCATGTGCCGGGGTTCGAGCCACTTCCACTTCGACACCGGCGGCACCGGGCCGTCGGGCGCCTTCTTGCCCCAGCTCTGCACGTTCCAGATCAGCTGCTCCTCGGCGCTGATCGTCGATTCGGGCTGCACGACGACGGCGCGGCCGCGGCGGTCGCAGGCGTCGAAGAACGCGCGCGGCACGCCGTTGAAGGTGTCGCCGTTGATGCCGTCGGCGCCGACCGCCTCCACGACCTCCGCCATGCCGTCCCAGTGCGTGCAGCCCGGGTCGCGGGTGCCGTGGTCCCAGGGCTTGGCCGGCAGGAACACGCGCACGCCTCTGGCCTGGAAGGCCTGCACCGCGCGGCGCAGGCCGTCGAGGCCGCCGGGCATGTCGCGGGCGAGGTCGAACTGGTTGCGGTCGTCGACGCCGATGTTGGGGTAGACGTACCAGATCAGCACCGAGTCGATGCCGCCGAAGCGCTCGACCAGGTCGTCGAGGTAGCGGTCGACGGTGTACTCGCCGGCGTCGGGATCGTAGAAGTAGCGGTCCTCGACCATCATCTGCGCGTGGACGAAGTTGCGCTGCGCCCACTGCAGCTCCGGGCGCCGGTATTGGGCATCGTCGTAGCCGATGCGCACCAGGTGCTCGCGGCGCCAGTCGCGCAGCTCGGCCAGCCAGTCCTGCGCGCTCTCGTTGGCGTCGATCATCCATGCGCCGATGTCGGCGAAGGGCCAGCCGGGCGCCTTGCCCGGCGTGGGCAGGTAGCGGCCGGTGGTGACGTGGGAGAACTTGTACTCGGTGCGCAGCGGCGCCGGCCCGTGGTCGGGCACGGCGTCGTCCGGGGTGGCGTAGGGGGTGATCATGCGGTCGATCCGGCGAGGGAGGAAGGCGCGGCGCCGGCGACCAGCAGCGCGCGCACCTGCGCGCGCTCGGGCACGCCGGTCTGCGCGCCGGGCGCGGTGCAGGCGAGCGCGGAGGCGGCGGAGGCTTCGCGCAGGGCGTCGGCCAGCGCCAGGCCGCGCGCGAGCGCGGCGACCAGGGCGCCGCAGAAGGTGTCGCCGGCGCCGGTGGTGTCCACCGCCGGCACCGCGAACGCGGGCTGGCGCAGCAGCGTGCCGCGGTCGAGCGCCACGCAGCCCGCGGCGCCCAGGGTGACCACGACGCGCGCGACCGGCAGCCGGCGCATGGCCGCGGGCAGGTCGGCGGCGTCGCCGGCCAGCAGCGCCAGTTCGCCCTCGTTGACCACCAGCACGTCGACCAGGCGCAGCAGCGCCTCGGGCACGTCGCGCGCGGGCGCGGCGTTGAGCACCACGCAGGCGCCGGCCTCGCGCGCGGCGCGCGCATAGGCGGCCACGGTCTCGATCGGCGTCTCCAGCTGCAGCAGCACGTGGCCGACGCCGTCGAGCGGCGGCAGGTGCTCGGGGCGCAGCGCGGCGTTGGCGCCGGGGGCGACGGTGATGGCGTTCTCGGCGGCGTCGGACACGCAGATGAAGGCCACCCCCGTGGGCAGCCCGTGGTCGCGGTGCGCGGTCAGCGCGACGCCGGCCCCGCGCAGCGAGGCCTCCAGCACCGCCGCCGCCGGGTCCCGGCCCAGCGCGGCGAGCAGGCGCGTCGGCACGCCACCGGCGCGCGCCGCGGCGACCGCCTGGTTGGCGCCCTTGCCGCCGGGATGGGTGGCGAAATCGCGCCCGAGCACGGTTTCCCCCGGTGCCGGGATGTGCCCGGCGCGGACCACGTAGTCGAGGTTGGCGGAGCCGGCGACGAGGACGGCGCCGGCGGATGCGTCGTTCATGGGCTCACGCGCTGCTGGACGAGATTGTAGAAGGGCAGCGACAGCCGCGGCAGGTCGCCCGGCACGTCGCGCGGCAGGTGCTGGGCGAGCAGGATCGCGATCAGCCGCCGCTGCGGGTCGATCATGAAGTAGGTGGAGGCCGCGCCCGACCAGCCGACCTGGCCGGGGCTGCCGAGCCGGCCGCGCGCGGCGGGATCGCGCTGCACGGCGACGCCCAGGCCGAAGCCCTCGTGTTCGCTGAACTGCGTGTGCGGGCGCGCCAGCCCGCCGAGCTGGTCGCTCAGCATCGCGCGCACGCTATCCTCGCGCAGGTGGCGGCGGCCGTCGAGCACGCCGCCGTCGAGCAGCATGCGGCACAGGCGCAGGTAGTCGTCTGCGGTGCCGTAGAGGCCGCCGGCGCCGCTGTCGTAGCGGTTGAGCGGCGCGCCGGGTTCCCGCGCGCGGGGGCCGTCGGCCAGGCGCAGGGTGCCGTCGTCGCCGAGGGTGGTGAGGTCGACCACGCGGCCGCGCTCGGCCTCGGGCACGGAGAACCCGGTGTCGCGCATGCCGAGCGGGCCGGTCACGCGCGTGCGCAGCAGCTCGGCCAGCGGCATGCCGGCGGCGACTTCGAGCACCCGCGACAGCGTCTCGGTGGCGGCGCCGTCGTACTCGAACACGCTGCCCGGGTCGTGCGCCAGCGGCGCCTGCGCGAGCCGGTGCACGTAGCCGGCGAGGTCGCCGGCGCCGTGCGGGTCGGCGCGCTCGCGCGCCCGCAGCGCCGGGCCCTCGGCGACGGCGAAGCCGGCGGTGTGGGTGAGCAGGTGGCGCACCGTGACCGGGCGCGCCGGCGCACGCAGGCGGCCGTCGGCACCGAGTACCCGCAGCGCGCCGAGTTCCGGCACCCAGCGCGCGGCCGGCGCGTCCAGGTCCAGCCGCCCGTCCTCGACCAGCATCAGCGCGGCGACCGAGACCACCGGCTTGGTCATCGAGTACAGGCGGAAGATCGCGTCCGGCGCGATCGGCCGGCTGCGCGCGAGGTCGAGCGTGCCGAAGGCCCGCCGGTAGCGGGTCTCGCCCTCGTGCGCGACCACCGCCACCACGCCCAGGTAGCCCGGCGGCGCCACCGCGGCCTGCAGCTGCGCGTCCACCGCCTCCCAGCCGGCGCCGGATGGCGCCGGTGTCGCGGCCGCGGCCGCGGCCGCGGCCGACCAGGCCAGCAGCAGCCACGCCGCCGCGCGGCCGTATCGACGACACGCCCCGATCCTCAATTCCGCGCTCTCCGCCACCGCCGCGCCCGGCGCACCGCCCGCATCATGCGCCCGCTCAGAACACGAGGGTATGGGTGAGGGAGACCATGCGCCCGCGGCCGGCCCAGTAGTTCTGCCAGCCCGGCACCTGCGACCAGCTCAGGATGTACTGCTTGTCGAACAGGTTCTCGATGCCCAGGGTGAGCTTGCCGAAGCGGCGGGTCTCGTAGTTCACGCCGAGGTCGACCAGGGTGTAGCCCTCGGTGTTCTCCTGGTAGGTGTACTCGGTGACCTCGCCGTCGACCACGCGGGTGTCCTCGCCGTAGAGGTCGCGGTCGAACAGATGGGTGGCGCCGAGGGTGAGGTCGGCGTTGGGCAGGAAGTTCCAGGTCACCGAGACCGCCAGCTTGTCGGGATTGACGTCGAGCACGCCCATCGGCTTGTTGAGGCCGCCGGCCGAGTAGCTGCCGTCGGGCGCGTCGGCCCAGAACGAGGTCTTGCCGCGGATGCGCGAGTAGATGCCCGAGACCTTCCACCGGTCGTCGAAGCGGTACTCGCCGCTGGCCTCCAGGCCCTTGATGCGCACCGGCGCGCGCGACATCACGAAGTCGTTGCTGACCGGGTCGACCGCCAGCGAGGAGCCGAACGGCGACTCGGAATCGTAGTAGGAGGCGCCGAACGCGGCGCGGTCGCCGCGCCAGTTCACGCCGACCTCCTTGTTCTCGACGATGATCGGGTCGAGGTCGGCGATGCGGTCCACCGACTGCCCGGGCACGTTGATGTTGCGCAGCGGGATGCCGATGTTGGCCAGGCCGAAGCCCTCGCCGTAGGAGACGAACGCCGACCAGGTGTCGGTGATGCGCCAGATCGCGCCGAGGTTGGTCATCGTCTCGGTGTACTCCAGCCCGCCGCCCTGCACGAACACGCTGTTGCGGTAGGCGGTGGTGGTGTAGCTGTCCACGTGCAGCTCGCCGTCCTCGCGGCGCAGGCCGCCGCTGATCGTCAGCGGGCCGACGTCCCAGGTGAGCTGGGCGTAGGGGGCGACGCTGGAGTACTCCATCGGCGGCACCCACACGCGGTCGGTCAGCGCCAGCCGCTGCGCGGCCTCGTCCTCGACCAGGTCGACGCCGGCGCGCAGCTGCAGGCCCTCGACGCCGAGGAACTCGCCGCGCGTCCACGCCGTGCGCAGGCCGCGCTTCTTCGAGGTGATCTCGGACTGGTCGTAGATGCGGTCGGCCTCGTCGAAGGTCTCGTCCACCTTGACCAGCTGGCGGTCGTCGCCGTCCTCGGGCAGGTAGCGCATGGCCTGGTCGGCCCAGTACACGTCGGCGTTGAAGGTGCCGCCGAACAGGTCGCCGTGGCTGTAGTGCAGGGCGGCCTGGCGGAAGTCGTTGAACTCCGCCAGGGCGCCGGCGATCTGGCCGCGCTCGGAGGTGTTGGTGGTGGGCACCGGGCAGTCGACCGGGTCGTAGCGGCAGCCCTCGACCTGGATGTAGTTGGCCTTGCCCTCGATGCGGAAGTCGCTCAGCGACAGCTGCAGGCGCTGCACGCCGCCCTCGCCGAAGTTGACGCCGGCCTTGGCGTAGAGGTTGCGCGACTCCGAGTCCGACAGCGAGCCGCTGGTGTTCATGCCGATGCGGCGGCCGTTGCCGTCGTAGGAGATGCCGCGGTCGATGTAGGAGCCGCTGACCAGGGCGTCGAAGGCGTCGTCCTTGTAGGCGTGGGTGGCGCCGACCTTCCAGCCGGCGCTGTCGGTGCCGAACTGGGTCGAGTAGCGCGTGGTCAGCGTGGTCTCGTGGCCCTCGACGGTGGGCACCTTGGAGATGTAGTTGATGATGCCGCCGGCGGCGCCGATGCCCTCGGAAGCCGAGGGGCCGTTGATGACCTCGATGCGGCCGACCAGCCCCATGTCGGTGAAGGTGCCGTTGCGGTTGCCCTCGCGCAGCGGCGAGCCCTGCGGGATGCCGTCGAACAGGCGCAGCGCGATGCGGCCGCGCAGCGTCTCGCCGGCGTTGCTCATCGCCTGCGAGGACTCGGCGTAGCCGGGCACGGTGCGCGCCAGCACGGCGGTGGCGTCCTCGGTCAGCGCGAGCGTGTGCTCCACCTGCTCCTTCGACACCAGGTTGATCGCGCCGGGGATCTTGTCGACCGAGGTCGCGACCCGCGTGCCGGTCACCACCACGTTGTCCAGGTCGACCGCGTCGCGGCGCGACGCCTCGGTCTCCTGCGCGAGCGCGGCGCTGGACACGAGCGCGGTCAGGGCGACGCCGATCGCGGCGGTCAGGGGCTTGATCATCGATAGGGTCTCGTGAGTCGGCCCGCTGCCGCGCGTCGTGCGCGCACAGGCCGTGGATTCGGGGAAGTCCGGGGCCGCGATCCGCTCGCGCCCCCCGCGCCGTGCCGGCCTGCCGCTGGCTGCGCGTGGGGCGCGCCGGCGGCATTGCGCGGAAGCCTATGCGCCGCCCCGGGGCGAAGGAATCGGCTGCGCGTATGTTCAAACGCTAGATTTTCTTGCCTACGACCGCAGAAAACCTTTGTTGCTGTGCAACATTCCGGTCGCGCGGTTCATGCCGCCGCCTGCGCGGCCGCCACGCCGCGGCACTCCTCGCGCAGCGCGGCGACCAGCCGGCTGCGCACGGTCACGCTCGACCACACCATGCCCATGCGCCGCGGCACGCAGGCCTCCGGCAGCGGCAGCCGCGCCACGCGCACGCCCTGCGGCCAGGGCTGCGCCCAGTCCGGCACCAGCGACACCCCGAGCCCGCGGTCGACCATCACCGCGATGGCGTTGAGCGCGTTCAACTCGAAGCGCTCGCGCGGGACGATGCCGTGCCGGCGCAGGTACTCGTCGGCCTGGCGCCCGCCCCACTGGTGGCGGTCGTAGCGGATCAGCGGCTCGTTGGCGAGCAGCTCGTGCGGGTGGCGGTGGGCCATGTCCTCGCGCACCAGCACCACCAGCGGCTCCTCGCGCAGCACTTCCCAGCGGCAGGTCTTGGGCAGCACGAACGGCGCCTCCAGCACGATCGCCGCGTCCAGCTCGCCGCGCTCGACGTCGCCGTACAGCTCGGCCGAGTAGCCGGGCTTGATGAAGACGTTGATCTGCGGGAACTTGCTCACCATGCGCGCCAGCACGTCCGGCAGCAGCCCCGCGAGCCCCGTGGGGCAGGCGCCCAGGCGCAGCTCGCCGGAGACCGAGCGGTCGTTGGCGACGCTGCGCAGGTCGGCCACGTCGCGCAGCAGGTCGCGGGCGCGCTGCAGGATGCGAGAGCCCTCCTCGGTCACGCTCACCGTGCGCCCGGCGCGCGCGATCAGCGGCACGCCCAGCTCCCGCTCCAGCGTGCGCACCTGCTGCGCCACCGCGGCGGGCGTAATGTTGAGAAAGCGCGCGGCGGCCGCCATCGAACCGCGGTCGACCACGTTGACGAAGGTGTAGAGAAACTGCGTATCCAAGGTCTCGCCCTCCCGCGAGCGCGCAGCTTGCCCGAAGCCCGGGGGCCGCGCGAGGGCCGGCCCGCGCCCGGTCGGCCGCCGTTACGATTCCGCCTTGCGGGTGTGGATCGTCAGGCCCTCGAGCGAGCGCCCGGGGGCCGGGAAGCACAGGCTGGCCAGGTAGCCGATCACGATGCACAGCAGGATCGAGACGCCCAGGTAGAAGTACGGGTGCACCAGGTCGAACGACCACGCCAGCAGGGTCAGCGCGATGCTGCCGGCGATGCCGATCGCCACCCCCGGGGAGTTGGCCCGGCGGGTGAACATGCCCAGGGTGTAGGCGCCGGCGAAGCCGCCGCCGAGCAGGCCGGCCAGCTCGATCGAGACGTCGAACAGCGAGTGGATGTCGTAGCGCGACAGCAGCAGCGCCAGCCCCATGCCCGCCAGCCCGATCACCACCGTCATCCACTCGGCGAAGCGCACGCTGCCCTTCTCGCTCGGGTTGCGCGCCAGCCGGTCGTAGAAGTCCACCGACAGCAGGGTGGCGACGCTGTTGATGATGCTCGACAGCGTGGACATGGCCGCGGCGAAGATGCCGGCGATGATCAGCCCGGTGACGCCGGCCGGCAGCTCGGCGGCGATGAACAGCGGGAACGTCGCGTCGATGGGCTGCAGCGGGTCCAGCCGCTCGGGGTTCTGGCGGTAGTACATCCACAGCGCGGTGCCGATGCTGTAGAAGACGAAGCCGCCCGGGATCATGATCGCGGCGAACACCCAGATCGAGCGGCCCGCCTCCTTGTCCGACTTGGTGGCAAGGGTGCGCTGCATCAGCACCTGGTCCTTGGGGAAGGTCAGCACCACGTCGAACACGACCAGGAACACGAAGCCCCAGACCGTGGCCTTGGTGAGGTCGAAGCTGAAGTCGAGCAGCTTGGTCTTCTCCTCCAGCACCACCGCCTCGCGCACGGCGTCCAGGTCGCCGCCCAGCGACCACAGGATGAAGAAGATCGCGAACACCGCGCCGCCCATCTTGACGAAGACCTGCACGAAGTCGGTCCACACCACCGCGCGCATGCCGCCCATCACCGTGTAGACGATGGTGAACACCCCCATGATGAGGATGCTCCAGACCACGTCGATGCCGGTGATGGTGGCGATCGCCAGGGCCGGCAGGAACAGGATGATGCTGAGCCGGCTGCCGACCTGCATCAGGATCGCCAGGGCGCTCGCGAGCATGCGGATGGCCGGGTGGAAGCGCGTCTCCAGGTACGAGAACACCGACATCAGGTCCAGCCGGCGCAGCAGCGGCACGATCCACACCGCCACGAACATCAGCCCCAGCACCGCGACCAGGTTGTTGGTCAGGTACTGCCAGTTGGTCTCGTAGGCCTTGGCCGGGATCGCGATGAAGCTGATCGAGCTGGTGTTGGTGGCGTACAGGCTGATGCCGGCGGCCCAGAACGGGATGCTGCGCCCGCCCATGAAGAAGTCCGACTCCGAGGCGGTCTGGTCCTTCATGTAGAAGTAGCCGCCGATGCCGAGCATCGCGATCAGGTAGACCACGATCACCGCCCAGTCGAGCCAGGTCAGCAAGTGCTTGCCGGTGCGGATCTCGTCCAGGCGCATGCGCCCGGCGGCGTCCTGCCAGAGCAGCCCGTTGCCCCAGCCGGTGGCGAGCGCGGCCCCGGCCGGCGCGGCGGCCGGCAGCGGCGTCCACGCGCTGGTGATGGTGTGGAACAGCCACGCCTGCGGCGCGGCGCCGGGCGCGACGGGCCGCAGCACGTACAGCAGGTGCGCCTGGCCGATCGGCCGCGCGGGGCCGGCCGCCGCGGCGCCCTCGACCGCGCCGCGTTCGGCCCAGCCCTCGCCCGGCGTCCACTGCCGCATGCGGCCGTCGTCCGCGATCAGGTACAGCGCGCCCTTCTGCGCCGACAGCGAGCGCGGCGCCGCATCGCCCGGCCAGCCCTGCAGGCGCCGCCACTCGGGCGCCGGCGCGGCGGACGCCAGCGGCAGCGACCACAGCTCGGCCTCGCCCTGCGCGGACAGGCCGGCCAGGTAGAGGACGTCGCCCAGCGCCACGCCCTGCGCGGCCGCCAGCGGCGCCGGCAGCGCGGGCAGCGGCGCCACCGCCAGCCGCTCGCCCTGCCAGCTCAGCGCCTCCGCGCGCTCGGTCGTGCCGTCGCGGCCGAGCAGCCACCAGGCGCGGCCGCCCGCTCCCGTCGCCGCGCCCTGCCAGCGCGCGTGCAGCCCGTCGGGCACGCCGACCGGCCGCCAGGCGTCAGCCCCGGCCTCCAGGGTCCAGGCGCCCTCGGCGCCCAGCGCGAGCGGACGCTCGCCGACCAGCAGCAGGGCGTCGGCGGCACGGCCCCCGGGCAGCGCCGGCAGCGCGCGGCTGTCCACGGTGACCAGGCTCTCCGCCAGCGCCGCGCCCGCGGCGCCCCAGCACAGCAGCAGCGCCAGCAGCCAGCGCAGCGCCGGGCGCGGCCACGCGTGGGTGCGGCTCACGGGGCGCCGGCCCGGCGTTCGGCCAGCGCCACGATCGCGCGGGCGCGGCGCAGGTAGGGCGCGTCGACCATGCGGCCGTCGACGACGAACACCGCCCGCTCGCCGGCCGCGGCGGCCTCCGCGGCGGCGACGATCGCGCGCGAGCGCGCCAGCTCGTCGGCGTCGAGCACGAACACCGCGTGCGCCGGCGCGACCTGCCGCGGGTGGATGCAGCTCTTGCCGACGAAGCCCAGCCGGTGCGCCATGCGCGCCTCGGCGAGGAAGCCGGCCTCGTCGCCCAGGTCGGCGTAGGCGCCGTCGCAGGCGAACACCCCGGCTTCCGCCGCGGCCAGCGCGAGCTGGACCATCGCCGCCTGCACGTGGGCGGGCTCGTCGCGGCGGATGCCGTGCGGCTCGAACAGGTCGCCCAGGCCCAGCTGGAGCCCCGCCACGCGCGGGTGCGCGGCGGCGATCTCGGCCGCCAGCCGCAGGCCGCGCGGGGTCTCGACGGTCAGCAGCAGCCGCGCGCCGGGGGCCAGGCCGGCGTCGCGCTCGGCACGCTCGATCCGCGCCGCCGCATCGCGCACCGCCGCGGCCGACTCGACCTTGGGCAGGTTGATCAGGTCCGGGCGCGCCGGCAGCAGCGCGGCCAGGTCGGCCTCGAAGTGCGGCGAGTCGGGCGCGTTGACCCGGACCACGGCGAGCTTCGCCGACACGCGCGCGACCGGGCCGGCCAGGAACGCCGCCACCGCCTCGCGCGCCTCGGCCTTGCGCGGCTCGGCCACCGCGTCCTCGAGGTCGAACGAGACCGCGTCGGCCGCGCCGGCGTAGGCCTTGGCGAACAGCTCCGGCCGCACGCCCGGCACGAACAGTTTGCTGCGCATCCGCCCTCCCTCGCTGGGTCCGCGCGGCCGGCCGGATGCGCCCGGGCGTCGCGGCGCCGGCGTCGGGCCGGCCGGCGGGCGCCGGCACGACCGCTGCGCAGGCGATCGGTTCTTGTGCGGGGCGGCGGCGGACCTGTCCGCCCTCGCCCCGGGGTGCCGGGAGTTTGCGCGATCGCTGGCGGGGGAAAGGCCCGGCCCGCGGAGATTCAGACGATAGTTTTGCTTGCGTCCTGGGCGCGGACCGGAGGCCGGGCCTGCGCAGACGCGCCTTGCGGCGCCGCGACGAGTTGGCTACAACACGGTGACGATGTGCGCATCACCGGCAGGATCGCCGTGCGCCGAGCCCGCTCCGAGCCTGCCGAGACGATCCCGCCGTGACCGCGCCCCCGCCCGCCGCCTCCGCGCCCGACGCCACGGGCCAGGACGCGCTGCGCGTGGCCCTGCTGGAAGACGACGACGTGCTGCGCGAGCGGGTGCTGGTGCCCGGGCTGCGGCGGCACGGCCTCGACGTCCGCGCGGTGCGCACCGCCGCCGGCCTGCTGGCCGCGCTGCCGGCCGAGCGCTTCGACCTGGTGATCCTGGACATCGGCCTGCCCGACGGCGACGGCTTCTCGCTGACCCAGACCCTGCAGGCCGAGCACCCGGCGCTGGGCATCGTGATCCTCAGCGGCCGCGGCGCCCCGCCCGACCGCCTGCGCGGCCTCAACGGCGGCGCCGACGCCTACCTGGTCAAGCCGGTGGAGATCGACATCCTCGCCGCGACGGTGTTCAGCGTGATCCGCCGCCTGCACCGCGGCGGCGGCGCAGACGCGCCCCGGGACGCCTGGCACCTGCAGGCCGACGGCTGGTGCCTGTTCGCGCCCAACGGCCGCTCGATCGCGCTCACCGGCTCGGAGCGGCAGGTCGTCGGCAGCCTGTGGGGGCAGCGCGGCCGGCTGGTCACGCGCGAGGCGCTGGTGGACGCCATCCCCGGACGCCCGCGCGACGAGCGCGGCATCGACACCCACCGCCTCGACGTGCTGCTGCACCGCCTGCGCCGCAAGGTGCTCGAACGCACCGGCCTGGCGCTGCCGCTCGACCCGGTGCGCGGCGTGGGCTACGTGCTGCACGCGCGGGCGAAGGCGGAGTAGCGCGACGGGGGCCGGGCGCATCGTGGGTCGCGCGCGAGCGCGCTCCTACCGGAGCGGTCCCGCCACGCGGCATCGGCGGCTTTCGTCCTTTGTAGGAGCGCGCTCGCGCGCGACGCTCTTTTCTTTCCCTCGGTGCCGGACGCAAAGCGCAGCGTGCTCCTACGGAAGCGGGCCGGGCCGATCCGCTGCCCGCGGCAGCCGCAGCGTGAAGCGCGCGCCGGCGCCGGGGGCGCTGTCGACCTCGAGCGTGCCGCCGGCCTGCTCGGCCATCTCGCGCGCCACGGCCAGGCCGAGCCCGGTGCCCTCGCCGGGCGGCTTGGTGGTGAAGAAGGGCTCGAAGGCCTGCCGCATCACCTCGGGCGGCATGCCGCTGCCGGTGTCGGCGACGACGATGCGCACCGCGTCGCCCTCCTCGCGGGCGCGCAGCGCGAACTCGCCGCCGCCGGGCATGGCGTCGCGCGCGTTGGCGGCGAAGTTGAGCATCACCAGGTCGAACTGGCTGCGGTCCAGGTGCACGCGCACCGGCGCGTCCGGCAGGTCGAGCGAGACCCGCACGCGGCCGTCGAACAGCTGCCGCAGCATGGGCTGGAGCTCGCGCAGCGCCTGCGCGGCGTCGAAGCGGGTCGGCACCGCCAGCTCCCGGCGGCCGAAGCTCAGCAGCTTGCGGCTCACCGCGACGCCGCGCTGCGCGGCCAGCTCGACGCCCTCCAGCGCGTCGCCCAGCCGCCTGGCGTCGGTCTCCGGGTCGAAGTCCAGCTCGTCGAGGCGGTGGCGCTCGGAGGCGTAGCCGATGATCGCGCCGAGGATGTTGTTGAAGTCGTGGGAGACGCCGCTGGCGAGGTGCCCGACCGACTCGATCTTCTGCATGTGCAGCAGCCGCTCGCGCATGCGCTCGCGCTCCTGCATCTCCACGCGCAGGCGCTGCGCGCTGCGCTGCGCCTTCCACAGCGTCTCGCGCAGCGCGGCCACGGTGCGGTCGAGCACGATCGCGATCATCAGGTAGCTGAAGGCCAGCGAGGGCAGGTTCTGGAAGGCGCGGCCCGCGGCCGCGGGGTCGCGGCCCCAGGGGCTGGCCATGCCGAGCGCGAACACCGCCGGGATGCACAGGTACACGATCCACAGCGCACGGCGCCCGATCACCAGCGCGGCCAGCGTCAGCATCACCATCGGGTAGGGATCGAAGGCCTGCAGCTGGTAGCCGAAGGCGAGGTTGGCGGCCACCGCGCAGCACATGACCACCGCCACGAAGGTGGCGATGGCGGGCTTCAGCCGGCCGCGCCGGATCATCCACACCGCGCTCCACGCCGCGGCGGTGATCGCCAGGTCGGTGCCGATGTCCACCGCCAGCCGCGCGCCGCCCATGGCGACGTGGCCGCTCAGCAGGTGGTAGCCCTTGTTGAGCGGGATCTCGACGCCGAGAAAGATCAGCAGCACCTGCAGCGCCGGCGCGTTGCGCCGATCGACCGGGTCGTCGATGGGCACCCGCCGCAGCCAGGCCCCCGTGCGGCGGAGCCAGGCGGGGACGGACGGCGCGGTCGGCATGACGTACTCCGGTGGCGGCGTCCCGCGGCAGGAATTGAGAGTCGAGTGTAAGTCGGCGGTGAGTCCGCGTGCATTGCGCCGGCGAGACGCTGCGGGCTTAGATCGGGGACGGACGCGATCGCCGCGGCGATCGGTCCGCGCCATTCCCGCCCGCTCACGGAAACCGCACGATGACCGCTCTCCCGCTCGCCGCACGCCCGCTCCACGCGATCGCCGCTCCCCGCCGGCGCCTCCTGTCCGCCGCCCTGCTGCTGGCGATGTCCGGCGCGGCCGTCGCGGCGACGCCCGCGGCGGACGCGGATGCCGCCGCGGCGGTGGACGCCGGCCGCGAGCAGGACGCCGCGACGGCGCAGGCGACCGAGGCGCAGGCCGAGGAGACGCCGGTGCGGCCCGCCTCGGCCACCGCGGCGCAGTACTACTTCGAGGCCGAAGGGCTGGCCGACGGCACCGACGCGGCCAGCGCCGCCGGCCAGCGCGCGATCGCCGCCGGCGCGCGCGCCAGCGCAGCGGGCGGCTACGCGGTGGCGATCGGCCACAACGCGCAGGCCTCGGCCACCACCGCGATCGCCATGGGCGACGGCGCGCTGGCCAGCGGCGGCTCGGCGATCGCGATCGGCGGCAGCTACTTCGGCAGCGCGTTCGGCGACTCCGCCGGCGCGCAGAGCACGGGCTACGGTGCGGTGGCGCTGGGCGCCGCCTCGCAGGCCAGCGGCGGCAGCGCGCTGGCCACCGGCTGGGGCGCGCGCGCGACCGGCGACGATGCGGTGGCGCTGGGGCCGACCGCGGTGGCTTCCGGGCTCGGCGCGATCGCCGGCGGCCGCGCGTCCACCGCCTCCGGCCTGCAGTCGCTGACCTTCGGCTACGGCGCGCTGGCCGGCCAGGACGGCGCCGTCGGCCTGGGCGCGTGGAGCTACGTCACCGGCTACTACGCCATCGGCCTGGGCTACGAGGCCACCGCCAGCGGCAACGGCGGCATCGCCATCGGCGACGCCTCGCTGGCGGCCGGCCAGCAGAGCGTGGCGATCGGCGCCAGCAACGCCGGCGTGCCCACCCAGGCCAACGGGCTGGGCAGCGTGACCGTGGGCGCGGCCTCGTGGGCGCTGTCGGACTACGCCACCGCGCTCGGCTTCGACGCCCACGCCGACGGCGAGCGCGGCCTCGCCGCCGGTTCCGGCGCGCTGGCGACCGCGGCCGACAGCAGCGCGCTCGGCGCCGGCACCTACGCCGGCGAGCAGTACGCCACCGCCGTCGGCACCGACTCGGCCGCCTACGGCCTGGGCGCGACCGCGCTGGGCAGCGGGGCCTTCGCCCTCGACGAGGCCGGCCTCGCGCTCGGCTACAACAGCGCGGCCACCGGTGCGGGCAGCGTCGCGCTGGGCGCGTACTCGGTCGCCGACCGCGACGGCGCGGTCTCGATCGGCAGCGCCGGCGCCGAGCGCCAGCTGACCCACCTCGCCGCCGGCACCGAGGCCACCGATGCGGTGAACCTGGCGCAGCTGGACGAGGTGAGCGGCGCGGTGGACGCGCTGGCGGGCCAGGCGGCGCTGTACGACGGCGCGGACAAGTCGCGGCTGACCCTGGCCGGCGCCGAGGGCACGGTGCTGTCGAACGTGGCCGCCGGCACCGCCGACACCGACGCGGTGAACCTGGCGCAGCTGAAGGCCGTGAGCGGCTCGGTGGGCGAGCTGGCCGCGAGCGCGGTCGTCTACGACGGCGAGGACAAGGCCGCGCTGACGCTGGCCGGCGCCGACGGCACGGTGCTGGGCAACGTGGCGGCGGGCGCGGTGGAGGCGGGCGGCCGGCAGGCGGTCAACGGCGGCCAGCTGCACGCCGGCCTGCAGTCGGCGGCGGGCCTGCTGGGCGGGGGTGCGGCAGTGACGGCGTTCGGCACGCTGTCGGCGCCGGCCTACGCCATCCAGGGCGGCACCTACCACGACGTCGGCGCCGCGCTCGGGGCGCTGGATGCGCAGATCGGCCGGCTCGACGGCCGGATCGACGCACTGGCCACGCACGGCGGGGGCGGCGACGACAAGGTGAGCGTGGGCGGCGACACGGCCTCGGCCGTGGGCGAGGGCACCAATGGGGTGGCGATCGGCTCCGGGGCGCAGGCCAACGGCGAGAACGGCGTGGCGGTGGGCGGCGGCGCCTACGCGCACGGCCCGGACGACGTGGCGCTGGGCGGCAACGCGCGGGTGGAAGCGGACGGCAGCACCGCGGTGGGCGCCAACAGCGCGATCGCGGCGCAGGCGTCGAACGCGGTGGCGCTGGGCGAGGGCTCGAGCGTGAGCGCGGCCTCGGGCACGGCGCTGGGCCAGGGCGCGAGCGTGACGGCGGACAACGCGGTGGCGCTGGGCCGGGGCTCGGTGGCCGACCGCGCGGACACGGTGTCGGTGGGCAGCGCGGGCAACGAACGCCAGATCGCGAACGTGGCCGCCGGCACGGCGGACACGGACGCGGCCAACGTGGGGCAGCTGAACGCCGGCGTGGCCGACGCCCGGGCCTACGCCGACACCACGGCCACGCAGGCGGTGACCACCGCGAATGCCTATACCGACGCGCGCTTCGCGACCTTCGAGGACAGCTTCGAGACCTTCCGCGGCGACGTCGAGCAGCGCTTCCACCAGGTCGACCGCCGGCTCGACCGGATCGGCGCGATGGGCACCGCCATGTCGCAGATGGCCGCCAACACCGGCGGCCTCTCCGGCGCCAACCGCGTCGGCGTGGGCATCGGCCAGCAGGGCGGCGAGGAAGCGCTCGCCGTCGGCTACCAGCGCGCCTTCCGCGGCAACCGCGCCAGCGTCTCGGTCGGCGGCTCGGTCTCCGGCTCCGAGAGCGCGATCGGCGTCGGCGGCGGCTTCAGCTGGTGACCGCCCCTCCCTCCCTTCCTCCAGGAATCCCCGCCATGTCCGTTGCCTCCCTTCCCGTCCGCGGCCTGCTGGCCGCCGCCCTCGCGAGCGCCCTGCTGGGCGCGCCGGCCCAGGCGCAGACGCGCGCCGCACCGCTGTCGGTGATGCGCACCGGCGACGCCGCCGAGCCCACCGCGCTCTACGACGGCGTCATCGTCACCTACAGGGCCGGCGCCGCCGAGCGCCGCAGCGCCAGCGCGGGCGCGGCCACCGTGCAGCGCGTGCTGCGCGCGCCGGCGACCGCGGCGCAGTGGAGCAGCGTGCACCGCCGCGCGGCGCCGGCGCTGGCCGCCACCCGCCGCCTGTCCACCGGCGCCGACCTGGTGCGCCCGGCGCGCGGCCTGGCCGAGGCCGAGCTCGACACCCTGCTGCGCACCCTGTCGGCGGATCCGTCGGTGGCCCATGTCGAGCCCAACCGCTACTGGCAGCTGGTGCGGCCGGCGGCGACGGCGGCCGCCCGGGTGCGCGCGGGTTCGGCGGCGGCCGCTCCCGACGACCCGGGCTACGAGATGCAGTGGCACTTCCGCGCGCCCGACGGCACGGTCGAGCACCTGCCCAACGATCCCGAGGGCTACGCCAACCATGGCGGCATCGACGTGCCCGGCGCCTGGCAGTACGGCCGCGGTGCGGGCGTGGTGGTCGCGGTGATCGACACCGGCATCACCGCGCACCCCGACCTCGACACCTCGCTCGCCGCTGCCGGCTACGACTTCATCAGCCACGCGATCAACTCCGGCCGGCCCGCCGACGGCCGCGCCGCGGGCGGCTGGGACACCGGCGACTGGTCCGACGAGGACCGCTTCCTGCTCGACAACGGCGGCTGCGTGCAGCCCTGGCAGCAGCGCGGCAGCAGCTGGCACGGCACCCACGTCTCCGGCACCGTCGCCCAGGTCACCGGCAACGCGCTCGGCATGGCTGGCGTCGCGCCCGAGGCCAGGGTGCTGCCGATCCGCGCGCTGGGCCACTGCGGCGGCACCACCGCCGACATCGTCGACGCCATCGTCTGGGCCTCCGGCGGCTCGGTGCCGGGCGTGCCCGACAACCAGCATCCGGCCGAGGTCATCAACATGAGCCTGGGCGGCTTCGGCACCTGCCCGGCCGACAGCGCCTACGCGCAGGCCATCGCCTCGGCGCGCCAGCGCGGCACCACGGTGGTGGTGGCCGCGGGCAACGAGGGCTCGGACGCGGGCAGCTTCACACCGGGCAACTGCCCCGGCGCGATCAACGTGGCCGCGACCGGCATCACCGGCCAGCGCGCGTACTACTCCAACTACGGCGCGTCGATCGCGCTGTCGGCGCCCGGCGGCGGCACCTTCGCCAACGACGGCAGCAGCGGCGATCCGGTGCGCGCCGGCTACGTGTGGTCGGCGGTCAACCTGGGCGACCGTTCGCCGGGCGATCCCGGCTACGGCGGCATGAGCGGCACCTCGATGGCGGCCCCGCACGTGGCCGGCGTCGCGGCGCTGGCGATCAGCGCCGCGCTGCAGGCCGGGCGCCCGGTGCCCACCCCGGACCAGATGCGCGAGATCCTGCTGCAGACCTCGCGCGACTTCCCGGCCGCCCCGCTGCGCCGGATCGGCGTGGGCATCCTCGACGCGCACAAGGCCGCGGCGCGCGCCGCCGGCGCGGCCGCGGGCGGCGACGAGCCCACCGCGGTCCGCCTCGCCCGCGCGGTGCCGGCCGCGGGGCTCGCCGCGGCCCAGGACGCGGGCCGGCTGTTCCGCATCGACGTGCCCGCCGGCGCGCGCAACCTGCAGATCCGCAGCTTCGGCGGCCGCGGCCAGGTCAGGCTGCTCGCGCGGGTGGGCCGCTCGCCGGCCGCCGACGGCAGCAACGCCGCGCTGTCGTCCTCGCGCCCGGGCACGGCGCAGAGCGTGCAGGCCACGCTGCCGTCGTCGGACAGCTACTTCGTGCGCCTGGTCGGCGGCGCCGGCGGCTACAGCGGGGTGTCGCTGATCGCGACCTACTCGCAGCCCTGAGAACCAATTTGCGGGCTGCTAGCATCGCAGGGCCTCGAGGAGACCCTGCCATGCCCGTCCGCGCCCGCCTGTTCGCCGCCCTGCTGCTGTCCGCCGCCGTCTCCGCGGCGCTCGCGGCGCCGCGACCGGAGGCCGAAGCCGCGGCGCGCACGCTGCAGCCGCGCGCGGTGGAATGGCGGCGCGACCTGCACGCGCACCCGGAACTCGGCAACCAGGAGACCCGCACCGCCGCCAAGGTCGCCGAGCACCTGCGCGCGCTCGGGCTGGAACCGCGCACCGGCATCGGCCCGACCGGCGTGGTGGCGGTGCTGAAGGGCGCGCGGCCCGGTCCGCGCATCGCGCTGCGCGCCGACATGGACGCGCTGCCGGTGACCGAGCAGACCGGCCTGCCGTTCGCCTCCACCGCCACCGCCACCTACCGCGGGCAGCCGGTCGGGGTGATGCACGCCTGCGGCCACGACATGCACGTCGCGATCCTGATGGGCGTGGCCGAGGCGCTGGCCGGCATGCGCGACGAGCTCGCCGGCGAGGTGGTGTTCGTGTTCCAGCCGGCCGAGGAAGGCCCGCCGGAACCGGGCGAGACCTTCGGCGCCAGGCGCATGCTCGACGAGGGCGCGTTCGCCGGCGGCGAACCCGATGCGATCCTCGGCCTGCACGTGTGGGCCGGCCTGCACACCGGCCAGATCGGCTTCCGCAGCGGCCCGTCGCTGGCCAGCGCCGACGAATGGTCGCTGACCGTGACCGGCCGGCAGACGCACGGCTCGCGGCCCTGGGACGGCGTGGACCCGATCACCGTCGGCGCGCAGATCCTGCTGGCGACGCAGAGCATGATCGCGCGGCAGGTCAACATCGTGAACGCCCCGGTGGTGCTGACCGCGGGCCAGTTCCAGAGCGGCGTGCGCTTCAACATCATTCCCGACGACGCGCGCCTGGTCGGCACGCTGCGCACCTACGACCCGGCCGTGCGCGAGGACGTGATCGCGCGCTTCGAGCGCATCGCCACCGACTACGCGCACGCCGCGGGCGCCAGCGCCGAGCTGCAGGTGGTCAACAACGCCCCGGCCACGATCAACGATCCCGAGCTCGCCCGCCGCGTGCTGCCCTCGCTGCAGGCGGCGGTGGGTGCGGAGCACGTGGTCGAGATGCCGCTGCAGACCATCGCCGAGGACTTCTCGCAGTTCGCCAACGCGGTGCCCGGCGCCTACTTCTTCGTCGGCACCACGCCGCAGGGCCGGGACCCGGCGACGATGCCGATCAACCACTCCCCGCACTACGCGCCCGACGAGGCCGCGCTGGAGATCGGCATGCGCGCCATGCTGCAGGCGGCGCTGGACCTGCTCGACGGCGAGCCGCGGCGCGAATGACCCCGCGCGAGACCGCGCCGATGCCGGCGATCCGCCATCTCGATCTCGCGGTGCGCGACCTGGAGCGCAGCGCGCGCTTCTACGCCGCCGCGCTGGCGCCGCTGGGCTTCGCCGAAGTCGCGCGCCACGCCAATCGCGCCGGCGGCTGGACGGTCGGCTTCGGCGTCCCGCCCGACCCGCTGTTCTGGCTCCGCAGCGATGGCGCGCCGAGCGTGCGCGTGCACGTCGCCTTCCTCGCCGCGGACCGCGCCGGGGTGGAGGCCTTCCACCGCGCCGCCGTGGACGCCGGCGGCGTCGACCATGGCGCGCCCGGCCTTCGGCCGCACTACGGGCCGGGGTACTACGCCGCCTTCGTGCTCGATCCGGACGGGCACAACATCGAAGCGGTCTGCCGGCTCGCCGGCTGAACCGTCGCGTCGGTGCGGCGCGTTCGCAGGCGCCAGGCGCGTGCGAAGCGTGCACGCGCGCACCTGCGCGCCGGTCGGCACCGGTCTCCGGTCCGACCGCGATGTCCGAAATGTTCTAGCATCGCCGCAACACGTCCGGGAGCCGTTCCGATGCCACGCCTCGCCACCGCGCTGCTCGGCGCCTGCTGCGCCGTCCTGCCCGCCCTCGCCGCCGCCCAGGATGCGCAACGTCGCGAGGTCGCCGACGCCGCGGCCTCGCTGCAGGCCAAGGTCGTCGAGTGGCGCCGCGACATCCACCGGCATCCCGAGCTGGGCAACCGCGAGACCCGCACCGCGGCCAAGGTCGCGGAGCACCTGCGCGGCCTCGGCCTCGAACCCAGGACCGGCATCGCGCATACCGGCGTGACCGCCGTGCTCAAGGGCGGCCGCCCCGGCCCGCGCATCGCCCTGCGCGCGGACATGGATGCGCTGCCGGTCACCGAGCAGACCGGCCTGCCCTTCGCCTCCACCGCCACCGCGGAGTACCGCGGCCAGACCACCGGCGTCATGCACGCCTGTGGCCACGACGCCCACACCGCGATCCTGATGGGCGTGGCCGAGGCGCTGGTGGCGATGCGCGACGAGTTGCCCGGCGAGGTGCTGTTCGTGTTCCAGCCGGCCGAGGAAGGCCCGCCGGAAGGCGAGGAGGGCGGCGCGTCGATGATGCTGGCCGAGGGCATCTTCCGCGAGTTCCGGCCCGAGGCGGTGTTCGGGCTGCACGTGTTCTCGACGCTGCAGGCCGGGCAGATCGGCGTGCGCGGCGGCCCGCTGATGGCGGCCTCGGACCGTTTCTCGATCGACGTGATCGGCCGGCAGACGCACGGCTCGCGGCCGTGGGGCGGCATCGACCCGATCGTCGCCGCCGCCGACCTGATCGGCACCGCGCAGACCATCGTCAGCCGTCGCACCAACATCTCCACGCTGCCCGCGGTGGTGACCTTCGGCGCGATCAACGGCGGCATCCGCTACAACATCATCCCCGACCGCGTCGAACTCGTCGGCACCATCCGCACCTTCGACGAGGACGTGCGCAAGGCGATCTTCGCCGACCTGCAGAACGTCGCCACCCACGTCGCCGCCGCGCACGGCGCGACCGTCGAGGCGCACATCCCAGCCGAGACCGGCAACCCCGTCACCGCCAACGACCCCGACCTCACCGCGCGCATGCTGCCCAGCCTGCAGGCCGTCGCCGGCGCCGGGAACGTCGTCGACCCGTCGTTGACGATGGGCGCCGAGGACTTCTCGTACTACGCCAGGGAAGTGCCGGGCCTGTTCTTCTTCGTCGGCGCCACCCCGCAGGGCCAGGACCCGCTGCGCGCCCCCAGCAACCACTCGCCGCAGTTCGACGTCGACGAGTCCGCCCTCGACCTCGGCCTGCGCGCGATGCTGCAGCTGACCCTGGACTACCTCGGCGGCGACACCAGCGGCTGACGTCGAATCCCAGGGCGGCGCCCCCGTTGGGCCCGCTGCTTGAGCGGCTCCGGCGATCGAGCTAGCTGCGCGGCAGCGAACGGCATCAGGCGCATCAACCCGTCGATCCCGATTTTCTGAGCTGCCTGCGCGGCAGCGAACTACGACCTGGTGCTGATGATGATCTCGCACCTCTTCTGAGCTGCCTGTGCGGCAGCGAACGTACATCCACCCCCAGCCGAATCCCCGTGGGACTTCTGAGCTGCCTGCGCGGCAGCGAACGGCCTGGAGTGGCAGGCGATCCCGTTCCCCGACTTCTGAGCTGCCTGCGCGGCAGCGAACGGCTCCATCGTTCGTCCGCCGTGCGCCAGTCCACTCCTGAGCTGCCTGCGCGGCAGCGAACGCGACGCAGACGGGGAACCTGGCCCGAATCAGCTTCTGAGCTGCCTGCGCGGCAGCGAACGTCGAGCAGGCGTTGCTTGGCCCTGCGGATCGCTTCTGAGCTGCCTGCGCGGCAGCGAACTCCCTGGCCCGACAGGGTAGGGGTCTTCGCCACTTCTGAGCTACCTGCGCGGCAGCGAACAGGAGGGCGACACCATCCAGGAGGCGTGGAACCTTCTGAGCTGCCTGCGCGGCAGCGAACCACCCGGCGGCGCGCAGCGCTTCGACCTGCAACTTCTGAGCTGCCTGCGCGGCAGATCGCTATCGCAGGGTCCGTCATCCCCGAGTCGTGTAAGAGCGCGCTCGCGCGCGACGCCTTCCCGCCCGGGGAATATGGATTCTAGCGAAGCCCCGTGCGGTCGGCAGGAAGCACGCCGGACACCCCCTTTCGGCCCGCCCACGGCATGCAGCACCTACACTGCCGCCATGAGCACGCCCCACGATTCCAGCCTCGGCCGCAGCGTCGCCTACCCCGACCGCTACGACCCCTCGCTGCTGTTCCCCATCCCGCGCGCGCAGGGCCGCGCCGCGCTCGGCCTCGACGCCGGCGCCCCGCCCTTCGCCGGCGCCGACCGCTGGCACGCCTACGAACTGGGTTGGCTGGATGCGCGCGGCAAGCCGGTGGTCGCCACCGCCACCCTGACGGTCCCGGCCGACTCGCCGAACCTAGTCGAGTCCAAGTCGCTCAAGCTCTACCTGAACTCCCTCAACTCCGCCCGGCTCGAATCGCCCGCAGCGGCGTTCGCGACGATCGCCCGCGACCTCTCCGCCGCCGCCGGCGCGCCCGTGCGGGTGGCGCCCGGCCTGCCGCCCTGTTCCACGGCGCCCGACGCCGCGATCGACATCGACGGCCTCGACCTGGACATCGACGCCTACGGCCCGCCCGACCCCGGCCAGCTGCGCACCGACGCCGGCACCCAGGTCGAGGAGACCCTGCGCTCGGCGCTGCTGAAGTCGAACTGCCCGGTCACCGGCCAGCCGGACTGGGCCACGGTGCGCATCGCCTACCTCGGTCCGCGCCTGGACCGCGCCGGCCTGCTGCGCTACCTGGTGTCCTTCCGCGACCACGCCGAGTTCCACGAACAGTGCGCCGAGCGCATCTTCCTCGACATCCTGGCGCGCGCGCGTCCCGAGGCGCTGTCGGTGGAGGCCCGCTACACCCGCCGCGGCGGGCTCGACATCAACCCCTGGCGCACCACCCCGGGCCTGCCCCCGCCGCCGCCGGCACGCGAACCCCGCCAGTAGCCGCGACGCTTCACGCCGGCGCGATGCGGCCTTAACTCTCCCCGTGCCACGCTGCCGCCGCTTAGATCGGTTATCCACCACAGCCAGCAGCCCGGAGGGCGCATGAGCGACAACCGCAAGACCCCAGACCCCGCGTCGCTTTCGCTGGCCAAGGGCAGCGGCGGCGCGAAGACGCCGGCCGCCCCGTCCAAGGCCGATTTCTCCAAGGTGAGCGGCAGCGTGGAGAGCACCGAGCAGACCGCGAAGTCGCCCAAGGCCGACTTCGGCGGCGTGCGCGGCTCGGTCGAGTCCACCGAGGCGACCGCCGGCGCGCGCTCGCACACCGTCGCGAAGGGCGAGAACCTCTCCAAGATCTCCAAGCTGTACTACGGTTCGCCGAACCACTGGAAGGACATCTTCGAGGCCAACCGCGACCAGCTCGACGATCCCGACCTGATCCAGCCGGGCCAGGTGCTGCGCATTCCCGCGCGCGACGCCGGCGCCTGAGCGCCGGCCGGCCCCGATCCTTTCCCACCTCTCGCGAACCCAGGACACACGGACATGACCCAGACCCGCACTACGCTCGCCCTCGCGATCGCGCTCGCCGCCACCGTCGGCCTGAGCGCCTGCAACCGCGACCGCGGCGCGCCCGAGGACGCCACGCCCCCGCCGGTCTCGGCGCCCGCGACCCCGGCGCCGACCACGCCGCCCCCGGCCCAGCAGCCGGCGACCCCGTCGGTGCAGGTGTCGGAGATCGTGCTCGGCACCCAGGCCAGCGGCAGCGAGCGCGTCACCGACGCCAAGACCGACTTCGCCCCGACCGACCGCACCATCGTCGCCTCGGTGGTGACCCAGTCCACCGCGCCCAGCAGCGGCGAACTGCGCGCGCGCTGGACCTTCCAGGACGGCCAGCTCGTCGACGAGTCCACCCAGCGCTTCGACTTCTCGGGCCCGGGCGTGACCAACTTCCGCGTCACCAACCCCGAGAACTGGCCGGCCGGCAAGTACCGGCTCGAGGTCTCGCTCGACGGCAACGTCGTGCAGACGCGCGAGTTCAACGTCACGCAGTAAGCGCGCCCCGGCGCTCGACACCACGACGGGCGCGGCCTCCGGGTCGCGCCCGTTGTCGTTTGCGGGCCCGGCTATGATCGTGCGCTCTCTCCAGCGGAGGACGGCATGCGGATCCTGGTCCTGGGCGCCGGCGGCACCGGCGGCTACTTCGGCGGCCGGCTGGCGCAGTCGGGCGCCGACGTCACCTTCCTGGTCCGGCCCGCCCGGGCCGCCGTCCTCGCCCGCGACGGCCTGCGCCTGCGCAGCCCGCTGGGCGACGCCGACATCCCGGTGCGCTGCGTCACCGCCGAAGACGCGCCCGCGCTCTCCGCGCAGCGGCCGTTCGACCTGGTCCTGCTGAGCTGCAAGGCCTACGACCTCGACGCCGCGATCGACGCCATCGCGCCCGCGGTCGGGCCCGACACCGCCGTGCTGCCGATCCTCAACGGCCTGCGCCACTACGGGCCGCTGGACGCGCGCTTCGGGCCCGGTCGCGTCGTCGGCGGGCTGTGCTTCATCAGCGCCACCCAGGCGCCCGACGGCAGCATCCGCCACCACACCCGCGCCGCCTCGATCACCTTCGGCGAGCGCGACGGCGATCCCGACAGCGCGCGCTGCCGCGCCTTCGCCGCGCTGTGCGAGGCCGCGGGCATCCGCCACCTGCTCGCGGCGGACATCGCCGGCGAGCAGTGGAACAAGTTCGCCTTCCTCGCCACGCTGGCCGCCGCCACCTGCCTGATGCGCTCGGACGTCGGCGGCATCGTCGCCACCGAGGGCGGCGCCGACTTCGTGCGCGCTCTCTACGCCGAGGCGCTCGTCGCCGCCGACGCCGCCGGCCACCCGGTGCCCGACGCCGCGCGCGAGACCGCGCTACGCCAGCTCACCGAGCCCGGCTCGCCGATGAAGGCCTCGATGCTGCACGACCTCGAGGCCGGCCGCCGCGTGGAGGCCGCGCACATCGTCGGCGACATGCTCGCCCGCGTGCGCGCCGCCGGCGCCGACGCGCCGCGCCTCGCGGCCGCCTGGTGCCACCTGCAGGCCTACGAGCGCACGCTGGCGGGTTGAGGGCGGCGCGGCGCAGCCTCTCCGGATGGCCGGAGGATGCCGAGACGGCAATCGCGCCCGCGTCCGACGCATTCCTGCGCCGCGAAGATCGAATATGTGCCCCGGCCCGGCATCCCCACGTGCTCAGATGGCGGTCCGTTTTCCCTTGCGGAGCTGCGTTCCCTGCATTTCGCATGACCGTGCCGCCGGGGCTAGCACAGTGTGTCGCCAGACCCCGCAAGCCACAGTCGGACAGTGCCGGAGCGGCGTGTAGGAAAAGTCTGATCCGGCCGCGCCTCGCATGCACCGGCCGCGCCCGCTGCCCGCGATGCCCCGGGAGGGCGTTCCGCCTCGCGAGCGCACTCCACGGCATCCTTGGGTGAACCGCATCGACCGCCGCGAGCGCACGCGTCTTCCGCGGTCGGGGAACGGCAGAGCGCGCGCGCCGGCCGCGCCGATGAGCCGTGCTGTCCCGTATGTCTACGCGGAAAGCGCATGCGGGAGCCGTCGCCTTCCGCCGTCCGCGCAAACGCGCGACAATGAACGCACCGTGCGTCGCGCGCGACGCACTCCCACGGCGACATCCCGACCCTCGGACGATGTGGCCCGGTGCTGCCGCCGGATGCGGCGCCCGCCGGTCCGCGGCGCCGTGCCCGTCCGACCTTCGAGAGACCCCTAATGTCCGAAGCCCCCAAGATCATCTACACCCTCACCGACGAGGCGCCGTTCCTCGCCACGCAGTCGCTGCTGCCGATCGTGGAGGCGTTCGCCGCGCCCGCCGGCATCGCGGTGGAGACGCGCGACATCTCGCTGGCCGCGCGCATCCTGGCGCAGTTCCCCGACCGGCTGGACGCGGCGCAGCGCGTCGCCGACGACCTGGCCGAACTGGGCGAGCTGGCGACCAGGCCGGAGGCCAACATCATCAAGCTGCCCAACATCAGCGCCTCGGTGCCGCAGCTCAAGGCGGCGATCAAGGAGCTGCAGGGGCAGGGCTATCCGCTGCCGGACTACCCCGACGAGCCGAGGGACGACGCCGAGCGCGAGGCGAAGGCGCGCTACGACCGGGTCAAGGGCAGCGCGGTGAACCCGGTGCTGCGCGAGGGCAATTCCGACCGCCGCGCGCCGGCGTCGGTGAAGCAGTACGCGCGCAAGCACCCGCACCGCATGGGCAAGTGGAGCGCGGACTCGAAGACCCACGTGGCGCACATGGACGATGGCGACTTCTACGGCAGCGAGCGTTCGGCCACGCTGGGCGCGGCGGGCAGCCTGCGCATCGAGCTGGTCGGCCGCGACGGCGGCACGCAGGTGCTGCGCGAGCGCGTGCCGGTGCAGGCCGGCGAGATCGTCGACGCCGCGGTGATGCGCCGCAAGGCGCTGGCGGCCTTCGTCGAGGCACAGATCGCCGACGCCAGGGCGCAGGGCGTGCTGTTCTCGCTGCACCTCAAGGCCACGATGATGAAGGTCTCCGACCCGATCATGTTCGGGGTGGCGGTGACGGCGTTCTACCGGGAGGCGCTGGACAAGCATGCCGACGCGCTGCAGCGCGCGGGCTTCGATCCCGACAACGGCATCGGCGACCTCTACGCGCGCATCGGCTCGCTGCCCGAGGACGAGCGGGCGCGGATCCAGGCCGACGTGGAGGCCGTGTACGCGCAGCGGCCGGGGCTGGCGATGGTCAACTCCGACAAGGGCATCACCAACCTGCACGTGCCCAGCGACGTGATCGTCGATGCCTCGATGCCGGCGATGATCCGCGACTCCGGCCGCATGTGGAACGCGGCCGGCGCGCTGGAGGACGCCAAGGCGGTGATCCCCGACCGAAGCTACGCCACCATCTACCAGGCGGTGATCGAGGACTGCAAGGCGCACGGCGCGTTCGATCCGGCCACCATGGGCAGCGTGCCGAACGTGGGCCTGATGGCGCAGAAGGCCGAGGAGTACGGCAGCCACGACAAGACCTTCGAGATCCCGGCCGACGGCACCGTGCGCGTGGTCGACCAGGACGGCGGCGTGGTGTTCGAGCACGCGGTGGAGGCGGGCGACATCTGGCGCATGTGCCAGACCAAGGACGCGCCGATCCGCGACTGGGTGAAGCTGGCGGTCAACCGCGCGCGCCTGAGCGCGACGCCGGCGATCTTCTGGCTCGACCCGCAGCGCGCGCACGACGCGCAGGTGATCGCCAAGGTCGAGCGCGAGCTGAAGGCGCACGACACCGCCGGCCTGGACATCCGCATCCTGCCGCCGGTGGAGGCGATGCGCGCGTCGCTGGCGCGCATCCGCAAGGGCGAGGACACCATCTCGGTCACCGGCAACGTGCTGCGCGACTACCTGACCGACCTGTTCCCGATCATGGAGCTGGGCACCAGCGCCAAGATGCTGTCGATCGTGCCGCTGATGGCCGGCGGCGGCCTGTTCGAGACCGGCGCCGGCGGCTCCGCGCCCAAGCACGTGCAGCAGTTCCTCGCCGAGGACTACCTGCGCTGGGATTCGCTGGGCGAGTTCCTGGCCCTGGCCGCGTCGCTGGAGCACCTGGGCGAGACCTACGGCAACGCCCGTGCCAAGGTGCTGGCGAAGGCGCTGGACGCGGCCAACGCGCAGATCCTCGACAACGACCGCTCGCCGGCGCGCAAGCTGGGCCAGCTCGACAACCGCGGCAGCCATGTCTACCTGGCGCTGTACTGGGCGCAGGCGCTGGCGGCGCAGGACGAGGACGCGGCCCTGAAGCAGGCATTCGCCCCGCTGGCCGAGCGGCTGGCGGCCGAGGAGGCGGCGATCCTGGACGAGCTCAACGGCGCCCAGGGCAAGCCGGTGGACATCGGCGGCTACTACCATCCCGACCTGGCCAAGGCCGGCGCGGCGATGCGTCCGAGCGCGACGTTCAACGCGGCGCTGGATTCGCTGCGCGGCTAGGCCCGGCGCCCGCCGCATCGCGCCGAAGGCCCCGCACCCGCGGGGCCTTCGCGCATCCGGCGCCCGCTCAGCGGAACAGCGAGAGCGCGGTGGTCACCCGGATCGCCGCATCCGGTGCGGCGTCGCGGTCCGCCGGGTCGTCCGGCGCATCGCCCGGGGCGTCGCCGACGGCATCGGGCGGGATGTTGTCGAGGCCGGCCAGCTCGCGCGCCAGGGTGCGGCTGGCGACGTGGCCGTGGAGGAACAGCAGGTCCTTGAAGAGGCGCATCGATCCACTCCCATGCTTGAGTGGAATCGAAGATAGGCGCAGTCTGATGGCATAAAAAGCGAGGCTTTCGCAAGCCCGACTTGAAGGAGATTCAAGCCATGTCGCGCCCGCCCCTCCACGCCCTGCAGGGCTTCGTCGCCGCCGCGCAGGCCGGCAGCCTGTCGCGCGCGGCCGAGTCGATGCACCTCACCGTCAGCGCGCTGAGCCACCAGATGCGCACGCTGGAGGACCGGCTCGGCTACCGCCTGCTGGAGCGCCGCCCGCGCGGGGTGACGCCCACCCGCGAAGGGCAGCAGCTGCTCGACCAGGTCGCCCCGCACCTGCTGGCGATCTCGCAGGCGCTGCGGCCGTACTCGGCGCGGCGCGACGACGTGCTCACCCTCAGCATCACCCCGACCATGGCCTCGGCCTGGCTGGTGCCGCGGCTGGGCGACTTCATGCACGCGCACCCGACCATCGAGCTCAACATGCTGTCGAGCGAACGCTTGGTGGACTTCGCCCGCGATACGCACGTGGACGCGGCGATGCGGGTGGGCCACGGCAGCTGGCCCGGCACGATCGCCGAGCCGCTGCTCGACGAATGGCTGGTGCCGATGGCGAGCCCGGCGCTGATCGCGCGGATGCGGCGGCAGAAGCGGACGCAGCTGTCGCAGTGGCCGCTGCTCGGCGATCCCGACGGCGAATGGGAGCGCTGGTTCGAGCTGGCCGGCGAGGCCCCGCCGGCGCGCTACGTCGCGGTGATGGACGACTCCGAATCGCACCACCGCGCCGCGGTCGACGGCGTGGGCGTCGCGCTCGGCCGCGTCACCCGCGCGCGCTGGCTGCTCGACAGCGGCCAGCTGGTGGCGCTGTCCGAGCATCGGCTGCGCACGCCCTGGCGGCACTACCTGGTGTACCCGCAGCGCTCGGCCGACCACCAGGGCTTCCTGGCCTTCCGCGACTGGGTGCGGCGCCAGGCCGCCGAGCACACCCGCCACACGACCGCCGTCGCCGCACCGGAATCCCGCCCCGCCCGCAAGCCGCGCTCACCCCGCCGCCCACCGGCCCGGTAGAAGCGCGCGCGCGCCGCTTTACGCTCCGGGTGCCGGAAGAAGCGGCGCCGGCCGTCGTTCACCCGCGTCCGCGCGTGGGGACGCGTTCTCCGTCCGCCATGGGTCCGGTGGCGCCTGGCCCGGTCGCGCGCGAGCGCGCGCCTACAGGGCTTCCGCGCGGCTTGCGCGACAGCGACGCGCGCTCACTGGATGCGCCCCCACTCGATGTCCCGGATCGCGGTGCGGTCCCGCTCGCGCGCGACGGTGACCGCGACGCCCTCGGTCTCGCCGCCGTGCAACAGCACGTAGACCCAGCCGAGGTCGTCGTCCTCGCGGTCGGGCCAGTCGCGGCGCGAGGCGGACACCTCGATGCGGTCCGGCTCCGGGCCGGCCCAGTCCACCAGCTCCTGGTAGGCCTCGCGCAGGGCCGACGGCGGCCACTCCTCGCGCGCCTGCACGCCGAGCAGCAGGTGCGCGCCGGCGAACTGGCGGCGGATCAGCTTGGTCGCGAATTCCACGGCGACCTGGGTGCAGGCGTCGAGGTCGGCGGTCAGGCTCATCGGTTCGGAGGGATCGGTGGACGGTGGGGGCGCCGGCCCCGTGGAGCGCGGCGTCGGCGAAAAGCTACGGCAGCTCGTGCGGCCGGGCAAGCGGTCCGGCGTCCGGCCCGGGGCCGGGGCGACGAGCGGCGCGCCGGCGCGCGCGCCGCCACGGCAGCGCGCAGGCGGCGAACAGCAGCAGTCCCCACGCGACCGCGTAGGGCACGCCCGGCAGATCGGGCCGCAGCAGCCCGAGCAGCGACAGCGCCAGCAGCCAGACCGACAGCCGCCGCAAGGGCGCGGAGGCGGCGCGCGCGGCGCACAGCCGCAGCGGGCGGACGCCGCCGGGCGGCGTGCGCCGGCGCCAGCGCGCGGCAAGCACGAGGCCAGTGGCGGCCAGCGGCAGCCCGCACGCGCCCAGGAGCTGCGTCAGGCCCATTCCCGCGCCGCTCCCGTCCGCGATGGCGCCCAGCCGCCCATGCTCAGTCCTCGATCCGGACGATGCGCTTGCCGAAGTTGTCGCCGCGCAGCAGGCCGATCAGGCCCTCGGGCGCGTTCTCCAGCCCGTCCACGACGTCCTCTCGGTACCGGATGCGCCCCTCGCGCAGCCAGCCGCCCATCTCGCGCAGGAACTCGGGGTACAGGCCGATGAAGTCGGTCTGGATGAAGCCGCGCACGGTCAGGTGCCGGCTCAGGATCAGTCCCATCAGCTGCGGCACGCGGTCCGGCCCGGCCGGAAGCTCGGCCTCGTTGTAGTGGGCGACCAGGCCGCACACCGGGATGCGGGCGAAGTCGTTGAGCAGCGGCAGCACGGCGTCGAGCACCTTGCCGCCGACGTTCTCGAAGTAGACGTCGACGCCGTCGGGGGCGGCGGCCGCCAGGCGTTCGGCGAAGTCGGGCGCGCGATGGTCGAGGGCGACGTCGAAGCCGAGCTCGTCGCGCACGTGCGCCACCTTGGCCTCGCCGCCGGCGATGCCGATGGCCCGCGCGCCGTGCAGCCGGGCGATCTGCCCGACGGTCGCGCCGACCGGCCCGCTGGCCGCGGCCACGACCAGGGTCTCGCCCGGCTTGGGCTTGCCGATCTCGTGCAGGCCGGCGTAGGCGGTGAAGCCGGGCATGCCGTAGACGCCCAGCGCGGTGGTGACCGGCAGCGCCTCCGGGTCGAGCCGGCGCTGCAGCGCGTCGCCTTCGACGATGGCGTAGTCCTGCCAGCCGCCGAAGGCCAGCACCCAGTCGCCCGGGGACCACTCCGGGTGCAGCGACTCCACCACCTGCGCCACGGTGGCGCCGACGAAGGTCTCGCCGATCTCCAGCGGCCGCGCGTAGGAGCGCCCGGCGTTCATGCGCCCGCGCATGTAGGGGTCGAGCGAGAGCCAGCGGTTGCGCAGCAGCACCTGGCCCTTGCGCGGCAGCGGCAGGATCTCGCTTTCGAGGCGGAAGTCGGCGGGCTTCGGCTCGCCCTGCGGGCGGGCGGCGAGGACGATGCGGCGGTTGCGGACGGCAGTGCTCATGGGCTCACTCGTTGTGGCTGGCCGCATCAAGCGCGGCGATCTCGTCGGCCGACAGCGCCAGCTCCGCGGCGGCGATCAGTTCCTGCAGCTGCGCGGTGCCGGTGGCGCTGGCGATCGGCGCGGTCACGCCCGGGCGCGCGATCAGCCAGGCCAGCGCGACCTGCGCCGGCGTGGCCCGGTGCGCCGCGGCGACGCCGTCCAGCGCCTCGAGGATGCGCTCCCCGCGCGGGTTGAGGTACTTCTCCACCACGCCGGCGCCGCGCGCGCTGCTCTTGGCCGCATCCTCCGGGCGGCGGTACTTGCCGCTGAGGAAGCCGCTGGCCAGGGCGTAGTAGGTCACCACGCCGAGGCCGTGCTCGCGCGCCAGCGGCTCCAGCTCGGCCTCGTAGCCGATGCGGTCGTAGAGGTTGTACTCCGGCTGCAGCACCTCGTAGCGCGGCAGCCCGTCCCGGGCCGACACCTCCAGCGCCTCGGCCAGCCGCGGCGCGCTGAAGTTGGAGGCGCCGATCGCGCGCACCTTGCCCTGCTCGACGAGCCGGGCGAAGGCGCCCAGGGTGTCGGCGATCGGCACCCGCGCGTCGTCCTCGTGGGCGAAGTACAGGTCGATCGTCTCCACCTGCAGGCGCCGCAGCGAGTCCTCGGCGGCGCGGGCGATGTTGTCCGGCGACAGGCCCGGGCGCTCGCCCCACTTCGCGACCTTGGTCGCGATCACCACGTCGTCGCGGCGCCCGCGGCGGGCCAGCCAGCGGCCGATGATGGTCTCGGACTCGCCGCCGCGGTTGCCCGGCACCCAGGCCGAGTAGACGTCGGCGGTGTCGACCAGGCCGAAGCCGGCGCCGGCGAAGGCGTCGAGCAGGGCGAAGGAGGTCGGCTCGTCGGCGCTCCAGCCGAACACGTTGCCGCCGAAGGCCAGCGGGCGGACGCGCAGGCCGGAACGGCCGAGCGGACGCAGGTCGGAAGCGGTCATGCAGCGGGTCCTCGCGTGTCGATCGCCATCAGCCTAAGCCACGACGGGGTCGGCACGCCGCGAAGACGGCGGGAAAGCTGTGTTGCGCACCGGCATGCTCCCGGGCGCGTCACCGGCTAACCTCTGCGGTTTCCGACATCCGTGGAGCGTCCATGAAACCGCTGCTGCCCCTGCTGCTGCCCCTGGCGCTGCTCGCCGCCTGTACCGCCGACCCGGCGCCGCCGGCCGATGCCGCGGCGGACCCCACGCCGTCCGCCGCCGCGCCCGCGGCGAGCCCGGCGCCTGCAGCCGCCCGCGCGCTCGATGCCGAGGCCGCCGCCGCGCTCGACCGCGCGATCGCCGGCGCCTGGCGCACGCCGGAGTTCGCCGCCCGCGACGCCTGGCGCCACCCGAAGGAGACGCTCGCGTTCTTCGGCGTCCGCCCCGACATGACCGTGGTCGAGATCACCCCCGGCGGCGGCTGGTACACCGAGATCCTGGCGCCCTACCTGCGCGAGCGCGGCACCTACGTCGGCGCGGTGGTCGCGCCGGACAGCGTGCCCGAGGACCGTCGCGGCTACCCGACCCGCGCGCGCGACGAGCTGCGCGCCAAGCTCGGCGGCGCGCCCACCGAGGTCTACGGCCGCGCGACGCTGGTCGAGTACGACCCGGCCGCGCCGGCGTTCGGGCCCGACGGCTCGGCCGACGCGGTGCTCACCTTCCGCAACGTGCACAACTGGCTGATGTCCGGCAATGCGCCGGCCATGTTCGAGGGCTTCCACAAGGTGCTCAAGCCCGGCGGCGTGCTGGGCGTGGTGGAGCACCGGGCCGAGCACGAGCTTCCGGCCGGCGACCGCTCCGGCTACGTCGCCGAGCAGACCGTGATCGGCCTGGCCGAGGCCGCCGGCTTCCGGCTGGAGGAGCGCAGCGAGGTCAACGCCAACCCGCGCGACACCCGCGACCATCCCAACGGCGTGTGGACGCTGCCGCCGACCAACCAGCACGAGGAGGCCGACGCGCAGAAGTACCGCGACATCGGCGAGAGCGACCGCATGACGCTGCGCTTCGTCAAGGGCTGAGCCGGCGGCGCTTTTCCCGGTTCCCGGTCCCCCGCCCGAGTGCTCGTCGCCTTCAACAAGCCCTACGGCGTGCTGTGCCAGTTCACCGACCGCAGCGCGCCGCCGCGGCCCACGCTCGCCGGGTTCGGCCTGCCGGCCGGGGTCTACCCGGCCGGCAGGCTCGACCACGACAGCGAGGGCCTGCTGATGCTGAGCGACGAGGGCGGGCTGATCCACCGCATCACCGATCCGCGGCACAAGCTGTCGAAGACCTATTGGGTGCAGGTGGAGGGCGATCCCGGCGACGCCGCGCTCGATGCGCTGCGCGCCGGGCCGGTGCTGCGCGACGGCGCGACGCGGCCGCCGCGCGTGCGCCGGCTCGATCCGCCCCCGACGCTGTGGCCGCGCGACCCGCCGGTGCGCGCGCGCAGGACGGTGCCCGACGCCTGGCTGGAGGTGGTGCTGCGCGAGGGACGCAACCGACAGGTGCGGCGCATGACGGCCGCGGTCGGGCTGCCGACGCTGCGGCTGGTGCGGGTGGCGATCGGACCGTGGCGTCTGGACGGGCTGGCGCCCGGTGCGTGGCGCGCGATTTCCTGAACGCGGCGCTGAACGGTTCAGCGAAACCTGCGGCCCGCCAATCACTTGCAGACTTTTCTGATAGTGCAACCGTTGGTCTTCTGTTACCGTCCCGCGCATTCCTGTTCAGGGTCATGATTGGATGGTGACGAAGGTAGCCGCCGGACGCATTCTCGTGGTCGACGACCAGCCGGCGAACCTCCGCGTCGTCAGCGCGCTGCTGTCCCGGAACGGCTACGACGTCCTCAACGCCACAGACGGCGAGGACGCGCTGCGCATCGCCTCCGAGGCGCTGCCGGACCTGATCCTGCTCGACGTGCTGATGCCGGGCATGGACGGCTTCGAGGTGCTGGCCGAGATCAAGCAGCGCGAGGCGCTGATGCGCCTGCCGGTGGTCTGCCTGACCGCCGCGCGCGACCGCGAGCAGCTGCTGCGCGCCTTCGACGCCGGCGCGGTGGACTACGTCACCAAGCCCTTCCTGCCCGAGGAACTGCTGGCCCGGGTCAGCGCCCACGTCGGGCTCAAGCTCACCCGCGACCGCCTGGAGCGGGTGGCCCGCGAGCGCCAGGAACTGGTGAACCTGGTCGCCCACGACCTCAAGAACCCGCTGAGCTCGGTGCTGTTCGCCAGCGACATCCTGCGCAGCAACGGTGTCGGCCCGGAGCGCGTGCCGCGCTACCTGGACACCATCTACGAGAGCGCCAACGATGCGCTGGGCTACATCAAGCGCTACCTGGAGATGCAGCGCAGCACGCGCGAGCACACCGAGCGCAACGCCACCGCCTCGCTCAACGAGACCGTGGACTGGCTCGAGAACCGCTACGGGCTGCAGCTGGAGGCGCGGCAGCGCTGCATGCGCATCGCCTCGCACGGGGTCGAGGACGTGCGCGTGGCGATCGACCCGCTGGTGCTGCGCCAGGTCGCCGAGAACCTGGTCAGCAACGCGATGAAGTACGCCGCCGACAGCGACCTCGACATCGCCTGCCGCCCGGGCGCGCCCGGCTACTGGCAGCTGGTGGTGGAGGACCGCGGGCCGGGCATCGCCAGCTCGCGGCAGCGCGAGCTGTTCAAGCCGTTCGTGCGCCTGCACGACAGCGCCAGCGTCGACGACGGCGGCAACTCCACCGGCCTGGGGCTCTCGCTGGCGCGCGAGATCATCGCCAACGCGGGCGGCCAGCTCTGGTACGAGGACCGCGACGGCGGCGGCAGCCGCTTCGTGGTCGAGCTGCCGCAGGCCCGCGACCGCAAGGGCGCGGCTCCGTAGGGCGATCCGGTCTCGCGGGGAACGCCCGTCACGCGCGAGCGCGCTCCTACGGATTGGCTTCGTCGCGGGACAGCACGTCGATGCGCGAAACGCAGGACGCCGGCTTGCGCCGGCGTCCGTGGGCCCGATGACCGCGCGCCGCCTACTCGGCGTCGGAGCCGCCCGTGGTCTGCGCGCTGCGGCGCGAGCCGGTGCGGCGGCCGGCGGTCTTGCGCGGCGCACGGCGCGCCTCGACCCGGCGCGCGCGGCCCTCGATGGTCTGCCCCGAACCGGCGGCCTGCTTCTCCTTGCGGCGCTTGTTGGCCCACCACAGCAGGCCGGCGCCGGCGATCACGGCGACCACGACCGAGCCGGAGATGGCGGGGTGGCGGCCGATCGAGCGGCCCGCGGTGCTCGTGGCCACGCGCGCCGCGCCCAGCGCGGCGCCGGTCTGCAGCCACTTGGCGGCGTGGTCGGGAATGGCATGGCGGATGTTGTCGCCGAGATGGCCCGCCAACTCAAGCGCCCGGTCCTGCAGTGCGTCGAACTTGCTCATGGGGGATTCCTTGGTCTGTGCTGCCAAACGGGAAAACGCGTGGCCGTGCAGTATCGGCCGCCCATCGTGGCGGACGCGTGAGCGCCGGCCCCACCGCCACTGAACGATACACCGCGCCGGCCGCGCCTCACGTCCCCCGCGGCTTCGCCCGGTGGGTGGCGACGGCGTTCCACGGATCCTCCGGCCACGGGTGCCGGGGGTACCGGCCCTTCATCTCCTTGCGCACCTCCGGCCAGGTGCGCTCCCAGAAGCTGCGCAGGTCCTGGGTGACCTGCAGCGGCCGCCCCGCCGGCGACAGCAGGTGCAGCGTGAGCGGGACGCGGCCGTCGGCGATGCGCGGGGTTTCGGCCAGCCCGAACAGCTCCTGCAGCTTGACCGCCAGCACCGGCGGGCGCGGCGTGCCGTCGGCCTCCAGCGCGTAGTCGATGCGCCGCGCCTGGCCGGACGGCACCGCGATGCGGACCGGCGCCAGGCGCTCCAGCGCCTGCCGCGCGGGCCAGTCGAGCTGCGCGGCGAGCGCCTCGCCCAGCGCGTCCTCGCCGAGCGCGTCGAGCCGGGTCAGGCCGGCGAAGGCGGGACGCAGCCAGCGGTCCAGGCCGTCGAGCAGCGCGGCGTCTGACAGGTCGGGCAGGCCGAGCTCGGGCATCCACGCGCGCAGCGAACCGACCCGCGCACGCCATTGCCGCAGGGCCTCGGTCCACGGCAGCGACTCGATGCCGAGCGCGCGCACGGCCTCGGTCAGCGCCTGCGCCGCGCGCGCGGGGTCGACCCGGCCGGCGGGCCGCGCGTCCAGCACGATGCCGGCGAAGCGCCGCACGCGCTCGGAGACCAGCGCGCGCCGCGCCGGGTCCCAGCGCACCTCGTCGGCCTCGGCGAAGCGATCGGCCATGTCGCGGCGCAGGGCGGCTTCGTCCACCGGCGCGCCGCGCAGCAGCAGCGCGTCGCGGGCCTCGCGCCGCAGTTCGGCGGCGACCAGCCAGGGCTCGCCGACCAGCGCGCTATCGTCGAACAGGCGCAGGGTGCGGCCGTTGGCGAGCTGGTAGCGCAGCGAATCGGCGGCGTGGCGGTGGGCGATGCGGTCCGGGAACGCGTGCGCGAGCAGGTCGCCCAGCGCGTGCGCGGGCACGTGCGCGGGCGGCGCGCGCTCCACGCGCAGGCGCCGGCGCCACTGGCGCGCGGCGGCGTCGACCGCCGCCAGCGCGCCGCGCGCGGCCGGGTCCGCGTGGCGGCCGGCCCGCCAAGCCGCCAGCGCCTGCCAGCGCGCGGCCACCGCGTCGGAGCGCGAGCGCAGCGGATCGCGCGCCTCCAGCAGCGCCACCAGGTCGCAGGCCAGCGCGCGCGACGCCGGGTCCGGCGCGGCGTCGAGCATCGCCGCCCAGCGCGGGTGGGTGCCCAGCGCGAGCGCGCGCCGCCCCGCCGGGGTGATGCGCGCGTCGGCATCGAGCTGGCCCAGCAGGCGCAGCAGCCCGCGCGCCGCCGCCAGCGCGCCGGGCGGCGGCGGATCGGGGAAGCGCAGCGCGCTCTCGCCCCAGGCGGCCAGCTCCAGCGCGAGCGCGGCCAGATCGACCTGGGCGATCTCCGGCACGCGCTGCGGCTCCAGCCGCTGCGACTGCGGCCACAGCCGCCACGCCCAGCCGGCGGCGACGCGGCCGGCGCGGCCGGCGCGCTGGTCGGCCGAGGCCTGCGAGATCGCCACCGTCTCCAGCCGCGAGAATCCGCTGTTGGGATCGAAGCGCGGCGCGCGCGCCAGCCCGCTGTCGATCACCACGCGCACCCCCGGCAGGGTCACCGAGGATTCGGCGACGTTGGTGGCCAGCACCACGCGCCGGCGCCCGCCGGGATCGGGGCGCAGCACCCGCGCCTGCTGCTCCAGCGGCAGCTCGCCGTGCAGGGCGAGGACCTCGGCATCGACCGCGGCGGCCTGCAGCGCCGCCTGCAGGCGCGCGATCTCGCGCTGGCCGGGCAGGAACGCCAGCACGTCGCCGGGGTGCGCCCGCAGCGCCTGCTCCACCGCGCGCCGCGCCTGTGCCTCCAGCGCCTCGTCGCGGCGCGCCGGCAGGTGCGCCACCTCGACCGGGAAGCCGCGGCCGGCGCTGGACAGGCGCGGCGCGTCGAGGAACGCGGCCAGGCGCTCGCCGTCGAGGGTCGCCGACATCGCCACGATGCGCAGGTCCTCGCGCAGCTGCGCCTGCACGTCCAGCGCCAGCGCCAGGCCGAGGTCGCCCGCCAGGTGGCGCTCGTGGAACTCGTCGAACAGCAGCGCGGCGATCCCGTCGAGGGTGGGATCGTCCTGGATCATGCGGGTGAGGATGCCCTCGGTCACCACCTCGATGCGGGTGCGCGCCGAGACCTTGCGCTCGAAGCGGATGCGGTAGCCGACGGTCTCGCCCACCGCCTCGCCGAGCTGCGCGGCCATGAAGCCGGCGGCGGCGCGCGCGGCCACGCGGCGCGGCTCCAGCATCACGATCCGGCGGTCGTCCCGCCACGGCGCGTCGAGCAGGGCCAGCGGCACCTGGGTGGTCTTGCCGGCGCCCGGCGGCGCCTCCAGCACCAGGCGCGGATGCACGGCCAGGCTGGCGGCGATCCGCGGCAGCAGTGGCGCGATGGGAAAGGCGACGTCGGTCACGGCGCGACACACTACACCAGCCGCGCGGGCCGTCCCGGCTGGTGGCTGTCATCTTCCCGGGGCTACAGTTGGGAAGACACCACCGGGGACAACCGAAGATGCGCGATCGCCGCTCCTGCCCGCAGCGCCGCCGGGCGCTGCCGCTCGCCGGCCTCCTGCTGCTGGCCAGCCCCGCGGCCTTCGCCAGCGTCTTCGTCAACGAGCTGCATTACGACAACGCCGGCGCCGACAGCGGCGAGGCGGTGGAGATCGTGGCCACCGCCGGCGAGGACCTTTCCGGCTACCGCGTCTGGCTGTACAACGGCAGCAGCGCGCCGGGCAGCGCGCGCACCTACGGCAACGCGGCGGTGCCGGCGGGACAGGCGGCCGACTGCGACGCGAGCGTGCGCGTCGCCACCGTCACCTGGCCGCGCGACGGCCTGCAGAACGGCAGCCACGACGGCATCGCCCTGGTCGATGCGCAGGGCACGGTGGTGCAGTTCCTCAGCTACGAGGGCGCGATCACCGCCGCCGACGGCCCCGCAGCGGGGCGGGCGAGCGCCGACCTGCCGGTGTCCGAAGGGTCGTCCACGCCGGTGGGCCACTCGCTGCAGCTGCGCGGCAGCGGCCGCGCGGCGGCCGACTTCGCCTGGGCGGCGGCCTCGGCGCAGAGCTTCGGCCGCTGCAACAGCGGGCAGACCTTCACCGGCGGCGGCGGCGGCGGGGACGCGCCGCCCGCGCTGGTCTCCACCGTGCCTGCCGACGGGGCGACCGGCTTCCCCGCCGCAGGCGACCTGGAAGTGGCGTTCGACGAGCCGGTGACGCTGTCTTCCGGCGCCTTCGCCCTGGCCTGCGCGACCTCGGGCACGGTGCCGCTGTCGCACCCGGCCAGCGGCGACCGCTTCGCGCTGTCCACCGACACCGCGCTGCACGCCGGCGAGCAGTGCACGCTCGACATCCGCGCCGACCGCGTCGCCGACGCCGGCGGCCTGCACCCGGCGGCCGACGTGGCGGTGCGCTTCACCGTGTCCGAGGGGGGCGGCCACCCGGGCGCGCCGGGCGGCTACTACGCGCTGGTGGACGCGAGCACGCCGCAGCAGCTGCGCTGCACCCTGCACCACACCATCCGCGGCCACACCTCGTACCCCTACAGCGGCAGCGGCACCAGCACCTGGACGATCCTGGAGATCGCCGACGAGGACCCGCTGGACGAGAACCGCATCCTGGACGCCTACCGCAACCGCAGCTATCCCAAGGGGAGCGGCCGCGCCGGCACCGGCAGCGGGCTGACCTACAACCGCGAGCACACCTGGCCGAAATCGCTGGGCTTCAGCAGCGCCACCGGCGACCGCGGCCTGCCCAACGCGCCGCACACCGACGCGCACATGCTCTACCTGACCGACACCGACCACAACGCCGCGCGCGGCAACAAGCCCTACGCCGACTGCGGGCCCGCCGCCAACTGCAGCGAGCGCGCCACCGAAGCGCACCACGGCGTGGGCGGCGGCACCGGCGCCTACCCGGGCAACTCAAACTGGACCAACGCCAGCGGCTTCCAGGTCTGGCAGCACCGCCAGGGCGACATGGCACGCGCGGTGCTGTACATGGCGATCCGCTACGAAGGCGGCCAGCACCCGCAGAGCGGCCAGTCCGAGCCCGACCTGGAGCTGACCGACGACCGCGGCCGGATCGTCGCCACCTCCGGCTCGCCGGCGTACATGGGCCTGCTGTCGACCCTGCTGGCCTGGCACCACGCCGACCCGCCCGACGCCGCCGAGCGCGCGCGCAACGAGGTGGTGTACAGCTTCCAGGGCAACCGCAACCCCTTCGTCGACCACCCGGAATGGGCGACGCAGGCGCTGTTCGCCAGCGAGCGGCCGGCGACCTGCCAGCTGCCCAACTGACCACCCGCAGGAGCGCGCTCGCGCGCGAAGCGCTTTCCATCCGCGCGGCAGGACCCCGCAAGACGCGCATCGCGCGTCTGGAAAGCCATCTTGCGCGAACACTTTCGCTAAAGAACATCGCGCGCGAGCGCGCTCCTACTACACTGCGCGCATGCCTCTGATCGACATCGGCGCCAACCTGACCCACGACAGCTTCGACCGCGACCGCGCGGCCGTGCTCGAGCGCGCTCGCGCGGCCGGCGTGACGCGCATGGTGGTGACCGGGGCCAGCCGCGAGCACTCGCACAGGGCGCTCGCGCTGGCGCAGGCGCACCCGGGCGTGCTTTACGCCACCGCCGGCGTGCATCCGCACCACGCGACGGAGTACACCGAGGAATGCGACGCCGAGCTGCGCGCGCTGCACGCGCACCCGGAGGTGGTCGCGGTGGGTGAATGCGGGCTCGACTACTTCCGCGATTTCTCACCGCGGCCGGCGCAGCGCCGCGCGTTCGAGCGCCAGCTGCAGATCGCCGCCGACACCGGGAAGCCGCTGTTCCTGCACCAGCGCGACGCGCACGCCGACTTCCTGGCGATGATGCGCGAGTTCGACGGCCGCCTGGGCCCGGCGGTGGTGCACTGCTTCACCGGCACCCGCGAGGAGCTGTTCGCCTACCTCGATCGCGACTGGCACATCGGCATCACCGGCTGGCTGTGCGACGAGCGCCGCGGCGCGCACCTGCGCGAGCTGGCGCCGCACATCCCGGCGCAGCGGCTGATGGTGGAGACCGACGCGCCCTACCTGCCGCCGCGCACCCTGCGCCCGCCGCCCAAGGACCGCCGCAACGAGCCGGCCTTCCTGCCGCACATCGTCGACGAGCTCGCGCGCGACCGCGGCGAGGACCCCGCGGCCACCGCCGCCGCGACCACCGCCACCGCCACCGCGTTCTTCGGCCTGCCCGAACCGCCGTCTCGCCGAGAACTGGACATCCTGGCCGGAACGGCCTTATAATCCACCCCGGATCGGGGATTCTCGGTCGGCATCAGGCCTTGGCGGAAACGCCGAGGCCTTTTGTTTGTCCTAGGGAAAACACTTCAAGCCGTAGCCGTGGAAGTCTCCCGAGCTGTTGCGATCCAGCTTGGAGGCCATGATCTCCCATGCCCGGTTCTCTTGCTGCGGGCGTAGCTGCTTGATTCCGATCGGCCGCGCGACCAGATCCGCAAGCTGGAGTCCGATGGAGTTGCTCTTCTTGTCGGCGATGACAGGAACAAAGGGAAGCTTCCGGTTCGGATAATTGTCGCCTTCGCAGATGCGCCGAAACGCCAATTCCAGGTCTTCGTCCTCGTTGCGGCCTCGCGACTCGCATACGACATGCGTCCACAAGGGGCCGCGCGCGTCGTAGGTCTGGCCCGACTTGCTCAACGTGTAATAGATACGCTCCAGACAGAATCGCAGGGATATCTCGTAGGGGTTGTGTCCATCGCCACGTTGTTCGAGCAGGCGCCGCTTGTCGATCACCGCGGCGAACACCGTGATCTTCGCCCGCCGCAGTGCGTCGTTCAACACTTCGAGAAAGGCCGTCTTCCTGCCAGGTTCGCGAAGAATCGCGAAAGGACCGAGGTCGCGACGGATGTCGCGTTCGTGCAGGACGACCGTGTCGTGTCCGAAGGTGTCGAACTTGATCCTCTGGACGGCCGGTACCACGGTCTCCATGTAATCCTTCTTGCTGATGAGACAACAGGCGAGCACGAAAAGGGGATAACCGGAATCGATTGCGGCCATGCCGTGATCGCCGCTTTCGTCGACGAACACGATGTAGTCGCTGAAACCCGCCATCAGCTGCGCAGCCCCACCCCGCGACGCAGCAGCGCCAGCGCCAGCCACGACAGCGCCGCGACGAAGCCCAGCATCAGCGCGTAGGCGACCCACAGCGGCACGTCGGACCGGCCGAGCAGGCCGTAGCGGAACGCGTTGACCATGTAGAAGATCGGGTTGGCGTGAGTCATCGCCTGCGCCCACCCGGGCAGCAGCGTCACCGAGTAGAACACGCCGCCGAGATAGGTCAGCGGGGTGAGGATGAAGGTCGGCACGATGGTCACGTCGTCGAACTTCCTGGCGTACACGGCATTGATGAAGCCGGCCAGGGAGAAGATCGTCGCGCCCAGCAGCACCGTGCTGAGGGTGACGAACGGGTGCGGCAGGCGCACGCGGGTGAACAGCATCGCCACGCCCAGCACGATCACGCCCACCACCAGGCCGCGCGCGACCGCGCCGGCCACGTAGCCCCACAGCACCACCCAGTTGGGCATCGGGCTGACCAGCAGCTCCTCCACGTGGCGGCCGAACTTGGCGCCGAAGAAGCTGGAGGAGATGTTGCCGTAGCTGTTCTGGATGACGCTCATCATCACCAGCCCGGGGACGATGAAGTCCATGTAGGACACGCCGCCCATGTCGCCGATGCGCGAGCCGATCAGGCCGCCGAAGATCAGGAAGTACAGCGTCATCGTGATCGCCGGCGGCAACAGGGTCTGCGCCCAGATGCGCAGGATGCGCACCACCTCGCGGCGGACGATGGTGCCCAGCGCCACCCAGTGGCTGCGCAGGGGAGAGCCGGCGGACGGCGGCGCGGCGCTCATGCGGCGCGCTCCGCGTGCTGCGCGGTCATGCTCACGAACAGTTCCTCCAGGCGGTTGCTGCGCGTGCGCATGGAGCGCACGCGGATGGCCGCGGCGTCGAGCGCGGCGAACACCCGGTTGAGGTCCATCGAGCGCGGCATCTCCAGGTCGAGGGTGTGCCCGTCGCGCGCCTGCAGCCGCACGCCCTCCACGACCGGCAGCGCCGGCGGCAGCTCGCCGTCGATGTCGAGCACGAAGGCCTCCACGTCCAGCTTCGACAGCAACGCGCGCATCGAGCCCTGCTCGACGATGCGGCCATGGTCGATGATGGCGAGGTTGCGGCACAGCGCCTCGGCCTCCTCGAGGTAGTGGGTGGTGAGGATGATGGTGGTGCCGGCGGCGTTGATCTCCTGCAGCGCCTGCCACATGCCGCGCCGGATCTCGATGTCGACGCCGGCGGTCGGCTCGTCGAGGATCAGCAGCCGCGGCCGCGTCATCATGGCGCGCGCGATCATCAGCCGGCGCTTCATGCCGCCCGACAGCGTGCGCGACATCGCGCGCGCCTTGCCCCACAGGTGCGCGGCGCGCAGCTCGGCCTCGGCGCGCTCGGCGGCCTCCGCGCGCGGCACGCCGTAGAAGCCGGCGTAGTTGACCAGGATGTCGAACGGCTGCTCGAACAGGTTGAAGTTGATCTCCTGCGGCACCAGGCCGAGCAGGCGCATGGCCTCGCCGCGGCGCCGCGCAATGTCCACCCCGAACACCTCCACCGCGCCCGAGGTGGCGTTCACCAGCGAGGACACGATGCCGATCAGGGTGCTCTTGCCGGCGCCATTGGGGCCCAGCAGTGCGTAGAAGTCGCCCGGCGCGACGTCCAGCGACACGCCCTTGAGCGCTTCCACGCCGCCGGCGTAGGTCTTGCGGAGGTCCCGGATGGACAGGGCGGGCGGCGATGCGGCCGCCTCGCGGGATGCGTGCATGTGAACGTTCCGGCCGCGAGAGGCGCGGCGAATCCCGCTAGTATAGGCGGCTGCCCGGCGGCGCCCTTGCGACGTAGCGTTGCGATCGCCACGGAAACGCCGACCTGTCGCGGCGCCCGCGGGCGCCGGTCCCCGCGGCCGCGACGCCGCGCCTTGCGAACGATCCGTCCGTGGCCATCCAGCAGTTTCCCCTGACCCTGACCGCGCGCCGGATGCTGGCGCCCAGCGTCGCCCACCTCGGCTTCGAGCGCAGCGACGGCCAGCCCATGGCCTTCGTGCCGGGCCAGTTCATCCAGGTGCACTTCCAGTACGCCGACGGCACCGCCACCAAGCGCAGCTATTCGCTGGCGACGATCCCCGCCGACGGCGGCGCCACGCGGTCGGTGGAGATCGCGGTGAGCTACGTGCCCGGCGGCGCGGCGACGGCCCTGTTCGAGGGCCTGGAGATCGGCGACGCGGTCAGCGCCAGCGGCCCGTTCGGCCGCTTCTGCCTGATGCCGCAGGACGCCAACCGCCGCTACCTGCTGATCGGCACCGGCACCGGCGTCACGCCCTACCGTTCCATGCTGCCGCAGCTGGCGCGGCAGATCGCCGAGCGCGGCGTCGAGGTGGTGCTGCTGTCCGGCGCCCGTTCGCCGGCCGAACTGCTCTACGGCGACGAGTTCCGCGCCTTCGCCGAGGCCCATCCGGGCTTCCGCTTCGTGCCCTGCTTCTCGCGCGAGCTGCCCGCCCCCGGTTCGCCGCACCACCACGCCGACGTGCGCCACGGCTACGTGCAGCAGTTCCTGGACGAGTTCGCGCCGCAGGCCGGGGGCGACATCGCCTACCTGTGCGGCAACCCGAACATGGTCGACGCCTGCTTCGAGGCGCTGAAGGGGTACGGGCTGGGGGTGGCGCAGATCCGCCGCGAGAAGTACGTCAGCTCCAAGTAGGCCCACAGGGCGGCGGATCCCCGGCCCGCCGCTCGTGCGGCGGGCGTTCGCCAAGGCGCGCGGCCGTGCCGCGCGAGCTGCCTCGGCTCACCCACCGCGAGAAGTACGTCAGCTCCAAGTAGGCCCACCGGGCGGCGGATCCCCGGCCCGCCGCTCGGGCGGCGGGCGTTCGCCCAGGCGCGCGGCCGGTGCCGTGCCCTTACACTCGGGCGTCCGCCACCCCGGGGAAGCCGGCATGAGGGAAGGTGCGACCGCTTCCGGTTCGCTGTATCCGCAGTTCGTGGAGCCGCTGCCGCCGCCGCTCTGGCGTCGCGTCGCGGGCGTCGTCGCGGGCCTGCTCGGCGGCTTTGCTGCGGGCATGCTCGTGGCGAAGCTGGCGTCCGACGGCTTCGGTCCGCTGCGCGGCCTTGCCGGCGTCGGGCCGTTCGCCGCGATGGCCGCCTTCGCGCTCGGCCTGTGGCCGCACATCCTCATCCACGAGGCCGGCCACGTCGTCGCCGGCCTCGCCGGCGGCCAGCGCGCAGTGGCCTTCGGCATCGGCCGCTGGCGCTTCGAGCGCGGGCGCGACGGCTGGCGCGCATGGCGTGGCGCGGCGATCGCCGGCATCGGCGGCTTCGCCGCGCTGGTGCCGGACCGCGAGCGGGGCGCGGGGGCCGCCGCGCAGGCGCTGTACCTGCTCGGCGGCCCGCTGTCGAACCTGGTCGTCGCCGCCCTCGCCTGGCTCGTCGCGACCCGCGTCGCCGTGCATCCGCTCGCCGTCGGGGCGTGGCTCGGCGTCGCCGCCGGCGGCCTGCTGGTGGGTGCGCTCAACCTGGTCCCGTTCCGGACCCAGGGCTGGCGCTCGGACGGCATGGGCCTGCTGGATCTGGCGCGCCGCACCCCCGATGCGGCGCTGCTCCAGCGCGCGCAGAGCGCGATGGCGCTGTCGCTGGCCGGCGTGCGCCCGCGCGACTGGCCCGACACGCTGCTGCCCGCGGACACGGCGCTGGCGGATGCGGACGACGCCGTGGCCACGACGATCCGGCAGCTGCGCCTGGCCCGGTCGATGGATCGCGACGACCGCGACGACGCCCGCGCCGCGGCGCAAGCCCTGGCCACGGGCGCGCGCCGCCTGCCGAAGGCGCTGCGGGCGCACGTGGCGGTCTCGATGGCCGGCTATGCCGCGCGCTGCAGCGACGACGACCGTCTGCTCGACGCCTGGCGCCCGTTGTGCGACGGCGGCGTGCTGGATTTCTCGCCGTTCCTGCACTGGATCGATGCCGAGCGCGCCGTCCGCCGGCGCGATAGCGCCGCCGCGGAGCGCGAACTCGGCCTCGCCCGCGCCGGGCTGGGCCGGGTGCAGGATCCGGCCAGCGCGGAAATCCTCGCCGAGCAGCTCGACCGGCTCGCGCTCGGATTGCCGGTCCACGGCGCCGGCGATGCCGCGGCGATGCGCGGAGCGGCGTGCGCGCCTGTCAAGGATCCTTGACATCCCGTGGATGCGCGCCCAGGATGGTGTCAAGCTTCCTTGACAGGCGCGCCGCCATGACATCCGCCGCACGCCGCTACGCCCGCGAGTTCCTGCCCGCCGTCGCGATCTACCTGGTCGTCCTGCTGGCGTCGGCGTACGCGCTGCGACGGGTCGATGCCGCACCGGCGCGGGCGGCGCTGGCCTTGCTGCCGCTGGTGCCCGTCGCGTTCGCCGCGCGTGCGCTGCTGCGCTTCGTGCGCGATATCGACGAACTCCAGCGCAAGCTCCAGCTCGAGGCCTTCGCGCTCGCCGCGCTGGTCCTGAACCTCGGCAGCTTCGCGCTCGGCCTGCTGGCGGCAGCCGGCGTCGTCGTGCCGCCGTCGGACCTCGTCCTGCTGCTGGTGTTGCCGGCGTTCTGCGTCCTGCACGGGCTCTTCGCCTGCCTGGCCGCCCGGCGCTACCGGTGAACAGCCGGATCCGCGAACTGCGCGAGGCGCAGGGCTGGTCACAGTCGGAACTCGCCGAGCGTCTGCAGGTATCGCGTCAGACGGTCAACGCGATCGAGACCGGCAAGTACGACCCCAGCCTGCCGCTGGCCTTCCGCATCGCGCGGCTGTTCGGCAGGCGCATCGAATCCATTTTCCATGACGAGGACTGAGGCATGAGATCCCGATTGCTGTGGACCGCGGTCATCGGCACCAGCGTCCTGCTGGCCGGCTGCGGCGACCGCGCCGCAGGCCCCGCGGGCGACGGCCGCTACGGCCGCCTGGCGCTGGCTCCCTGCGCCACCGGCGAGGGTGCGATGCGGGCCGAGGCGATGTGCGGCACCCTCGAGGTGCCCGAGGACCGTGGCGCGCCCGGGGGGCGGCGGATCGCGCTCAACATCGCCGTGTTGCCGGCGCGCAACGCCGCCGGCCTGGAACCGGTGTTCTTCCTCGCCGGCGGGCCCGGCCAGGCGGCCACCGCGCTGGCGGGCCACATCGACGTCGCGCTGCGCGAAGTCCGCCGCTCGCGCGACGTGGTGCTGGTCGACCAGCGCGGCACCGGCCGCTCGAACCCGCTCGACTGCGTCGCCGCGGACGGCACGCCGCTGCCGTTCGACGCCACCCGGATGAGCGATCCCGCCGCCATCGCCGGCTACGCGCAGCGCTGCGCGGCGGGCCTGGACGGCCGCGCCGACCCGCGCCACTACACCACCGCCGCGGCGATCGCCGATCTGGACGACGTGCGCGCGGCGCTGGGCGCGGAGACCGTCGACCTGGTCGGCGGCTCCTACGGCACCCGGGTCGCCCAGCAGTACGCGGCCCGCTATCCGCAGCACGTGCGCAGCCTGGTGCTCGACGGCGTCGCCCCGAACGATCTCGTCATCGGGGCCGAGTTCGCCCACACCTTCGAGTCCGCGCTGCGCCTGCAGGCCGCCCAGTGCGACGCGACCGAAGGCTGCCGCGAGCGCTTCCCCACCGACGCGCCGACCCAGCTGCGGCAGGTGATGGACCGGCTGCAGGCCGCACCCGCGGAGGTCGAGTACCGCGATGCGACCAGCGGCGCCATCGCCCGCGGCACGGTCGATGCCGATACGGTGACCACGCTCGCCTTCGTGTTCTCGTACGCGCCGGAAACGGCCTCGCTGCTCCCGCTGATCCTCGACGAGGCCGACCAGGGCCGCTACGGCGCGCTGATGGCGCTGACCGCGATGGCCAGCCAGCAGGTCGGCGGCAGCATGAACCGCGGCATGCAGTGGTCGGTGCTGTGCGCCGAGGACTTTCCGCGCCACCGCAGCGACGACCGTGCGGCCGGGGCCACGATCCTCACCGAGGAGGTCGCGCGCATGTTCTTCGCCGCGTGCCCGGCGTGGCCGCGCGGCGACGCGGATCCCGATCGGGCCATGCCGTTCGCCAGCGAGCTGCCGGCATTGCTGCTGTCGGGCGAGCTCGACCCGGTGACGCCGCCCGCCTACGGCGAGCGCGTGGTCGCCGGCCTGCCCCACGGCCGCCATCTGGTGCTCACCGGCCAGGGGCACGGCACCCTGCATCTGGGCTGCATGCCGAAGCTCCTCGCCCGCTTCATCGAGACCGCCGACGCGGCCGCGCTCGATACCGGGTGCCTCGGCACGATGCGCGGCGTGCCGCCCTTCACGTCCTTCAACGGATGGGAGCCATGACAGCGCAGACGACCCCGGCACCGCCCCTCCCATCACCGACCCGGCCCACTCCATGATCACCGCCCACCAACTGCACAAGGCGTTCAAGACCCGGACCGGCACGGTCCAGGCGGTCGACGGCGTCGACTTCGTCGCCGAGGACGGCCACATCACCGGCCTGCTCGGCCCCAACGGCGCCGGCAAGACCACCACGCTGCGCATGCTCTACACGCTGATGCGGCCCGACCGCGGCGAGGTGCGCGTGGACGGCATCGACGCGGCTGCGGACCCGGCGGCGGTGCGCCGCATCCTCGGCGTGCTGCCCGACGCGCGCGGGATCTACAAGCGGCTCACCGCGCGCGAGAACATCGCCTACTTCGGCGAGCTGCACGGCCTGTCGCGCACGGCGATCGCCGAGCGCACCGCGCGGCTGTCGGCGAGCCTGGAGATGGACGACATCCTCGACCGGCGCACCGAGGGCTTCAGCCAGGGCCAGCGCACCAAGACCGCGATCGCTCGCGCGCTGGTGCACGACCCGAAGAACGTCATCCTCGACGAGCCCACCAACGGCCTGGACGTGATGACCACCCGCGCGATGCGCGCCTTCCTGCAGCGCCTGCGCGGCGAAGGCCGCTGCGTGGTGTTCTCCAGCCACATCATGCAGGAGGTCGCCGCGCTGTGCGACCGCATCGTGATCGTCGCGCAGGGCCGGGTGGTCGCCGCCGGCACGCCCGACGAGCTGCGCGAGCGCTTCGGCGAGGCCAACCTGGAGGACGCCTTCGTCCGCGCCATCGGTTCCGAGGAGGGCCTGCTCGCATGAACGCACGTCGTTTCGATGGCGTCTCCGCGCTGTGGGCGGTGATGCGCAAGGAGCTGCTGGACATCTCGCGCGACCGCCGCACGCTGGCCGTCGCCCTGCTGCTGGGCCCGCTGCTGTACCCGCTGATGATGTTCGGCATGTCGACGCTGGCCGAGAAGCGCATGCGCACGCAGATGGACGGCACGCTGGAGGTGCCGGTGGTCGGCGCCGAGCGCGCGCCCAACCTGGTCGCCTTCCTCGCCACCCAGGGCATCGAGGCGACCGCGCCGCCCGCGAACCTGGACGTCGCCATCGCCGACCAGCGCGTGGACGTGGCGCTGGAGATCTCGCCCTCCTTCGCCGAGGACTGGCACGCCGGCCGCGCCGCAGGCGTGGACATCGTCAGCGACAGCACCCGCCGCAACGCCGACGTGCCGACCGCGCGCGTGCGCAGCGCGCTGCAGGCCTACGGCCAGCAGGTGGGCGCGCTGCGGCTGGTGGCGCGCGGCATCGACCCGGGGGTGGTGCGCCCGCTCGGCGTCGGCGCCCGCGACCTCGCCAGCGAGGAGGCCAAGCGCGGGGTGATGCTCTCGTTCCTGCTGCCCTACCTGCTGGTGCTGTCCACCTTCTTCGGCGGCGCCTACCTGATCATCGACGCCACCGCCGGCGAGCGCGAGCGGCAGTCGCTGGAGCCGCTGCTGGCCACGCCGGCCGCGCGCGGCGCGATCGTCAGCGGCAAGATGGCGGCCGCCTGCGTGCTGGGCGTGACCTCGCTGCTGCTGATCCTGCTGGCCTTCAAGGGCAGCGCGCAGATGGCCGGCGACATGGCGCGCATGCTCGACGTGCGCTGGACGGCCATCGCCAAGCTGCTGGTGGTGCTGCTGCCGATGCTGGTGATCGGCACCGGCCTCTTCACCTTCCTCGCCTCGACCGCGAAGAGCGCCAAGGAAGCGCAGAGCCACATGACCTGGCTGATGCTGCTGCCGATGGTGCCCACCTTCGTGCTGATGGTGAACCCGGTCAAGACCGAGCTGTGGCAGTTCGCGGTGCCCTTCCTGGCGCAGAACCAGCTGATCCTGAAGGTGATCCGCGCCGAGCCGATCGCTCCCGAAGTGTGGGCGGTGTACCTGCTGGCCTCGGCGGCGCTCGCCGCCGCGCTGTGGCTGGCCGCGGTGCGCCGCTACGGCCAGGAGCGGCTGGCCGTGGCGGGCTGAGCGGCGCGCGCCGGCGGACCGGCCGCCGGCGCGATGTGCGGCATCCGGGCGTGTCGCCCTAGTTGCCGGAGGTGAAGCCGATCGTCCGGCGGGTGGTGATCGGCGCGTCGACCGGCTCGAAGCGCCAGCGGCGAACCGCCGCCAGCGCTTCGCGGTCGAAGACCCGCGGCGGGTCGGCGCGCACCACCCGCGCGTTGCTCACCGAGCCGTCGGGGGCGACGGTGAACTCCACCAGCACTTCGCCCGACTGCCCGCTGCGCAGGGCCTCGGAGGGGTAGCGCGGCGCCGGCGTGCTGATCGCGCGCAGCGCATTGCCGGCGGCGGGCGCGGCCGCAGCGGCCTGCTCCTCGGCAGCCCGCTGCTCGGCCGCGCGCTGTTCCGCGGCGCGCGCCTCGGCGGCGCGGCGGGCGGCCGCCTCGCGCTCGCCGGCCTGCGCCTGCTCGGCCTGCTCGGTCTGCTGCGCCTGCTGTTCCGCCTGGCGCTGCGCTTCCTGCTGCGCGGCCAGTTCGCGCGCGGCCTCGGCCTGCTGTGCCTGCTGCTGCTGGGCACGCTCGGCCTCCAGCTGGCGCCGGCGCTCGGCTTCCTGCTCGGCGGTCAGCTGCTGCTGCTGCGCACGCGCCTGGCTGGCCTCGCGCGCAGTGGAGATACTGCTGGTCAGCCGGCCCACCGCCGGATGGTTGGGATCGGCGCGCTGGATCAGCGCCCGCAGCCGCTCGGCCTCCTCGAAGTCCTCGCGGTCGCGGGCTTGCTCGGTGGCGATCACCGTCATCGGCAGCAGGTCGGTCAGCGCGCTCGACGCACCGGCGTCGCCCGGCTGCTTCTCGCGCAGCGCGATGTAGTACTCCATGGCGTTGTCGCCGGCGGGCGCGTACAGCCGGCTCTCCTGGTAGGCCCTGGACGCGGCGGCGCGCAGTTCGTCGGCGCTCAGCGCCGCCACCGCGTCGGAGGCCGGCGCGTCCTGCGTCGCGGCGGCCGGCGCGTCCCCGCCGGCGGGCGCCTGCGCGTCGTCCGGCGCGGCCGGTTCCTGCGAGCAGGCGGCCAGCAGGCAGGCCAGGCCCGCCGCCAGCAGGCGCCGGCGATACGGCCGCCGCTGGCCATGATGTGATGTGGTCGTCATCCGCTACTTCCCCCTGATGTGCGTGTCGCACCGCGGCCTAGGACGCGTCAGCAGCGGCGGTTTGTCAACCGCCCGATGACGCGCGGCGCCGCGGATGCGCAGGAGCTGCGTGATGGCCGTCACACCGGATCGACCGGGCCTTCGTCCCGCCGTCCTGCCGGCCCCGGCGCGCCCCCGCGCGACGGGATGATGGTGCGCGGCTAGTGTAGCGTGCACCGCCGGGGGCCGACCGGGGGAGGACGACATGCCGCAGTTCGTAGCCATCGCCGTCCTGCTCGCCGTCGCGTTCCTGCTCAACGTCCGCCGCGCGGCGACGGCGGTCGGCGACGGCGACTGGGGCACCGCGCTGGGCAGCCTGACGGTGGGCCCGCTGGTGGTCTTCTACGCGGTGCACACCGTGCTCTACGTCGCCGGCCGGCTGCTGCGCGGCCGCGACCGGATGCGCGCCTACACCGCCTCGCGCACCCACTACGCCGCCGCCGTCGTCGCCCTGCTGGTCGTGGTGGGCGCGGCCCTCGGGCCGGGCTGATCCCGAACCTTCGGGCCGGCCGAAGGCTGGCGCGGCAGGAACCGCATTGTGCGGGGACGCCGGGCCGGCTCCAATGCGGCGATGCAAGACGCCTCCTTCCTGCTGCCGCTGCTGGCGCTGACCTTCCTGGCCGCCGGGCTGGTCAAGGGCGTCACCGGCATGGGCCTGCCCACGGTGGCGATGGGGCTGCTGGGCCTGGTCATGCCGCCGGCGGCCGCCGCGGCGATGCTGGTGGTGCCCTCGCTGGTGACCAACGTCTGGCAGCTGCTGGTGGGGCCGGCCACGGCCGCCCTGTTGAGGCGCCTTTGGCCGATGCTGCTCGGCATCGTGGCGGGCACCGTCGGCGGCGCCGCGCTGCTGGTCCGGGTCGATCCGTTGTGGTCGGGGCTGGCGCTGGGCATCGCGCTGATCGCCTACGCGGCCTACGCCCTGGTCTCGCCGGCGCTCGCGGTATCGGCGCGGATCGAGCCCTGGGCGTCGCCCGCGGTCGGCCTGGCCACCGGCGCGATCACCGGCGCGACCGGCGTGTTCGTGATGCCGGCGGTGCCCTACCTGCAGGCGCTGCGGCTGGGGAAGGACACCCTGGTCCAGGCGCTGGGGCTGTCGTTCACGGTCTCCACCGTCGCGCTGGCCGCCGGCCTGCTCGCGCACGGCGCCTTCCGCGCGGACCAGCTCGGCCTGTCGGCGCTGGCCGTCCTGCCGGCGCTGGCCGGCATGTGGCTGGGCCAGCGGGTCCGGGCGCGGATCGGCCCGAAGCCCTTCCGCATCTGCTTCCTGTCGCTGCTGGCGTTGCTGGGGCTGGAACTGGCGTCGAGGCCGTTCCTGTGAGCCGCCGCACGCACGCGCGGGAACGTCCTTGCCGTCCCCACCCGGGCCCGCCCGCATGACGCCCACCACGCACCGGCTTCCCGTTCTCGAATACCTGCAGCGCCAGCTCGACGCCACCCTGGCCGATGGCGCCGTCACCCACATGCGCTATCCCACCGCGATCTCGCAGCTGCTGGGCTTGCGCATCGTCGCCATCGGCGAGGCCATGGCCGCCGTCGAGCTGGAGGCCGACGCAGCGCTGCACGGCAACCAGCAGGGCACAGTCCACGGCGGCCTGCTGTGCGAGCTGGCCGACGCTGCCATCGGCACCGCGCACTCCACGCTGATGCAGGAGGGCGAGAGCTTCACCAGCATCGACCTGAAGGCCACGTTCCTGCGCCCGGTGTGGCGCGCGCGCCTGCGCGCCCATGCCTGGGCCGCGCACCGCGGCCGCACGATCAGCCACTACCGCTGCGACATCCAGCGCGAGGACGGCAAGGTGGTGGCCAGCATCGCCAGCACGGTGATGACGCTGCGAGGCGAGGGCGCACAGGGGCGGTGATCCCGCGCGCGGGCCCGGCCCCGCGTCCCGGGTCACTTGCCGATGCAGAAGGTCGAGAAGATGCGCCCGAGCAGGTCGTCGGGCAGCACCCGCCCGGTGATCTCGCCCAGCGCGTCGTGCGCCAGGCGCAGCGCCTCGGCCGCGAGTTCCAGGCGCTCGGCCGCGAGTTCCGCGGCCGCCGCCTCCAGTTCGGCCGAGGCCGCCTGCAGCGCGTCGACGTGGCGCGCGCGCGCGGTGAAGGCGCCTTCGCCCGACGCCTCGCCGCCGTCGAGCAGGCCGGCCAGCCGCGCGCCGAGCCGGTCCAGGTGCAGGCCGGTCCTCGCCGAGACCCGCAGCGCATCGGAATCGCCGTCGACGTCGGCCGGCGCCGGCAGCAGGTCGGCCTTGTTGTGCACCACCAGCCGCGCCGGCACGCCCGCTACCGCGTCGGCCACCGCGGCGAGGCCGGCGCCGGGGTCGCGCGCGTCCACCACCACCACGGCCAGGTCGGCGCGCGCCAGTTCGGCCTGCGCGCGGCGCATGCCCTCGCGCTCGATGGCGTCGCCGCCGTGGCGCATACCGGCGGTGTCGACCAGGGTCAGCTCGACGCCGCCCACGCGCACGGTCTCGCGCAGCAGGTCGCGGGTGGTGCCGGCGATCTCGGTGACGATGGCGCGCTCGCTGCCGGCCAGTGCGTTCAGCAGCGAACTCTTGCCGGCGTTCGGCGGCCCGACGATCACCGCGTGCCAGCCGTCGCGCAGCTTCTGCCCGCGGCGCGCCTGCGCCAGCACCTCGGCCAGCGCGGCGCGCGCGGCCGCCAGCTCGCCGCGCAGGCGCTCGCCGCCCAGGGTGTCGATCGGCTCGTCGGCGAAGTCGATCGCGGCCTCCACCTGCACGCGCAGCGCCAGCAGCGCGTCGGCCAGCGCGTCCACGCGCTGCGAGAACGCGCCGTCGAGCGCGCGGCGCGCGGCACGGGCGGCGCGGACGTCGGCGGCGGCGATCAGGTCGGCGACGGCCTCGGCCTGGGCCAGGTCGAGCCGGCCGTTGAGGAAGGCGCGCTCGCTGAACTCGCCGGCGCGGGCGCGGCGCGCGCCCAGCGCCACCGCGCGCTCGACCAGCGCCTGCAGCACCGGCGGGCTGCCGTGCGCCTGCAGCTCCACCACGTCCTCGCCGGTGTAGCTGGCCGGGGCGCGGAACCACAACGCGAGGCCGTCGTCGAGCACGCCGCCGTCGGCGTCGCGGAAGCGCACGTGGTGCGCGTGGCGGGGCCGCAGCGCGCGGGCGCACAGGGCTTGCGCGATCTCCCGCGCGCGCGGGCCGGACAGCCGCACCACGCCGACGCCCCCGGAGGCGGGGGCGGTGGCGATCGCGGCGATGGTCTCGGTCGCCTGGCGCATGCGCGGGATGATCGCAGGCCGCGGCGGCGGCCGGGCGGTCAGGCCTTGGCGGGCTTGGCCGGCTTGTCTTCGGAGTACCTGCGGATCAGCCACCACTGCTGCAGCAGGCCGAGCGCGCCGTTGGTCACCCAGTACAGCACCAGGCCGGCCGGGAAGAAGATCATGATCACGCCGAACACCAGCGGCATGAAGGTCATGATCCGCTGCTGCATCGGGTCCATGCCGGTCATCGGCGAGAGCTTCTGCGTCGACCACATCACCGCCATGTTGATGATCGGCAGGATGAAGTAGGGATCGCGCGCGGTCAGGTCCTGGATCCACAGCACCCACGGCGCGTGGCGCAGCTCCACGGATTCCAGCAGCACCCAGTACAGCGCGAAGAAGATGGGCATCTGCAGCAGGATCGGCAGGCAGCCGCCGATCGGGTTGATCTTCTCCTTCTTGTACAGCTCCATCATCGCCATCTGGAACTTCTGGCGGTCGTCGCCGTAGCGCTCCTTGAGCTGCTGGATGCGCGGCTGGAACTTGCGCATCTTCGCCATCGACTTGTACTGCGCCTGCGACAGCGGGAACAGCGCCAGCTTCACCAGCACCACCAGGCCGATGATCGCCCAGCCCCAGTTCTTGAACAGCCCGTGCAGGAAGTCGAGCAGGCGGAACAGCCATTCGCCGAGCACCGCCATCACGGTGAAGCGCGAGTAGTCCACCGCGCGGTCGAGCCCGCGCACGTCCTCGGCGCGGATCAGGCCGACCAGCTTGGGGCCGACCCACAGCCGCGCGGAGGTCGCCGCGGTCTGGCCGGCCGCGACGCTGACGCCGGGGCCGAGCTCGCGGATCAGGTGCGGGCTGCGCGCGCCGCCGCCGTCGACGTGCAGCGAGATCGTGGTCTCGTCCTGGGCGTCGGGAATCCACGCGGTGAAGAAGTGGTGCTGCAGCAGCGCGATCCAGCTGGCCGTGCCGCGCTCGCTGATGCCGCCGTCGTCGGTGAAGTCGGCGAACTTGCGGCGGCCGAACTCGTTCTCCGCCGTGTGCCACACGCCGCCGTTGAGGCTGAAGGACTCCGGGTCCGGGTTCATCCAGTTGCCGCGCGTGACCGGCGGCACCTTGGCGAGCTGGCGGTAGACGAAGCCCTGCCAGGGCCGGCTGCCCTGGTTGATCACCTCGTCGCGCACCTCGATCGCGTAGCTGCCGCGGCGCACGGTGTAGGTGCGGCGGATGCTGACCCCGTCGGGACCGTTCCAAACGAAGGGCACGCTGACGCTGTCGCCGGCCTCGTCGAGCGCGTAGTCGGTGCCGCCGTCCTCGGACACGAAGCCAGCGTCGTGGGTGGGCGCGGTATCGCTGCTGCTGACCCAGCCGACCTGGGCGGCGTAGAAGTGGGCGGGATCGGTGCTGAACAGCGCGACCGGCGCGCTGCCCGGCTGGCGGGTCTGCGGGTAGCGCAGCAGTTCCGCGGTCACCACGTTGCCGCGGTCGAAGGTCAGCCGCAGCACGTCGCTGGTCACCGTGACCGCGGCGGCGGACGCCGGTGCCGGGGCGGCCGTCGCGCCGGGGGCCGCAGGCGCGCTCGGCGCCGTGGGCACCGCGGCGGTGCCGCCGGGCGCGGCCGAAGGCGCCGTGGGCACCGAACCGGGCGCCGATGGCGGGACCGCGCTCTGCGCGGCGGCGACGTCCGGCGCGGGCGCGGACTTCTCCCGGTTCCACTCCATCCACAGCAGCGTCGCCACCATCAACCAGGCGAGGATCAGGAAGGTACGTGTCTGGTTCATCGGGCAGGCAGGCTCATCCGCCGGGCAGCGCCGGCGTCGTCGGAGAAGAGGGGGATGGCGCGAGGTCGGCGGGCATTGTGCCGGCCGCGGTGCGGGCGGGCAACGCGCCGGCGCGGGTCAGCAGCTGCTCGAACGCCGCGCGCAGCGCGGCATTGTCCGCTTCGCGCGCCGGGATGCGGGCGACCACGACGTAGGCGCCGGGCGCGAGCTGCGCGCGCAGGTGGCGGAAGGCGTCGCGCAGGACGCGCTTGATGCGGTTGCGCCCGACGGCGCGGGGATCGACCTTGCGCGACACCGCCAGGCCCAGCCGCGGCGGCGCCGGCTCGGGCAGCCAGTGCAGGGCCATCGAGGGCGCCGCGGTGCGGCGGCCCTGCTTGAAGATGCGGTCGAAGTCGGCGCGCGCGCGCACGCGCGCCTGCCTGGGAAAGCGGGCGCCCGTCATCGGCGATGGCACGACGAAGGGCCGGCGCCGGCGCGGCGCACGGCCGGCGGCTCCCGCCTCAGGCGGTGAGGCGCTTGCGGCCCTTGGCGCGGCGACGGGCGAGGATCTTGCGGCCGTCGGCGGTCTTCATGCGGGCACGGAAGCCGTGGTCGCGCTTGCGCTTGAGGTTGCTGGGCTGGTAGGTGCGCTTGGTGGCCATGGGGGTTGCTCGTGCATGGACGCGACGGAAAGAACCGGCGATTCTAGCGGCCCGCCGGGCGGTGCGTCAATGCGACGCGGCACCCGGCGCGCCCGCCCGGCGGCCGGCATCCCGCGCCGCCGGATGCCCCGCTGCTGGCGCGATGGTAGTCTGCCGCCCCACCCCACTTGCCCGCGGCGCCCCCCGGAATCCTCCGCGGGGCGCCTGCCGCTCGCAGAATCGACTCACCCGATGGATGTCTGGCCCCGCTGTCTCGAACGCCTCGAAGCCGAGTTCCCGCCCGAGGACGTGCACACCTGGCTGAAGCCCCTGCAGGCCGCCCGGCGCGACGACACCACGGTGCTCTACGCGCCCAACGCCTTCGTGCGCGACGAGGTCCGCGCACGCTACCTGGCGCGCATCCGCGAGCTGCTGGCGCACTTCGCCGGCAACGGCGAGGTCGCGCTCGAGATCGGCTCGCTGCCGCGCGCCGCCGCACCGCCGCCCGCCGCCGACGCGCCGATCAGCGTGGTGCCGCCGCAGGCGCCGAGCGAGCCGTTCGCGGGCAACCTGGACAGCCACTACACCTTCGAGAACTTTGTCGAGGGCCGCAGCAACCAGCTCGGCCGCGCGGCCGCCTGGCAGGCCGCCTCCAAGCCCGGCGACCGCGCGCACAACCCGCTGCTGCTCTACGGCAGCACCGGCCTGGGCAAGACGCACCTGATGTTCGCCGCCGGCAACGCCATGCGCGCGGCCAACCCGTCGGTGCGGGTGCTGTACCTGCGCTCGGAGCAGTTCTTCAGCGCGATGATGAAGGCGCTGCAGGACAAGGCGATGGACGGCTTCAAGCGCCAGTTCCAGCGCGTGGACGCGCTGCTGATCGACGACATCCAGTTCTTCGCCGGCAAGGAGCGCACCCAGGAGGAGTTCTTCCACACCTTCAACGCGCTGTTCGACGGCCGCCAGCAGATCATCATGACCTGCGACCGGTTCCCGCGCGAAGTGGAGGGCCTGGAGCCGCGGCTGAAGTCGCGCCTGGCCTGGGGCCTGTCGGTGGCCATCGACCCGCCGGACTTCGAGACGCGCGCGCAGATCGTGCTGTCGAAGGCGCGCGAGCGCGGCGCGCAGATCCCCGAGGACGTGGCCTTCCTGATCGCCAAGAAGATGCGCTCCAACGTGCGCGATCTCGAGGGCGCATTGAACACCCTGGCGGCCCGCGCCAACTTCACCGGCCGCGCGATCACCCAGGAGTTCGCCCAGGAAACCCTGCGCGACCTGCTGCGCGCGCAGATGCACAGCGTCGGCATCCCCAACATCCAGAAGACCGTGGCAGACTACTACGGCCTGCAGATCAAGGACTTGCTGTCGAAGCGACGCACCCGTTCGCTGGCCCGCCCCCGCCAGGTGGCGATGGCGCTGGCGAAGGAGCTGACCGAGCACAGCCTGCCCGAGATCGGGGACGCCTTCGCGGGGCGCGACCATACCACCGTGCTGCACGCCTGCCGGCAGATCCGGAGCCTGATGGAGACCGACGGCAAGCTGCGCGAGGACTGGGACAAGCTGATCCGCAAGCTGAGCGAGTGAGGGGATGGCAGTGCACGAATCGGGCGGATCCTGTGGATAACTGCAGGCGCCGGAACGGGCCGCCAAGTTGTCCACAGCTTGTCTCCAGCCGCAGTCGGCTTGTCCACCCGGTTGGGTCGTACAGAAAGTCTTTTTGAATCAATGGGTTGAAGTAGAAGTCCACGGAAATTTCCGACTCCATCACCACCGCATTTCAGATTTATCCAATTCTTGATCTTGGGCACGGGGATATCGCCGGCATGCGTTTCAGTCTTCAACGAGAAGTGTTCCTGCGGCCGCTGGCCCAGGTGGTCAACGTCGTCGAGCGTCGTCAGACCCTTCCGGTCCTGGCCAACCTGCTGGTGCAGGTGCAGGACGGCAGGCTGTCGCTGACGGGTACCGACCTCGAGGTGGAGATGGTCGCCCGCTGCCAGGTGGACGACGCCACCGACGGCGAGACCACGATCCCGGCGCGCAAGCTGTTCGACATCGTTCGCGCACTGCCCGACGGCAGCAAGGTCACCGTCTCGCAGACCGCGGACAAGATCACCGTGCAGGCCGGGCGCAGCCGCTTCACCCTGGCCAGCCTGCCGGCCAACGACTTCCCCTCGATCGACGATGTCGAGACCACCGAGCGCGTGCAGGTGCCGGAAGCGACGCTGAAGGAGCTGATCGAGCGCACCGCGTTCGCCATGGCCCAGCAGGACGTGCGCTACTACCTCAACGGCCTGCTGTTCGACCTGGGCGAGCACCGGCTGCGCTGCGTGGCCACCGACGGCCACCGCCTGGCGCTGTGCGAGGCCGACCTGGACGCGCCGGTGACTCACAAGCGGCAGATCATCGTGCCGCGCAAGGGCGTGCAGGAACTGCAGCGCCTGCTGGAAGGCGGCGACCGCACGCTGGAGCTGGAGATGGACCGCAGCCACCTGCGGGTGAAGCGCGACGACGTGACGTTCACCTCGAAGCTCATCGACGGCAAGTTCCCGGACTACGAGGCGGTGATCCCGATCGGCGCCGACCGCGAGGTCCGCGTGGACCGCGAGGTGCTGCGTGCGGCGCTGCAGCGCGCGGCCATCCTGTCCAACGAGAAGTACCGCGGCGTGCGCGTCGAGGTCTCCCCCGGGCAGCTGAAGATCAGCGCGCACAACCCGGAGCAGGAGGAGGCGCAGGAGGAGGTCGAGGCCTCCACCCAGGTCGACGACCTGGCGGTGGGCTTCAACGTCAACTACTTGATGGACGCGCTGAGCGCGCTGCGCGGCGAGGAGGTGGTGCTGCAGCTGCGCGACGCCAATTCCTCCGCCCTGGTCCGCGAGTCGGCCAGCGAGAAGTCCCGCCACGTGGTGATGCCGCTGCGGCTCTGATCCGGCGCATTGTTTCACGTGGAACCAGACGCCCGGCCCTGCGCCGGGCGTCTTGCGTTGGACGGGTACCGCCCGGACGGCAAGGCGGCGCTCCATCGCGTCGTCGTCTCCTCGATCCTCGTCTTGCCGCCCTGCCGCTACACTCCCGCCTCGCCCACCGCCGGCCGTGCCGGCCAGGACCCCCGTGCGCATCACCCGCCTCACCATCCGCAACCTGCGCCGGCTGGCCCAGGTCGAGTTGCAGCCCGGGCCCGGGCTGAACCTGCTGGTGGGGGAGAACGGGGCCGGCAAGACCAGCGTGCTCGAGGCCCTGCACCTGATGGCCTACGGGCGCAGTTTCCGCGGCCGGGTGCGGGACGGGCTGGTCCGCAGCGGCGCGGAAGCCGTCGAGGTGTTCGTGGAGTGGCGCCCGGCGGGCCCGGGCGATGCCGGGACCCGGCGCGCGGGCCTGCGGCACGCGGGCGACCGCTGGACCGGGCGCCTGGACGGTGCCGACGTGGCGCAGCTGGGCGATCTTTGCGCCGCGCTGGCGGTGGTGAGCTTCGAGCCCGGCAGCCATGCCCTGGTCGAGGGCGGCGGCGAGCCGCGGCGTCGTTTCATGGACTGGGGACTGTTCCACGTGGAACACGAGTTCCTGCCGGCCTGGCGCCGCTACGCGCGGGCATTGCGGCAGCGCAACGCGCTGCTGAAGGCGCAGCGTCCGGAGATCGAGCTGGAGGGCTGGGAGCAGGAGATGGCCAGCGCGGGCGACGAGATGACCCGCAGCCGCAGTGCCTACCTGGCCCGCCTGGACCGTCAACTGGCGATGCTGGTCCCGGAGCTGTCGCCGGCGCTGGGCACCGCGGAGCTGTCCTTCCAGCCGGGCTGGCGCCGCCAGGAGGTGTCGCTGGCGGACGCCCTGCTGCTCGCGCGCGGCCGCGACCGCCAGGTCGGCCACACCACGGTGGGCCCTCACCGGGCCGATTGGCGGGTGCGCGTGGCGGCCGCGCCGGACGGCGAGTCGCTTTCGCGCGGGCAGGCCAAGCTGGTCGCGCTGTCCTGCCTGCTGGCGCAGGCCGCGGACCTGGGCGAGCGCCACGGCGGCTGGCCCGTGGTCGCGCTGGACGATCTCGCCTCGGAACTGGACGCCGCGCACCGCGGCCGTGTGCTGGCGCTGCTGGAGAAGACCGGCGCCCAGGTCTTCGTCACCGGCACCGACTGGGCGCCCCTGGAGCGGTCGCAGCGGCGGGCGGACGCCGCCATGTTCCACGTGGAACATGGCCGGGTCGGTTCCCTGCCCGCGGCTGTCCAGGACCCCGCCACGGCGGGGCCCAAGGCGCCGGAATGATATAATCCTGTGCTTGCAAGCCCGCCAGGACGGACGCCCACCCGGTGCGTACGCCACCGGGCCGCGTCCGGATCCCTGAGAGCGCATGACCGAGCAGACCCCAGAACTTCCCGCCGGCACCAACGCATACGATTCCAGCAAGATCACCGTCCTGCGCGGCCTGGAGGCCGTCCGCAAGCGGCCGGGCATGTACATCGGCGACGTCCACGACGGCACCGGCCTCCACCACATGGTGTTCGAGGTGGTCGACAACGCCGTCGACGAGGCGCTGGCCGGGCACGCCGACGACATCGTGGTGACCATCCACCTCGACGGCTCGGTGTCGGTCTCCGACAACGGCCGCGGCATCCCGGTGGACATCCACAAGGAGGAAGGCGTGTCCGCGGCCGAGGTGATCCTCACCGTGCTGCACGCGGGCGGCAAGTTCGACGACAACAGCTACAAGGTCTCCGGCGGCCTGCACGGCGTCGGCGTCTCGGTGGTGAACGCGCTGTCGGAGCACCTCTGGCTCGACATCTGGCGCGACGGCCACCACCACCGGCAGGAGTACGCGCTCGGCGAGCCGCTGTACCCGCTCAAGCAGCTGGAGACCTCGGACCGCCGCGGCACCCTGCTGCGGTTCAAGCCCGCGGTGGATATCTTCACCGACGTCGAGTTCCACTACGACATCCTGGCCCGGCGGCTGCGCGAGCTGTCGTTCCTCAACTCCGGGGTCAAGATCACCCTGGTGGACGAGCGCGGCGATGGCCGCCGCGACACCTTCCAGTACGAGGGCGGCATCCGCTCCTTCGTGGAACACCTGGCGCAGCTGAAGACCCCGCTGCACCCCAACGTGATCTCCGTTTCCGGCGAGCAGAGCGGCATCAGCGTCGAAGTGGCGCTGCAGTGGACCGACGCCTACCAGGAGACCATGTTCTGCTTCACCAACAACATCCCGCAGAAGGACGGCGGCACCCACCTGCAGGGCTTCCGCGCCGCGCTCACCCGCACCCTGACCCAGTACATCGAGCGCAACGGCATCGCCAAGCAGGCCAAGGTGGCGCTGTCGGGCGACGACATGCGCGAAGGCATGATCGCGGTGCTGTCGGTGAAGGTGCCGGACCCCAGCTTTTCCTCGCAGACCAAGGAAAAGCTCGTCTCATCCGAGGTGAGACCTGCTGTTGAGGGCACGTTTGGTGCACGTTTGGAGGAGTTCCTGCAGGAACACCCCAACGAGGCCCGTGCCATCGCCGGCAAGATCGTCGATGCGGCGCGCGCGCGCGAGGCCGCGCGCAAGGCCCGCGACCTGACCCGCCGCAAGGGCGCGCTCGACATCGCCGGGCTGCCCGGCAAGCTCGCCGACTGCCAGGAGAAGGATCCGGCGCTGTCGGAACTGTTCATCGTCGAGGGCGACTCCGCCGGCGGCTCCGCCAAGCAGGGCCGCAACCGCAAGACCCAGGCGATCCTGCCGCTCAAGGGCAAGATCCTCAACGTCGAGCGCGCGCGCTTCGACCGCATGCTGGGCAGCGCCGAGGTCGGCACCCTGATCACCGCGCTGGGCACCGGGATCGGCAAGGACGAGTACAACCCGGACAAGCTGCGCTACCACCGCATCATCCTGATGACCGACGCGGACGTGGACGGCTCGCACATCCGCACCCTGCTGCTGACCTTCTTCTACCGGCAGATGCCGGAGCTGATCGAGCGCGGCCACGTCTACATCGGCCTGCCGCCGCTGTACAAGATCAAGCAGGGCAAGACCGAGCTCTACCTCAAGGACGACGCGGCGCTGGACGCCTACCTGGCCGCGCACGCGGTGGAGAACGCCGCGCTGGTCCCGGCCGCGGACGAGCCGCCGATCGAGGGCGTGGGGCTGGAGCGGCTGCTGCTGCTCTACGCGCGCGCCCGCGACGCGATCGCCCGCAACGCCCACCGCTACGACCCGGCCCTGCTCGAGGCCCTGGTCGACTTCACCCCGCTCGATCCGGAGCGGCTGGCCGCCAACATCGACGAGCGCCACGAGCTCGAAGCCCTGGAGGCGCGGCTCAACCGGCGCGGCCTGGGCCGCCCGGCCTATGCGCTGCGCCTGCAGACCGACAGCGAGGGCCGCCCGGCGGCGCTGCTGTCCACCCGACGCCACATGGGCGTGGAGCAGCTGCAGGTGCTGCCGCTGGCGGCGCTGGAGAGCGGCGAGCTGCGCGCGCTGCGCGACGCCGCCGCCGAGCTGCACGGCCTGGTCCGCGAGGGCGCGACGATCGTGCGCGGCAGCCGCAGCCAGCCGGTGGACTCCTTCGCGCAGGCCCAGGCCTGGCTGCTGGACGAGGCCAAGAAGGGCCGCCAGATCCAGCGCTTCAAGGGCCTGGGCGAGATGAACCCCGAGCAGCTGTGGGAGACCACGGTCAACCCGGACACCCGGCGCCTGCTGCAGGTGCGGATCGAGGACGCGGTCGCGGCCGACCAGATCTTCAGCACCCTGATGGGCGACGTGGTGGAGCCGCGCCGGGAGTTCATCGAGGACAATGCGCTGAAGGTCGCCAACCTGGACGTGTAGGATCGGGGGCGACTCGGGGTCCGCCCTGGCAGGGATGCGCCGCCGGCGCGGTTTGACGAATCGTTAAGCCTCGCCGAATTACAAGACAGCCATCACTTCCCAGGGGATGCATCGCATGAAGCCGATCCTGACAGCGCTGGCCGCTGCGCTGCTCGTCACCGCCTGCGCCACCACGGTCTCGCCCACCGGCCGCACCCAGTACGTCGGGGCCGTCTCCCAGGCCGAGCTCAACCAGCTCGGGGCGCAGGCCTTCGCGCAGATGAAGGCCGAGCAGCGGGTCTCCACCGACAGCCGCCAGAACGCCTACGTGTCCTGCGTGGTCAACGCGATCGTGCAGCAGCTGCCCGCGGCGGACCGCCAGATCGGCTGGGAGTCGGCGGTGTTCGTCGACGAGGAGCCCAACGCCTTCGCGCTGCCCGGCGGCAAGGTCGGCGTGAACACCGGCATCTTCAAGGTCGCGCAGAACCAGGACCAGCTGGCCGCGGTGATCGCCCACGAGATCGGCCACGTCATCGCCCACCACCACGACGAGCGCATCACCCGGCAGACCGGCGCCAGCGGCGCGCTGCAGGTCGTCGGCGCCATCCTGGGCTCGCGCTACGGCGAGGGGATTGGCAATGCGGCGGTGCAGGGTGGCAGTATTGCGGCCCAGGCGGGGTTCCTGCTCCCGGGCTCGCGGGCGCAGGAGAGCGAGGCCGACGTGGTCGGCCAGCAGCTGATGGCGTCGGCGGGTTTCGATCCCCGCGCCGCGGTGAACCTCTGGCAGAACATGATCGCGGCGGGCGGCAGCCGTCCGCCGCAGTGGCTGTCGACCCACCCGGATCCGCAGAGCCGGATCGGCGAGCTGCAGTCGCGCGCGAACGGCCTCGTTCCCAACTGGGAGCAGGCCCGCGCAGCGGGGCGCCAGCCCAAGTGTGGCTGACAGGACGTCGGCGAATCCCCACCCGACGCACCGCGGCCCGGTGCCTCATCGAGACAGATCAAGGTGACTGCATGAAAGCCACAACCCACGCCCCGGCCCTGGTCGCGCTCGCGGTTGCCGCAGCGCTCGGCGCCGGCCTCGCCTCCGACGCCCGGGCCGCGGCGCAGCCGGCGTCCGCGGACGCGCAGTGCCAGGCGCGCGAGCGCGGCTCGCGCGGCGGGAGCAACCGCCCGCAGGAGCTGTACCCGGAGGCCACCCGCCAGTCCCCGCGCGAGGGCGCCTCGCAGCGGATGGGCGCGCGCCTCAACAAGCTCGGTGCCGCCTTCGACCAGGACGACAACGCCCAGGTGCGGCAGATCGCCGACGAGATCATCGCCGACGCGCGCGCCAGCGACTACGACAAGGCCTACGCGGCCCAGCTCGCCGCCAACGCCGCCTACAACGCCGACGACCTCGCCGCGGCCAAGGCCTACCTGACCCAGTCCATCGAGCTGGACGCGCTCGACAACAACGGCCACTACCAGTCGCTGATGATGCTGGCGCAGCTGCAGGGACAGGACGAGGAGTACGACCAGGCGCTCGCCAGCCTGGACCGCTACCTGCAGGAGACCCGCAGCACCAAGCCGGACGACCTCGCGCTCAAGGGCCAGCTGCTGGTGCAGGCCGAGCGCCCGCAGGAGGCGATCCCGGTGCTGAAGCAGGCGATCGAAGGCGCCGAGTCGCCCAACGCCGCCTGGACCCAGTCCCTGATGGCCGCCTACCTCGACACCGAGAACACCGCCGAGGCCACCCGCCTGGCCGAGCAGATCGCCGCGTCCTCGCCGGGCGACAAGCGCTCGCAGATCAACCTGGCCTCGATGTACATCCAGGCCGACCAGACGCAGCAGGCGATCGACATCATGGAGCGGCTGCGCGCGGCCGGCGAACTGACCGAGGACCGCGAGTACCGCAACCTGTTCGCCCTCTACCTCAACACCGAGGGCGGCGAGCCCAAGGCGATCGAGGTCATCAACGACGGCCTGCAGAAGGGCGTGCTGGAGGGCAACCACCAGACCTACCTGGCGCTGGGCCAGGCCTACTACTTCTCCGACCAGGTCGCCCCCGCCATCGACGCCTACCAGAAGGCGGCGCCGCTGGCCGACAACGGCGAGACCTACCTCAACCTCGCCAAGATCCTGGTCAACGAGGACCGGATCCCGGAGGCCAAGCAGGCCGCCCAGCAGGCGCTGGACAAGGGCGTGCGCAACCCGGACGAGGCGCGCCGGCTGCTGGAGCGCTGACCCGGAAACCACCCGGACGAACTGCACCGGGTGGTTGGTCAGTCCGACTTCTTTTGCTATAGACTTGGGAGTTCGCGTCGTCGATTTGTGAAGGCGCAGCTTCCGATCCACCGACAGGGGCGCCGCGGCGTCCGGCCATATCCGAGTTCCCCGCATGACGCAACGCTTGCAGAAGCACGACCAGCGCGAAGACGAAGGCCTCAATTGGGCGCGCATCGCCGGTTTCACGATGGTGATGGCCTTCCACGCGGCGGCCATTCTGCTGTTGCTGGCGCCGGTCAATCCTCCGGCTGCCGGCCCCGAGGAGGAGGAGGTCACGCAGGTGGTGATCATCGAGCCGCCGCCGCCGCCGCCGCCCCCGCCGCCTCCGCCGCCGGAGCCGCCGAAGCCGCAGCCGATCAAGGAACTGTCGCCGCCGCGCCCGACCCCGGTGCCGCCGCCGCCGGAGGAACCGCCGGTCGTCTTCGACGATCCGTCGCCGGTCGACACCCCGGCGCCGCCGCCCGCGCCGCCCGCGCCGCCCGCGCCGGTGACGGCGATGGAGGCGACGGTCGACATCTCGTCCAAGAACATGAACCCCCCGAAGTACCCGCCCGCCGCCCAGCGCGCCGGCATCCAGGGTACGGTGGTGCTGATCATCGACGTGGACGCCAACGGCAACGTGGTCAACGTCAGCGTCGAGACCTCGAGCCGCAACCGCGACCTCGACCGCGCCGCGATGCAGGCCGCGCGCAACTGGCGCTTCAACCCCGCCCGCGGCACGGACGGCCAGCCGGCCGCCGGACGCGTGCGCGTCCCGGTCGACTTCAATCTCGGTGGCTGATCAGGCGCCGGGGGCGACCCGCTTCACCCGCTCCACACCGCACCATCCATAACTCCAATTTCGTCAACATTCAAAGGTAAGCGTCATGCTGCAGGAATCTACCAACGCCCCTGTGTCCGGAGCCGCCGACAACGCTGCAGCGATGCAGCAGATGGGCTTTGCGGACATGATCCAGCACATGGATATCGTCGGCTGGGTGGTGCTGTGCACCCTTCTGGCGATGTCGGCCATGTCGATCTATTGGATCATCTTCAACTTCGTCAAGAATCTGCGCCTGAAGTCCAGCGCCGACCGCGTGGTCAACACGTTCTGGGAGACCCCGAACGCGCAGGACGCGATCCGCTACATGGAAGAGCAGCCGGCCAGCGAGCCGTTCTCCAAGGTCGCGCTCGACGCCGCGCAGGCCGCCGCGCACCACCAGCGCCATGAAGGCTCGCGCCTGGTCGAGTCGCTGAACCGCTCCGAGTTCGTGGACCGCGCCCTGCGCCAGGCCGTGACCCGCGAGTCGCTCAAGCTGGAAGCCGGCCTGACCCTGCTCGCCACCGTCGGTTCGACGGCCCCGTTCGTCGGTCTGCTGGGTACGGTGTGGGGCATCTACCGCGCCCTGATCCGCATCGGCGCCAGCGGCCAGGCCGACATGGGCGCGGTGGCCGGCCCGGTGGGCGAGGCGCTGATCATGACCGCCATCGGTCTGGGCGTCGCGATCCCGGCCGTGCTGGGCTTCAACTTCTTCACCCGCTCCAACCGCATCACCAACAACAAGCTCGACACCTTCGCGCACGACCTGCACGACTTCTTCGCCACGGGTTCGCGCGTGGGCGAAGCGCCGCAGGCCCAGCGCTGAGCGGCGACGCACTGACGGAGTCCGGATATGGCGTTCAGCTCTAACGAAGGTGGTGGCGGCAAGCCGATGGCGGCCATCAACGTCGTGCCCCTGGTCGACGTGATGCTGGTGCTGCTGATCATCTTCATGGTCACGGCACCGCTGATGTCCCATCGCGTCCAGGTCGAGCTTCCCGAAGCCAACCTGGACGAGCGGCCTGAGCCTGGCGCGGCGCCGCCGATCACCATCGCGGTCACCGAGGCGGGCGCCATCTACCTCAACGACCAGCCGGTGAGCATCGCCCAGCTCGAGAGCGCGTTGTCGGTGGAGGCGCAGAAGACGCCGCAGCCGCCGGTCAACGTGCGCGGCGACCGCACCACGAAGTACCGCGTCGTGAACGAGGTGGTGACCGTGGCGCAGGCCCAGGGCATGCGCAAGGTCGGCTTCGTCGCCACGACCGAAAGCAACTGACGGAGAATCCCCATGGCATTCAGTACCGGTGACGGCGACGGCCCCATGGCCGACATCAACATCATTCCGCTCGCGGACGTGATGCTGGTGTTGCTGATCATCTTCATGGTGACCTCGCTGAAGACGTCGTACCCGATCGACATCGACCTGCCGCAGCGTTCGACGACGCCGCCGGACAACCCGGTCGAGCCCCCGGAGCCCATCCGCCTGCGCATCGACGGCGCCAATCAGGTGTTCTGGAACGACAGCCCGACGCCGGTCTCCGCGCTGCGCAACATGATGGAGTCCGAGGTCCAGCGCGATCCGGCCAACCAGCCCACGCTGGAGATCGACGCCAGCCAGGACTCGGACTACGGCGTGCTGGCCAAGGTGCTGGCCGAGGCCAAGAACGCGCAGATGCTCAAGATCGGCTTCATCAAGAAGTAACCGCACCACCGGCCGGCGTCGCCTGCAGCGCGCCGGACGAACCGTTGACCTTACCGACGCCATCCTCCGGGATGGCGTTTTTTTTGACCGGAATTGGGGACGGAGGCAACCAGGCGAACCTAGTTGCCTGCGTCCCCATTTCTGCGCTCGACGATGCGCACGTAGCGCGCCACCGTCGGGGCGAGGCCGTCGTAGAGCGCCTCGCCGATCAGCGCATGGCCGATCGAGACTTCCAGCACGTCCGGCAGCGCGGCCAGGAAGGCGGGCAGGTTGGCCTGGCTGAGGTCGTGGCCGGCGTTGACGCCGAGGCCGGCGTCGCGGGCGCGACGCGCGGTCGCGGCGAACGCCGCGCAGGCGGCATCGCCGCGGCCCGCGGCCCAGTCCTCGGCATAGGGGCCGGTGTAGAGCTCGATGCGGTCGGCGCCGATCCCCGCCGCGCCTTCCACCGCCGCACCGATGTCGGCGAACAGGCTGACCCGGCAGCCCAGCGCGCGCAGCGCCGCGACCGGCTCGCGCAGCCGCCCGGCGTCGCGCGCGAAGTCGAAGCCGTGGTCGGAGGTCAGCTGCCCGTCGGCGTCGGGCACCAGGGTGGCCTGGTCGGGGCGCGCCTGCTCGCACAGCGCCAGGAAGCCCGGATAGCCGGGCCGCGGGGCGGCGAACGGATTGCCCTCGAGGTTGAACTCGACGCCGCGCCGGCGGCACAGCGCCGCCAGCGCCAGCACGTCGTCGGCCCGCGCATGGCGGGCGTCCGGCCGCGGATGCACGGTGATGCCGTGCGCGCCGGCGTCGAGGCAGACGCCGGCGGCGTGCAGCACGTCGGGATCGCCCCCGCCGCGCGAATTGCGCAGCAGCGCGACCTTGTTGAGGTTGACGCTGAGCCGCGTCATGCGCGACCGCGCCCGGCCGGCCTCATCGGATCGCGCCGCCGGACCCGTCGTGGCCGCCGTTCGCACCGGCGCCGGCGGCGGCGGCGCGGCGCGCCTCGGCTTCCTCGCGCAGCCGCCGCAGTTCCTGCGGATCGATCATCATGGTGTCGTCGCGCGTCTGGTTGCCCACGCGCTGGGCCAGCAGCGACAGCACCCAGATGGCCAGGAAGACCAGCGCGGCCGCCAGGCAGACCATGGCCAGCGCCACCGACTGGGTCGACATCGCGATCGCGAACGCGGCGATCGCCAACAGCAGGAACAGCCAGGGCATGGTCGCCTCCCGGAGCCACGGACGCCAGCAGTCTACCCGCTGTCGGCCGTCGCGCAGGCCGCCGGCCCCCCCGGCTGCGCCGCCGGTCGCCGCGGGGCCCTAGGGCCTGCTAACGCGAATGGCCTGCCTCGCCCTCCGGGTGGCCTCCCCGTGGCCGCCATGCGGCGCCGCGCAGCTTGACCTGACCGCCAGTCAGGCGCTGCGCTGCGCAACACCACCTGACGACCACGGGGAGGCCATGCGAGGTAGGCCATTCGCGTTAACAGGCCCTAAAGCAGCGGCGACATCAGCCGCGCCAGCGCCTCGGGCAGGCGCTCGCGGAACAGCGGCCGCCGCGTCGCCGGCCGTACCCGCGGCGCGTGCGCGAACTCGCCCTCGATGTGGCGCTCCATGCGCGAGGCGACCCCGGGATCGTCGAACATTACCGAGACCTCGAAGTTGAGGCGGAAGCTGCGGTGGTCGAAGTTGGCGCTGCCCAGGATCACGATCGCGTCGTCCACCAGCAGCGCCTTGGTGTGCAGCATGCGCGGCCCGTACTCGTGGATGCGCACGCCGGCGGCGAGCAGCTCGTCGAAGTAGGAGCGCGCGGCCAGCGTGACCAGCAGCGAGTCGCTGCGCTTGGGCAGCAGCAGGCGCACGTCGAGCCCGGCCAGGGCCGCCGAGGTCAGCGCCATGCGCGCCGCCTCGCCGGGCACGAAGTAGGGCGTCACCAGCCACACCCGGGTGTGCGCGGCGTGGATCGCGGCGACGTGGATGCGGTGGATCGCCTCCCAGTCCGAGTCCGGGCCCGAGGACACCACCTGCGCGGCGATCGTGCCCGGCGGCTCCGCGCTCGGCGTCTGGCCGGCGATCTCGCCGATGCAGTCGGAATCGCCGCTGGCGTAGATCCAGTCCTCGACGAAGATCCGCTGCAGCGGGCGCACCACGTCGCCCTCCAGGCGCGCGTGCAGGTCGCGGTAGGCGTCCTCGCGCCGCCGCTCGTCCTGGTCGTCGGTGATGTTGATGCCGCCGGTGTAGGCGATGCGCCCGTCGACGATCACGATCTTGCGGTGGGTGCGCAGGTTGATCCACGGCCGCTGCCAGATGCGGCCGAAGCGGGTCGGGTGGAACCAGGCGATCTGCCCGCCGGCGTCGATCAGCGAGGCGAACATGCGCCGGGCGCGCGCGCTGCCGACGGCGTCCACCAGCAGCCGCACCTTGACCCCGGCCCGCGCGCGCTCGACCAGAGCGTCGCGCAGCGCCTCGCCGATGTGGTCGCAGCCGTAGATGTAGTACTCGAGGTGGATGTGCTGCTGCGCGGTGCGGATGTCCCCGAGCAGCGCCTCGTACTTCTCGCCGCCGTCGACCAGCAGGCGGACCTCGCGCGCGGCCGAGGGCGCCAGGCCGCTCGCCGCCTGGCCCAGCCGGGCCAGTTCGCGCGCATCGGCATGGCTGCTGAAGGCGTCGTGGCGGGCGTCGATGCGGGTCCGGGTGCGCGCGCGGCGGAGGCGCTGGCGCTGGATCTTCTGCGGCCCGAACACGTGGTAGACCAGGAAGCCGACGTAGGGCAGCGCGGCCAGGCCGAGCAGCCAGCTCAGCGTGGCCACCGGCTCGCGCTTCTGCAGCACGATCCAGCCGCCCAGCCAGACCAGGTACACGGCCCAGCCGGCGAACAGCAGCAGGGGCAGATGCGGCGTCTGCACGATCGCGTCCCAGGTGCGGGCGATCAGGTCCTGCATCGGCGGGGGCTCCGGGGCTCGGGTCGGTGGGCGCACACGATAGCCGGTCCGGGCCGCGCGGGACGACCGCCGCCCGCCGTCGCACGGGCTGAGACCGTCCCGGCGTAGCCTGTCCGGATGACCGCGACCGGGCCCGCTGGGAAGCTGCGCATGCCGTCCGTGGCCCCGACCAAGGGCCGCGGCGCCGCGTCCTGGGTCGAGGGCCGCTTCGAGCGCCGCAGCGCCGTGGCCGAGGACGACGGCTGGGGCTGCCTGCAGGAGGACGACGAGGCCTTCCGGCCGCCGCCGCTGGCGACCCGGGTGACCGAGGAGACCGCGCGCCGCATCATCAGCCGCAACGACTCGCCCGACGTCGGCTTCGACCAGTCGGTGAACCCCTACCGCGGCTGCGAGCACGGCTGCGTGTACTGCTTCGCCCGCCCCACCCACGCCTACCTGGACCTGTCGCCCGGGCTCGACTTCGAGACCCGGCTGTTCGCCAAGACCAACGCCGCCGAGCGCCTGCGCGCGGAGCTGGCCAGGCCGTCCCATACGTGCACGCCGATCGCGCTGGGGATCAACACCGACGGCTACCAGCCGATCGAGCGCGAGCGGCGCATCACCCGCGCCTGCCTGGAGGTCTGCGCCGAGGCCGGGCACCCGGTGAGCATCGTCACCAAGAGCGCGCTGGTGCGCCGCGACCTCGACCTGCTGGCGCCGATGGCCGAGCGCGGGCTGGTGAACGTGCACCTGTCGGTGACCACGCTCGACAACCGCCTGTCGGCAAGGCTGGAACCGCGCGCCGCGGCGCCGCACGCGCGCCTGCGCACGCTGGAGGCGCTGGCGGCGGCGGGCGTGCCGGCCGGGGTGCTGGTGGCGCCGGTGATCCCGATGATCAACGACCGCGAGCTGGAGGCCATCCTGGAGGCGGCGCGCGATGCGGGCGCGGCCTCGGCCGGCTACGTGCTGCTGCGCCTGCCGCACGAGCTGAAGGAGATCTGGCGCGAATGGCTGGGGCTGCACTACCCCGAGCGCGCCGCGCACGTGATGAGCCTGATCCGGCAGATGCGCGGCGGCCGCGACTACCAGAGCGCCTACGGCAGCCGCATGCGCGGCGAGGGCCCGTTCGCCCAGCTGGTGGCGGCGCGCTTCGCCCGCGCCCACCGGGCGCTGGGCTACGGGCGCCTGCCGGCGCTGCGCACCGACCTGTTCCGGCCCCCGCGGGCGGCCTCGCCGCAGGGCGAACTGTTCTGACCGTGGCGGATCGTCGTGCTCGCGCGCGACGGGCTTTCGCCGCGCCATGGGCCGCGCCCCGGCCCGGGGATCGCCCCGGACGCCCGGGCCGCCGCCCGAAAGCTTGATCGCGGTATTTGAACCGGACGCGGGGTCCGGGCGATCCTGGCGCGCATGAACACCCGCGCGAACGAGCCGGATCCCCGGCCGCTGGACTACACCGTCCAGCCCCACGACACCCTGGCCGACATCGCCCAGCGCCACGGCGTGACCCTGCAGATGCTCGACCGGGCCAACCCGGAGCAGCAGCTCTCGGTGCGCCGCCTGGCGGGCGGCGACACGCTGTCGATCCCGCCGCCGCCGATGAGCGCGACCCGCCCGCTCACCGCCGACGGCTTCGCTCCCACCTTCGCCAGCGCGGGCACGACCGTCGGCGTCTCGTCGAGGATCGGCGGCGTGAGCCGCAGCTGGGAATGGAACCCGGCCGAGGGCAGCGTCAAGGGCGCGGTCGAGGCCGGCGGCGCGCTGCCGCGCCTGCGCGATCCGCAGCTCGCCGTCGCCGCGGGCGCCAGCGCCGAGCAGGCGGTGACGCGCGGCGAGGACGGGCGCTACACCGTGACGCTGACCCGGCAGGTGGACGCCTCCGCGACGCTCGAACAGCGGACGCCGTCGGCGTCCGCCGGCGGGACCGCACGCGAGGGCCATCGCGTGTCCTATACCGTGGCGCTGCCGGAAGGCATCGCCGACGCACGGGCCGCCGCGGCCGCGGCGGCGCGGATCGACCCGCTGGATCCGTCCACGCTGCCGGTCGGCGCGACGGTCACGCTGAACCGGCAGGCGTTCTCGGAGACCTCGATGGAGGCCTCGTTCGAGCGCGCCGCCGCGCGCTTCGGGCCCGCCGCCCGCTCGTCGCTGCTCGAGGCGGAAGGGGTCGGATACTCGATCACCCGCACCGACGCCGACGCCGACGCCGTGCAGGTGCTGATCGGCCCCAACCGCGCGCTGGAGGCCTACAACGGGATCGGCCTGCGCTCCGACGTCGCCACCGCCATGCTCGGCCGGCAGGACCGCCTGGGCGCCTCCGAGCTGCACACCGCGCGCTTCGACCTGTCCTCGCCCGACGGGCAGGCGGCCTTCGGCCACTTCCTCGCCAACGGCGAGATCGCCCACCGCACGCCCGGGGTGTCCGACGTGGCCCGGATCGAGCGGCTGGACTACGGGTCCGCCGCGCGCATGGACCTGGGCCTCGGCCCCGAGCAGCTGCGGCTGCAGGCCCAGCTGGCGGGCCCCGAGAACACCGGCACCCTCGTGCGCACCACCTTCCCGGACGGCTCCTACGGCCAGCTGACCGACCTGCGCTACGCGCAGGGCGTGCCGCTGCGCGTCGAGCAGCGCTTCGATCCCGGCGGGAACGAGCTGGGCCACCTGCGCAGCTACCAGTTCACCGTGGACACCGACCGGCCCGAGTACGGCATGGTCCAGCGCTTCCTCGGCCGCAACGAGGCGGCAGAGGAGCGCGACATGGCCTACTTCGTGAACTCGGCGCTGCGGGGCGAGTTCGATCCCGCCAACGGGCCGGTGACGCCCGGCGACCGGGTCACGCTGGCCTTCGACGAGCGGCAGATGAGCGCGCTGATGGCGCAGACGCGCGCCGCCGATGCCGCCGCCCAGGGCGGCCCGCGCGATTGGGGCTGGCTCGCCGCGCGCGAGGCCGGCGGCCAGCCGGTGGAGAACGCCGAGTTCGCGGTCTCGCTCGCGCGGCGCATGCAGAACGATCCCTACGCGTTCGCCCAGGGGCTGCACCACACCGCCCGCGGCGCCGACGGCGACCATGCCGACGACCGGATCGCGAGGATCGACGCCACCGTCCTCGATCGCCAGGGGCGCGTGCTGCACGGCCAGCCGCAGGCGGTCGCGCCGGCGCGGGAGTCCGCGGCGCCCGCCGCCGACGCGGGGCCGACCCGTACCGCCGCCGAGGGCGGCGCGCACGAGGTCGTCGCCCGCCTGACCGAAGGCGCGCAGGGCGGGCCGCTGGCCTTCCGCCAGGCGCTCGACGGCATCCGCGACACCGAGTACGGGCGCGCGTTCCAGGAGCGCATGGAGCAGGCGCTGAAGGAACAGCAGCAGGCCCGCGAGACGCCCGCCCAGCGCCAGCCCGAGGCGCCGGTGATGGGCGCTCCGTAGGGCCCGGTCCGCTCGCCGCGGACGCGGCGTCACACGGTGATGCGCGTTGAGACGCCGAGCGGGCCGCCGGCGCGGCCCGCATCCGCGCGGCGCGGGGGCTTGCCGGTCGCGCGCGAGCGCGCTCCTACGGAACCGCTGCGGTGGACGATGGCAGGCTGCCGCCCAACTGTGACGAACACCCCGGATTGGAGCGGGATACCATCTCGTTCCGCCCTGCGCAGGCCGCGCTGGCTAAACTCCCGCCTGTCGAGAGTTCCACGAGTCCCGCCGATGTCCGTCGTGTCCTGTCACAGCGAAGCCACGCCCGACGCGCTCGCCGAGCGGCTGGCCCGCGCCGAGGCTGAGATCGCGGGCCTGCGCCGGCGTGAGGAACTGCTGGCGCACGGCCTGTCCCACGACCTGCGCGCGCCGCTGCGCGCAATCAATGGCTACGCCCAGGCGATCTCCGGCCAGCACGATGCGGCGCTCGACGCGCAGGCGCGCGACTACCTCGGCCGCATCCGCGACGCGGCCGGGCGCATGGAGGGACTGATCGAGAAGCTGCTGCAGCTGTCGCATGCCGCGCGCGCCCCGCTGCGCAGCGGCGCGGTCGACTTCAGCATGCTGGCGGACTGGACCCTGGCCGAGCTGCAGGACCTGGAGCCGTCGGTCGCGGTCGACGTCGAGGTCCAGCCGGGCCTGCTGGTGCAGGGCGACGAGCGCCTGCTCAAGCAGCTGCTCGAGCGCCTGATCCACAACGCCTGGAAGTTCTCCCGCCAGCGCAATCCCGTCTGCATCCGCGTCCACGGCGAACAGCGCGGCGACCGGGTGCTGGTGGACGTGTCGGACTCGGGCTGCGGCTTCGATCCGCGCTACGCGGTGCGCCTGTTCGAGCCGTTCCAGCGCCTGCACGGGCCCGACCAGGGCGGCGGCGACGGCCTCGGCCTGGCCATCGCCGCGCTGATCGTCGAACGCCACGGCGGCCGCCTGTGGGCCGAGTCCGAGCCGGATGCCGGCAGCGTCTTCCATCTCGACCTGCCCGCCGCGCAGCCGGAACCGCCGCCCGGTCCCGAGCATGGCTGATCCGGGGATCCTGCTCGTCGAGGACAGCGCCGACGACGTCGAGCTGACCCGCATCGCCTTCGACGAGGCCAGGATCGCCAACCCCCTGGTGGTCGCGCGCGACGGCGCCGAGGCGCTGGACTACCTGTTCGCGCGCGGCGTCCACGCCGGCCGCGACCCGGCCGCCCTGCCCGCGCTGGTGCTGCTCGATCTTCACCTGCCCGGGATCGACGGGCGGGAGGTGCTGCAGGCCCTGCGCGCCGACCCCCGCACCCGCGCGCTGCCGGTGGCGGTGTTCACCACCGGCGGCGAACCCTTCGACGCCGAGACGATCCGTGCGCTCGGCGTGACCGCCTGCCTGCGCAAGCCGGTCGACTTCCCGCAGCTGGTGGACACGGTCCGGCGCGCCGGGCTGCCGTGGCGGGTGCTGGGCCCTGCGGAGGCCTGAGCGGCCGCGCCAAGAGGCGTCCTGTAGGAGCGCGCTCGCGCGCGACCGAACGATCCGTCGCGCCGCATGGCCGCGGTCTCGCGCGCCGGCGCCCGCTCAGGCGCCGCCGTACAGCTGCTCGGCGCGCTGGAACAGGATCCAGCTGGTGGCGATGAACTTGTCCGCGCCCTTCGGGCGGTTGCCGCGGTGGGTGTGGGTGAAGGCGGTCGGGGCGATCAGCAGGTCGCCGGTGCGCGGGGCGATCTTGCGCCGCTGGAACAGGAACTCGGTCTCGCCGGCGTCGAAGCCGTCGTTGAGGTAGATCGTCCACAGCAGGTGGCGGTGCAGGGTCTCGCTCTGCGCGTCGCGCGGGTAGAGCTCGCAGTGCCAGTAGGGGTAGCCGCCCTCGCCGTCGCGGTACCACTGCAGGTTGGTCGCGCCCGGCCGCAGGCAGGTCCGCACCAGGTCGCCCAGCGCCTCATCGTCCATACGCGCCAGGTCCTCGGCGCCGAGCCGGCGCAGGCCGCCCGCACCGTCGGGCTGCTGCAGCATCAGCGGCGCGATCAGCGCCTGCGGGTAGCGGCGCAGGTAGGCCAGCACGCCGCCGTAGACGGCGACGTTGAGCGCCTGGTCCACGTCCGCCCAGTCCGATCGCCCTGACAGCGACAGGTCGCGGCTGCGCTTGAGCTCCGGGAACACGCCGCCGCCGATCCGTCCCGGCTGCAGCTGGTCGCTGGCGCGCATGCGCTCGACGATCGCCGCGCAGGACGCGGCGTCGAGCGCGCCCGGCACCACCTCGATGAAGTCCTGGGCCTCGATGGAATCCTTGCCCGCGATCTCGCCGTCCGTCGCCATGGCCGCACCGCCTCCGGGAACCGGCCTACATCCTCGCATGACGCCGCAGCGCCGTCACAGCCGGCCGTGCGCGGACAGCGCCGCCAGCTCGTCCTCGCCGAACAGCCGCGAGCGCAGCAGGAAGCGCACGCCCTCGCCGTTTTCCAGCGAGAACATGCCGCCGCGACCCTCGACCACGTCGACGATCAGCTGCGTGTGCTTCCAGTACTCGAACTGCGGCGCGCTGATGTAGAAGTCGGCGCCGCCGATCTCGCCCAGCCGCACGTCGCGGTCGCCGACCAGGAACTCGCCGACCGGGAAGCACATCGGCGAGGAACCGTCGCAGCAGCCGCCCGACTGGTGGAACAGCACCGGCCCGTGCCGCGCGCGCAGCCGCTCGACGAGCTGCAGCGCCGCGGGCGTCGCCAGCACCTGCAGGGGGAGGGCCTGGCCAGGCGCGGCGGCGGACACGGACCGGTGCCGTCCGTTCGGCTAGGCCGCCAGGTCGAGGACGATGCGGCCCTCGATCTTGCCGGCGTGCATGCGCGAGAACACGTCGTTGACGTTCTCGAGCTTGTCGGTGGCGACCGTCGCGGCGACCTTGCCCGCCTCGGCGAACTCCAGCGACTCCTGCAGGTCCAGGCGGGTGCCCACGATCGAGCCGCGCACGGTGATGCCGTTGAGCACCATGCCGAAGATGTCCAGCGGGAACTCGCCCGGCGGCAGGCCGTTGAGCGAGACCGTGCCGCCGCGGCGGACCATGCCGATCGCCTGCTCGAAGGCCTTGGGCGAGACCGCGGTGACCAGCGCGCCGTGGGCGCCGCCGATCTCCTTCTTCAGGTAGGCGACCGGGTCGGTGGTCTTCGCGTTGACGGTGACCGCCGCGCCCAGGCGCTCGGCCAGGCGCAGCTTGCCGTCGTCCACGTCCACCGCGGCCACGTTGAGGCCCATCGCCTTGGCGTACTGCACCGCCATGTGGCCCAGGCCGCCGATGCCGGAGATCACCACCCAGTCGCCGGGCCGGGTGTCGGTGACCTTGAGGCCCTTGTAGACGGTGACGCCCGCGCACAGGATCGGCGCGACCTCGACGAAGCCGATGTTCTTCGGCAGGTGGCCGACGTAGTCGGCGTTGGCCAGCGCGTACTCGGCGAAGCCGCCGTTGACCGAGTAGCCGGTGTTCTGCTGCGCCTCGCACAGCGTCTCCCAGCCGCCCAGGCAGTGCGTGCAGTGGCCGCAGGCCGAGTACAGCCAGGGGATGCCGACGCGGTCGCCTTCCTTGATGTGGGCGACGCCCTCGCCCACCGCGACGACGTGGCCGACGCCCTCGTGGCCGGGGATGAAGGGCGGGCTGGGCTTGACCGGCCAGTCGCCCTCGGCCGCGTGCAGGTCGGTGTGGCAGACGCCGCAGGCCTCGATCTTCACCAGGATGTCGCCGGCCTTCGGGCGCGGCACCTCCACCTCCTCGATCGCCAGCGGCTTGCCGAACTCGCGCACCACCGCGGCTTTCATCGTCTTGTTCACGCTGCACTCCTGTTGTTCGTTGGGGTCGACATTACGCGCGCACCGGGCCCGGCACGTTGATCGCGATCAAGGTCCCGCGCCGCGGCGTCGCCGGGCGCGGGCGCGGCGCGCTCAGAAGAAGCCGAGCGCCTTGGGCGAGTAGCTGACCAGCAGGTTCTTGGTCTGCTGGTAGTGGTCGAGCATCATCTTGTGGTTCTCGCGGCCGATGCCCGACTGCTTGTAGCCGCCGAAGGCGGCGTGCGCCGGATAGGCGTGGTAGCAGTTGGTCCACACGCGGCCGGCCTGGATCGCGCGGCCCATGCGGTACAGGCGCGCGGCGTCGCGGCTCCACACGCCGGCGCCGAGGCCGTACAGGGTGTCGTTGGCGATCGCCAGCGCCTCGGCCTCGTCCTTGAAGGTGGTCACCGACACCACCGGCCCGAAGATCTCCTCCTGGAAGATGCGCATCCGGTTGTGGCCCTTGAACACCGTCGGCTGCACGTAGTAGCCGCCGGCCAGGTCGCCGTCGAGCCTGGCGCGCTCGCCGCCGGCCAGCACCTCGGCGCCTTCCTGCCGGCCGATGTCGATGTAGGACAGGATCTTCTCCAGCTGCTCGCCGGAGGCCTGCGCGCCGACCATCGTCGCCGGGTCGAGCGGGTCGCCCTGCTTGATCGCCGCCACCCGCGCCAGCGCCTTCTCCATGAACGTCTCGTAGATCGATTCCTGGATCAGCGCGCGCGAGGGGCAGGTGCACACCTCGCCCTGGTTGAAGGCGAACAGCACGAAGCCCTCGATGGCCTTGTCGAGGAAGTCGTCGTCCTCGGCCATCACGTCGGCGAAGAAGATGTTGGGCGACTTGCCGCCCAGCTCCAGCGTCACCGGGATCAGGTTCTGGCTGGCGTACTGCATGATCAGCCGGCCGGTGGTGGTCTCGCCGGTGAAGGCGATCTTGGCGATGCGCGGGCTGGACGCCAGCGGCTTGCCCGCCTCCAGGCCGAAGCCGTTGACCACGTTGAGCACGCCCGGCGGCAGCAGGTCGCCGATCACCTCCATCAGCACCAGGATCGAGGCCGGGGTCTGCTCGGCGGGCTTCAGCACCACGCAGTTGCCCGCCGCCAGCGCCGGGGCCAGCTTCCAGCAGGCCATCAGCAGCGGGAAGTTCCACGGGATGATCTGGCCGACCACGCCCAGCGGCTCGTGGAAGTGGTAGGCGATGGTGTCGTGGTCGATTTCGGAGATGCCGCCCTCCTGCGCGCGGATCGCGCCGGCGAAGTAGCGGAAGTGGTCGGCGCACAGCGGCACGTCGGCGTTCGTGGTCTCGCGGATCGGCTTGCCGTTGTCCCAGGTCTCCGCGCGCGCGAGCAGCTCCAGGTTCTCCTCGATGCGGTCGGCGATCTTCAGCAGGACGTTGGCGCGCTCGGTCGCCGAGGTCCGGCCCCACGCGTCCTTGGCCGCGTGCGCGGCGTCCAGCGCGGCCTCCACGTCCTCGGCGTTGGAGCGCGCCACCGAGGTGATCGTGCGGCCGTTGATCGGCGAGGTGTTCTCGAAGTACTGCCCGCTCCTGGGCGCCACCCAGCGGCCGCCGATGAAGTTGTCGTAGCGCGGCTTGAACGGCGCTTCGGCGGCGGACGCCTCGGGGCGGGACTGGACGACTGCGTTCATGGATGGCCTCATCGGAAGGGTTCGGTCCACACACTTCCGCAAGCGGCGTGCCAACTTCGCGTGCTGCGTCGCGTCATCGCCTCCAGGGCGCGGCGGCGCCGTTCAGGCATGTGGCGTGTTGCGACGCAACATGCGGCTGCATTGCGCGGCGTCGCGATCTGTGTTGTGTATGCGGACAGCCCGCGCATCCACTGTCGCATCCTGCGACACCCCGCCCGGAGGGCCGACATGGCCGCGACCCGCAATCCCGACATCGTCCGCGCACGACGCGCCTTCTTCGAATGGGGCGGCGCGTCCGCCGAGGACGTGCCGGGCACCATCCTGCGCTCGTGGCGGCGTTGCCGGCAGCTGGGCGTGGGCCGCGAGCGCAAGCCGGACATCGCGCCGGTGGAGCAGGCGCGCCTGCGCGAGCTGCGCGAACGCCACGGCGACCTCGTCCGCCACGCGCACGCCGAGCTGGCGCCGCTGGCGGCCGACTGCGCCGCCGCCGGCGGCATCGTGGTGCTGACCGACGCCGAAGGCTGGATCCTCGACGCCCAGGGCCATGCCGGCTTCCTCGACAAGGCCGGCCAGGTCGCGCTGCTGCCGGGGGCGTGCTGGAACGAGGCGCGCGTGGGCACCAACGCGATCGGCACCGCGATCCACGAGGCGCGCGCGGTGATCGTGCGTGGCGGCGAGCACTACGCTGACCCGCACCGCATCCTGACCTGCTCGGCGGTGCCGGTGTTCGATCCCTACGGGCGCCTGGCCGGCGTGCTCGACATCACCGGCGACGCCAACGTGCCGCAGGTGCATGCGCTCGCCCTGGCGCGCCGCGCGGTGGCCAGCATCGAGCACCGCTACTTCGACGACGGCATCCCCGACAGCGAGGTCCTGCACCTGCACCACGATCCGGCGCTGATCGGCACCGCCCACGAGGGCCTGCTGGCGTTCCGCAACGGGCGCCTGGTCGCCGCCAACGGCGCCGGGCTGGCGCTGTTCGGGCTGGAGCGCACCGACCTGGAGCGGGCCGGCTGGGACGCGCTGTTCGAGGAGCCGCTGGCGCGCCTGCGCGACGACGGCCTGCTGCTCGACCGCGAGGGCCGCGCGCTGTACGGCCACGTCCGCGGCCCGGCGCCGGCCTCCCACGCGTTCCCGCCCGCGCGCCGCAGCCCGGCGCGCACCAGCGGCGGTGCGGCGCCTTCCGCGGCAGGCGACGGCCCGATCCTCGAGCCCGGTGTGCGCGCCCTGCTCGCGCAGGCCCAGCGCGTGCTCGACGCCGGCATCCCGGTGCTGGTGCAGGGCGAGACCGGCACCGGCAAGGAAGTCTTCGCGCGCGCGCTGCACCGCGCCGGCGAGCGCGCCGGCCGGCCTTTCGTGGCGGTCAACTGCGCCGCGCTGCCGGAGGGCCTGATCGAGTCGGAGCTGTTCGGCTACGAGGAGGGCGCCTTCACCGGCGCGCGCCGGCAGGGCAGCCCCGGCCTGCTGCGGCGGGCCGAGGGCGGCGTGCTGTTCCTCGACGAGATCGGCGACATGCCGCTGGCGCTGCAGCCGCGCCTGCTGCGCGTGCTGCAGGACCGCGAGCTGACCCCGCTGGGCGGCGGGCGGCCGGTGAAGCTGGACTTCGCCCTGGTCTGCGCCAGCCACCGCGACCTGGCTGCGGCGGTGGAGGCCGGCGGCTTCCGCGCCGACCTCTACTACCGGCTGTCGCACCACGTCGTCCGCCTGCCGGCGCTGCGCGAGCATGCCGATCCGGCGGCGCTGGTGCGCGCGCTGTGGGCGCGGGTCGCGCAGGGCCGCACGCTCGCACCGGCCGCGCTCGCGGCGCTGGCCGCCCATCCCTGGCCGGGCAACCTGCGCCAGCTCGACGGCTGCCTGCGCACCCTGGTCGCGCTGACCGCGCCGGGGCAGGCGATCGGGCCGGACCTGCTGCCCGCGCCGCTGCGCGACGGCGCCGCGTCCGCGCCCGCCCTCGCCGCGCCGGCACCCGTGGCCGCGATGACCGCGCAGCCGCTGGATGCGCTGACGCTGGCCGCCATGCAGGCCGCGGTGGCCGCCTGCGACGGCAACATCGCCCGCGCCGCGCGCCGGCTCGGCATCAGCCGCAGCACCCTGTACCGGCGCCTCGGCAGCGACCCCCGCCGCGCGCACTGAGCGCGGCCGCCGCCCGGCTCGGTGGGAGCGCGCTCGCGCGCGACCGCGCCAGGGTCACCCTGGACCCGCGGCAGTGCGACGGCGAACGACGGCCCACACCGCGCTTTGCGGGGCACGCGAACCGCGCGGGACGCCCCGCCTAGATAATCCGCAGCGTGATCGCCTTGAGCACGGCGCGGGTGCGGTCGCGCGTGCCCAGCTTGTCGAGGATCGTCGACACGTAGTTCTTCACCGTGCCCTCGGCCAGGAACAGCGAGCCGGCGATCTCGCGGTTGGAGTAGCCGCCGGCCAGCAGGCGCAGGATCGCCACCTCGCGCGGGCCGAAGGTCTCGCTCGGCGCCTCGGCGTCGTGGTAACGGTAGCGCGCGCGCACCGGATCGGTGGCCACCGGCTGCAGCAGGGTCTCGCCGGCGGCCAGACGGACGATGGCCTCGCGCAGGTCCTCCGGCGCCGCGTCCTTGAGCAGGAAGCCCTGCGCGCCGGCCTCGCGTGCCTGCAGCAGCAGCTCGGCCTCGTCGAAGGTGGTCAGCAGCAGCACCGGGGTCGCGTCGCCGCGCGCGCGCAGCCGGCGCACGGCCTCGATGCCGTCCACGCCGGGCATGCGGATGTCGCTCAGCGCCACGTCCACCGCCGTCTGCGCCAGGCCCGCCAGCAGCGCCTCGCCGCCGTCGGCCTCCAGCGCGATCGCGATGCCCTGGCCTTCCAGCAGCGCGCGCAGGCCCGCGCGCACCAGCGCCTGGTCGTCGGCCAGCGCGATCCGCAGCGCGCTCATGCCGGCAGGCTCGCGACGATGCGCATCCCGCCGCCCTCGCCCCGCCCCAGGCGCAGCTCGCCGTGCAGCGCCGCCAGCCGCTCGCGCATGCCGGCGATGCCGTTGCCCTCGCGCCAGCCCTCGCGCAGCCGGCCGTCGTCCTGGATGGCGAGGTGCAGCCGTGCGCCCTCGCGGTGCAGGCGCACGTCGAGGGTGCGCGCGTCGGCATGGCGCGCGGCGTTGGTCAGCGCCTCCTGCACCAGGCGCAGCAGCGCCTCGGCCACGGCCGGGTCGGTCACCCGCACGTCGTCGCCGATCTCCAGCCGCAGCGCCGGGCGCGGCAGCGGCGCGGCCAGCGCGCGCAGCGCGGTCTCCAGGTCCAGCCCGCGGTCGTCGCGCAGCGCCTGCACGATGCCGCGCAGGTCGCCGAGCAGTTCGCCCGACAGCCGTTCGGCGATGGCGATCTCCTCGCGCGCGGCGAACGCGGGGTCCGCGGCCAGCGCGCGCAGGTTGAGGCGCAGCGCGGTGAGCGTGTGGCCGGCCACGTCGTGCAGCTCGCGCGCCACCCGCAGGCGCTCGGCGTCGCGGGCGCTGTCGGCCAGCAGCGCCCGCGTGGCCAGCAGGTCGGCGTTGACCCGCGCCAGCTGGTCGCGCGCGCGCTCGGCGCTGCGCGCGTAGTGCATGCACAGCGCGGCGAAGGCCTGGAAGCCGGCGAAGATCAGCACCGGCATCAGCGGCGCGTCGAAGCCGCCGACGAACCGGAGGATCAGGTAGTAGCCGACGTCGGCGGCCGCCACCGCCAGCGCCGCCGTGCGAGGCGGCCAGTCCGCGAACGCGGCCGCGGTCCAGACCACCAGCAGCACCGGCGCCGCGCCCGGGCGCGGGTCCAGCGCGATCAGCGCCAGCGCCAGCGCCGGCAGCGCCACCAGCAGCGCGTGGCCCCACCGCTGCGCGCGCGGCGGCAGCAGGCCCAGCAGCAGGAAGCCGGCGGCGAAGGCCGCCAGCAGCGCCGCGGCCGCGGGCCGCTGCTCGGGGGCGTAGGCGCGCAGCGACAGCGAGACCGCACCGATCGTCAGCAGCGCGGCGAGGTGGAGCGGATCGAGGATCGTGCGGCGGACGGCGTCCATGGCCCATGCTGCCGGCCCCGGGACGCGGCCGGCAATGGCCGGCGCGCAGAAAGTGACTTCCGGCAGGTCGGATCGATGACGACAGGCCCCTGCCGGCACGGCGGACGGCGCCGAGACTGGCGCCATGCCCACCGCCCGCCAGGATCCCGCCATGCGCCGCAGCCCGCCGTCCTTCGTCGTGCCCTTCGCCGTGCTCGCCCTCGTCGCCGCCGTCGCGCCCGCGGCGGCCGCGGACGTCGCCGTCGCCCTGCACGGCGCGCGCAGCGCGGACGGCCGCCTGCAAGTCGCGCTGGTCGACGCCGCAGGCTTCGCCGGCACCGCCGCGCCCGTGGCCGCCCGCGAACTGGCGCCGGACCCGGCCGGCACCCGCCTGGCCTTCGAGGGCGTCGCCCCCGGCCGCTATGCGGTCATGGTGATCCACGACGAGAACGGCAACGGCCGGCTCGACACCAACCTCGTCGGCATGCCGGTCGAAGGCTACGGCTTCAGCAACAACCCGCGGGTCATGCGCCGGCCGACCTTCGACGAGGCCGCGTTCGAGCTGGGCGCGGACGGCGCGGCCCTCGACATCGCGATCCGCTGAGCATTCCCGGGAGACCGCCATGGACCGACGCCGCTTCCTGCGCGACCTGCTGTCCGGCGCTACCGTCGCCGCCCTCGGCCCGGCGCTGCTGCGCGGCGGCCAGGCGCTGGCCGGCGACCCCGCCGAGTTCGCCGCCGGCCTGCGCGAGCGCCCGTGGCTGGCCGGCTGGCGGCAGGTGCGCGCGGAAGCCTTCGGGCCGACCACGGTGCAGGTCGAAGGCCGCCTGCCCGAGGGCCTGGCCGGCACCCTGTACCGCAACGGCCCGGCCTGGTTCGAGCGCGACGGCTTCCGCTACGAGCACTGGTTCGACGGCGACGGCATGGTCCACGGCTGGCGCCTCGGCGACGGCGCGGTGACCCACCGCGGGCGCATGGTCGAGACCCCGAAGTTCCGCCGCGAACGCACCGCCGGCCGCTTCAACACCCTGGCCGCCGGCACCACCGTCCCCGACCCGGTGCCGATCCGCAACAACGACGACGCCAACGCCGCCAACACCTCGGTGGCGGTCATCGGCGGCCGCCTGTTCGCGCTGTGCGAGGCCGGCTCCGCGTTCGAGCTGGACCGCGATGCGCTCGGCACCCTGGGCCCGGCGACCTGGCGCCCGGACCTGCAGGCGCTGCCGTTCTCCGCGCACCCGCTGCAGAACCGCGACGGCAGCTGGTGGAACTTCGGCGCGCTGGCGCTGATGGGCGGCGGCGGCCTGCTGGTCTGGCACATCGGCGCCGGCGGCGAGCTGATCGGCGCGCACGTGCTGGAGCTGGACGCACCCGGCTACCTGCACGCCTTCGTGCAGACCGACCGCCACCTGGTGTTCCTGCTGATGCCGTTCGACTACACGCCGGCCGGCTCGTTCTTCGAGAGCATGTCGTTCGCGCCGCAGCGCGCCTGCACCGTGCTGGTCGTCGACAAGGCCGCGCCCGACCGCGTCGCCCGCCGCTTCGAGGCCGGCTTCGCCGCGGTCTACCACTTCGGCGACGCCTTCGAGCGCGACGGCGAGATCGTCGTGCGCGCGGTCCACCACACCGACCCGGCGGAGGCGCGCTCGCCGATGCACGAGGCGATGCGCGGCCACGACGGCCGGCGCACGCCGGCGCGGCTGGCCGAGCTGCGGCTGGACTTGCGCCACGGCCGCGCGCGCTGGGAGCTGCACGGGGAAAGCGACATCGAGTTCCCGATGTTCGACCCGCGCACGCCGGGCGACCGCGGCGCGCGGCTGTACATGCCGGCCACCGCCGGCGAGACCGCCGCGCCCTACTTCAACGCGGTGCAGGGGCTCGATCCGGCCACCGGCCGCCGCGAAGTCCACCGCTACGGACGCGACATCCTCGCCGAGGAGCACGTCTTCGTGCCGCGGCCCGGCAGCGACCGGCCCGACGACGGCTGGCTGGTCGGCACCCTGCTCGATCCGGTGCGCGACCGCAGCGGCATCGCCGTGCTCGACGCGCGCCGGATCGGCGACGGCCCGCTCGCCACGGCCTGGCTGCCCTACGCGTTCCCGCTCGGCTTCCACGGCCATTTCCACGCCGGCTGAGGCCGGCCGGCGGTCGCTCAGGCCCGGCTGACCGCGGCGACCGCCTCGGCGACGTAGTCCAGGTTGCGGTCGTTGAGCGCGGCCACGCAGATGCGGCCGGTGCCGACGGCGTAGATCGCGAACTCGTCGCGCAGGCGGTCCACCTGCGCACGGCTCAGGCCCGAGTACGAGAACATGCCGGCCTGGTCGGCGATGAAGCCGAAGTCGCCGGCGCCCAGCGCCTGCAGGCGCTCGACCAGCCCCGCGCGCAGCGCGTGGATGCGGGTGCGCATCTCGCCCAGCTCCTGCTCCCAGGCCGCGCGCAGCGCCGCGTCCTCCAGCACGCCGGCCACCAGCAGGCCGCCGTGCGCGGGCGGGCTGGAGTAGTTCGCGCGGATCAGGCGCTTGATCTGCGACTGCACCCGCCGCGCCTCGTCGGCGCTGGCCGAGACCACCGACAGCGCCCCGGTGCGCTCGCTGTAGAGCGAGAACGACTTCGAGTAGGAACTGGCGACGAGGAAGTTCGGGATGCCGGACTCCGCCAGCAGGCGGATCGCCGCCGCGTCCTGCTCGATGCCGCGGTCGAAGCCCTGGTAGGCGATGTCGACGAACGGCACCAGCGCGCGCTCGCCCAGCAGCGCCACGACCTGCCGCCACTGCTCGACGCCGAGGTCGGCGCCGGTCGGGTTGTGGCAGCACGCGTGCAGCAGCACCGCGGTGCCCGGCTCCAGCCGGCGCAGGTCGGCGAGCATGCCCTCGAAGTCCAGGCCGTGGCGCGCGGCGTCGAAGTAGGTGTAGCCCAGCACCTCGAAGCCGGCCGCGCCGAACACCGCGCGGTGGTTCTCCCAGCTCGGGTCGCTGATGGCGATGCGCGCGGCGGGCAGCGCCAGGCGCAGCAGCTCCGCGCCCACGCGCAGCGCGCCGCTGCCGCCCACCGTCTGCGCGGTACCCACGCGGCCCTCGGCCAGCAGCGCCGAGTCGTCGCCGAACAGCAGGCGCTGGGTGGCGCGGGTGTAGGCCGGCAGTCCGTCGATCGGCAGGTAGCCGCGGGCCACGCCCTCCTCCGCGAGCCGGCGCTTGACCTCGGCCACCGCGCGCAGCAGCGGGATGCGCCCGTCCTCGTCGTAGTAGATGCCCACGCCCAGGTTGACCTTGTCGGGGCGGGCGTCGGCGTTGTAGGCCTCGGTCAGGCCCAGGATCGGATCGCCTGGAACCTGTTCAACATGCGCGAAAACGGACACGGCGGACTCGCTGGCTGGAGGACGGCGCCGCCGGCTGGAACGCGGCGTGCGGCCGCCCATCATAGCGCGCGCACCGCGCCGCCGCGCCGCCGCGAGTCCGCATCATGTGCGAGCGCGCGCCTACCGGTCCCAGGTCCACTGCAGGCCGACGGTGTAGCGCCGGTCCGCGCCCGGCTCGTAGTAGCGGCCGTTGCCTTCGTTGACGATCACCGAGCCGATGTAGCGGCGGTCGAGCAGGTTGTCCACGCGTGCGAACGCGCGCAGCGCGCCGGCGGCCAGCCGCCAGTCGCGCGCGGCCGACAGGTGGAACAGGGCATGGCCGGCGGCCGATTCGCTGCCCACGTCGTCCACGCCGACCGCGCCGACCGCCTCGCCCTCCAGCGCCGTCGTCCAGTCGCCCCGCCGCCACTGCAGCCGCGCGCTGGCCTGGTGCTCCGGCAGGCCGGGGATGCGGGTGCCGGCCGGCACCTCGGTGTCGGGCACGGTGCAGCCGGCGGCGCGGCAGACCCGGTAGGCGCTGCGGAAGGTGGCGTCCAGCCAGGTGTAGGCCAGCCGCAGGTCCCAGCCTTCGGCCAGCGGCAGCGCCAGCAGCGCCTCGGCGCCCTGCCGCCGCGCGCGGCCGACGTTGCGGAAGCTGCTGCGCCCGCCGGTGTTGCGCGCCACCGCGATCTCGTCGTCGGTGTCGGCGCGGAACAGCGCCGTCTCCAGTGCGCGTCCGCCGCCCAGGCGCCACTTCAGCCCGAGCTCGAGGTTGTCGCTCACCGCCGGCTGCAGGTCGAAGGCCAGCCCCGCACCGCCGTCGGCGCGGTAGGACAGCTCGTTGAAGGTGGGGGTCTCGAAGCCGCGGCCGGCGGAGGCGTACAGCCGCAGGTCCTCGCGCGGCGCGAAGCTCGCGCCGGCCACCGGCGCGGTCTGCCGGTAGCGCACGCGGCCGCTGTCGTCGGGGTTGGCGGCGGTCACGTAGCGGTCGTCGGAGACGAAGCGCACCTCGCTGTGGCGCAGGCCGGCCAGCAGCGACCAGCGCGGCGCCACCCGCCACCACGCCTGCGCGTAGACGTCGGTGTTGTCCACGGTGTTGCCCTCGTCGCGGCGCAGCGCGCCGCGCACGCCCAGCGCCTCGCCGGAGAAGTTCTCCCAGCCGCGCCGGTGCTGGCGCTGGCAGTCGCGGTTGGCGCCCACCGTCGCCTCGAACGGCCGCCCCGCCAGCGCGCCCTCGCGCGACCAGCGTGCGTCCAGGCCGTCGTAGCGGTTGTCCAGGCCGATCACGCCGCCGGCGTGCAGCGGGCTGGCCTGCGGTCCCGGCGGGATCGGCAGGAACTGCTCGACGTCGCGCCCGCCGCCGTAGGCGGTCACCCGCAGCGTCTGCGACGCGCCGAGGCCGTGCTCGTAGATCGCGCCCAGCTGCTGCTGCCGCACCGACTTGCGGGTGTCGTACTGGTGCGCGACGGCCACCGCCTGGCGCGGGTTCTCGCGCGCCTGCGCGGCGGTCAGGCCCAGCGGGTCCTGCGCCTCCGGCACGTCGATCCAGTTGGCCACCAGGTCCAGCCGGCGCCGCTCGCCCAGGTCGATGCCGAGCTTGAGGTTGGCGACGTCGCGGCGCGCGGCGCTGTGCTCGCGCCAGCCGTCGGTCTCGTGGTGCGACAGCGCCAGGTTGTAGCCGACCGGGCCGCCGGCGCCGAGCAGCTGCGCGGCCACGGTGCGGGCGTCGTCGCCGCCCGCGCTCGCCCGCACCCGCCACGGATCGCCCGCGGCGCCGTCGGCGCTCCAGATCTGCACCACGCCGCCGGAGGAGTTGCCGTGCAGCGCCGAGAACGGCCCGCGGATCACCTCGATGCGGTCGCCGCCGGCCAGGCTGAAGTGCGACAGCTGGCCCTGCCCGTCCGGCATCGAGGCGGGGATGCCGTCGGCGTAGAGGCGCACGCCGCGCACGCCGAAGGTCGCGCGCGCGCCGAAGCCGCGCACCGACAGCTGGGTGTCCTGGGCGAGGTTCTGGCGGTCGCGCGCCAGCACCCCGGGCAGTCCGCCCAGCGCTTCCGAGACGTCGGCGCCGGGGCGGTCGTCGTCCTCGCCCAGCGCCACCGTGGCGGTGGAGACCGGCATCTCGAAGGCGTCGACGCCGCGCAGGCGGCTGGCCCGCACCACGACGCGGTCGAGGGTCGGGGCGTCGGCGGCGGCATGGACGGCGGATGCGGCGGCGTCGGGCGCGGCGGCACCCGCCTGCGCGAGCGCGCAGGCCAGACAGGTCAGGAGCATCGGGCGGTTTCGTCGGAAGCGACGCTGCAGTGTGCCCGCGCGCGCATGCAGATGCGATCAAGGGCGCGCGCCGGGGCGCGCCCTTGCGCGGCTCAGACGTCGCCGCCCTCGTCCCAGCCCTCGCCGGTGCCGCGCTGGAACACGCGGTCCCCCGCCTGCACCTCGCCTGCCGGCAGCGAGTCCTGCGCCGCCAGCCGCGCGTAGATCGGGGTGAAGTCCGGCCCGGTCGCCGCCATCAGCTGCTCGAAGCTGTCGATGACGAAATAGGTCTTCTGGTAGGTGTCGATGCGGTAGCGGGTGCGCATGATGCGCTCCAGGTCGAAGCCGACCCGGTTCGGCGCCGGGCTCTCCAGCGCGTGGATCGACTCGCCCTTCGACGACACGATGCCGGCGCCGTAGATGCGCAGGCCCTCGGGCGTGTCGATCAGCCCGAACTCCACCGTGTACCAGTACAGCCGGGTCAGGTGCTGCAGCGCCTCGGGCCCGATCGCGTGCGCCTTGACCCCGCCGCGGCCGTAGGCGGCGATGTAGTCGGCGAACACCGGGTTCATCAGCAGCGGCACGTGGCCGAACAGGTCGTGGAAGAGGTCGGGCTCCTCGATGTAGTCGATCTGCTCGGGGCGGCGGATCCACCAGGTCACCGGGAAGCGGCGGTTGGCCAGGTGGTCGAAGAAGTCCAGCTCGGGCAGCAGGCCCTCGACCCCGATCAGCGTCCAGCCGGCGGCCGCGCGCAAGGCCACGTCGAGGTCGGCGAACTTCGGGATCCGCTCGGGCGTCATGCCCATCGCGTCCTGCGCCTCCAGGAACTCGCGGCAGGCGCGGCCGCGCAGCAGCTCGCGCTGGCGCGCGTACAGCGTCGCCCAGGTGGCGTGGTCGTCGTCGCCGTAGCCGTCCCAGGGCTGCTCGACGATGCCGGTCGCGTAGACCGGCACCTTGCCCTTGTCGGTGTGCAGGTTCTCGACGCGGCGCGGTGCGGCGTTGACGGCGTTCATGGCGCGCTCCCTGGGGCCCGGGTTCGGCCCTCCAGCCTAGCGCCGCGGTGGCGCAATGGGCTTGCGTTGTTGCGGCGCCTGCGCCTTCTGGCGCAATATTCCTGCGCAGAAGTAGCCCAAGGCGCAACATCATGGCGCAGGCCGCACTCGACCGCACCGACCTCCACCTGCTGGCCGAGTTGCAGCGCGCCGGCCGCCTGACCAATGCCGAGCTGGCCGAGCGCGTGCACCTGTCGGCCTCGGCCTGCCTGCGCCGGGTGCAGCGGCTCGAGCGCGAGGGCGTCGTGGCCGGCTACCGCGCCGAGGTCGACCCCGAGCGCGTCGGCCTCGGCCTGCAGGCCTTCGTGCGCGTGCAGCTGGAGAAGCACGGCTCGGCGCCGGTCGAGCGCTTCGCCGCCGCGGTGGAGGCCTGGGACGAGGTCGTCGCCTGCCATGCGCTGACCGGCGACATGGACTACCTGCTGCACGTGGTGGTGCGCGACCTCGAGCACTTCTCGCGCTTCCTGCTGGATCGCCTGCTCAACGAGAGCGGCGTGGCCGACGTCAATTCCAGCTTCGTGCTGCGCACCGTGAAGCGCTTCGGCGGGCTGCCGCTGGCGCGCGAGTGACGCGGCGCCCGCCGCGGCGTCAGCCGCAGACGTCGGCAGCGCGGCGGAACGGGTTGAGGCGCCGCACCCAGGTGCCGCCGCAGTCGACCTCGTCGGCGGCAGGCTCGGGCTGAGCCGGCCGCGGCGCCAGCGCCGCCGCGCGCTCGCGCTGCCGGCGCTCGATCGCCGCGCGGATCTGCGGCATCGCCGCCAGCGCCGCGCGCTCGCCCTGCAGGATCGCGCGGCTGCGCTGCTCGAAGCTGGCCGGGCCGATGTCGTCCACCTGCGGGCGGATCACCACCTCGGCGCGCGCACGCTCCTCCGCGCCCAGGCGCTGGCCCATGATCGCGATCGACTGGTTGACGATGCCGAGCAGGTGGTCGGGCACGGCGCCGCTGGCGCGGGTCGAGATGTCCACCGCGATGACCAGGTCCGCGCCCAGCTGGCGCGCGGCGTCCACCGGCACCGGGCTGACCACGCCGCCGTCCACGTAGGCGTGCTGGCCGATGCGCGCCGGCTCGAACACGCCGGGCACGCTGCTCGACGCGCGCACCGCCTGGCCGGTGTTGCCGCGCACGAACACCACCCGGTCGCCGCTGTCCAGGCGCGTGGCCACCGCCGCGAACGGCTTGCCCAGGCGCTCGATCGGCCGGCCGCCGACCTGCGCGTTGACGTAGTCCTGCAGCTTCTGCCCCTGCACCAGCCCGCCGGAGAACAGCCGCACGTCGCGGATGCTGGCCTCGTCCAGCGCCACCGCGCGCTCCTGCATCGCGAACGCGTCCAGGCCGCCGGCGTACAGCGCGCCGACCACGCTGCCGGCGCTGGTGCCGGCCACGACGTCGGCCTCGATGCCGTTCGCCTCCAGGATCTTGATCACCCCGATGTGGGCGAAGCCCTTGGCCGCGCCGCCGCCCAGGGCCAGGCCGATCCGCAGCGGCGGTGCGGCCACCGGGGCGGTCGCGGCCGGCGCCGCCGGCGGCGGTTCCGGGCGCGCGTGCTCGCGGCCGCAGGCGGCCAGCGCCGGCAGCGCGAGGGCGAGGAACGCGCGCCGCAGCGCGGCGGGCGTGGGACGGAAGGCCATGCGGGGAACCTGCGGCGACGACTGCGGCGAGCATAGCGGCGCGCCGCCTGTCGGCGGCTGAAGGCCCGCGCCGGGCGCTATCGCCGATGCGGGGGCTGCGGGAAGAAGCGCGCGAACGGCGCGTCCGGCGGGCAGTCGGTGGCCTCCACGGGGCCCGCGGGCGGGGCTGGCGAGCGGTCGCGCCGTTCGTCGTCGGGGTCGCGGACCACGTCCGCCCATTCGACCCGGCCGGCGTACGCCGCCGCCCCGGCCATGCGGGTCCAGGTCTCCTCGCGTTCCCGGCACACACCCCGGAACTCGCAGGTGGTCGCCTGCACCACCAGGCCGTCGCGGGTGGCCCGCAGTGCGGGAAAGGACTCGCTGTCCAGGCGGTCGTGGAGCATCTGCCGCCGCGGCGCGCCCGCGGCGTCGGTCCAGGCGATCGCCAGCGCCTGCTGGAAGTGGCCGAAGCCGGCCGGCCGGCTCGCCAGCAGCCAGACCGCGCCGTCGCCGCCGCGCCCGTGGCGGATCTCGACGTCCTCCGCGTCCCAGTCCAGGCACTCGGCGCGCGCGGCCGGCGGCACGGCGGCCGCGGCCAGCGCCAGCCCCAGCGCGACCGTGCGCGCCGCCGTCATGGCGTGCCGAAGCGCTCGCCGAAGAAGTCGCCGTCGCGCCAGCGCGGCCGCGCCTCGTCGTCGCCGACCCGCCGCGCCAGCGCCGCCGACAGCCGCGCCAGGCGCGCCGCATCGTCGTACTGGATCGGCTGCGAGGCGTCGTCGCAGGGCTGGTGGTAGCAGTTGCGCAGGAAGTAGGCCAGCGCGCGCCTGGGATCGCGCTCGCCGTCGGCGGAGATCGTGCCGCCGTCCAGGTAGATCGCCGGGATGCCCGCGCGCACGAACGCGTAGTGGTCGCTGCGCACGAAGGTCGTCTCCTCCGGGAACGGGTCCGGCGACAGCGCCACGCCGACCTCGCCGGCCGCCGCGGCCGCCGCGTCGCCGAGGCTGGAATGCTCGCCGCCGATGGCCACCGCATCGGTGCTCGGCGCCAGCAGCACCGGCATGTCGATGTTGATGTTGGCCACCATCGCCGCGCGCGGCGCGCCCGGGCGCGAGACGAACCACTGCGCGCCGAGCAGGCCCTGCTCCTCGCCGGTCAGCGCCGCGAACACCTGCGAGCGGCGGGTCCGGGCGTCGTCCGCGGCCAGCATGCGGGCGGTCTCCAGCATGATCGACACGCCCAGCGCGTTGTCGAGCGCGCCGTTGTGGATGCGGTCGCCGTCGGCGTCGGCCGCGCCCAGGCCCACGTGGTCCAGGTGCGCGGTGTGCACCACCTGCTCGGCGGCCAGCGCGGGGTCGCGCCCCGGCAGCCGCGCGACCACGTTGCGCGATTCGAACGGCTCGATGCGGGTGCGCCCGGCGATCGCCAGCGTGCCCGGCAGCGCGAAGCCGCGCAGGGTGCCGGCGCGGGCGGCGTCGAACAGCTGCGCCGCGTTGCGCTCGCCGTCGGCGAACACGAAGTCCGCCGCCGCCACGCCCACCGCCGCCACCGCCTGCAGCTGCGGGAAGCCGTCGACCGCGCCGCCGTCGGCATCGCGCAGGCGCATCGCCGCGTTGCCCGCGCTCGCGCGCTGCCGCGCCCACGGCACCCGCGCCTCGAACTCCGGCGTCGACACGAACACCGCGCCGATCGCGCCGCGCCCGGCGATCGCCGCCAGCTTCTCGCGCTGGGCCGAATGGAAGGCGCGGTGGTGGGCGTCGAAGGACTCCGGCGCGCCCGGCAGCAGCACCGCGATCCGCCCGGCCAGGTCGAGCCCGGCGAAGTCGTCGTGGCCGAGGTCGGGGGCGTGGATCGCGTGGCCGACGAACACCGCCGGCGCCTCCACGTGGTGCGAGGGCGCATTGAAGTTCGCCCACGGCAGGAAGTGCTCGCCGTAGCGCAGCTCGATGGTGCGGCCGCCGCGCAGCACCGCCAGGCGCGCGCCGCGCTCCTCCACGGTGGCGCGCAGCAGCGGCACGCGCTGGAAGAAGCCGCCGTCGTCGCCGGCCGGTTCCAGCCCGGCGTCGGCGAAGCGCGCGGCCACGTAGGCGGCCGCCAGGTCGTAGCCGCGGCTGCCGGTCTCGCGGCCCTCCATGCCGTCGTCGGCCAGCTTGCGCAGGTCGGCGGCGATGCGCTGCGCGGCCGGGTCGTCGGACTGCGGGCTGGCGTCGGCCGCCTCGCCCGCCTCCCCTGCCGGCGTCCCCGGCCCGGGCGCCGGTGCCGGATCGCGCAGGCAGCGCCAGCCCAGGAACAGCAGGGCGCCCAGCGCGAGCAGGGCGATGAGGAGGCGGAGCGGTCTGGGCATGGCGTCGTCCGGGTCCGGGCCGCCGCGGCGGCGCCGCGCGCGGCATGCGCGATGCCCGGATTCTAGAGCGCGTGATGCACTTCGAGGCACGTTCCCGCGCGCCTGGGCCGCCGCGATGCGGCGTTGCGGCCCTTGGCAAGGCGGCCAGCCTTGCCGGCGGACCGCGCCTGGCCTCGCGACGGCCCAGGCGCGCGGATCACGTACTCCAAAGTACATGACACGCTCTAGAGGGTGTCGGGGCCTTCGTTTCCGCGGGCCCGGGCCGCCGCTACTCGTCGTGCGGGCGGCGCGGGAACGGCAGCACCACGCCGCGCGGCGGCTCGGGGCGCTCCCACAGCACCGGCACGTCGTCGGGCCGGGGCGGCTCGAGCATGGCGCGCTCGGCCGCGGCCTGCGCCTCCTCCTCCTCCAGCTCCCAGCTGTAGCGGCGACGCGGCGCCTGCGGATCGGCGCGGCGCAGCAGCCAGGCCGAGACCACCCCGCCCAGCGCACCGCCCAGGTGCGACTGCCAGGACACGCCGGGCTCCTGCGGCAGCACGGTCAGCAGCATGCCGCCGTAGAACAGGAACGCGATCATGCCCGCGGCGATCGACGGCCGGTCCCGGCGCAGCAGGCCCAGCACGAACACCAGGAACATCAGCCCGTGGGTCAGCCCGCTCGCGCCCAGGTGCCGCGAGCCGGGGTCGCCCAGCAGCCAGGCGCCCAGGCCGCTGCCCAGCCAGATCAGCGGCAGCGCGCGCACGGTGGCGCGCGGGTAGACCGCCAGCGCCAGCGTGCCCAGGACCAGCAGCGCCGAGGCGTTGGCGATCAGGTGCGAGGGCGAGCCGTGCAGCAGCGGCGCGGTCAGCACGCCGAGCAGGCCGGCGGGGTCGAGCGGTCGCACCGCGAACGCCGTCCAGTCCCCCATCGCCTGCACGCCGAAGGCCGCGGCCAGCACGGCGACGAAGCACACCGCGGCCTTCACCGCGGTGCGCAGGCGGCGGCGGTCGGCCCGGCGCTGCGCTTCGGGATCGGTCGGGGCGTCGGGCATGTCGAGGTGCATGCAGGCCAGGATGGCGTCGCCCGCGCCGGATGCAAGCGCGCGCCGGGCGGGACGCTGTCGCCCATTCGCCGTGCGTCCCCGACCCGCCCTGCCCTGCTCCGCCGGCCGGCTCGCGTAAAATCCGCGGATGAACGCCCTTCCCCTGCCGACCGTCCGCCTGAAGAACGCGTGGCGGTCCACCCATCCGTGGATCTTCCAGCGCCTGGTCGACAAGCCGGCGCAGCGGCCCAAGCCGGGCAGCATCGTCGACGTCGAAGGCGTCGACGGCGCCTGGATCGGCCGCGGCTTCTACAACGGCCATTCCCGCATCGCCCTGCGCATCCTCGAGACCAATCCCGACGTGGCGGTCGACGCCGCCTGGTTCGCGCGCCGCATCGGCGAGGCCGTGCGCCTGCGCCGCGAGGTCCTGGGCCTGGACGCGGTCTCCGACGCCTGGCGCGTCGTGCACAGCGAGGGCGACGGCCTGTCCGGGCTGGTGGTCGACCGCTACGGCGACCTGCTGGTGGTGGAGTTCTTCAGCGCCGGCATGTTCCGCCACCGCGAATGGATCTACGACGCCCTGCGCGCGCAGTTCCCGGGCTGCCGCTTCTACAGCTTCGCCGACGAGCACGTGCAGAAGCAGGAGTCGTTCGATTTCCGCGGCACCGAGGCGGTCCCGCCCGCGGTCATCGTCGAGCACGGCATCCGCTTCCGCGCCGATCCCGCCGGCGCGCACAAGACCGGCTTCTTCGCCGACCAGCGCGAGAACCGGGAATGGCTCTCGCACCGCGTGGCCGGCGCGCGCGTGCTCGACCTGTGCTGCAACACCGGGGGCTTCGGCGTGTACGCCGCCGTGCGCGGCGCGGCCGAGGTGACCGGCATCGACATCGACGAGGCCGTGCTCGACATCGCCCGCGGCAACGCCCGCCTCAACGACGCGCGCGTGCGCTTCGTCCAGGCCGACGTCTTCCCCTGGCTGCGCGACGCCGCGGCCGCGGGCCAGCGCTACGACGTGGTGGTGCTCGACCCGGCGAAGATGACCCGCGACCGCGAGCAGGTGATCCCCGCGCTCAAGAAGTACCTCGACATGAACAAGCTCGCGCTGGGCGTGGTCGCGCCCGGCGGCCTGTTCGCCACCTTCTCCTGCACCGGCCTGGTGAGCGAGGAGCAGTTCCTCGACATGCTGCGCCGCGCGGCGTTCTACGCCGGTCGCAGCGTGCAGGTGCTGCGCGTGTCGGGCGCCGGCCCCGACCATCCGTTCATGGCCGACGTGCCGGAGTCGCGCTACCTCAAGGCCGTGTTCTGCCGCGTACTCGACTGATCGCGCATCGCGCGAAAAAACGCTGGCATCTTTCCGCGCGTCGTCGCACAATGCGCGCCCCTTGCGGACACCACGACGCGGCACTCGCCGCGGCGGCTTCCGGGAGGGACGCGAAAGTCCTCCTCCGATGCGTCGCAGGGTGTTGACTGAAGCCGAAACCGCGCTATGATGTGCGGCTCCCCGGGGCGAAAGTCTGCGGTGGGAAGGGAAGGCGGCGCTGAGGCCGGTTTCCGAGATCTTTGACAGTGTACGCAGGAGACTT
>NZ_JAIWPR010000024.1 GCF_021191635.1 Alterluteimonas quercicellularis
GAACCCGTCCCGTAGGAGCGCGCTCGCGCGCGACAGCTCTTCCCCACGTCGGTGAACGCCGTGCCGTCCCTCGTTCGCCGCCGCCCGTGCGTGGGGCCGCGTTCGTCTTCTGCCGCGAGTCGGGCGGCATCTGGCCCGGTCGCGCGCGAGCGCGCTCCTACAGGGGCCGCCCGCTTCGTGTGGCCGCCGCTCCCTACGCCATGAACTGCTCGCTGATGATCCGCTCCTCGAGGTTGTGCTCGGGATCGAAAAGCAGGGTCACGTGGCGGTCACGGGCCTCGCGGATGCGGACCTCGACCACGTCGCGTACCTCGTGCGAGTCGGCGGTGGCGCTGACCGGACGCTTGTAGTGGTCGAGCACGCGGAACACGACCTCGGTGTCGGCCTTGAGGATCGCGCCGCGCCAGCGCCGGGGCCGGAACGGGGCGATCGGCGTCAACGCGACGACGCCCGCGCCCAGCGGCAGGATCGGGCCATGGGCGGAGTAGTTGTAGGCGGTGCTGCCGGCCGCGGTCGCCACCAGCACGCCGTCGCAGATCAGCTCGTCCAGGCGGGTGCGACCGTTGAGCTCGATGCGCAGGTGCGCGGCCTGCCGGGTCTGGCGCAGCAGCGAGGCCTCGTTGTAGGCCAGCGAGCCCACGCTGGCGCCCGATTCGGTCTGCGCCACCATCTCCAGCGGGCGCAGCGTGGCGGGCTCGGCGGCGGCGATGCGCTCGATCAGCCCGCCGTCGCGGTACTGGTTCATCAGGAAGCCGACGGTGCCCAGCTTCATGCCGTAGACCGGCCGGTCCAGGGCGCCGTAGCGGTGCAGCGTCTGCAGCATGAAGCCGTCGCCGCCGAGCGGGCACAGCACGTCGGCTTCCTCCGGCGCATGCTGGCCGTGGCGCTCGGCCAGCAGATCCAGCGCCCGCCGCGCCTCGTCGGTCGGGCTGGCGAGGAAGGCGAGTCGCGGTGTCTCGGTCATCGGGAGGCTCCGGGGGCGGCGCGCTCAGGATAGCGTGGTCGCGTCGCCGTGGCGGGAAGGCGATGCCCGGCGCCGACTGGGCCGACGGGCGGCCTCGCGCTACGCTACGACGCACGATGACCGGATTCGACCACCGCAGCGGGCGACACCTCGACGTCGACGGCGCGCGCATCTACCACGAGGTCCGCGGCCGCGCGGACGGCCCGGCGCTGGTGCTGCTGCACGGCGGCTTCGGCGACCTCGGCACCTTCGACGCGCTGGCGGAGCGGCTCGGCCGGACCTATCGCCTGGTCGGCATCGACAGCCGCGGGCAAGGGGCGTCGACGCTCGGCGATGCGCCGCTCGACTACCGCCGCATCGCGCGCGACGCGGAAGCGGTCGCCGGCCACCTGGGACTGCGGCGCTACGGCGTGATCGGCCACAGCGACGGCGGCATCGCCGCGCTGCGGATGGCGGCCGGCGGCGCGCCGGTCGCCTGCGTGGCCGCCATCGGCGCGCACTGGACGCTGGCCGCGGACGATCCGGCGCGAGCGATGTACGCCGGGATCACCGCCGATGCCTGGCGCGGCATGTTCCCCGGCAGCGAGCCGCGCTACCGCGCGCTCAACCCCGAGCCGGACTTCGAGCGCCTGGCCGTGGCGATGCGCACGCTGTGGCTGGACGACGGCGGGCACGGCTACCCGGGCGCGGCGGTGAACGCCATCGCCTGCCCGCTGCTGGTCGTGCGCGGCGACGAGGATCCGCTGGTATCGCGCCGCCATGCCGCCGAACTCGCCGACCGCGTGGCCGGCGCCCGGCTGCTGAACCTGCCCTACGCGGGGCACTCGCCGCACGAGGAACGGCCGGACTGGCTGCTGCCGCCGCTGGAGGCGTTCCTGGCGGACGCCGGCTGGACGTAGGCGCGCGCCGCCGCGCGATGCTGTCCCTTCCGGAGCCGGAGGCGAAGAGCATCGCGCGCGAGCGCGCTCCTACGGGCGAGGTTGCAGCGAGCCGTCTGGCCTCAGCCCTTGCCGCCGCTCGCCACCAGTTGCGCGAGGCGGCTGACCGCCACCGAGGCGGTCGGATAGTCGAGCGACTTCTGCGCGAACATCTCGTCGAGCATGGCGCGGGTGAAGCGCAGCGCGGCGTCGTCGCGCGCGATCCACGCCGCCACCTGCTCGTCGGCGGTGGCGCCGGGCATGTCCAGCGCCTGCGCCGCGAGCAGGGTCTGCTGGGCGGCCAGGTCGTCGCGCAGCACGCCGCGCGCGACCGCATGCCAGCGCCCCTGCACCTCCAGCGCGTCGATCTGCGCGAACAGCCACGGCAGGTGCAAGGCCTCGCCGACGCGGAAGTGCACCTTGGCCACGTCGACGGGCTTGAGCTTGCGCGCGCGCGCCAGTTCGATGATGTCGAACACCGGCGCCAGGTACGGCAGCTCGGCCAGCTCCTGCGCCAGCGAGTCGGGCATGCCCTTCTCCCGCCAGGCCGCCAGCTCGGCCTCGTAGTGCGGGCGCTGCGAGTCGGCCAGGATGCCCTGCGCGTGGCGGATCTCGTTGAGCGACTCGTGGTAGCGCTCCACCGCGCGGGTGATGCCGGGCATCTCGCCCGGCCGCTTCAGCAGCCAGCGCACGAACGCGCGCTGCAGGTTCCAGATCACCTGCAACGCGTCGATCTGGGTCGACTCGGAGACCTGCAGATCGAGCGCGTCGATCTGCGTCCACAGCGCGCGCGCGTCCAGCGTCTCGCGGCTGATGGTGTAGGCCTTGGCCACCTCGGCCGGGGTGCGGCCGGTGTCCTCCTGCATCCGCAGCAGGAAGGTCGCGCCCATGCGGTTGATGGTGGTGTTGGTCACCGCGGTGGCGATGATCTCGCGCTTGAGCGGGTGCTTCTCCATCGCCGCGGCGTACTGCTTGCGCAGCGGCTCGGGGAAGTAGCGCTGCAGCTCCTTGGACAGGTACGGGTCCTCGGGGATGTCGGAGTCGAGCATCTGCTGGTAGGCCACCAGCTTCGAGTAGGACAGCAGCACCGACAGCTCCGGCCGGGTCAGGCCCTGGCCGCGCGCCTTGCGCGCGGAGATCTCGGCGTCGGACGGCAGGAACTCGATCTGCCGGTCCAGCAGCCCCTGCGCCTCGAGCGTGCGGATGAAATGCTGCTTGGAGCCCAGGCGCGAGACGCTCATCCGCTCCATCAGGCTCAGCGCCTGGTTCTGGCGGATGTTGTCCCACAGCACCAGGGCCTCGACCTCGGCGGTCATGTCCGCCAGCAGCGCGTTTCGCGCGGGCGTGGTGAGCTTCTTCGCCTGCACCTGGCCGTCGAGCAGGATCTTGATGTTGACCTCGTGGTCGGAGGTGTCCACGCCGGCGGAGTTGTCGATGAAGTCGGTGTTGAGCAGCACGCCGGCCTGCGCGGCCTCGATGCGGCCGCGCTGGGTGAAGCCGAGGTTGCCGCCCTCGCCCACCACCCGGCAGCGCAGCTCGCCGCCGTCGGCACGCAGGGCGTTGTTGGCGCGGTCGCCGACGTCGGCGTGGCTCTCCGAGGCGGCCTTGACGTAGGTGCCGATGCCGCCGTTCCACAGCAGGTCCACCGGCGCCTTCAGGATCGCGTTCATCAGCTCGTTGGGACTGAGCGAGACCACCGAGGCGTCCAGGCCCAGCGCCTCGCGCGCCTGCGCCGAGACCGGGACCGCCTTGGCGCTGCGCGGCCACACCCCGCCGCCGGCGCCGATCAGCGCGCGGTCGTAGTCCTCCCAGCTCGAGCGCGGCAGCCGGAACAGGCGCTCGCGCTCGCGCCAGGAAGCGGCCGCATCGGGCTGCGGGTCGATGAAGATGTGGCGGTGGTCGAAGGCCGCGACCAGACGGATGTGCCGCGACAGCAGCATGCCGTTGCCGAACACGTCGCCGGACATGTCGCCGACGCCGACCGCGGTGAAGTCCTGGCTCTGGCAGTCCACGCCCAGCGCGCGGAAGTGGCGCTTGACCGATTCCCAGGCGCCCTTGGCGGTGATGCCCATGCCCTTGTGGTCGTAGCCGACCGAGCCGCCGGAGGCGAAGGCGTCGCCCAGCCAGAAGCCGTGCTCGGCCGAGATGCCGTTGGCGATGTCGGAGAACGTCGCCGTGCCCTTGTCGGCGGCCACCACCAGGTAGGGATCGTCGTCGTCGTGGCGCACCACGTCGCGCGGCGGCACGATCTTGCCGCCGACGACGTTGTCGGTCACGTCGAGCAGGCCGTTGATGAAGCGGCGGTAGCAGGCGATGCCCTCGGCCAGCACCGCGTCGCGGTCGCCGCCGGCCGGCGGCTTCTTGACGAAGAAGCCGCCCTTGGCGCCGACCGGCACGATCACCGTGTTCTTGACCATCTGCGCCTTGACCAGGCCCAGCACCTCGGTGCGGAAGTCCTCGCGGCGGTCGGACCAGCGCAGGCCGCCGCGCGCCACCGGGCCGAAGCGCAGGTGCACGCCCTCCACCCGCGGGCCGTAGACGAAGATCTCGCGGTACGGGCGCGGCTTGGGCAGGTCGGGCACGCGCGCGCAGTCGAACTTGTAGGCGACGTAGTCCTTGTCCGCGCCGTCGGCCGCGCGCTGGTAGTAGCTGGTGCGCAGGGTGGCGTCGATCGCGCCCATGAAGCCGCGCAGGATGCGGTCCTCGTCGAGGCTGCCGACGCCGTCGAGCAGCGCCTTGAGCGCGCCGCGGGTGGCGTCGTACTGGGCGTCGCGGCCTGCCTCGCGCGCGACCACCACGGGCTCCAGCGCCGCGAGCGCGGCAGCGTCGCCGGCGGCCAGCGCGCCGAACTGCGCGCGCAGGCGCTCGGCGCCCTCGCGGATCGCCTGCTTCGACTCGCCGCCCACCGCGGGGTCGAAGCGGGCCTCGAACAGTTCCACCAGCAGCCGCGCCAGCAGCGGGTAGCGGGCCAGCGTCTCCTCCACGTAGGACTGCGAGAACGGCGCGCCGACCTGCAGCAGGTACTTGCAGTAGGCGCGCAGCATCGCCACCTGCCGCCAGTCCAGGCCGGCCAGCACGATCAGGCGGTTGAAGCCGTCGTTCTCGGCCTCGCCGCGCCACAGCCGGGCGAAGGCGTCCTCGAAGGCCGGGCCGACCCGCTCGACGTCGAGGTCGGCGCCGACGGTCTCCACCTCGAAGTCCTGCACGTAGTACGCGCCGCCCTCGGCCTCGAGCCGGTGCGGGTGCTCGGACAGCACCCGCAGGCCCATGTTCTCCATCATCGGCAGCACGTCCGACAGCGGGATGTCGCGCTGCTGGCGGAACAGCTTCAACCGCAGCGCGCCCTCGCCGGCGCCCGGGCTGGCGGTGCGCACCAGGCTCAGCCGCAGGTCCTCGGGCGAGCGCAGCGCGGCCAGCCGCTCGACGTCGCCGGCGGCCACCGCGGGCGTCGCGCGCTCGATGTAGAGCGCCGGCAGCGCGCGGCCGAAGCGGCCGGCCAGCGCCAGCCCAGGGCCCTCGCCGTGGCGGGCGATCAGCGCGTCGCGCAGGTCGTCCTGCCAGTTGCGCACGAGCGCCGACAGCGCGGCGTCCAGCCGCGGCGCGTCCACCTCGGCGGTCACCCCGGAGCGCGGGCGCACGATCAGGTGCAGTTGCGCCAGCGGCGACTCGCCCACCTGCACGCTGGCGTCGATGCGGTCGGCCTGCAGCACCTCGCGCAGCATCGCCTCGATGCGCAGGCGCACCTCGGTGTTGTAGCGGTCGCGCGGCACGTAGGCCAGCACGGAATAGAAGCGCTCGTAGCGGTCGCTGCGCAGGAACAGGCGGCTGCGCACCCGCTCCTGCAGGTTGAGGATGCCCATCGCCAGCCGGTACAGCTCCTCGCCGCTGGACTGGAACAGCTCGTCGCGCGGCAGCGTCTCCAGGATGTGCTTGAGCGCCTTGCCGCTGTGGCCGGTCTCGCGCAGGCCGGAGCGGCTCATCACGTGCTCGAAGCGCTCGCGCACCAGCGGGATGTCCCAGGGCCGGCGGTTGTAGGCGCTGGAGGTGTACAGGCCGATGAAGCGCTGCTCGCCCACGGCGCGCCCCTTGGCGTCGAAACGCAGCAGGCCGATGTAGTCCATGAAGCCGGGGCGGTGCACCGGCGAGCGCGCGTTGGTCTTGGTCAGGATCAGCGGGTCGGTCTCGCCCTCGCCGCGCGCGGCCTGCGCGGCCAGCGAGCGCAGCGAGCGCGGCTGGCCGACGTCCTTGCCGCGCAGCAGGCCGAGCCCGGAGTCGTCCACCGCCACCAGGGTCGGGTCGCCGCCGCGCTGGCGGACCTGGTACTCGCGGTAGCCGACGAAGGTGAAGTGGTCGCTGGCGGCCCAGCGCAGGAACTCCTGCGCCTCGCGGCGGCTGGCGTCGCCGACCGGCAGCGTGCGCCCGGCCAGGTCGGCGGCCACCTGCAGCATCTTCTCGCGCATCGCCGGCCAGTCGGCGACGATCTGACGCACGTCGGCCAGGACCCGCTCGATCGTCGCCTCGACCGCGGCCATGCCCTCCACGGTCTGGCGGTCGATCTCCAGGTGCATCAGCGATTCGATCTCGCCCTCGCCCACCGCCACCAGCTTGCCGGCGCGGTCGCGGCGGATGGCGATCACCGGGTGGCCGAGGACGTGCACGCCCACGCCCTGCTCGGCCAGCGCCATGGTCACCGAGTCGACCAGGAACGGCATGTCGTCGTTGACGATCTGCAGCACCGTGTGCGGCGATTCCCAGCCCTGCTGCTTGAGGGTGGGGTTGAACAGCCGCAGCCGCGCGGCGCCGGGCTTGCGCTTGCGCGCGAACTCCAGGAAGCCGTGAGCCAGCGCGGCCCAGCCCTCCGCGCTGTGCACCGGCAGCTCGTCGGCGTCCATGCGGCGGTAGAACGCCGCGGCGAAGGCCTCGGCGTCGGCGGCCCCGGCGCGGCCGGCGCGCTGCCGGATCGCGGCGAGGATCGGCGCCAGCAGGTCGGCCTGCACGGCGGCGCGAGCGCGGCGCACGGCGGCGGGCCGGGTCCGGTCGGCGGCGGCCGGCCGGGGCTTGGCGGTGGGTTTTCGCTGGGTGGTCATGGTCGGGGCGGTCCGGATGCAATGAGGCCCGCGCGATGCGCGGGCCGGACAGGGGGAACTCAGGCGCCGGGGGACGCGGTCGCGGCGCCGGCCGGGATGTCCGGCGCGGGCAGCGCGATGGCGGCGGCGGGCAGGGCGGGCACGGCGGTCGTCAGCGCAGCCCGGTCTCGTTGCGGGCGATCACCAGGCGCTGGATCTCGCTGGTGCCCTCGTAGATCTCGGTGATCTTGGCGTCGCGGAAGTAGCGCTCGACCGGCATCTCCTTCGAATAGCCCATGCCGCCGTGGATCTGCACGGCCTGGTGGGCGATCCACATCGCGGCCTCCGAGGCGGTGAGCTTGGCGATCGAGGCCTCGTTGGTGAAGCGCTTGCCCTGGCCCTTGAGCCAGGCCGCGCGCAGGGTCAGCAGCAGCGACGCGTCGAGCTTGCACTTCATGTCGGCGATCTTGGCCTGGGTCATCTGGAACGCGCCGATTGGCTGGCCGAACGCCTTGCGCTCCTTCACGTAGGCGACGGTCGCCTCGAACGCGGCGCGGGCGATGCCCACCGCCTGGGAGGCGATGCCGATGCGCCCGGCGTCGAGCACCCCCATCGCGATCCGGAAGCCCTGGCCGACCTCGCCCAGCACCTCGTCGGCCTGGACCACGTAGTCCTGGAACTCGATCTCGCAGGTCGCCGAGGCGCGGATGCCGAGCTTGGGCTCGGTCTTGCCGCGGTGGAAGCCCTCGCGCTGGGTGTCGACCAGGAAGGCGGTGATGCCGCGCGCGCCCTGCGCCGGGTCGGTGGTCGCGAACAGGACGATGTAGCGGGCCACCGGGCCGGAGGTGATCCAGCTCTTCTTGCCGTTGACGACGAAGCGGCCGTCGTCCTGCCGGACCGCGCGGCAGCGCATCGAGGTGGCGTCGGAGCCCGACTGCGGCTCGGTGAGGGCGAAGGCGCCGATCTCGCGCCCCTCGGCGATGGCGCGCACGTAGGTCTGCTTCTGCGCCTCGGTGCCGTGGGTCAGGATGCCGTTGCAGAACAGCGAGTTGTTCACCGACATGATGGTCGAGTGAGCGGCGTCGCCGGCCGCGATCTCCACCATCGCCAGCACGTAGGACACCGGGTCGAGCCCTGCGCCGCCGTACTCGGTCGGCACCTCGATGCCCATCAGGCCGTTCTCGCCCAGCAGGCGGATGTTCTCCAGGGGGAACTCGCCGCTGCGGTCGAAGGACTCGGCGGACGGCGCGATGCGCTCCTGCGCGATGCGGCGCGCGACGTCCTGGATCATCAACTGCTCCTCGCTGAAACCGAACTCCACGTCGCGCACCCCGGACACTGAGAAGATGGAAGCGCGGATTGTAGCCTCGCGCCGGCGCGAACCCCACCCTCCGGCTTGACGCCCGGGCCGGCCGCCCGCAGACTTATCTCGATATCGCGATACAGAGATATTTGATGGATCTGGAAAGCTGGTCCGCGCGCCTGAAGGTGCTCGCCGACGCCACCCGGGTGCGCCTGCTGGCGCTGCTGGAGGGCGAGGAGCTGACCGTCGCGGAGCTCTCGGCCATCACCCGCCTCGCCCAGCCGCGCGTGTCCACCCACCTGGCGCGGCTGAAGGAGGCCGGGCTGGTGCGCGACCGCCGCGCCGGCGTGTCGGCCTACTACCGCTTCGACGACGCCCAGCTCGACCCTGCGCTGCGCACGCTCTGGGTCACCCTTCGCGACGGCAGCGACGACCCGCTGCTGCGCCAGGACGCCGAGCGCGTGCCCGCGGTGCTGGCCACCCGCGCGGCCGACCAGAACTGGGCCGACTCGGTGGCCGGCGACATGGAGCGCCACTACTCGCCCGGCCGCACCTGGGAGGCGCTGGCGCGCTCGGCGCTGCCGCTGCTGGAGACCGGCGACGTGCTCGACATCGCTTCCGGCGACGGCGTGCTGGCCGAGCTGCTGGCCCCGCACGCCCGCCGCTACGTCTGCGTGGACACCAGCGCGCGGGTGGTCAATGCCGCCGCCGAGCGCCTGCGGCGCTTCGCCAACGTGGAGGTGCGCGAGGGCGACATGCACGCGCTGCCGCTCGACGACGGCAGCTTCGACCTGGTGGTGATGATGCATGCCCTGACCTACGCCGAGAAGCCCGCGCAGGCGGTCGCCGAGGCCGCCCGCGTGCTGCGCCCGGGCGGGCGCCTGCTGCTGACCAGCCTGGCCCGCCACGAGCACCGCGCCGCGGTGGCGCAGTACGGCCACGTCAACCTCGGCTTCGGCGAGCGCGAGCTGCGCCGCTTCGTGGACAAGGGCGGGCTGGCGCTGCAGAGCATCACCACCGTCACCCGCGAGAAGCGGCCACCCCACTTCGAGGTGATCTCGTTGATTGCTCAGAAGCCGGGAGTGGGGAATCGGGAATCGGGAGTCGGCAGAAGCAGGAACGGCGCGCCCGAGAGGACAGCATCGTGACCCATTCCCGAATCCCCAATCCCGAATCCCGAATCCCCGGCCAACGCCTGCCCTGGCTGCATCCCGATCGCGCCGGGAAGCTCGTCCAGGCGCTGGCCGAGCGCATCCTCATCATCGATGGCGCGATGGGCACGCTGATCCAGCGCCACGGCCTGCAGGAGGCGGACTACCGCGGCGAGCGCTTCGCCGAGGGCCGCGACCGCGAGGGCCCGGCCGATGCCCGCCCGCACGACCTCAAGGGCAACAACGACCTGCTCACCCTCACCCGGCCCGACATCATCGCCGGCATCCACCGAGCCTACCTGGAGGCCGGCGCCGACCTGGTCGAGACCAACACCTTCAACGCCACCGCGGTCAGCCAGGCCGACTACGGCCTGGAGCACCTGGTCGGCGAGCTCAATGCCGCCGGCGCGCGGCTGGCACGGCAGGTCTGCGACGAGGTCGAAGCGGCCGACCCGGCGCGGCCGCGCTTCGTCATCGGTGTGCTCGGCCCGACCAGCCGCACCGCCTCGATCAGCCCCGACGTCAACGACCCCGGCTTCCGCAACACCGACTTCGACGCGCTGCGCCTCACCTACCGCGAGGCCATCGACGGCCTGATCGACGGCGGCGCCGACATCCTGATGGTCGAGACCGTGTTCGATACCCTCAACGCCAAGGCGGCGCTCTACGCCATCGAGGAGGCGTTCGACGCGCGCGGCGCGCGGCTGCCGGTGATGGTCTCGGGCACGATCACCGACGCGTCGGGACGCACCCTGTCCGGGCAGACGGCGGAAGCCTTCTACACCTCGCTCGCCCACGCCCGGCCGCTGGCGATCGGGCTGAACTGCGCGCTGGGCGCGCGCGAGCTGCGCCCGCACGTGGAGACCCTGGCGCGGGTGGCCGACTGCCACGTCAGCACCCATCCCAACGCCGGCCTGCCCAACGCCTTCGGCGAGTACGACGAGACCCCGGAGGAGACCGCCGCCACGCTGCAGGAGTTCGCCGGTGCCGGCCTGCTCAACCTCGTCGGCGGCTGCTGCGGCACCACGCCCGAGCACATCGCCGCGATCGCCGCGGCGGTGGCCGGGCTCCCGCCACGGGCGCTGCCGGCCGCACGGGAACTCGCCGCATGAGCGCGCGCCTGCCCCTTCTCCCGCTCGCGAGGGGCGGTGCCCGCAGGGCGGACCGGGGCGCCTCCGGCCGCCCCGCCCCCGCCTTTTCCCCGGTTCCCGCCCCCATTCGGCGCTCCGCGCCCCCTTCCCCCGCATGCGGGGGAAGGGACAGAACACCCCCGGCCCCATGACCCTTCCCCCCCGCTACACCCGCCTGTCCGGCCTGGAACCGCTGGTCGTCACCCCGGACCTGCTGTTCGTCAACATCGGCGAGCGCACCAACGTCACCGGCAGCGCGCAGTTCCGCAAGATGGTCAAGGAGGAGCGCTACGAGGATGCGGTGGAGGTGGCGCGCCAGCAGGTCGCCAACGGCGCGCAGATCCTCGACGTCAACATGGACGAGGGCCTGATCGATTCCGAGAAGGCGATGGCGCGCTTCCTCAACCTGATCATGTCCGAGCCCGACATCGCCCGCATCCCGGTGATGGTGGACTCGTCCAAGTGGAGCGTGATCGAGGCCGGGCTGAAGTGCCTGCAGGGCAAGGGCGTGGTCAACTCGATCTCGCTCAAGGAGGGCGAGGCGGCATTCCTGGAGCAGGCGCGCAAGGTGCTGCGCTACGGCGCCGCGACCGTGGTCATGGCCTTCGACGAGCAGGGCCAGGCCGACACCTGCGCGCGCAAGGTCGAGATCTGCACGCGCGCCTACCGCCTGCTGGTGGACGAGGTCGGCTTCCCGCCCGAGGACATCGTCTTCGACCCCAACATCTTCGCCGTCGCCACCGGCATCGAGGAGCACGACAACTACGCGGTCGACTTCATCGAGGCGACCCGGATCATCAAGCAGACCCTGCCGCACTGCCACGTCTCCGGCGGCGTGTCGAACGTCTCGTTCTCCTTCCGCGGCAACGAGCCGGTGCGCCAGGCGATCCACTCGGTGTTCCTGTACCACGCGATCCGCGCCGGCATGGACTTCGGCATCGTCAACGCCGGCGCGATGCCGATCTACGACGACCTGGACCCGGAGCTGCGCGAGCGCGTGGAGGACGTGATCCTCAACCGCCGCCGCGACGGCACCGAGCGGCTGCTGGAGATCGCCGAGCGCTACAAGGGCCGCAAGGGCGAGCAGAAGAGCGAGGACCTGGCCTGGCGCGAGCGCTCGGTGCGCGAGCGGCTGGCCCATGCGCTGGTGCACGGCATCGACGCCTACGTCGACGAGGACACCGAGGAGGCGCGCAGCGAGTCCACGCGCCCGCTGGACGTCATCGAGGGCCCGCTGATGGACGGCATGAACGTCGTCGGCGACCTGTTCGGCGCCGGCAAGATGTTCCTGCCGCAGGTGGTGAAGTCGGCGCGGGTGATGAAGAAGGCGGTGGCGTACCTGCTGCCCTTCATCGAGGCCGAGAAGGCGCGCACCGGCGATGCGGGCAAGTCCAACGGCCGGATCGTCATGGCGACCGTCAAGGGCGACGTGCACGACATCGGCAAGAACATCGTCGGCGTGGTGCTGGCCTGCAACAACTTCGAGGTGGTCGACCTGGGGGTGATGGTGCCGGCGCAGACCATCCTCGACAAGGCGCGCGAGGTCCAGGCCGACATCGTCGGCCTGTCCGGCCTGATCACCCCCTCGTTGGAGGAGATGACCCACGTCGCCCGCGAGATGCAGCGGCAGGGCTTCTCGATGCCGCTGATGATCGGGGGCGCGACCACCTCGCGCGCGCACACCGCGCTCAAGATCGACCCCCACTACGACGCGCCCACGGTCTGGGTCAAGGACGCCTCGCGCGCGGTCGGCGTGGCGCAGTCGCTGATCTCGCGCGACCTGCGCGCGGCCTTCGTGGCCGCCAACGACGCCGACTACGCCGAGATCCGCCAGCGCCACCGCAACCGCGGCGACGCCAAGCGGCTGGTCACGCTGGACAAGGCGCGCGCGCAGAAGTTCGACGGCGGCTGGAACGCCTACGCGCCGCCCGCGCCGAAGCGGCCCGGCCTGCACGTGTTCGACGACTACCCGCTCGACGAGTTGGTCGCCTGCATCGACTGGACCCCGTTCTTCCAGGCCTGGGAGCTGGCCGGCAAGTACCCCGCCATCCTCACCGACGAGATCGTCGGCCCCCAGGCCAGCGAGCTGTACCGCGACGCCCGCGCGATGCTCGACGCCATCGTCGCCGAAAAGTGGCTGACCGCGAAGGGCGTGTTCGGCATCTGGCCGGCGAACTCGGTGGGGGACGATGTGGAGGTGATCCTGGCGGATCACCGGGATTCGGGATTGGGGATTGGGGATTCGCAAGAGAGAGATCCCGCCTCTCCCCAATCCCCGATCCCGAATCCCCAATCCCGGCTCCTCCACTTCTTGCGCCAACAGGTCGACAAGCCCGCCGACCGGCCGGACTTCTGCCTGGCGGACTTCGTCGCGCCGAAGGATTCCGGCCGGCAGGACTGGATCGGGGCGTTCGCGGTCACCGCCGGCATCGGCATCGAGCCGCACGTGGCGCGCTTCGAGGCCGCGCACGACGACTACAACGCGATCCTGCTCAAGGCCCTGGCCGACCGCCTGGCCGAGGCGTTCGCCGAGCGCCTGCACCAGCGCGTGCGCACCGAGTACTGGGGCTACGCCGGCGACGAGGCGCTGAGCAACGACGCGCTGATCGCCGAGAAGTACCGCGGCATCCGCCCCGCCCCCGGCTATCCCGCCTGTCCCGAGCACAGCGAGAAGCGCACCCTGTTCGAGCTGCTCGACGCCGGCCGCAATGCCGGCATGACCCTGACCGAAAGCTTCGCGATGCTGCCGACCGCCGCGGTGTCCGGCTACTACTTCAGCCATCCGCAGAGCCAGTACTTCGTCGTCGGCCGGCTGTCGCGGGAACAGGTGGCCGACTACGCGCGGCGCAAGGGCGCCACGCTGCAGCAGGCCGAGCGTTGGCTGGCCTCGAATCTCGACTACGACCCCGAGTGATCCATCGTCACCAAACTACCGCCCCAAGGTTGCGCGGCGAAGCGGCGTCGGCTTGAATGAATTGCTAGACGTTGCGCTGGGCAAGGTAAAAGCGCCTGTCACTTGAATAGCCTGGCGATGAAACGGAACAATTTTGCACCCTCGGACTCCCAGCCGACGGCACGCTTAGCTCGCCGCTTGGCGTTCTTCGGAGCATTGAGGACTCCTGTGACTTTGTAGATACCGAGATCGCGCTTGACCTTCCTTCTTTGCCGCCGTAAGTCCGAGAACCGTCTTAAGGCTCCGCTTCCGATACTTGATGCGCACTGGCCGCTCCCCCAGCAACGTCTAACGCCTGAATCAAGCCGACCCGCGAAGCTGCGTTGCCTCGAATGAATTGTTAGAGCCCATCCTGAAAAGCCTGAGTTAAGCTGCACCGCGAAGCAGCGCCGGCTTGGATAAGTTAATTAGACAGAAACCCTATTCGCCGACGCTGTAGCGATCTGGCATGGGGTGATTCTTTATATCGTTGATTGCTTCTAAAAGCTTAATTGTTGCATCGCCGTCGAGAGCTTCTCCTGAATAACGAACTTCAAATAGGCCTTGAAGATTTGAGGGAAGCTTTACTCCATCGCGGACCAGCAAGATAAAGCGGCGACCATAGAGCGCCATCGCCGCTCCTATTTCAATGAGAACATTTGGATTGAGGATTGTTTGCTCTTTGGCGTCTTGGTCAATGAGCTTTTGCTCAAAGTCTACGTGTATGATTGCAGACCCGCAACTGCGCATTTCGCTCATTACTTTGTCTGGAACAGGCTGGGACACGGAAGTCTTGTCCACTGAAACGACAGGCTCCATTTCACCGAAACCCAGCAGCTTTTTTATCGGATCGATGAAGGCCCGATTCTTTCCATGAGTAATGAACACGCGCCGACTCGACCCATCACTTGGTTTGTAAGCTTGTTGGCTCGACTCGCTATCGGGAGCCAATATCTCGTCGCCGAATGATTGAGTAGGCACACCTCCTGCCTCGGATTGATCAGCATTGCGCTGATCTGCTTCTGCCATCGGCACCCCGGAAAGATCAACGTAACGCTTGTCCTTGATGGTGCGGAGCAGCGCCACCGTTTCCGCGCCCTCAACGATCATTTCAAGTACTTGCGCAGATCGATCTGTCGGTACCCCCATGTCGCACAACACGTTCTTGCCAATGTCGTCTCTCGGTAGCGGCGCGTTGTCGTATCGCCTCAAGAACTCACCAACCACACGAGGCTTGACCAAGGCTTCCCGTTTAGCGATGAGGTCGTCGCCCTCGATGGTAGGGCGAACAATGCGCATCCCTAGTGGCTCAATGGAAATTTCGGCTGCGTTGTAGCCGCCCTTCGTGAGGCCGTATGCGATCGATGCGCCACAAATCTGTCTAAAGGTGCTAGACGTAGGTTGCATGTCGAGAGCAGCAGCCACATTTAATGGTGTCGCGGGCTTAAATCCATAGTGTTCAGCGATCGCTCTAGGAATTCGGAGCGCTTGGGCAAGAGAGTAGGACGGCACGTCCGCCTGAGACATGTAAGCCCGCTTGGGTTCCGGCTTCTTCGGCGTTTTCTTTGCTAGACCGACCTTCTTGGCTGGAGTCCGGCCGGTAGAAACTGGACCATTCTTGCCTTTACTTTTTGCTGCCATATGTCCCTCAAATACTGATTTTCCGTCTAACGCTTGGGTTAAGCCGCGCCACGAAGTGGCGTCGGCTTGAATGAGTTGTTAGGCGCGTCGCTACTCACCTGCGCTTCCTTGGTGTTGCGAACGTTGTGTCGCTTGGCGGCGACCTTGTAGCGGTCACAGGGGTGTTGAGCACAACGCCTTGTCGCCCTTGTTTAGCAAGCGTAGCGGCATGCTTAACAACTCCGCCTGGGCCGCGAAACGCAGCGAGATCCCTTGACAATGCGCCCTCCCCTCTCGAGACCTTCAATAAATGTGTTGCTCTGGCTTCTAGCTCTTTGAAGAAGCGTTGCCCACTGGGAGGACGATGAAACAGAAAAGTGTGCTCGGACATGGCCTCCGCACGATCCTCCACAACTTGATAGCAAATCGGACATTCGAGGGTCCTGTTCATCGCACTGAGCGCCTAATGCCTAACTTAGGCCGCGCTGCGAAGCGGCGTCGGCTTGAAGGAATTGTTAGGTCTGCAATCCATCAACCTAGCTCGTATGACAATCTCGTGCGCAGTAGAAACACCCATTGACCCTGTCGTTCGGGTAGCGTCGCTTGGCCTCAGCAACTGCACCAGAACAATCCAGGTGCCATCCCAAATCTATTTGGCTTAATACGGCGGGCATAAAAGTGCAGCCCGTCGTAGTGTTGTGAACCTCATGATCCCCATTTGATTGAGCGTTCGAATTTAGGATGAAGTTTGGCATTGCAATTCCCTCCCCTAGAGTCAGACGACATGTTTGCCATCGCGACAGATACAACCTAAAACCCCTGCATCTCAAATATTGAGACGCCTCTCCTGCACACCCCTACTATTACCTCCCCCAACGGGGTGTTGCACATGAGTATGCCCGTGCTTTGAGGAGTGCGCTATAGGGGAATTCCTACGCCATATCAGAAGGTTGACGGCTGGTGGCGGCCGTCCGGGTCGGCCAGCCGACATGCGTTAGTAGGCACATGGAAGTGTGGCGTTATTGGATAAGGATGGGCGCGTAACAGGCTCCTACAGATCACAGCACGCGTGATCCGACTGCTGGATGAGGTGGGCGCCCGTCTGTGGTCAGGCATTACAGCCTGCGGAACGGCCTATGTGCGTTATTCGGCGCTTCATGGTGGCCGGCAGACGTCACCGGCGCGAGATGGGCCGAGCTGGTTGGCGCCGAGGGCCAGGGCCCCGGCGCGCATAACAACAGGCCCCATCGACACCGTCCTCCAACTTACGCCGCCGCCCTCTCACCCCTGCCGGAGAGAGATTGGGGTGGAGGCAAAACGCCCCTGCTAAGGTGTCCCCGCCCCACAGCCGGAGACCGCGCATGCCCCCACGTCTCGCCCGCGCAGCGTGCGCCCCCTTCGCCCTGGCCGCGCTCGCCGCGCTGTCGGCCTGCGCGGACCGCGCTCCCGAGCCCTCCCCCGCCCCGTCCACCGCAACCGACGTCGTCATCATCGAGGGCGCGCGCGTGTTCGACGGCGAGCGCGATCTCGGGGTGATGCCGCTGGTCGTGCGCGACGGCCGCATCGAGGCGGTCGGCGGCGACGGGCCGCTGCCGGCCGGCGCGCGCCGCGTGGACTATGCCGGCCGCTACATCGTGCCCGGCTTGGTCAGCGACCACGCGCACCTGGGCAACACCGAGGGCGTTGAGCACGGTGGCCGCTACTACACCCGCGACCACGTGGTCCGCGACCTGCGCCAGTTCCAGGCCTTCGGGGTGACCACGGTGACCTCTCTGGGCATGAACGGCGAGGCCTTCTACGACATCCGCGCCGAGGTGCACGAGGCCGACCCGGCGCTGGGCGCCTGGATGCTCGGCGCCGGACCCGGTATCGGCGCGCCCGGCGGCGCGCCGCCGGCGCAGGCCATGGGGCTGGCCGAGGACGCGGTGCCGCGCCCGGCCGATGCCGCCGCGGCGCGCGAGACCGTGCGCGAGCAGGCCCGGCGCGGCGTGGACATCGTCAAGCTGTGGGTCGACGATCTCGGCGGCCGGGCGCCGCCGATGGCGCCCGAGGTCTACCGCGCCGCGATCGAGGAGGCGCACGCCCGCGGCCTGCGCGTGGCCGCGCACATCCACGACCTCGGCCCGGCCGCGGACCTGGTCGCCGGCGGCGTCGACGTGATCGCGCACGGCGTGCGCGACCGCCCGGTCGATGCCGCCCTGGTCGAGGCAATGCGGACCCGCGGCACCTGGTACGTGCCGACCCTGCAGATCGACGAGGCCAACTACCTCTACGCCGAGCGGCCGCAGCTGGTCGAGGAGGAACCGGCGCTGCGCGCCGCGCTGCAGGCGCCGCTGCGCGCGCGCTTTGCGGACCCGGCGTGGCGGCGCCAGCAGCTGGACGGCGAGGCGGCGGCGAAGTCGCGCGCGGCGGTGCGGACCAACCTGGACAACCTGCGCACCTTGCACGAGGGCGGCGTGCGCATCGGCTTCGGCACCGATGCCGGCGCCCTGCCGCACCGGGTGATCGGCTTCGCCGAGCACCGCGAGCTGGAATTGATGACGCAGGCGGGCTTCACCCCCGATCAGGCGCTGCGCACCGCCACCCGCGACGCCGCCGAGCTGCTGGGCCTGGACGACCGCGGCCTGCTCGCGCCGGGCCGGCGCGCCGATTTCGTCGTGCTGGACGCCGACCCGCTGCAGGACATCCGCAACACCCGCCGCATCCGCGCCGTCTGGCAGGCCGGGCGCGAGGTCGCCGGCCCGCTGCAGGACTTCGACCCGGACCGCAACGCCGCCGCCGCACCGCGCCCCCTGTAGGAGCGGGGGGGGGGGGGCGGGGGGGGGGGGGGGGGCGCGGGGGGCGGGCGGCCGGCGCCGAGCGGGGGCGCGGGGGGTGGGGGCCCCGGCCGGGGGCGCGCGCCCCCCCGCTCCTACGGGGTCATCGGCACGGACGCGGCCGGGGGGCGCGGGCTCACCACACCAGGTCGTCGGGCACCTGGTACTTCGGGTCGGCGTAGGGATCGTCCTCGGCCGGCGCGGCCGGGTCGACCTTCAAGGCGACGGCCGGGGCGAACACGCGCTCGGCCTCGGCCAGCAGCGCGGCGGTCACCAGCAGGTAGCGGCCGTCCATCTGCAGCAGGCCCAGCTCGCCGGCGTTGAGCGCGCGCAGCTGCTCGGCGGTCACGTAGACGCGCTTGATCTTGCCGCCGTACTCGAAGTGCCGCGCGATGTCGGCGTCCTCTCGGTTCAGGGCCTGGCCCTTCACCAGCGCCGCCAGCCGCGCGCGCGCCTCGCGGCGCTGCCGGGCTTCCTCCTGCTTGCGGCGCTCGGCCTCGATCCGCTCGTCCTTCTCCTTCTGCGCGCGGATCGCGTAGGCCTTGGCGAGGTCGATGTCCTCGCGCGAGCGCGGCTTGCGCCCCTTGGCCGGCGGCGGCGACGCGTCCTTGCGCGGCGGCCGCGCCTCGCCGCCGCGCGGCGGCCGCGGCGGCGGCTTGCGCTCGGGACGGGGGGCCTTGAAGCCCAGGTTCAGCAGCTGGTCGCGCAGCGAATCGCTCATCGTCGGTCGTTCAGTAGTGGGGCGGCGGCGGCTCCTCCGCCGGGTCGGCGTAGAACGCGCCGCGCGCCTGCTTGAGTTCCTCGAGGCTGTGGCGCAGCAGCTCGGCATTCTGCGCCGCCTGCAGGCGCACCTGCGCCAGCGCGTCGCTGAGCTCGTTGAGGGCGTGCTCCTGGAACGCGACCCGCGTCTCCAGCTCCACCACCCGCTGCTCGAGTTCCTGGCTCATGCGCATGCATCCCCGGTCGCGCGGCGCCCGCACGCGGGGCGCCGGTGCGGAGCACGGATCATAGCGCCGGCACGCGTCCGGCGACGCCGCGCGTGCGGCACCGTCGGCCGCGGTGCGATCACTGCTGGCCGGCCGGCAGCACTTCCAGCAGCTCGACCTGGAAGTCCAGCGCGGAATTCGGCGGGATCGGGCCGCCCGGGGTGCCCTGCTCGCCGTAGGCCAGCGCGCTCGGGATCCAGACGCGGTACTTCGCGCCCGGCTGCATCAGCTGCAGCGCTTCCTGCCAGCCGGGGATGATCTCGGCCAGGGCGAACTCCACCGGCTCGCCGCGCTCGATCGAGCTGTCGAACACGGTGCCGTCGAGCAGCTTGCCCTCGTAGTGCACGCGCACGCGGTCGGTCTGCTTGGGCGACTCGCCGCTGCCCGGGGTCAGCACCTGGTACTGCAGGCCGGACTCGGTCGTCTGCACGCCCTCCTTGGCGCCGTTCTCGGCGAAGAACTTCTCCGCCTGCTCGGCGCGCTCCTTGGCCTCGGCGGCCTGGCGCTCCTGCATGCGCGCGGCCAGCCCCTGCATCACCTGCGCGACCTGGTCGTTGCTGAGCTTGGGGTCCTTGTCGTCGAGCACGTCGCGGATGCCGTTCAGCATGGCGTCGAGGTCGACTTCCTCGTGGATCGGCTTGATCGAGTTGCCGAGGTCCAGGCCGATGGCGTAGCCCACCTGCTCGCGGTCGGTCTTCAGGCCCTCGACCTGCAACGCGGGCGCGGCGCCGTCGGCGGCGGCACCGGCGGCCGGCGCCTGGCCGTCCTCGATCTTCTTGCACGCCGACAGGCCGACGGCGGTGGCGAGCGCGAGCGCGGACAGGGTCAGGGCGCTGCGGGAAATCTTCATGGGAAACTCCTGGGGAATCCTGCGGGGGATGGACGCGGCACGGGGGCGCGCGCTGGGTCGCTTAGAGGATGTCGAGCAGCTCGACGTCGAACACGAGCGTGGCGTTGGGCGGGATGCCCTGGGTGCCCTGGGCGCCGTAGCCGAGGTTGCCTGGGATCCAGAACCGGTACTTGCTGCCGATCGGCATCAGCGCCACGCCCTCGGTCCAGCCGGGGATGACCTGGCCCAGCCCGAACTCGGCCGGCTGCGAGCGCTCGTAGGAACTGTCGAACACGGTGCCGTCGAGCAGCTTGCCCTCGTAGTGCACGCGCACGCGGTCGCTGGGCACCGGCCGCCGGCCGGAGCCCTGGCGCACCACCATGTACTGCAGGCCCGAGGCGGTCGCCTGCACGCCGGTCTTGGCGCGGTTCTCGGCCAGGAACGCCTCGCCCTCGGCGCGGTTGCGCTCGCCAGCCTGCGCGGCCTCGGCCTCCATCTCCTTCTGCACGCGCGCGGAGAAGGCCTGCCGCAGCGCATCGGCGCGCGCCTCGTCGAGCAGCGGCTCGCCGCCCTCCACGCGGGTGCGCAGGCCCTGGATCAGCACCGGCAGGTCGAACTCGCCCCGGATCGGCTGCAGCGAGCGGCCGATGTCGGCGCCGACCATCAGGCCGACCTTCTCGCGGTCCACCTCCGGCGGCGGCGAGCCCGGCGGCATGCCCGGCGGCGTCTGGCCGTTGCGCAGCGCCACGCGCTGCATCAGCGCCTGCGCGGTCTGCGCCACTTCCTGTTCCGACAGCAGCGGCTCGCCGCCCTCGAAGGCGTTGCGGATGCCGCGCTCGAGCGCGGCGTAATCGATGTCGGGCCCCACCGGCGCGATCGACTGGCCGACGTCCATGCCTACCATGTAGCTGACCTGCGCCCGCTCGCCTTCCAGGCCGCTCACCTGCGCCAGGGCGGGGACGGCGACCGCACAGGCCGCGGCCAGACACAGCGCGGCCGTGCCGCGCATCGCGTTCTTCATCGAGGGAAACTCCGGATAGTGGGATGCGCCGCAGCCGCGGCGCGAAAGGCCGCCTATTGTCGGGGCTGCCGCGGCCGCGGGCAATCGCGCGCGTTCAGCGGGGCGCGCGTCGCTCCAGCGCGCGCTCGATGGCGTCCACGATCTGCGGGTCCTCGGGCACGGTGCGGCTGCCCCAGGCGGCCAGTACCCGGCCGTCGCGGCCCACCAGGTACTTGTGGAAGTTCCAGCTCGGCACCGACCCGCCGCTGCCCGCGGCGAGGTCGCGGTACAGGGGCGTGGCCTCGTCGCCGATCACGTGCACGCGCTCGAACATCGGGAAGCGCACGCCGTAGGTCAGGGTGCAGAACTCCTGGATCTGCGCCTCGTCCTCGAACTCCTGTTCCTTGAAGTCGCCCGAGGGGAAGCCCAGCACCGCGAATCCCTGAGGGCCGAAGCGCGCATGCAGTCGCTCCAGCGCCTCGAACTGCGGCGCGAGGCCGCACTTGCTCGCGGTATTGACCACCAGCAGCACCTTGCCGCCGTAGGCGGCCTGCAGATCGACGGGCTCGCGGCCTGCGAGCGGGCGGTAGCTGTGCCCCAGCACGCTGTCGGACGCCACCGCAGAGATGCCAATCGACATGAGGAACATCGCACAAAGCATTGATATGATACGCATCTCTGGCTCCGATCCTGAATTCCGGCAGATAGGCCATCGGTTGGGTGCGCCCCTCTTGACCGGAGCCGATCTGGTGTTATAGTTACATACAACACCGGTCAACCAGGGCAGGAGGTTCGGCATGAACCGCAAGCTCCACCACACCATACTGGCTTTCTCCGTCGCCGGCCTCGCCGCGCTGGCGGGGCTGCTGGCCACCCACCCGGTGGCGCCTCGCGCCACGGCCGGCGCGCCCGCGGCCTGGGCCACCGCCTCGGAGCTGTCGCCGGACGACGTCGCGGCCATCGATGCCCACGCCGAGCGCCTGGAGCGGGCGCTGACCGAGGCGACGTCGCCCGCCGACACGGCGTCGGCGATCGGCGGCTTCGTGGCCGCGGTGGCCACGCTCAGCGCCCTGGCCGCGCTGGAGCGCCGCGCCGAAGGCGGCGAAGGCGCGCCGGCCGCCGCCGCCGATCCCGGCGAGGCCGATGCCGAGCCGGCCCGCCGCGCCCGCGCCAGGCGCCAGGCCATCGCCATGCCCTACTTCTCCTTCTCCCACGGCTCGCGCCAGGGACGGAGCTGACGCCATGGCCAACATCCAGTGGAACGAAGGCGCGCCGATCTACCGGCAGCTGAAGGAACGGGTCATCGCGATGATGCTCGACGGCGTGCTCAAGCCGGGCGACGCACTGCCGTCGGTGCGGCAGGTCGCCGCCGACTACCAACTCAACCCCATCACCGTCTCGCGCGCCTACCAGGAACTGGCCGACGAGTCGCTGGTGGAGAAACGCAGGGGCCTGGGGATGTTCGTGACCGAAGAAGCGTCGAAGAAGCTGCTCGCCAACGAGCGGGAACGGTTCCTGCGCGAGGAGTGGCCGCTGGTGCTGGAGCGCATCCAGCGCCTGGGCCTGGCCCTGGACCAGCTGATGAAGCCGGCACGCAACGGAGGTGGGGAATGAACGCCCGCGGCAACGTGATCGAGGCGCGCGGCCTGCGCAAGGCCTACAAGAACTCGGTGGCGCTCGACGGCGCCAGCTTCGCGATCGAGCCCGGCCGCATCGTGGGGCTGATCGGCCCCAACGGCGCCGGCAAGACCACCGCCCTCAAGGCCCTGCTCGGACTGATCCGGGTCGACGGCGAGCTCGACGTGCTGGGCATCGACCCGAGCCGCGAGCGCGACCGGCTGATGAACGACGTCTGCTTCATCGCCGACGTCGCGGTGCTGCCGCGCTGGCTGCGGGTGCGCCAGGCGATCGACTACGTGGAGGGCGTGCACCCGCGCTTCGACCGCGCACGCTGCGAGCGCTTCCTCGCCGGCACCAAGCTCAAGCCGAACGCCCGCGTGCGCGAGCTGTCCAAGGGCATGATCGTGCAGCTGCACCTGGCGCTGGTCATGGCCATCGACGTGCCCCTGCTGGTGCTCGACGAGCCGACCCTGGGCCTGGACATCCTGTACCGCAAGGAGTTCTACCAGCGCCTGCTGGAGGACTACTTCGACGAGCAGAAGACCATCCTGATCACCACCCACCAGGTCGAGGAGATCGAGCACATCCTCACCGACGTGATGTTCATCCGCGACGGCAAGGTGGTGCTGGACGCCTCGATGGACGAGGTCGGCGAGCGCTTCGTCGAGCTGCTGGTGGACGCGGCCCACGCCGACGCCGCACGCGCGCTCGGCCCGATGAGCGAGCGCTCGCTGCCGTTCGGCAAGACCGTGATGCTGTTCGACGGCGTCAGCCAGGCCGGCCTGGCGCCCTACGGCGAGACGCGCACGCCCGGCCTGGCCGACCTGTTCGTGGCCCAGATGAAGGGGACCTACGCATGAACGCGCACATCGAAACCAGCCCCGCCCGCGCGCCGGCGCCGGCGCCGCGGCCGCTGCGGCGGCATCCGTTCGCGATGCTGCTGCGGCGGGAGTTCTGGGAGCACAAGGGCGGCTTCCTGTGGGCGCCGGTGGTTTCCGGCGCGATCTCGCTGGGCCTGACCGCGATCTTCGCCGTCATCGCCCTGGTGGCCGCGCGCCGGGCGGCGGCCGATGGCGGGTTCGACATCGACGGCGTGACCGTGAACGGGCTCGACCTCAACCTGCTGATGCGCCGGATGAGCCCCGAGGACCTGCGCGAGCTGTCGGCCGGGCTGGACCTGAGCCTGGTGATGGCCTCGAGCTGGCCCTTCATCGTCATGGCCTTCGTGGTGTTCTTCTACTGCCTCGGTGCGCTGTACGACGACCGCAAGGACCGCAGCGTGCTGTTCTGGAAGTCGATGCCGGTCTCCGACCGCGACACCGTGCTGTCCAAGGTGGTCAGCGCCCTGCTGGTCGCGCCGGTGCTGGCCACCGCGGCGGCGCTGGTCACGATGCTGCTGTTCGTGCTGCTGCTCAGCGCGCTGGTCGCCAGCCAGGGCGGCGACGCCTTCCAGCTGCTGTGGGCCGGCGGCGCGCCGTTCAAGCTGGGGCTCTACTTCGTCGCGGCGATCCCGGTGTACGCGGTGTGGGCCCTGCCCACCGTGGGCTGGCTGCTGCTGTGCTCGGCCTGGGCCCGCAACAAGCCCTTCCTGTGGGCGGTGGTGGTGCCGGTGCTGCTGGGCGTGTTCGTGTGGTGGTTCAACGCCATGCAGCTGTTCGGCCTGGAGGCGGTGTGGTTCTGGAAGAACGTCGTCAGCCGCCTGCTGCTGGGCGTGGTGCCCGCCGGCTGGCTGGATACCGTCGACGTCGAGGCGCTGGCCGCCGCGGGCCGGCTGGACCTGCAGGGCGTGCGCGACTTCTGGAGCCTGGGGATGCTGTACTCGAGCTTCCTGTCGCCGAAGATGTGGGGCGGCGCCGTCGTCGGCGCGGCCATGATCGCCGGCGCGGTGCGCCTGCGCCGCTGGCGGGACGAGGGCTGAGCCATGACCGGAAACCACCGCCGCCTGCCGCGCCTGCGCGCCGCCGCCCTGCTCGCCCTCGCCGCCGGGCTCGCCCTGCCGCTCGCCGCCGTGGCCCAGCAACGCTGCCGCCACACCGAACCGCGCCAGCTGCAGCTCGACCTGGCCGGGGTGAAGACGATCCTGTTCGAGATCGGTTCGAACAAGCTGCGCCTGGACGCCGCGCCGGGCGGCGACGGCGCCCTGCGGGGCCGCGCCTGCGCCGCCGGGGCCGCCCTGCTCGAGGGCCTGACCCTGGCGCAGCGGCGCGACGGCGACAGGCTGGTGGTGACGCTGGCCGAGGACCGCCCGTGGCGGCTCTCCCTCGGCGAGAGCTATTCGTACCTGGACATCGCCGGCAGCGTGCCGGACGACGTGCTGGTGCAGCTGAAGGTGGGCTCCGGCGACGCCTGGCTGACGGGCGGCGCCGCGGCCAGCGCCGACGTCGGCTCGGGCGACGTCGAGCTGCGCCGGGTCCGCGGCCGGGTCACCGCCAAGGTCGGCTCGGGCGACGTCACGATCGAGGACGCGGGGCCGCTGGAAGTGCTGTCGGTCGGCTCGGGCGACCTCGCCGCCCGGCGCTTGGCCGGCCCCGCCCGCGTCGGCAGCCTCGGTTCGGGCGACCTCGAGCTGCAGGGCGTCGACGGCACCGTGGAGATCGGCTCCGTGGGCTCCGGCGACGCCTCCGTGTCCGATGTCCGCGGCAGCGTCACGGTCGGCTCCCTGGGCTCCGGCGACCTCGACGTGCGCAACGTGCGCGGCGACCTGCGGGTGCGCGCGAAGGGCAGCGGCGATATCCAGCACGACGGCGTGACCGGTGCCGTCGAACTTCCGCGCCGGCGCTGACCGCCGGCGCCGGACCGACGATCGACCGCGCCATGCGCGCGAATGGGGAGAACGGAGCGTTGGAAGCCGAACTGCAGACCCGCCTGCTGCGCCTGGAGCGCACCCAGCGCCGCCTCGCGGGCTGGCTGGCGCTGGCCTCGCTGATGCTGGCGGCTGCGATCGCCGCGCTCGCCTGGCTCGCGGCGCGCCCGTCCGGCGGCGGCAGCCTGCAGGTGAGCGAGCTGGTGGTCACCGACCCGCAGGGCGTGGCGCGGGTGCGCATCGGCGGCGACCTGCCCGACGCCATCATCGAAGGTCGCCGCGTACCGCGCGGCAGCAAGGCCGCCGGCGTCATGCTGTACGACCGCAGCGGCCAGGAGCGCGGAGGCTACGTCACCTGGGACGAGGGCGACAACATCGGCCTGACCCTGGACGGCCGCGGGGGCCAGAACGCATTGTTCGTGGCCGGCCCCGACGGCTCGGCCGCCCTGCAGCTCTGGCACGGCGACGGGCTGATCGAACTGCGCGCCGACGGCGACGGCGCCCGCCTGAGCCAGAGCCTCGGCCAGCGGGTCCTGCTGCAGCAGCCGGCGATCGCGCGGATCGGCGCGCGCACCTGCGCGCGGTTCCGCGACGGCCTGCGCGACGAGGTGCCCGAAGGGCTGGACCCGGCGCAGATCCGCGGCATCTGCCTGCGTCGCTTCGCCGAGTCCGCCTGCGCCACCTGCCTCGACGGCGCGTCCTGAGGCCGGCTCAGCCGCCCCCGCCGCCCGGCTCGCCGTGGATGCCGCCGCGGGTCAGCGCCGCCGGGTCCAGCAGCGCGCGCAGCGTCTTCTCGTCCAGGCCGCTGTCCTCCAGCGCGATCTCCAGCACCGGGCGGCCCTCCTTGTAGGCGCGCTTGGCGATCGCCGCGCCCTTCTCGTAGCCGATCACCGGGTTGAGCGCGGTGACCAGGATCGGGTTGCGGTCCAGCGCGGCGGCGACGTTGTCGCGGCGCACCTGCAGGCCGTCGATCGCGCTGTCGGCCAGCAGCCGCGAGACGTTGGCCAGCAGCTGCAGCGAGTCCAGCAGGTTGGCCGCGATCAGCGGCAGCATCACGTTGAGCTGGAAGTTGCCGCTCTGCCCGGCCACGGTGATCGCGGCGTGGTGGCCGATCACCTGCGCGCAGACCATGCAGGTCGCCTCCGGAATCACCGGGTTGACCTTGCCGGGCATGATCGAGCTGCCGGGCTGCAGCGCGGGCAGCTCGATCTCGCCCAGGCCCGCCAGCGGGCCGGAGTTCATCCAGCGCAGGTCGTTGGCGATCTTCATCAGCGCCACCGCCAGCGCGTTGAGCTGGCCCGACAGCTCCACCGCGTCGTCCTGCGCGGCGATGCCCTCGAACTTGTCGGCCGCGCTCTCGAAGCGGACGCCGGTGCGCTTGGACAGCGCGCGGGCGACGTGCTTGCCGAAGCGCGGATCGGCGTTGATCCCGGTGCCGATCGCGGTGCCGCCCAGCGGCAGCCGGCGCAGCCGCTTGAGCGCATCGGCGATCCGCGCCCGCGCCGAGTCGAGCTGCGAGGACCAGGCGCCGAACTCCTGGGCGAAGGTCAGCGGCATCGCGTCCATCAGATGGGTGCGCCCGGTCTTGACCACCTTGCCCAGCGCGCGGCCGCGGCGGTCGATGGTCTTGCGCAGGTGCTTGAGCGCCGGCAGCAGGTCCTCCTCGGCGGCCAGCACCGCGCCGACCCGGATCGCGGTGGGGATCACGTCGTTGGAGCTCTGGCCGAGGTTCACGTGGTCGTTGGGATGGACCTTGCGGCGCTCGCCCGAGGCCAGCCGGGCGATGACCTCGTTGGCGTTCATGTTCGACGAGGTGCCGGAGCCGGTCTGGTAGACGTCGATGGGGAAATGCGCGTCGTGGTCGCCGTCGGCGACCGCCTGCGCGGCCTTGCCGACCGCCGCGGCCAGGCGCTCGGGCAGCAGGCCCAGGCCGCCGTTGGCCTCGGCGGCCGCGGCCTTGACCAGGCCCAGCGCGCGGATGAAGCCGCGCGGCATCGGCCGGCCGGAAATCGGGAAGTTCTGCACGGCGCGCTGGGTCTGCGCGCCCCACAGGGCGTCTGCGGGCACCTGCAGTTCGCCCATGCTGTCGTGTTCGATGCGGAAGGACTCCGGCATGCTCGGTCTCCAGTGGAAGCGGAAAGGACTGGCTGGCCGCCGGGAGTGACGCGCCGGCGCTGGCGACGCCCGCCAGCATACGCCAGCGCCCCGCCGCGCCGTGGCGCGGCAGCGCCTGCAGGCCCCGCGGATAGCGCCTACAGTACGCGCGCGCCTAAAATGCGCGCCCGCCCCGCACGCCCGCCGGAACCCCCATGTCCGAAGCCGCCCTGCTCGCCCTGTCGCCGCTCGACGGCCGCTACGCCGCCAAGGTCGACGCGCTGCGCCCGATCTTCTCCGAGTACGGGCTGATCCGGGCGCGGGTGCAGGTGGAGATCGCCTGGCTGCTGGCGCTGGCGGCCGAACCCGGCATCGTCGAGCTGCCCGACTTCCCCGAAGCGGACCGGGCCACCCTGCGCGCGCTGGCCGACGGCTTCTCGGTGGGCGACGCCGCGCGGGTCAAGGAGATCGAGCGCACCACCAACCACGACGTCAAGGCGGTGGAGTACTTCATCAAGGAGCGGCTGCGCGACGACGCCGGGCTGGCGCCGGCACTGGAGTTCGTGCACTTCGCCTGCACCAGCGAGGACATCAACAACCTCGCCTACGGCCTGATGCTGGCGCAGGCCCGCCGCGAGGCGCTGCTGCCGGCCTACCGGGGCATCGCCGACGCCCTGCGCGCGCTCGCCCACCGGCAGGCCGAACAGCCGATGCTCTCGCGCACCCATGGCCAGACCGCCTCCCCGACTACCCTCGGCAAGGAGCTCGCCAACGTCGTCGCCCGCCTGGAGCGGCAGATCCGCCAGATCGAGGCGGTCGAGCTGACCGGCAAGATCAACGGCGCGGTCGGCAACTACAACGCCCACGTGGCGGCCTACCCGGACGTGGACTGGCCGGCCTTCGCCCGGCGCTTCGTCGAGGGCCTGGGCCTGGCGTTCAACCCGTACACCACCCAGATCGAGCCGCACGACACCATCGCCGAGATCGGCGACGCCGCGCGGCGCGCCAACACCGTGCTGATCGACCTCGCGCGCGACGTCTGGGGCTACATCTCGCTGGGCTACTTCCGGCAGCGGCTCAAGGAGGGCGAGGTCGGCTCCTCGACCATGCCGCACAAGGTCAACCCGATCGACTTCGAGAACGCCGAGGGCAACTTCGGCGTCGCCAACGCCCTGTTCGAGCACTTCTCGGCCAAGCTGCCGATCAGCCGCTGGCAGCGCGACCTGACCGACTCCACCGTGCTGCGCGCGCTGGGCACCGCCTTCGGCCATACCCAGGTCGCGCTGGATTCGCTGGGCAAGGGCCTGGGCAAGCTGACCGTGGCCCCGGAGCGGCTGGACGCCGACCTCGACGCCGCCTGGGAGGTGCTGGCCGAGGCGGTGCAGACGGTGATGCGGCGCCACGGCCTGCCCAACCCCTACGAACGGCTCAAGGCGCTGACCCGTGGCCAAGGCATCGACGCGGACTCGATGCGCGCCTTCGTCGAATCGCTGGAGCTGCCGGAGGACGCCCGCCAGCGCCTGCGCGCGCTGACGCCGGCCGCCTACACCGGCCTGGCCGCGCGCCTGGCGCGCGAGATCTGAGCCGCCGCGGGCGCCCGCGATGCAGGTGCTGATCAACCTCGACGTGCCCGATCCCGGCGCCGCGGAGGCGCTCTACGTACGCGCCTTCGGCTTGCGCCCGGGGCGCCGCTTCGGCGGCGACGTGGTCGAACTGCTCGGCGCGCAGGCGCCGCTGTACCTGCTGCGCAAGCCGGCCGGCAGCGCCGCCGCGGCGGGCGCGACCCGCGACTACGCGCGCCACTGGATGCCGGCGCACCTGGACGTCGTGATCGACGATCTCGACACCGCGCTGGCGCGCGCCGAAGCGGCGGGATTCGTGCGCGAGGGCGAGGTCCGCGAGGCGCGCTGGGGTCGCATCGTGCAGCTCGCCGATCCCTACGGCCACGGCTGGTGCCTGCTGCAGTTCCTGAACCGCGGCTACGACGAGATCGCGACGGCCCCGTAGGAGCGCGCTCGCGCGCGACAGCTCTCCCGGCCCCGGGGAACTGCGGCGCCGACCGTCGTTCGCCCGCCGCCCGCGCGTGGGGACGCGTCACGCTTTCCGCCGCACGTCGGGCGGCACCTGGCGCGGTCGAGCCGGTCGCGGTTTTCGCGTAGGCTCACGCGCCATGAGCCGCACCCCGCCCCCGATCGAGATCGACGCCAGCCAGGCCGCCGAGGGCGGCCCGCTCGGCATGTCCCCCGCGCGCTTCCTGCGCGACTACTGGCAGAAGCGCCCGCTGCTGATCCGCAACGCCTTCCCGGGCTTCGTCTCCCCGATCGCCCCCGAGGACCTGGCCGGCCTGGCCTGCGAGGACGGCGTGCTGGCGCGCATCGTCAGCCACCAGCGCGAAGGCGACCGCTGGCTGCTGCGGCAGGGGCCGTTCGAGGAGTCGCTGTTCCCCGGCCTGCCCGACCGCGACTGGACCCTGCTGGTGCAGGACGTGGACAAGTGGGACGCCGACGTGGCCGCGCTGCTGCCGCACTTCGACTTCCTGCCGCGCTGGCGCATCGACGACATCATGGTCAGCTTCGCCGCCACCGGCGGCTCGGTGGGCGCGCACATCGACCAGTACGACGTGTTCCTGCTGCAGGCGCACGGCCACCGGCGCTGGCAGATCGACGACCGGCCCGACCCGCCGCTGGGCTTCCGCCCGGACGTCGAGCTGAAGCTGCTGCAGCGCTTCGACCCCAGCCACGACTGGGTGCTGGCGCCGGGCGACATGCTCTACCTGCCGCCCGGGGTGCCGCACCACGGCGTGGCCGAGGACCCCTGCCTGACCTTCTCGGTGGGCATGCGCGCGCCTTCCGCGGCCGAGCTGGTCGGTGACTGGGTCGACGCAATGATCGCCGAAGCCGACGACGCCCTGCGCTACCGCGACCCCGACCTGGCGCCGCCGGCCGACCCGCACGAGATCGACGCCGCCGCGATGGGCCGCGTGGTCGAGGCACTGAACCTGCTGCGCATGAACGACCCCGACCGCCTCGGCGACTGGTTCGGCCGCTTCATCACCCTCTACCGCGCCAGCGGCGAGGCGATGCCCGGCGACGCCCAGCGCTCGCGGATCGAGGTGGAGTGGGACCTGCAGGCCGGCGGCGTCCTGCACCGCCACCCGTGGACGCGCATGGCCTGGCGCCGCGCGCGCAAGGGCGCGCGGCTGTACGCGGCCGGCCAGGACCTCGCCCTGCCGGCGCGCGATGCGCAGGCCATCGCCGCCGCGCCCGCCATCGATGGGGCCGACTACGAGCGCCTGTCGCAGGCCGGTCGCGACGCGGTGATCGCGCTGCTGGAGGGCGGCCACTACCGCCTGCTGATGCCCGGCGACGACGCCGGCGACGAGGACGAGGCCGCGCCGTGATCGGCCCCGCGGCGCCGCCGTTCCGCGTCGCCCGCGCCGAGTGGCCGCGCGACGCCGGCGAGCTGCTGGCGGTGCGCGGCGAGGTGTTCGTCGCCGAGCAGGGCGTGCCGGAATCGCTGGAGCGCGACGACCGGGACGCGCACAGCGTCCACGTCCTGGCCCGCGACGCCGCGGGCGCGCCGATCGGCGCCGCGCGGCTGGCGCCCGGCCGCCGCATCGGCCGCATGGCCGTGCTGCGCGCCTGGCGCGGGCGCGGCGTCGGCGATGCCCTGCTCGACGCGCTGCTGGACGAGGCCCGCGCGCAGGGCCTGGCCGAGGTGAGCCTGCATGCGCAGGCGCCGGCGATCGGCTTCTACGCCCGCCACGGATTCCTGCCCGAGGGCGAGCGCTTCGAGGAGGCCGGCATCGCGCACCAGGCGATGCGGCGCGCCCTCGCCGGCCCGCAGGCGGTGGAGACGCGCGAGGACGCGGTCGCGGTGGTGGCGGCGCTGGTCCGCGGCGCGCGGCGCCGGCTGCGGATCTACAGCCGCGACCTCGACCCCGGCCTGTTCGACGCCCCGCCGGTGCTGGCGGCGCTGCGCCGCTTCGCGACCGCCGGCGGCGCCGAGGCGCGCATCCTGCTGCAGTCGCCCGAGGCGCCGCAGCGGGCGCACGCGCCGCTGCTGGCGCTCGCGCAGCGCCTGCCCAGCGCGTTCGCCTTCCGCGCCGTCGAGGACCCGGTCGACCGCGCCTACGCCGCGGCGTTCGCGGCCAGCGAGCGCGGCTGCTACTTCCGCGGCCTCGGCCACCGCTTCGACGGCGAGGCGGAGCTGGACGGCGCCGGCCGCGCCCGCCAGCTCGCGGCCGCCTTCGACACGGTGTGGGAGCGCGCCCGCCCCTGCAGCGAGTACCGCGCGCTCGCATGGTGAGCGCCGCGGCCGCCGGACCGCCCGCCATGCACCCTGAATGGCGGCCTGCCCCGCGCCCCGCCTCGTCGCGCGGGTCGCGTCGCGCCGCCGGCTGAGGCTATAATCGCGATCTTTACCGCGTCCGCGCCCAGGCGACTGCCTGCATCCACGTCCGGGCCCGCGCCAGCCCCCTTCCATCGAGCCCGAAACGCCAGACGTGGACAGTCTTCTCAAGCAGTTCGCCCAGTCATCCCAGCTCGGCGCCAACGCCGCCTACATCGAGGATCTGTACGAGCAGTACCTGGTGGATCCCGACAGCGTCGGACCCCGCTGGAAATCCTGGTTCGAGGGCTTCAAGGGCCGCGAGAACGGCGACGTGCCGCACTCGGCGGTCATGGCCACGGTGGCCGAGGCCGGCCGCCTCGCGCTGCGCGGGCAGGCCGGCGCGGCCGCCGGCGCCGGCGACGAGCGCGAGCGCAACGTCGGCCGCCTGATCACCGCCTACCGCGCCCGCGGCCACCTGAGCGCCCGGCTCGATCCGCTGGGCCTGACCACGCTGGTCGATCCGCCGGACCTGGGGCTGCCGTTCCACTCGCTGTCCGAGCGCGACCTCGGCGCCGACTTCAGCACCGGCGGCGTCGCCGGCAACGAGCGCATGAAGCTGCGCGACCTGCTCGACCTGCTCAAGGCCACCTATACCGGGCCGATCGGGGCGGAGTTCATGCACATCCCCGAGGTCGAGCAGCGGCAGTGGCTGTACCGCCGCCTTGAGCTCGACGGCGGCCGCTTCCACCGCACGCCCGAGCAGAAGCGCCGCATCCTCGAGCGCCTGTCGGCGGCCGAGGGCCTGGAGCGCTACCTGCATACCAAGTACGTCGGCCAGAAGCGCTTCTCGCTGGAGGGCGGCGACTCGCTGATCCCGCTGCTCGACGCGCTGATCCAGCGCGCCGGCGAGGACGGGGTCAAGGACCTGGTGGTCGGCATGGCCCACCGCGGCCGCCTCAACGTGCTGGTCAACACGCTGGGCAAGAACCCGCGCCGGCTGTTCGACGAGTTCGAGGGCAAGTTCGAGCACGTGGACGACGACCGCGCCCACACCGGCGACGTCAAGTACCACATGGGCTTCTCCGCCGACGTGCAGACCCCCGGCGGCGCCGTCCACCTGGCGCTGGCCTTCAACCCCTCGCACCTGGAGATCGTGGACCCGGTGGTGGTCGGCAGCGCGCGCTCGCGCCAGCACCGCCGCGGCGACCGCGAGCGCAAGGCGGTGATCCCCGTGCTGCTGCACGGCGACGCCGCGTTCGCCGGCCAGGGCGTGGTGATGGAGCTGTTCCAGATGTCGCAGGCGCGCGGCTTCGCCGTCGGCGGCACCGTGCACGTGGTCATCAACAACCAGGTCGGCTTCACCACCAGCGACCGCCAGGACGCGCGCTCCACGCTGTACTGCACCGACGTGGCCAAGATGGTCGGCGCGCCGGTGCTGCACGTGAACGCCGACGACCCGGAGGCGGTGGTCTACTGCATGGAGCTGGCCTACGAGTTCCGCCAGACCTTCCACAAGGACGTCGTCATCGACCTGGTCTGCTACCGCCGCCACGGCCACAACGAGGCCGACGAGCCGGCGGCGACCCAGCCGCTGATGTACCAGACCATCCGCAAGCACAAGACCACCCGCGAGCTGTACGCCGCGCGGCTGATCGCCGAAGGCGTGCTGGACGACGCCGCGGTCAAGGCGGTCGTGGACGGCTACCGCGACAAGCTCGACGCCGGCGAGGTCACCACCGAGCTGGCCGACTCGCGCCCGGACGACTACGACCTCACCATCGACTGGGGCCCCTACCTGTCCGGCCGGCTCACCGATCCGGTGGACACGCGCGTGGCGCCCGAGCGCCTGGCCGAGCTGGCCGAGAAGATCAACGCCGTGCCCGAGGCGCTGGGCCTGCACCCGCGCGTGGCCAAGATCTACGACGACCGCCGCAAGATGGCCGCCGGCGAGCTGCCGGCCGACTGGGGCTTCGCCGAGAACCTGGCCTACGCGACCCTGCTCGACGAGGGCCACCGCCTGCGCCTGGTCGGCCAGGATTCCGGCCGCGGCACCTTCTTCCACCGCCATGCGGTGCTGCACGACCAGAAGACAGGCGAGGACTACGTCCCGCTGCAGCAGCTGGTGAAGAACCCCGAGGACGCCACCATCATCGACTCGCTGCTCAGCGAGGAGGCGGTGATGGCCTTCGAGTACGGCTACTCGACCTCCGAGCCGGGCACGCTGGACATCTGGGAGGCGCAGTTCGGCGACTTCGCCAACGGCGCCCAGGTGGTCATCGACCAGTTCCTGTCCTCGGGCGAGGCCAAGTGGCAGCGCCTGTCCGGGCTGGCGCTGTTCCTGCCCCACGGCTACGAGGGCCAGGGCCCCGAGCACAGCTCGGCGCGCCTGGAGCGCTTCCTGCAGCTGTGCGCGCTGGAGAACATGCAGGTCTGCGTGCCGACCACGCCGGCGCAGGCCTTCCACATGATCCGCCGCCAGCTGTGCATGAAGACCCGCAAGCCGCTGGTGGTGATGACGCCGAAGTCGCTGCTGCGCCACAAGCTGGCGGTGTCCTCGCTGGAGGACCTGGCCCGCGGCGAGTTCCTGCACCTGATCCCCGACGGCGCCGCCGACCCGAAGAAGGTCGAGCGCGTGGTCGCCTGCTCCGGCAAGGTCTACTACGACCTGCTGGAAGAGGCGCAGAAGCGGTCGCTGGAGAACGTGGCGCTGCTGCGCATCGAGCAGCTGTACCCGTTCCCGCGCGAGCTGCTGGCCGCCGAGCTGGCGCGCTACGCCGGGGCGACCGACCTGGTGTGGTGCCAGGAGGAACCCCAGAACCAGGGCGCCTGGTACCAGATCAAGCACCACCTCGACGCCTGCCTCGCCGACGGCCAGAAGCTGCACTACGCCGGCCGCGCGCGCTCGCCCAGCCCCGCGGTCGGCCACTTCAACGACCACGTCGAAGAGCAGAAGCAGCTGGTCGCCGACGCCCTGGTCAACCCGCTCAAGGGCAAGGTGGCGGCCGAGTAAACGAACGAGGACCGCCACGGCCAGCGCCATGGCGGTCCGCCCCCGGCATCCCGGATGCCGGCCCTCCCCTCTCCACGTCTCACCGCCAGGAAGCCCGCATGGCCACTGAAATCAAGGTCCCCGTCCTGCCCGAATCCGTTTCCGACGCCACCATCGCCACCTGGCACAAGAAGGCCGGCGACGCGGTCAAGCGTGACGAGAACCTCGTCGACCTGGAGACCGACAAGGTCGTGCTGGAAGTGCCTTCCACGGTCGACGGCGTGATCAAGGAGATCAAGTTCGAGGAAGGCGCCACGGTGAACAGCCAGCAGGTGCTGGCGATCATCGAGGAAGGCGCGGCCGCCGCCGCGGCGCCGGCCGCCGAGTCCGGCAGCCCGGACAAGGAAGCGCCGGCCGCCGGCGCCGAGGAAGTGCAGCCCAAGCCGGAGGCCAAGAAGGCCGACGACAAGGCGCCGGCGTCCACCAAGCCGCAGTCGGTATCCGGTGGCAAGACCGGCGACCTGCCCCCCGGTGCGCGCTTCACCGCCGAGACCAGGGGCATCGATCCCTCCCAGGTCGAGGGCACCGGCCGCCGTGGCGCGGTGACCAAGGAGGACCTGCTCAACTACGCCTCCGGCAAGACGCCGGGCGTCTCCGGCGGCGCGCGCCCCGAGGAGCGCGTGCCGATGACCCGCATCCGCAAGCGCATCGCCGAGCGCCTGATGCAGTCGAAGGAATCCATCGCCATGCTGACCTCGTTCAACGAGGTCAACCTGGGCAGGGTGATGGCCCTGCGCAAGGAGCTGGGCGAGCAGTTCCAGAAGGACCGCGGCATCAAGCTCGGCTTCATGGGCTTCTTCGCCAAGGCCGCCGCCAACGCGCTGGCCAAGTACCCGGTGGTCAACGCCTCGGTCGACGGCGACGACATCATCTACCACGGCTACGCCGACATCTCGGTGGCGATCTCCAGCGACCGCGGCCTGGTCACCCCGGTGCTGCGCAACGTCGAGCGCATGGGCTTCGCCGAGATCGAGCAGGGCATCGCCGACTACGCCAAGGCCGCGCGCGAGGGCGGGCTGAAGCTGGAGGACCTGCAGGGCGGCACCTTCACCATCACCAACGGCGGCACCTTCGGCTCGCTGATGTCCACCCCGATCGTCAACCCGCCGCAGTCGGCGATCCTGGGCATGCACGCGATCAAGGAGCGCGCGGTCGTGGAGAACGGCCAGATCGTCGCCGCCCCGATGATGTACATCGCGCTGTCCTACGACCACCGCATCATCGACGGCAAGGACGCGGTGCTGTTCCTGGTCGACATCAAGAACCAGCTCGAGAATCCGCATCGCATGCTGCTCGGGCTCTGAGCCCGAGCAGCACGGGATTCGGGATTCGGGATTGGGGATGATGCCCCGCTTTCCCGATCCCGAATCCCCAATCCCCAATCCCGTGTGAGGGAACGAAATGACCGAACAATACGACGTCGTCGTCATCGGAGCCGGCCCGGCCGGCTACCACGCCGCCATCCGCGCCGCGCAGCTGGGCATGAAGGTCGCCTGCGTGGACGCCGCGCTGGGCAAGGACGGCAAGCCGGCGCTGGGCGGCACCTGCCTGCGCGTGGGCTGCATCCCGTCCAAGGCGCTGCTCGACTCCTCGCGCCAGTACTGGAACATGGGCCACCTGTTCGGCGAGCACGGCATCAGCTTCAAGGACGCGAAGATCGACGTCGGCGCGATGGTCGCGCGCAAGGACAAGATCGTGAAGCAGTTCACCGGCGGCATCGCGATGCTGTTCAAGGCGAACAAGGTCGCGCCCTACTACGGCTTCGCCACGCTGCATCCCGAGCGCAAGGTCATCGTCAAGCAGCACGACGGCAGCGAGGTCGAGCTGAGCGGCACCAACGTCATCATCGCCGCCGGCTCCGACTCCATCGAGCTGCCGTTCGCCAGGTTCGACGGCGAGACCATCGTCGACAACGTCGGCGCGCTGGACTTCGCCGAGGTGCCCAGGCGCCTGGCGGTCATCGGCGCCGGCGTCATCGGCCTGGAGCTGGGCAGCGTGTGGAAGCGCCTGGGCGCCGAGGTCACCATCCTCGAGGCGCTGCCCGACTTCCTCGCCGCCGCCGACGCCGAGGTCGGCAAGGCCGCGCTGAAGGAGTTCAGGAAGCAGGGCCTGGACATCAAGCTCGGCGCCAAGGTCAGCGCGACCGAGGTCAAGGCCAAGGGCAAGAAGAAGGAAGTCGTCGTCAGCTACGCCGACAAGGACGGCGAGCAGACCCTGACCGTCGACAGGCTGCTGGTCGCCGTGGGCCGCAAGGCCGCGAGCCAGGGCCTGCTGGCCGACGGCACCGGCGTGAAGCTCGACGACCGCGGCCGCATCGAGGTGGACGCGCACTGCCATACCGGCGTCGACGGCGTCTGGGCGGTCGGCGACTGCGTGCGCGGCCCGATGCTGGCGCACAAGGGCTTCGAGGAGGGCATCGCCGTCGCCGAGCTGATCGCCGGCCTCCCCGGCCACGTCAACTTCGACACGATCCCGTGGGTGATCTACACCGAGCCGGAGATCGCCTGGGTCGGCAAGACCGAGCAGCAGCTCAAGGAAGAAGGCACGCCGTACAAGACCGGCAGCTTCCCGTTCGCCGCCGTCGGCCGCGCCGTGGCCATGGGCGAGCCGGCGGGCTTCGTCAAGGTCATCGCCCACGCCGAGACCGACCGCGTGCTGGGCCTGCACCTGGTCGGCGTCGGCGTCTCCGAGCTGGTGCACGAAGGCGTGCTGACGATGGAGTTCAAGGGCTCCGCCGACGACCTCGCCCGCATCTGCCACGCCCACCCGACCCTGTCGGAAGCCATCCACGACGCCGCCATGGCGGTCGACAAGCGGGCGATCCACAAGGCGAACTAGAGCCGGGAATCGGGAATGGAGAATCGGGAATAGTCGAATCCTCCACGCTCCGTCCTTTTCCTTACGACGCCGGATACCTGTCCGGCGTCGTGCTTTTCGGCTTCTGCTCTTTCCTATTCTCCATTCCCGATTCCCCATTCCCATGAAAAGCATCTGCGTCTACTGCGGCTCCAACGCCGGAAGCAAGCCCGCCTACGTCGAGCGCGCGATGGCGCTGGGCGACCGGATCGCGCGCGAGGGGCTGCGGCTGGTCTACGGCGGCGGCAACGTCGGGCTGATGGGCACCGTGGCGAACGCGGTGCTGGAGGCCGGCGGCGAGGTCACCGGCGTGATCCCGCAGCAGCTGGTCGACTGGGAGGTCGCGCACCCGGACCTGACCGAGCTGGTGGTGGTCGGCTCGATGCACGAGCGCAAGAGGCGCATGTTCGATCTCGCCGACGCCTTCGTCGCCCTGCCCGGCGGCTTCGGCACGATGGAGGAGATCTTCGAGATGCTGACCTGGCGCCAGCTCGGCATCGGCGACAAGCCCTGCGCCTTCCTCGACATCGAGGGCTTCTACGCGCCGCTGATCGGCATGATCGACCGCATGGTGGCCGAGCGCTTCCTGCATCCCGACCAGCGCGCCGACCTCTGGTACGGCGAGGACATCGAGGCGCTGCTTGCATGGATGCGGGCGTACGAGCCGGCGCAGGCGTCGAAGTGGCTGGACGAGAAGCGCCGCGCCGCCCTGCGCTGAGTGCTGGAAGCGGGGGGGGGGGGGGGGGGGGGGGGCCGGGCCGCCCCCCCCCCCCCCCCCCCCGCACCGGCGGCCGCCCCGCGCGCCGCGCTATCCTGCGACGCTCCACGCCCGCCGGTACGAGAGACCGCCATGACCACGCTGCCCGCCCGCTTCCGCGCCTTCCGCATCCGCGACGACGATGCCGGCTACCGCGCCGGCATCGAGGAGATCGCGCTCGACGATCTGGCGCCGGGCGAGCTGGTGATCCGCACCGCCTACTCCTCGGTCAACTACAAGGACGCGCTGGCCGGCACCGGCCAGGGCAAGATCCTGCGCCGCTTCCCGCTGGTGGGCGGCATCGATGTCGCCGGCCACGTCGTGCAGTCGCGCGACCCGGCCTTCCGGGAAGGCGACGCGGTGCTGGTCACCGGCTGCGGCCTCAGCGAGACCCGCGACGGCGGCTACGCCGAGTACGCGCGGCTGGAGGCGAAGTGGGCGGTGCCGCTGCCCGCGGGCCTCGACCTGCGCGAGAGCATGATCCTGGGCACCGCCGGCTTCACCGCCGCGCTCGCCCTGCTGCGCATGACCGAGAACCGGCAGGTGCCGGCGCTCGGCCCGCTCGCCGTCACCGGCGCCACCGGCGGCGTGGGCTCGCTGGCGGTCGACATCTTCAGCCGGGCCGGCTACGCGGTGCACGCGGTCAGCGGCAAGCCGGAACAGGCCGGCTACCTGCGCGAACTCGGCGCCGCCGAGGTGCTGGGGCGCGAGGCGCTGCACGCGCGCCGCCCGCTGGAGTCGGCGCGCTTCGGCGGCGGCCTCGACAACGTCGGCGGCCCGATGCTGGTCGGCCTGCTGGCGCAGACCGCGCCCTACGGCAACGTCGCCGGCGCCGGGCTGGCCGCCTCCCCCGCGCTCGACGCCACCGTCATGCCCTTCATCATCCGCGGCGTCTCGCTGCTCGGCGTGGCCTCCTCCGGCACCGCGCGCGACATCCGCGACGAGGTCTGGCGGCGACTGGCCGGCGACTGGAAGCCGCACCACCTGGCGCGCATCGCGCAGCACGAGGCGACGCTCGACACCCTGCCCGAGGCGTTCGCGCGGCTGCTCGCCGGCGGCGGCCTCGGCCGCACGCTGGTGCGCATCGGCTGAGGCCGGTGGAGTACGGGCCGTTCGTGCCCGCAGGCACCGGGCGCTGCGACGCAGCGCACATCGCGTCGCTTGCGGGGGCATGCGCCGCCGCTACAATCGTGCGCAGGACACGGGGAACTCCATGGCGCGCATCCTGATCGTCGACGACTCGCCTTCGCAGCTGGCGGGCATCCGCCGCATCGTCGAGAAGCTGGGCCACGAGGCGCTGACCGCGGAGGACGGCCAGGCCGGCGTGGACGCGGCCAAGCGCGAGCTGCCCGACCTGATCCTGATGGACGTGGTGATGCCCAACCTCAACGGCTTCCAGGCCACGCGCTCGATCACCCGCGAGCCCACCACGCGCCACATCCCCGTGGTGCTGGTGACCACCAAGGACCAGGAGACCGATCGCATCTGGGGCATGCGCCAGGGCGCGCGCGGCTACCTGACCAAGCCCTTCAGCGAGACCGAGCTCGCCGACGTCATCTCCAACACCCTCGGCGCGCCGCCCGCGCCCTAGGGCCTAGCGCCAGTCGTCGCCGAACGCCTGCTCCAGCCTGCGGTAGGCTTCGCGCTGCGCCTCGGTCTGCGCCTTCGGCGCGAGCACCTCCAGCTCGACGATCTGGTCGCCCGCCGGCGCGCCGCGCGCGCCGGGCAGGCCGCGCCCGCGCAGGCGCAGCCGGCGGCCGGCCTCGGAGCCCGGAGGGATCTTCAGCTCCACCGGGCCGCCCAGCGTCGGCGCGCTGACCGTCGCGCCCAGCGCGGCCTCCCACGGCGCCACCGGCAGCACGTGGACGATGTTGGCGCCGTCGGCCTCGAAGTCGGGATGGGCGGCGTACTCGATCTCCAGCAGCAGGTCGCCGTGCGTGCCCTGCCCCTTGAGCCGGATCGCCTGCCCGGGGCGGATGCCGCGCGGCACGTTGACGTCGAGCGACTTGCCGTTGACCGCGATGCGCACGCTGTGGCCGTGGTACACCGCCTCCAGCGGCACCGCCAGCCGCGCGCGGGTGTCGCCGCGCGGCGCCTGCGGGCCCTGCGCGCCGCGCTGGCCGGCGCGACGGCGCCCGAACAGCTCCTCGAAGAAGTCGCTGAAGCCGCCGCCCGCGCCGCCGCCGGCGAAGATCTCGTCGAAGTCCGGGCCGGCGCCGCCGCCGAAGCCGCCGTGCGGCGGGTGCACCTCGTCGCCCGGCCGGTAGCCGCGCGCGCGCAACTGGTCGTAGGCGCTGCGCTTGGCGGGATCGCGCAGCGCCTCGTAGGCCTCGTTGACGGCCTTGAAGCGCGCCTCGGCATCGGCCTCCTTGCTGACGTCGGGATGGTACTTGCGCGCCAGCCGGCGATAGGCCGTCTTGAGGTCCGCGTCGCTGGCGCCCGGCTCGACGCCCAGCGTCTCGTAGTAGTCCTTGAACTGCATTCGCCCGTCTTCGCGTCTGGATGGCTCGTAAGGACCCGCCGCGCGGGTCCGGGAGGTTCGCCGGCAAGCGCCGGCGGCCGGCCCCAGGAGCGTGGGCGGTGGAAACGTTCGGGCCGTGCGGCCCGGACGGCCTCCGCCGCCCACGCGCCTAGTGTAAGGGCCGGAACGAAGCCGGGCGCCCAAGGGGGCGCCCGGCGGTCGCGGCGTTCGGGGCCCGCGACGTCACTGCCGGGTGGGCAGCGACTCCGGCTTGCCGACCTGGATCCGCCGCGGCGTGGTCTCCGGCCGCTTCGGGATGCTGATCTCCAGCACGCCGTTGTGGCCCGAGGCGGTCACGCCGTCGGGATCGGCGCTGTCGGGCAGCGCGAAGCGGCGATGGAAGCTGCCGTAGCGGCGCTCCACGCGCGAGAACTTGCCGTTCTCCTCGCGGGTCTCGTTGCGGCGCTCGCCGCGGATGCTGAGGATGCCCTTGTCCATCAGCACCTCGACGTCGGCCGGGTCGATGCCCGGCAGGTCGGCGTAGATCACGAAGCGGTCGGCCTCCTCCTTGATGTCGACCCGCGGGGCCCACTGGCTGGTGACCACGGACGAGGCGTCGCGGTCGTCGTCGGCCTGGAAGAAGGTGTTGAACATCTGGCGCAGCTCGTCCTGGATGCCGGACGCGCCGGCGCTCTGAAGCGGATTGCGGACTACGTGTCTCATCGTGTGCTCCTCCTGTGGGAACGGGACCGCCGCGACCACCGCGCGGCCCGGGATGAGCGCGATGTAGCGTCCGTGCCGCCGGTTTCAAGAGGGGGGCGGCCGGGCCCGGCGACGAGCGGCTAGACTGCGTTCACCCATCCCCCAGCGAGGCTCCCCATGCCCATCCAGCCCGGCGATCGCATCCCCGAAGTGGTGCTCAAGTACTTCGACGACGGCGTCCAGGCCATCGACACCCCGACCCTGTTCGAGCACCGCAAGGTGGTGCTGTTCGCGGTGCCCGGCGCGTTCACCCCCACCTGCTCGGAGCGCCACCTGCCGGGCTTCGTGGAGCATTTCGACGCGTTCCGCTCGCGCGGGATCGAGGTCGCCTGTCTGGCGGTCAACGACCCGTTCGTGATGCACGCCTGGGGCGAGCAGCTCGGCGTGCCCAGCGGCCTGCGGATGCTCTCCGACGGCAACGGCGACTTCGCCCGCGCGCTGGGGCTGGAGATGGACGCCAGCGCCTACGGCATGGGCATGCGCGCCAAGCGCTTCGCGCTGTACGCCGAGGACGGCGTGGTGCGCGAGCTGTTCGTGGAGGCGCCGGGCGAGTTCAAGGTCTCCAGCGCCGAGCATGTGCTCGCCAGCATCGGGTGACGGCGTCGGCACCGCGCTGAAGGGTTCAGCGTCCTCACGCCCGCATGACCGGGAATTCACGCCGGTCGCCGCGGGCGGCGCCTAGCGTCGGCGCGCGGCTTCCCGAACGCGGGCGCCGCGTTTCCCCCGACACGATGGAGAGTCCCGAGATGAGCGCACAGAACCCGCAGGGCCGGCAGCCGACCCGCGACCAGCAGCAGCCCGGACGCGAGCAGGATCCCGACCGCCAGGGCGGCCGCGAGCAGCCGCGCCGCGAGCCGGGCCCGGGCGAGGAGGAGGAATAGCCTCCCGCCAGCCCCGCTGGAAAGCGAACGCCCGGCCCCGCGCCGGGCGTTCCGCTGTCAGGGGGCGCCGGCGAGCGCGCGCGCCACCCGCTCCAGCGCCGGCGCCAGCTGCGGTGCCGCCGCGGCGGGGAGGCCGGCCAGCAGCCGCTGCGCCGCCTCCGCCGGCGGCCGCGCGCCGGTCCAGGCGAAGGCGACCCGGTTCCGCATCCGCGCCTCGTCGACCCGCAGCACCCGGTCGGCACCGAAGACCGCGCGCAGCCGCTCCAGGTGCCGCTCGGCATCGGCGCAGAACAGGTTCACCGACAGCGCCCCGTCCGGCGCGAGCGCCCGCCGGCAGGCCGCGTAGAACTCTTCGGTCGCCAGCACCGGCGGGATGCCGGTCTCGTCGTAGCCGTCGACCAGCAGCACGTCGTAGCGCCCCGGGCGCGCGGCCACGAACTCGGCGCCGTCGCCGAGCAGCACCTGCAGCCGCGCGTCGTCGGCGGGCACCCCGAACTCGCCCCGCAGGCCGATGACCCAGGGGTTGTTCTCGACCACCTCAAGCCGCGCGCCCGGCAGGTAGCGGTGGACGAACTTGGCCTGCGAGCCGCCGCCCAGCCCGATCATGCCGATGCGCGCTGCCGCCGGCGCCCACAGCAGCGCGGCGAGCATGGTGCGGGTGTAGTCGATCAGCAGGCGGTCGGGATCCTCGGCCAGCATCCGGCTCTGGGTCTGGCGGCGGGTGAACTGCAGCGAGGCGTAGCGCCCGTAGCGGCGCACGAACGGCCGCCGCAGGCGCTTGCCCGAGGCGTCCACCGGACCGCGCAGGCGCGCCCACGCGCGCATCCACCAGCCGCCGCCTTCGCCCATCGTGCCACCGAGTCGCCTTCGAGGGGGCAGAGCCTACCGCGCAGGCGCGCCCGGCGCGATGCGCTCCCGCATTGCGCCAGGTCAAGCCGCCGCCGCGCCGGAACGCATAGACTCTGCCCCCATGACCGCATCCGCCTCTCCCTGGACGACCGACGTCGTCGTCATCGGTGCCGGCCCCGCCGGCCTCGCCCTGGCCTGCGCCCTGGCCCCGCTCGGCCTGCGCGTGGAGGTCGTCGAGCGGCAGCCGGAGGCGGCCCTGGCCGAGCCCGCCTTCGACGGCCGCGAGATCGCCCTCACCCACGGCTCGATGCGCCTGCTGCGCGAACTGGGCATCTGGGCGCACCTGCCCGGGGACGCGGCCTGGCCGCTGCGCGCGGCGCGGATCATGGAGCGCGACGCCTCCCGCGAACTGCGCGTGGACGGGCTGGAAAGCGGCCACGACCGCCTCGGCTGCCTGGTCGCCAACCACCTGATCCGCGCGGCCGCCTGGCGCGCGGTGCAGGCATTGCCGCAGGTGCGCGTCCACGCCGGCGCCTCGGTCGCCTCGGTGCGCACCGACGAGCGCGCCGCCGAGGTGACCCTGGCCGACGGCCGCGTGCTGCGCGCCGGGCTGCTGGCCGCGGCCGACAGCCGCTTCTCGCAGACCCGGCAGGCGCTGGGCATCGAGGCCGACCTGCACGACTTCGGCCGCCACATGCTGGTGTGCCGCATGCGCCACGACGAGGTGAGCAACGAGGGCGAGGCCTGGCAGTGGTTCGGCGACGCGCAGACGCGCGCGGTGCTGCCGCTGGACGCGCACACCTCCTCGGTGGTGCTGACCCTGGCCGGCCACGAGGCCGCGCGGCTGGAGGCGCTCGACGACGAGGCCTACGCGCGCGAGGTCGAGCGCCGGCTGGAACGCCGCCTCGGCCCGATGCGCACCGCCAGCAGCCGCCACCGCTACCCGCTGGTCGCGGTGTACGCGCGCCGCTTCGCCGCCACCCGGGCCGCGCTGGTGGGCGACGCCGCGGTGGGCATGCACCCGGTCACCGCGCACGGCTTCAACCTCGGCCTGGCCGGCGTCGAGCGCCTGGCCGAGGCGGTGCGGCTGTCCCTGCAGCGCCACGCCGACCCGGCGCACCCGCAGGCGCTGGCGCGCTACGACCGCCGCCACCGCCGCGGCAGCCTGCCGCTGTTCCTGGCCACCCGCGCGGTGGTGGAGCTGTACACCGACGACCGCGCCGCGATGCGCCCGCTGCGGCGGCTGGCGCTGGGCGCCAGCGCCCGCCTGGCGCCGTTCCGCCGCGCGCTGGCGGCCGGGCTGATGGACGAGGGCCCGGTCGATCCGCCGCTGCCCGCGCGCCTGCGCACCGCGCTGGACTGGCTGCGCCCGCGCGCGCACTGATGGCGGCCGTGGGGGGCGGAGCGCCCGCGTCGACGCCGCCGTCCCGCGTGCCTGCCGGACCCGGCAGGCACAGCGACCGATGACGGACAGGACCCGGAGCGCCCCCGCGCGCTGGCGCGCGGCGCTGCGCGTCCTGCTGACGGCGCTCGCGCTGGCCTGCGCGGCCTGGGGCGCGCTGGCGCTGTGGTACCAGGGGCCGTCGCAGCCCGCGCTGCGCGCGGCGGTGCCGGCGCTCTGGCTCGCGCTGGCGGCCGCCGCCGTCCACGGGCTGTGGACGGGGCGGCGCGCGGCGCCGCTGCTGTGGGCGGCCGCGTTCGCCGCGCTGCTCGGCTGGTGGAGCACGCTCGCGCCCTCGCACGACCGGGTCTGGGCGGACGACGTCGCGCGGCTGCTGCGCGCCGAGGTCGACGGCGACCGCGTGGTCATGCACAACGTGCGCGACTTCGAGTGGCGCACCCCCGAGGACTACGACGTGCGCTGGGAGACCCGGAGCTACGACCTGCGCCGCCTGCGCAGCGCCGACCTGGTGATGTCGTACTGGATGGGCCCGGCGATCGCCCACACCCTCGTCTCCTTCGGCTTCGACGACGGCGAGCGGGTGGTGTTCTCGCTGGAGATCCGCAAGGAGCGCGAAGAGCGCTTCTCCGCCATCGGCGGGTTCTTCCGCGAGTTCGAGTCGGTGCTGATCGCCGCCGACGAGCGCGACATCGTGCGCACCCGCAGCAACGCCCGCGGCGAGGAGGTCTACCTGTATCGCCTCAACGTGCCGCCGCAGGAACTGCGCGCGCTGTTCTTCGGCTACCTCGACGAGGCCGAGCGCATCCGCCGCGCGCCGGCCTTCTACAACACCGTGACCAGCAACTGCACCACGATCGTGTTCGACCTGGCCCGCCGGCTGGCGCCGGGCCTGCCGCTGGACCTGCGCCTGCTGCTGTCGGGCTACTTCGACGGCTACGCCTACGACCAGGGCGGGCTCGCCCCCGGCTTCGACCTCGCCACGCTGCGGGCGCGCGGCCACATCAACGCGCGCGCCCGCGCCGCCGGCCGTGCCGACTTCCCGCGGGCCATCCGCGTCGGGGTGCCCGGCGTGCCGCCGGAGGAGACCGCGCAATAGGGCCGCCCGTCCCCACCGTGCCGGTCGTGTCGCGTGCCGCGCGCATCGTCCCTTCTCCCGCCAGCGGGGGCAGGGAACTGCGGCGCCCCCTGCACGTCGCCACGGTCCAAGGCTGCGACCCTCCGCCCGCCCGGCGCATCCGGACTGGGGAAGCGCCGCCGTTCCGCGGCGCAGCCGGAGTCCCCGATGCGCCTCGTTCCGCCCGCGAGCGCCTGCCTCGCGCTCGCCGCCCTGCTCGCGCTGGCGTTGCCGGCCCACGCCGCGCCGCCAGCGCCCCGCGAGGTCGCCGGCCGCGTCGCCGACGCCGTGGCCGCCCGCTACTGGGACCCCGCCGCGGGCGAGCGCATCGGCGACGCCCTGCGCGAACGCGCGGCCGCCGGCGCCTTCGACGGCTTCGACGATCCGCGCGAACTCGCCTCCGCCCTCGGCGACGCGCTGCGGCCCCACGACGCCCATTTCCGCGTCGCCTGGACGCCCCCCGGCACCGCCGATACGGGCGCGGCGCCCCCGGCGTGGTCGCCGGAACGCGCCGCGCTGCGCGACCTGCGCTCGGGCCACGGCATCCGCCGCGTCGAGCGCCTGCCCGGCAACGTCGGCCTGCTGGAGCTCGACCGCTTCGTCGATTTCGACGAGCGGGACCCGCAGGCGCCGGCCCGCCTCGCCATCGACGCGGCGCTGCGCCTGCTGGCCGGCGCCGACGCGCTGCTGATCGACGTGCGCGGCAACGGCGGCGGCTCGACCGCCATGGTCGGCTACCTCGCCAGCGCCTTCGTCCCCGCCGGCGCCGACGTCTACAACACCTTCCGCCGCCGCGGGGGCACCAGCAGCGAGGCGCCGGCGATCCCGCACCCCGCCCCCGACCTCGCCCGCCCGCTGTACGTCCTCGCCAGCGCGCGCACCGCCTCGGCGGCGGAGTCCTTCGCCTACACGCTGCAGCAGGCCGGCCGCGCGCGGGTCGTGGGCGAGGCCAGCGCCGGCGCGGCCAACCCCGGCGGGATGGTGCCGGCCGGCGGCGGCTTCGAGGTGTTCGTGTCCGACGGCTCGCCGCGCAACCCGCGCAGCGGCCGCAACTGGGAAGGCACCGGCGTGCGCCCGGACGAGGCGGCCGACGCAGACGGTGCGCTCGCCCTGGCCCACCGCCGGGCCCTGGAACGCGTGCTGCCGTCGCTGGCGGCGCCCGCGGCCGAGGAGGCGCGCTGGGTGATCGAGGCGCTGGCCGCGCCGCCCGCGCCGCCCGCACCGGCGTGGCGGGCCTACGCCGGCCGCTATGGCGACACCGAAGTGCGCCTGGACGACACAGGCCTGGCGTTGCGGCAGGGCGGCCGCCCGGCGCGGCGCCTGCGCGCGCTGGGCGCGGACCGCTTCGCCTTCGCCGACGATCCCGCCGCGCGGGTGCGTTTCCTGCATGGCGACGGCGGGCGCGTGCAGGCCCTGGAGGTGCTCGACGCCTGGGGCGGCCAGCGCCGCCTGCGGCGCGACCCCTGAGCGGGCGCGGGCGCGCGCTCCATGAGAGGATGCGCGCATGCAACGCATCCGCTTCTCGCTCGACCGCGACTTCGTCGAACTCAACCAGCTGCTCAAGCTCGTCGGGCTGGTCGACAGCGGCGGCGCCGGCAAGGCCCTGGTGGCGGCCGGCGAGGTCCGCGTGGACGGCGCGACCGAACTGCGCAAGACCGCCAAGATCCGCGCCGGCCAGCGGGTGCGCGTGGGCGATGCGGAGATCGAGGTCCTGTAGGAGCGCGCTCGCGCGCGATGCTCCTTCCACCGGCGCCGGACGCACCGTCCGCGAGCGCGCTGCGACGGCGTTGAAGCGTACCGATCGAAAGGCATCGCGCGCGAGCGCGCTCCTACCTGAACCGTCCCGCCGCGTCTGCACGGGCGCCTCATGCGCCGGGCGCCAGCATGCGCGGCCATGAGCGACGGAACCGACGCATCCCCCCGCTGGCTGCGCGAGGCCAAGGCCCTCGCCGCGCGGCCCTGCGACGACTGGGACCTGGTGCTGGGCGACGGCCCGGTGCTGGCGGCCGCGATCCACGACGGGCACACGATGCGCGAATCGCTGCGCGGGCGGCTGCGCATCGACACCGCGTCGCGCCGCCGCGACGAGGATCCGCTCACCGGGCTGTTCACCAGCGTCGGCGACGTGCGCCTGCGCGGGCGCCGCTCGCGCTTCGAGGTCGACCTGAACCGCCCGCGCGACAAGGCGCTGTCCAGCGACCCCGCCGACACCTGGGGCATCCGCTTCTGGAACGGCGAGCTGCCCGCCGAGGAGGTCGAGCGCTCCCTCGCGATCCACGACCGCTTCTACGCGATGGCCGCCGAGCTGCTCGACACGCTGCTCGACCGCCACCGCAGCCTGCTGGTGCTCGACCTGCACAGCTACAACCATCGCCGCGACGGCGCCGAGGCCGATCCGGCGCCGGAGGACGACAACCCCGAGATCGACCTCGGCGCGACCACCCTCGACCGCGGGCGCTGGGGCGGGGTGGTGGACGCGTTCGCCGAGGCGCTGCGCGCGCAGCCGGTCGCCGGGGGCCGCCCCGACGTGCGCGAGAACGTGCGCTACCCGGGCGGCGGTTACTTCCCGGAATGGATCCACGCCCGCTACGGCGACCGTATCTGCACGCTCTCCATCGAGTACAAGAAGACCTTCATGGACGAGTGGGCGGGCCAGGCCGACATCGCCCGCCTGTACGACCTGCGCGAGGGCCTGGAGCGCGCGGTGGCCGCGGTGCGCGGGGCCTTCGGCGCATGAAGGACGCCGCGCCCTGCCCGTCCGGCGCCCCGCGCGCCCTGCCGCCGGTGGCCGCGGCGGTGGATGCCGGGCTGGCGAGGCTGGACGCCGAGCTCGACTGGCTGCTGGCGCTGTCGCCGATCGGCAACGAGTCGCTGTGGCGGGACTTCGAGGACAGCGGACGCCGCGAGGCGCCCGCGCTGCGCTACATCGACCTGGAGCTCGACCTCGACGCCGCCGACGCGCGCCTGCGCGCGCTGCCCGTGGACGCGGTCGAGTCGCCGCTGCTGGCCGGCCTGCTGGCCGAGAAGCGCGACGAGCTGGCGCGCCAGGTCGAGCTGGTGCGGCTGCGCGGGGACGAGGGCTTCGTCGAGGCCAGCATCGCGCTGTTCGGCGGCGTCGAGCCCGAGCTGCTGGCGCTGGCCGAGGAGATCCTGCGCGAGGTGCCGACCGGCGCGCCGCTGCAGGCCGACGCCGGCATCGACGAGGTGATGGCGGCGGTGGAGGACGAGCTGGCCTGGTACGGCGAGCGCGCGCCCGGCTTCCACGCCGAGGTGATCGTCGACACCGACCTCAACTCGATGATGATGGTCTCGCACGGCGTGTTCTACGTGGACGGCAACGCCCGCCTGCCGCGGGCGCGGGTGCAGCCGCTGATCCAGCACGAGATCGGCACCCACGTGGTCACCCGCCACAACGGCGCGCGCCAGCCGCTGGCCCAGCTCAAGGTGGGGCTGGCCCACTACGACGCGCTGCAGGAAGGCCTGGGCGTGCTGTCGGAGTTCCTGGCCGGCTACCTGCCGGGCGAGCGCCTGCGGGTGCTGGCCGCGCGCGTGGTGGCCACCGCGATGGCGCTGGACGGCCACGGGGTGCCGGAGATCTTCGAGCGGCTGCACGCGGCCGAGGGGCTGCCGACCGACGACGCCTTCGACGTCGCCGTGCGCGCGCTGCGCGGCGGCGGGCTGACCAAGGACGCGGTGTACCTGCGCGGCCTGCGCGACCTGGTGGCCCACCTGCGCGGGGGCGGCGACTTCGAGGCGCTGTTCGCCGGCAAGTTCGCGCTCGCCCATCTGCCCGCGCTCGAGGCGCTGCGGCGGGAGGGCTGGCTGGCCGAGCCCGCGCTGCTGCCCCGCTATGCCGGGCGCGACGACGTCCACGACAGGCTGATGCTGTGCCGCAGCCTGCCCGTGCAACACCTCTACCACACGGAACCCGCCGCATGACCCGCGCCCCGATCGCCATCGGCTTCGTCGTCAACCGCATCGAGACCGAGCAGGAGAACTACACCACCGTCCGCCTGGCGCGCACCGCCGCCGCGCGCGGCCACCGCGTGGCCCTGATCGGCCTGGGCGACTTCATCTACGACGCCGACGGCCGGGTCTGCGCCAGGGCGCGCATCCCGCGCCGCGGCGACTACGCCGACGACGCCGCGCTGCTGGCCGACGTGCAGGCCGAGGACGCGGCGACCGAGCGCATCTGCGTCGAGGACCTGGACGTGCTGATGCTGCGCAGCGACCCCGCCGAGGAACTGGAGGACCGGCCCTGGGCGCCCAACAGCGGCCTGCTGTTCGCGCAGCTGGCCGCGGCCAAGCACGTCGTCGTGCTCAACGACCCGACCCACCTGACCGACGCCGCCAACAAGACCTACTTCCAGCATTTCCCCGAGGCCCTGCGCCCCGAGACCTGCATCACCCTGGACCCCGAGGAGATCAAGGCCTTCATCGCCGCCCACGGCGGCCACGGCGTGATCAAGCCGCTGCAGGGCTCCGGCGGGCAGAGCGTGTTCGTGGTCACCCCGGACAGCGAGGCCAACCTCAACCAGATGATCGACGCGGTGGTGCGCGACGGCTACGCCATCGTGCAGGAGTACCTGCCCAAGGCGAAGGACGGCGACCTGCGCCTGCTCACCCTCAACGGCCGCCCGCTGCAGGTCGACGGCACCTACGCCTGCCTGCGCCGCTACAGCGGCAGCGGCGACGCGCGAAGCAACATCAGCGCCGGCGGCCGCTACGAGGCGGCCGCGCCCGACGCCGACGCGTTGCGCCTGGCCGAGATCGCCGCGCCCAAGCTGGTGCGCGACGGCATGTACTTCGCCGGGCTGGACATCGTCGGCGACAAGATGATGGAGATCAACGTCGACACGCCCGGCGGGCTCAGCATGATCGAAGACCTCACCGGCGTGGACTTCAGCGGCCACATCGTCGACGACCTGGAGCGCAAGGTGCACCTGCGCGACCAGTACGGCCGCACCCTGCGCAACGTCGAGCTGGCGATGCTGTAGCCGCCGGGCGTCTGGACGCCCTCGCCCGCCGCGGCCGGGGCCGCTTCGCCGTACTCCCACCACCACGGCATCGCGGTGTCGCCGAGGACGAAGCGCACCAGCGCCGGGTAGATGCGCTCGGCGCGCACGTCGTTGGCCAGCAGCACGATGCAGCGCCGGTAGGCGTCCTGGCAGACCAGCAGGTTGCCGGTCCAGTCGTTGTGGCCGCCCTTGAACCACATGCGGCCCGCCCGCGGGTCGTCGAACACCACTACGCCCAGCCCCGCGGCGAGGCCGATGGCGGGTCCGCGCGGGTCGCGCGCCTCGGAGAGCGTCGGGAACTGGCTCGCGCTGTCGATCGGCAGGCCCGGCCGCACCAGCCCGGCGCGCGACGCCGCGCTCAGCCGGTCGCCGCGCATCACCGCCGCCCACAGCCGCGCCTGGTCGGCGATGGTGGTGTCCATCGAGCCGGCCGCGCTGGGGCGGCTGCGCTCGTCGTGCGGCTCCATGCTGCCGTCGAGCGCGTAGCCGTCGGCGAGGTTCTCCGCGAAGTCGCCCCGCCAGGCCATGTCGGTGCGGGTCATCCCGAGCGGCGCGAACACGCGCTCGCGCATCGCCCGGCCGAGTTCGAGGCCGGCGCCCTCCTCGATCGCCGTCTGCAGCACGTAGAAGCCTTCGCCCGAGTAGCCGTAGCGCGTGCCCGGCGCGCGGTGGAAACGCAGCCTGCGGTCCGGCTCCAGCCAGCGGAAGTTGGCGAAGCCGGTGGCGTGGTGGAGCACGATGCGCGGGGTGAGCGCGCGCCAGCGCGCGTCGCCGGCCAGGTCGGCGTAGTCCTCGTACTCGGGCAGCGGGCGCGGCAGCGACCGCGAGACCGGCGCGTCGAGATCGACCAGGCCGTCGTCGGCCAGCTGCAGGACCAGGTAGGCCACCGCGGCCTTGGTCAGCGATGCGCCGTACATCACGGTATCGGTCTGCAGCGGCAGCCCGCGCGCCACGTTGCGATGGCCGTAGGCGCCCACGTAGCGCACCTCGCCGTCCTCGACGATCGCCAGCGCTAGGCCCTGCACGCGCTCCGACGCCATCAGCCGGCGGGCCTCGGCCTCGACCTCGGCGTCGGCGGGCAGCGGCGGCGCCGGCGATGCGGCCAGTGGCGGCGCGGCCGCGGCGAGCAACAGGGCCAGCCACCACGCGACACGGCCAGCGGGTCCCGCTTCACGAGCTTGCATGGCGGCCTCCCGGCACGGATGCGGCGTCCGGAAGCATGGCCCCGCGCGCGCGCGGGGCGCGCGTCCCGGTGGTGGGAATGACTTCCGCCAGGGGGCTGTGCGCCGGGGTCCGGCGGGTCAGGCCTTGCGCAGGAACTGGGTCTTCAGCACTAGGCCCTTGATCTTGTCGGAGTGGCCCTCGATGTGCTCCGGGTCGTCCTCGACCAGGCGGATGTTGCGGATCACCGTGCCCTGCTTGAGCGGGATCGACGAGCCCTTGACCTTGAGGTCCTTGACGACGACGACGGTATCCCCGGCGGCGAGCGGATTGCCGTTGCTGTCGCGCACGACCGCGCCACCGGCGTCCTCGCTTGCGGCGCCGGCCGGCCACTCGTGGCCGCAGTCGGGACAGACCCGCTGGTCGCGATCGTCATAGACGTTGGACAGCCCGCACTGCGGGCACTCGGGAAGGTCGGACATCGTCGGTTCCTGGAAAGCGCAGCGTAGGAGCGCGGGCGGTAGAAACGTTCGAGGCGAGAAGTCGACTGCGCGAGGACAGGTTTTCGCCGTTTCGCCGGCCTGTAGCGGAACTACAGGCCAAGAAACGGCGGAAAGCTGGACCGCGCGGGCGGCTTCGCAGCCCGGACGGCTTCTGCCGCCCACGCTCCTAGTGTAGGCGATCGCGCCGGCGCGCCCGGTACGCCCGGTACGCCCGCCGGCGCGGTCGCGGTTAGGATGGAGCCCCGTCCGCCGCTCGTGCGCCACGCCGATGTCCCGCACCGCTCCGCTCGCCACCAGCCACGTCCGCGGCGCCGACGCGCCCCCGCTGCTGGACGAGACCGTCGGCGCCCTGCTCGCGCGCATCGCCCGTACGTGGCCGGAACGCCCGGCGCTGGTGGTGCCGCCGCAGGACGTGCGGCTGGACTGGCGCGCGCTGGACGCGGCGGTCACGCGCCTGGCCGCCGGGCTGCTGGCGCTGGGCCTCTCGCCGGGCGACCGCATCGGCATCTGGTCGCTCAACCGCGCCGAGTGGGTGCTGATGCAGTTCGCCACCGCGCGCGCCGGCCTGGTGCTGGTCAACATCAACCCGGCCTACCGCAGCCACGAGCTGGAGTACGCGCTCGCCCGGGTGGGTTGCCGCGCGCTGGTGCTGGCGCGCGCGTTCAAGACCTCGCGCTACCTGGACATGCTGCGCGAGCTGGCCCCGGAACTGGCGCAGGCCGCGCCCGGCCTGCTGTTCGCCGAGCGCCTGCCGGACCTGCGCCACGTGGTGGTGCTCGGCGACGGCGACGACGTGCCCGGCGCCTGGCGCTTCGACGCCGTCGCCGCCTGCGACGACCCCGGCGCCCACGCGCGGCTGCGCGCGGTCGAGGCCGGACTGCGGCCGGACCAGCCGATCAACATCCAGTTCACCTCGGGCACCACCGGCTCGCCCAAGGGCGCCACCCTGACCCACCGCAACATCGTCAACAACGGCTACTTCGTCGGCGAATGCATGCGCCTGAGCGAGCGCGACCGGCTGTGCATCCCGGTGCCGTTCTACCACTGCTTCGGCATGGTGCTGGGCAACCTCGCCTGCGTCACCCACGGCAGCTGCATGGTGGTGCCCGGCGAAGGCTTCGACCCGCAGGCCACCCTGCGCGCGGTGCAGGCCGAGCGCTGCACCGCACTGCACGGCGTGCCGACGATGTTCATCGCCATGCTCGGGCTGCCCGACTTCGGCGAGTACGACCTCTCCAGCCTGCGCACCGGGATCATGGCCGGCTCGCCCTGCCCGGTGGACGTCATGAAGCGGGTGGTGTCGCGCATGCACATGGGCGAGGTCACGATCGCCTACGGCATGACCGAGACCAGCCCGGTCAGCTTCCAGACCACGCCCGACGACCCGCTCGACCGGCGGGTGGACTCGGTCGGCCGCATCCACCCGCACGTCGAGGTCAAGCTGGTCGACGCCGACGGCCGCACCGTGGCGCCGGGCGAGACCGGCGAGCTGTGGACGCGCGGCTATTCGGTGATGCGCGGCTACTGGGGCGATGCGCAGCGCACCGCCGAGGTGCTCGACGCCGACGGCTGGATGCGGACCGGCGACCTGGCCACGCTCGACGCCGATGGCTACTGCCGCATCGTCGGACGGCTCAAGGACATGCTGATCCGCGGCGGCGAGAACGTGTACCCGCGCGAGATCGAGGAGTTCCTGCACGGCCACCCGGCGGTGGCCGACGTGCAGGTGTTCGGGGTGCCGGACGGCCGCTTCGGCGAGGAGGTCTGTGCCTGGATCCTGCCCGCCGAGGGCGCCGAGCTCGACGAGGAGGCGATCCGCGCGTTTTGCCGCGACCGCATCGCGCACTACAAGGTGCCGCGCTACGTGCGCTTCGTCGACGCCTTCCCGATGACGGTCTCGGGCAAGGCGCAGAAGTACCTCATGCGCGAGGCGATGCGCGCCGAACTGGGGCTGCCGGAGGACGACACCCCGTAGGAGCGCGCTGGCGCGCGATGCTCTCAGCACCCGGCGCCAGAAGAGAAAAGCATCGCGCGCGAGCGCGCTCCTACGGGGCGGACGCCCGCGCCAGCCACTTGCGCGCCATGCGCCGCAGCGAGGGATCGGCGTCGCCGTCCCGCGCCACCTCGTCGATGCCGCGCCAGGCCAGCGCCAGCGATTCGGCGCTGACGGTGTAGCGCTCGTCGGCGCCGGCGCGGACCACGTAGCGGACGTCGTAGTGCCAGTGCGCCGGCACGCCGCCGTGCTCGGGGATGCGGTGGCGGTCGAGGTCGAAGATGCCCGGCTCCACCCGCAACGCCGCGACCCCGGTCTCCTCCTGCGCCTCGCGCAGCGCCACGCCGGCCAGGTCGGGGTCGCCGTCGGCATGGCCGCCCGGCTGCAGCCAGCGGCCGAGCTTGCGGTGGTGGACCAGCAGCGTGCGCCGGCCGTCGGCGCTGACCAGCCAGGCCGAGGCGGTGAAGTGGCCGGCCAGGCGCTCGCGCACGAAGGGGTCGGCGGGGTCCTCGGCGAGTTCGATGAATGCGGCGGCCTCCGCCGCTTCCCTGCGCCAGCGGCGGCCGTAGCCGGCCAGTTCCTCGGCGAGTCGGGGGCGTCGGCTGGGCGTCGGCGGCGTCGCCACGGGCGGTTCCTGCGGGTCGGGCCCGCATTATCCACGCCTTCATATGCTTGTGATCGTCCTGCAGCTTTGGCAAGGTACGGCGGCCCCGCCTTCGGGCCGGCCCCTCGTCCGGCGGTTCGCGCCGCCGGTCCGCCGACTGCAATCTCACACTGGGGAACACCATGCTCAAGGACCTCTTCAGGGTCAAACCTGTGGAACCCGCACCGCACGTGGACGCGGGCGAACCCGTCGAAGGGAGTCTGGAAGGCGAGGTACAACTCAAACGCACCCTCACCGCCAGGCACCTGGTGCTGCTGGGCCTCGGTGCGGTCATCGGTGCGGGCATCTTCGTGCTGACCGGCCAGGCGGCGGCCAACCACGCGGGGCCCGCGATCATGCTGAGCTTCGTGCTGGCCGGCTTCGCCTGCGCCCTCGCCGGCCTGTGCTACGCGGAGTTCGCGGCGCTGCTGCCGGTGTCGGGCAGCGCGTACTCGTATTCCTACGCCACGCTGGGCGAGTTCGTGGCCTGGTTCATCGGCTGGTGCCTGGTGCTGGAGTACCTGTTCGCCTCGTCCACGGTGGCGGTCGGCTGGTCGGGCTACTTCGTGAGCTTCCTGACCACCACGCTCGGGGTCCCGTTCCCGGCCGAGCTGGCCGGCGCGCCGATCGCGTGGGAGGACGGCGGCTTCGTCCGCACCACCAACATGTTCAACCTGCCCGCCGTCCTGATCGTGGCCGCGGTCAGCGGCCTGTGCTACGTCGGCATCACCCAGTCGGCGTTCGTCAACGGCATCGTCGTCGCGATCAAGGTCGCGGTGATCGCCGCGTTCCTCGGCGTCGGCGTCTTCTACGTCGACCCGGCCAACTGGACGCCGTTCATCCCGGAGAACACCGGGCCCGGACAGTTCGGCATGGACGGCGTGTTCCGCGCCGCGACGGTGGTGTTCTTCGCCTACATCGGCTTCGACGCCGTCTCGACCGCCGCCGGCGAGGCCAAGAACCCGCAGCGCGACATGCCCATCGGCATCCTCGGCTCGCTGGCGATCTGCACCGTCATCTACATCGCGGTCTGCGCGGTGCTGACCGGCATGACGCCCTACACCGAGCTGGGCACCTCCAAGCCGGTGGCGACCGCGCTCGAGCCCTACCCGAACCTCGCCTGGCTCAAGACCGCGGTCGAGATCGGCGCCATCGCCGGCCTGTCGTCGGTGATCCTGGTGATGCTGATGGCGCAGCCGCGCATCTTCTACACCATGTCCCGCGACGGCCTGCTGCCGAAGTTCTTCGGCAGGGTGCATCCCAAGCACCAGACGCCCTACGTCGGCACCATCATCGTCGGCGTCGCGGCCTGCCTGCTGGCCGGCCTGATGCCGCTGAGCGTGCTCGGCGAGCTGGTCTCGATGGGCACGCTGATCGCCTTCGCCACCGTCTGCCTCGGCGTGCTGGTCCTGCGCCGCACGCGGCCGGAACTGCACCGCCCCTTCCGCGTGCCGGCCGCGTCGATCATCTGCCCGCTCGGCTTCCTGGCCTGCCTGTTCCTGTTCTTCCAGTCCTTCGTGGCGCACTGGCACCTGTTCGTCGGCTGGACGATCGTCGGCCTGCTGATCTACTTCTTCTACGGCCGCCATCACAGCAAGCTCAACGCGCGCTGACGCACCAACGCCACGGCCCGCCCCAGCGCGGGCCGTGCGCGTTTCCACCCAGTCGCCCCCTCACGCCGGATGCGCTGATGTCCACGATCCCGACCGCCAAGAAGATCGGCCCGGTGCTCGCGACCTTCCTGGTCGCCAACAACATGATCGGCTCCGGCTTCTTCCTGCTGCCGGCCACGCTGGCGAAGTCGGGCGCGGTGACCGCGCTGAGCTGGCTGCTGGCCACCGCCCTGGCGGTGGTGCTGGGTGCCGCGTTCGCGCGGCTGGCGCGGCTGTACCCGCACATGAACTCGCCGGACGACTACGTGCGCCCGGCGCTCGGCCGCGACCTGGCCTTCCTCACCAGCACGCTGTACTGGATCTCCTCGTGGATCGGCAACAACGCGATCGCCGTGGCCGCCTTCGGCTACCTGATCCTGCTGCTGCCGGTGGACGACGGTTACGGCGTGCGCCTGGCCGGCCAGCTGCTGCTGATCTGGCTGATGTTCGCGCTGAACCTGATGGGGCCGCGGCCGATCGCGCGCTTCCAGTCCTTCTGCGTGGTCTTCGGCCTGCTGCCGGTGGCCTGCGTGCTGGGCGCCGGCTGGGCCAGCTTCGACGGCGAGATCTACCGCAGCGCCTGGAACGTGTCCGGGCAGTCGGACGCGGCGGTGGTGTTCGGCTCGCTGGCGCCGATCTTCTGGGCCTTCGTCGGCCTGGAGACCGGGGCGATGGTGGCCGGCGTGGTCGACGACCCCGACCGCAACGTGCCGCGCGCGACCATCGGCGGGATCCTCATCGCCGGCGTCGTCTACCTGATCTCGTCGGTGCTGATGATGGGCATCGTGCCGGCGGAGGTGCTGGCCGAGTCCAGCGCCCCGTTCGCGCTGGTGGCCGGCGAGATGTTCGGCGCCTGGGCGATCCCGGTGATCGCCGCCGCGGCCGCGGTCAAGGCCACCGGCACCCTGGGCGGCTGGATGCTGGTCTCCGGCGAGACCGGCGCGCGCGCCGCGCAGCGCGGCTACCTGCCGGCCGTCTTCGGCCGCCTGCGCGCCAACGGCTCGGCCGGCTGGGGGCTGTTCATCGTCGCGCTGTCGATGAGCGCGCTGGCGGTGCTGACCCTGGCGCCGACGGTCGGCGACCAGTTCGAGACGCTGATCGAGATGGTGGTGATGCTGGTGGTCATGGCCTACGCCTCGGCCGGCCTGGCCCTGCTGCTGGGCACCCGCGCGCGGCCCTCGGACGCGCGCGAGCGCATGCTCGGCATGGGCGCGCTGATCGCCTGCGGACTGCTGGTCTGGTCGACGCCGGCCGACACCCTGATCGGCTCGCTGATCGTCGCCCTGCTGGCGTGGGCGGCCTACCGCGGCTTCGCCCGCCGCGCCCCGGAAGCGGCCTGAGCACCGGGACGCGTTCCGCTTCCGTCGCAGGTCCGGACGCACCCGACGCGGTCGCGCGCGAGCGCGCTCCTACACGGGAACATCGACGTCCGGGCGCCTCGCAGGAGCGCGCTTGCGCGCGACGCCCGCGCGGTCTCCGGAGACCGCCTACCCCGCCCGGTCGGCGCCCAGCTCCGGCGCCGTCGCCTCGCCGTCCTCGCGGCGCTCGCCGCGGGAGACGATGGTCGCCAGCGCCAGGTCGCCGGTCACGTTGAGCGTGGTCCGGCACATGTCGAGGAAGTGGTTGACGCCCAGGATCAGGCCGATGCCGATCGGGTTCACCCCCACCATGGCGCAGATCAGCGCCACCACCGGCAGCGAGCCGGAGGGCACGCCCGCGGTGCCGATCCCGCCCAGGATGCACACCAGCATCACCATGAACTGCTGGCCCAGGTCGAGCTCCACGCCGAAGAACTGGGCCAGGAACAGCACCGTCACGCCCTCGAACAGCGCGGTGCCGTTCTGGTTGGCGGTGGCGCCCACGGTCAGCACGAAGCGCGAGACCTTGTTGGGCAGGCGCAGGTTCTCGTCGGCCACCCGCAGCGCGGTCGGCAGCGTGGCGTTGCTCGACGCGGTCGAGAACGCCATCACCGCGGCCTCCTGGATGCCGCGGAAGAACGCCAGCGGCGAGTAGCCGGCCAGGCGCAGCGCGACCGAGTAGCTGACGAACATGTGCACCGCCAGCGCGCCGACCACCACGCCCACGTAGGCGCCCAGCCGCAGCAGCAGGTCGAAGCCGAACACCGCCGCCAGGTTGAACATGAAGCAGAACACCGCGTAGGGCGCGAGCCGGATGACCAGGTTGATCAGGGTCATCGAGACCTCGAACACGCCGTCGATGCCGCGCTTGAGCGAGGCGGTCTTCTCCGAGTCCGCCAGCACCATCCCGACGCCGAACATCACCGCGAAGAACATCAGCGCCAGGATCGAGGCGTTGTCGGAGGCGGCGCTGATCACGTTGTTGGGCACGATCGACAGCAGCATGTCCATGCCGCGCGGCGTCTCGTCGATGCTGCGCACGATCTGCTGGGTGCGCTCGGTGTTCTGCGCGATCAGCGAGTCCGCCAGCGCCCTGTCCACGCCCACGCCCGGCTTGAGCCAGTTGACCATCAGCAGGCCGATCAGCACCGCCACCGCGGAGAGCACCACCGTGTACGCCAGGGTCCGCCAGCCGATGCGCCCGAGCGCGCGCACGTCGCCCATCTCGGCGATGCCGGCCACCAGCGCCGAGAACAGCAGCGGCACGATCAGCATGAAGATGAGGTTGAGGAAGATCGACGAGAAGGGCGTGGTGACGTAGCGCGTGAAGGCGTCGACCCAGGCCGCGTCCGCGCTGGTCAGGTAGGCCACCAGGCCGACGGCGAGGCCGGCGACGAACCCGATGGCCATCTTCCAGTGGAGCGGCAGCTTGCGGCGGCCGGGTGCGGCGGAATGCGACATGGACTCTCTCTCCCGAAAAGCGGGCCCAGCTTAACAGCGCTTCAAGATCGGCGCGGGCGGCCCGGCCCCGTCGCCCGCCCCGGCCCGCCACCGGCGCGGTGCGCGCGGCGAGCCGGTATAGTGATGCCTGGCCACGGAATTCCCGCCATGAGCGCCGTCCCCTACGACCACCACCGGCTGTGCGAGCTCGCCGGCGAGATCATCGTCAACGTCCGCGAGCTGTCCGCGCTGGGCTGGACGCCGGCCACCAGCAGCAACTTCTCGCGCCGCCTCGACGCGCGCCACGCCGCGATCACCGTCTCCGGGCGCGACAAGGGCCGCCTGCGCGAGGCCGACATCATGGTCGTGGACATGGACGGCGAGGCCGTCGGCAGCGACCACCGCCCGTCGGCGGAGACGCTGCTGCACACCCAGCTCTACCGGCGCTTCGACGACGTGGGCTGCGTGCTGCACACCCACTCGCGCCACCAGACCGTGGCCTCGCGCCTGTTCGCCGGCGAGGGCCACGTGCGCCTGGAGGGCTACGAGCTGCTGAAGGCGTTCCGCGGCAACGACACCCACGAAGTCGCGGTCGACCTGCCGGTGCTGCCCAACAGCCAGCACATGCCCACGCTGGCCGCCCAGGTCGACGCCCTGCTCGACCGCCAGACCCTGTGGGGCTACCTGATCGACGGCCACGGCCTGTACGCCTGGGGCCGCGACATGGCCGAGGCGCGCCGGCACCTGGAGGCGTTCGAGTTCCTGCTGGGCTGCGAACTGGACCTGCGCCGGCTCGGCGTGCGCGGCTGAACGGCCCCGCGCGGCGTTGCGTCCGCGCGCCGCTTGTGTTCCGCCGCGGGCCTCCCCATTTCCGTTCCGGTTGCTAGTCTGGGCCTTCCCGTGGCCCGCCAGGAGACCCCGCCATGAGCCGCTTGCGCATCTTCGCCGACAACGCCCCCGACACCCCGCTGCTGGTCACCCAGGACGGCGACGAGATCGCCCGCGAGCTGGAGAAGATCGGCGCCGCCTTCGAGCGCTGGCAGGCCAGCCGGCCGGTCGAGCCCGGCGCCTCGCAGGAGGAGGTGATCGCCGCCTACAAGGCCGACATCGACCGCCTGACCGCCGAGCGCGGCTTCAACAGCGTCGACGTCATCAGCATCGCCCCGGACAACCCGAAGAAGGACGAGCTGCGCACCAAGTTCCTGGACGAGCACTTCCACCAGGAGGACGAGGTGCGGTTCTTCGTCGCCGGCTCCGGGCTGTTCACCCTGCACGTGGGCGACAAGGTCTACGAGATCGAGTGCGTGAAGGACGACCTGATCAGCGTGCCCGACGGCACCACCCACTGGTTCGACATGGGGCCCGAGCCCTACTTCGTGGCGATCCGCTTCTTCCAGAAGCCGGACGGCTGGGTCGGGCACTTCACCGGCTCCGACATCGCGCAGAAGTTCCCGCGCTACGAGCGCGCATGAGCGCGGCGTCCGACCTGCCGGCGACGGTCCTGACCGACATCGAGGGCACCACCAGCAGCATCTCCTTCGTCAAGGAGGTGCTGTTTCCCTATGCGCGCGAGCGCCTGCCGGCCTTCGTCGCCGCCCACGCGGACGAGCCCGGGGTGCGGCGCTGGCTGGACCGGGTGGCGGCCGAGACCGGCGCCGACGGCGACGCGGCGGTCGCGCGCACGCTGCAGCAGTGGATCGACGCCGACCGCAAGCACACCGCGCTCAAGGCCCTGCAGGGCCTGATCTGGGAGGAAGGCTACCGCGAGGGCGCCTACGCCGCGCACGTCTACCCCGACGCCGCCGACGCGCTGCGCGCCTGGCACGCCGCCGGCCGCCGGATCGCGGTGTACTCGTCCGGCTCGGTGCCGGCGCAGAAGCTGTTCTTCGGCCACAGCGAGGCCGGCGACCTGGGCGCGCTGGTCTCGGCCTGGTTCGACACCGAGACCGGCGGCAAGCGCGAGGCCGCCAGCTACGCGCGCATCGCGCAGGCGCTGGGCGAGGCGCCGGGCGACATCGTGTTCCTGTCCGACGTGGTCGAGGAACTGGACGCCGCCCGCGAGAGCGGGCTGCGCACGGTGCTCCTGGACCGCCGCGAGGACTATCCCGAACCGCGCGAGGGCGAGGCCGCCCACGGCCACCGCCGGATCGAGCGCTTCGACCAGCTCGGGCCGGCCTGAGGATCGCGCGATGGCCGCACGCGCCGCCCGCGCCTGGCTGCTGGTCCTGGCCGCCCTGCTCGCCGCGCTGCCGGCGGGCGCCCGCGCCGGCGAGCCGACCTGGGCGGAGAGCGATCGCGGCCTGATCGACGCCACGGTCGCGGCGATGCCGGCGCAGCGCCCGGGCGTGCCCGACCTCTACGTGCTGGGCGTGGCCGGCGACGGCCAGGAGGACGTGTTCCGCAACGAGGTGCTGCACCTGGAGCGGGTGGCCGCGCAGCGGCTGGGCAACGGCGGCCGCACCCTGACCCTGATCAACCATCCGGACAGCCTGGACGAAGTGCCGCGCGCGCTGGCCAACCTGGACAACCTGCGCTACGCGCTGGCCGCGCTCGGCCGCGCGATGGATCCCGACGAGGATCTCCTGCTGCTGTTCGTCACCACCCACGGCAGCGACGACCACGCCCTGGCCGCGGTGCTGCCGCCAGTGGTCGACGAGGAGATCCGTTCCAAGGACCTGCGCGAAGCGCTGGACGCGGCCGGCATCCGCCACCGCGTGCTGGCGATCTCGGCCTGCTTCTCCGGCGGCTTCGTGCCCGAGCTGAAGACGCCGGACACCCTGCTGATCACCGCGGCCGCGGCCGACCGGCCGTCGTTCGGCTGCGGCGCGGACGCCGACGTCACCTTCTTCGGCCGCGCCTGGCTGGTCGACGGCCTGAACCGTCGCGTCGACTTCATCGCCGCCTACGACGACGCCACCCGCGCCATCGCCAGGCGCGAGCGCGCCAAGGGGTTCGCGCCCTCGCTGCCGCAGCTGGCGGCGGGCGCGCGCATCGGCGAGCGCCTGCGGGCCTGGCGCGCCGGCATCGAGCCCGGGCCGCCGGTGCCGTTCAAGGCGCCGGCGCGGTAGCGGTCCGGTCGCGCGAAAGCGCGCGCCCACGTTCGACGCCCCTGTAGGAGCGCGCGCGCGCGCGCAGCTCTTCTCGCGGGTGCGGGGGACAAGAACAAAACCCCGCGCGCGCGATGCTCTTCTCGCGGTTCCGGAGAACAAGAACAATCGCGCGCGAGCGCGCTCCTACGACGGCGAATCCGCATCGCCCGCCTGCGGCCACTCCTCCAGCCGGTACTCGAGGCTCGCGCGCTGCTCGCCCTGCCAGCGGTCGAAGGCGCGCACCTCCACGCGGTGCTCTCCCGCCGGCAGGTCGGTCGGCAGCGCGCCGCGCCACAGGTGGGTCGAGGGGATCGCCTCCGGCGAGCGGTCGCGCCCGCGCAGGGCCTCGGCGAGGTCGTCGCGCGCGTTCTCCAGCGCCAGCCGCGGGTCCGGCTGCGCGACGCGCCGCATCGGCCGCCAGTCGCCGTCGCCGATCCGGTACTCCACGCGGGTGTCCGGCAGGCCCATGAAGACGTTGGCGTACACGCCCCAGGCCGGATAGGCGCCCCGCCGCAGCACCCGCGTCGCGTGCAGGGCCATCGCCGAGGTGAAGGAGGCCGATTCCTCTGCCAGGGCCGGTCGCCAAGCCAGCGCGTACTCGCCGCCGGCGGACACGCGCAGCACGGCGTGGCCCTTGGGAGTGCCGTCGGCCATGGTGGCGTCGGGAATCCCGCGCGCATCGGACGCGCCGCTCCAGAACGCGCCGCTGACCGCGCCGACGTTGAACTCGTGCAGCGGCTGCGCGCCCGGCCAGCCGGCCGCAGCATCGTGGAAGACATGCTGCAGTTCGTGGCGGTGGCCGCTGAGCACCAGCGTGCGCGGGTACGCGGCCAGCAGCGCGTAGAGGCGCTGGCGGTCGGCGGCGCGGAAGGTCTCGCGGTCGGCCGGGGCGTCGAACAGCGGGATGTGCAGCATCAGCACCAGCAGCCGGTCGCGCGACAGCGTAGGCAGGTAGGCCTCGAGGAAATCGAACTGCGATTCGCGCAGGCCGCCGATGTAGCCCGGTCGCCCGTCGGGCCGGTGGACCACGTCGTCGAGCCCCACGAAGACCGCCTCCGGCTCCTCCCAGGCGAAGGTGTCCGGCCCGTAGGCGGCTCGGAAGCTGTGCAGCGAGTCCTCGTCGGTCGCGGCGTCGAGGTCGAGGTCGTGGTTGCCGGGCACGTGCAGCCAGGGCACGCCGAGCTGCGCGGTGACCGCGTTGAGCGCCGGGTACAGCGAGAGATCGTCGTCGGCGATGTCGCCCAGGGTCACCCCGAGCGCGGCGCCGTGGCGGCCCGCCAGCGACGCGACCACGTCGTCGCGGTAGTAGCCGACCTGATCCGCGATCCCGGCCTGCGGATCGGCGAACACCAGCACCTCGAGCGCCTCGCGCGTCGGCGGCGCGGGTTGCAGCAGGAAATCGCAGTCGGCGGCGTCCGCATCGCGCCAGGTATCGGGCAGGCCGTCGTCGCGCAGGTGCGCCGCGTAGCCGGCCGGCTTGATCGCGAACACCGGGCCCTGCGGCGCCTCGGGCAGCGCGTAGCGCCCCTGCGCATCGGTCGTCGCGATGCGGCGACCGTCGGAGACCCGCACGCCCGGCAGGCCGCGCGCGGCGGCCGGGGCCTCGCCGGCGGCGAGCACGCGGCCGCTGCGGCAGGCCGCCGCGGCGTCCCAGGGCGTCAGGCAGGCGAGGACGGCGAGCAGGAGCAGCGGTATGCGCATCGGCGAGGCGGTCGGCATGGCGGAGCCACATTATGCGACGGCATGGATTGCACGCCCGGGACGCGGGCGCCGCGCCGGTAGAATGCCGGGTTCCGACAGCATCGCGAGGACGCCACGACATGCGGGAACGACTGCCGCCCTGGATCCAGGACTGGCTCGGCGTGATCGTGCCGATCGCGCAGGTGGCGCTGATCCTGGCCGTGGCCTGGGTCCTGCTGCGCCTGGTCCGGCGCATCATCGTGCGCGTCAACGCCCGCTACGGGCTGCCGCCGGAGCTGGCGGTGGGCACCCGGCGGATGTTCGGCTTCGTGATCTACGCCGGCGCCCTGCTGCTGATCCTGGAGCGGCTGGGCGTGTCGGGCACCGTGCTGTGGACCGCGTTCACCGGCTTCGCCGCGGTGGCCGCGGTGGCGTTCTTCGCGGCCTGGAGCGTGCTGTCGAACATCTTCTGCACGATCCTCATCTTCACCACCCGGCCGTTCCGCCTGCACGACTACATCGAGATCCTCGACAACGGCGAGAAGCCCGGCCTGCGCGGGCGGGTGGCGGACATCAACCTCGTCTACACCACCCTGCAGGAGACCGGCGGCAGCGGCGCCGGGACCATCCTGCAGGTGCCCAACAACCTGTTCTTCCAGCGCACCGTGCGCCGCTGGCGCGGCGCGCCCCCGCCGCCTCCGCCGCAGATCCCGGGCGGCGCACCGCGCGCCGAGGAATGAGCGCGGCCGCGCTCAGCGCAGCTGGCTGTCCTTGCTGCCGCGGCGGTTGTAGCCGGCCGCCGCGCCCCGGGCGCGGTCCTCGGCCTCCTGGCAGTCCACGCACAGGCGCACGCCGGGCACCGCGCGGCGCCGCGCCTCCGGGATCGGCGCATCGCATTCCTCGCAGCGCGACAGCCCCGAGCCCTGGCCCAGCCGGCTGCGCGCCCGCTTGACCGCATCCTCCACGGTCGCGTCGATCTGGTCCTGCACCGCGCCGTCGCCGGCCCATCCGGTCGCCATGTCCGCGTCTCCGAAACGCCTGGTGGTCGACCGGAGATGGGGGCCGGCGGCCGCGGCGGCAAGTCGCCGTCGCGACGCGTTCAGGCCGGCATCCCGTAGGATGGGCCACGCGAACGAACGGAACCCGCGATGTCCAGATTCTCCAAGGCCCGCCGCGACGCCCGCCGCAAGGCCGACCCGGCGCGGCCGGTCCGCCGCCTGGGCGATGCGCTGCAGGTCCAGGCGCGCCTGACCGACGATGCCGGCGAGACGGTCGCCGCCGCCGCGCTGCGCGACGGCGAGTGGCTGCTGCTGCTCGACGGCCGCGCGGCCGCGGCGACCGACAGCGCGTCCATGGTGCTGGCGATGCTGCGGCACGTCGCCCGGCGCCGCGACGGCGAGCCGCTGCGGCTGCGCGTCTCGCCGCAGCTGCGCGCCGCCGCCGCGGACGAGGCCGCGGCGCACGGGCGCACGCTCGATGCCCACCTCGACGCGCTCGAGGCCGAGCGCCGCGAGCGCCACGCCCCGGCCGCCTGAGCCGCCGCCGCGGCGCGGCCGCCGGCGATAATGCCGCGATGTCCATGCCTTCCACCTCCCTGCCCGGCGTCGCCGTCGTCGGCGGCGGCCCCGCCGGCCTGATGGCGGCCGAGACGCTGCGCGCGGCCGGCTGCGAAGTCGACCTGTTCGAGGCCAAGGGCTCGGTGGGCCGCAAGTTCCTGATCGCCGGCAAGGGCGGGCTCAACCTGACCCATTCCGACCCGTTCGAGCGCTTCTGCGATCGCTACGGCGCGCGCCGCGATGCCGTCGCCGGCTGGCTGCGCGGCTTCGACGCGCAGGCGCTGCGGGACTGGGCCGCCGGCCTCGGCGTGGGCACCTTCGTCGGCAGTTCCGGCCGCGTGTTCCCCGACGACATGAAGGCGGCGCCGCTGCTGCGCGGCTGGGTGCGGCGGCTGCGCGAGGCCGGGGTGCGCTTCCACGTGCACCACCGCTGGACCGGCTGGGACGCCGGCGGCGCGCTGTGCTTCGCGACGCCCGCCGGCGCGCAGCGCGTCGAGGCCGCCGCGACCGTGCTGGCGCTGGGCGGGGCGAGCTGGCCGCAGCTGGGTTCCGACGGCGCCTGGGTCCCGTGGCTGCGGGAGGCCGGCGCCGAGGTCGCGCCGCTGCAGCCGGCCAACTGCGGCTTCGACGTCGGCTGGAGCGCGCATTTCGCCGGGCGTCACGCCGGCGCCCCGCTCAAGCCGGTAGTGCTGCACTGGCGCGACCGCGGCGGCCGCGCCCGCAGCCTGCAGGGCGAGTGCGTGCTGACCGCGACCGGCATCGAGGGCAGCGCGGTGTACGCGATCGCCGCCGACCTGCGCGAGGCGATCGCGCGCGACGGCGAGGCGACCCTCGTGCTGGACCTCGCGCCGGGCCGCGACGAGGCGCGCCTGGCGGGCGAGCTCGCCCGCCCGCGCGGCAAGCGCAGCCTCGGCGAGCACCTGCGCCGCAGCGCCGGCATCGCCGGTGCGCGCGCCGGCCTGCTGCACGAACTCTGCCCGCCCGACACGTGGCAGGCACCCGCGCGGCTGGCGGCGGCCGCCAAGGCCCTGCCGCTGCGACTGCTGAGCCCGCGCCCGGTGGCCGAGGCGATCAGCACCGCCGGCGGCGTGACGCTGGAGGCGCTGACGCCGGACCTGATGCTGCGTGCGCGGCCCGGCTGCTTCGCCGCCGGCGAGATGCTCGACTGGGAGGCGCCCACCGGCGGCTACCTGCTCACCGCCTGCTTCGCCAGCGGCCGCCTGGCCGCGCAGGGCGCGCTCGCCTTCCTGCACCGCCTGCGCACTGCCGACGCGCGCGCCTGAGCGGGCGCGCCGCCGCAGGTTCGGCGCGCGCGTGGCCAGTCGCCGGCGCGCTTGCGCTACCCTACGGCGGTTCCCGTCCCGGATGCTCCGCCGATGTCGCTGCGCCTGACGCTCGCCGCCCTGCTCCTCGCCGCCGCCGCATCGCCCGCGGCCGCTTCCAGCTTCGCCGGCACCACCGCCGGCGGCGCCTCCGCCAGTTCCGCCGGCACCTCCGCCAGCAGTTCGGGCCGCGACAAGGTCGTGGTCGAGGCGCGCGCCGACGCCGCCAGCTTCGTCGCCAGCGACGGCCGCATCCGCGGCGTGCGCCTCGAGGCCGCGCTGCACCACCTGCGTGCGCACTCGCCCGGTGCGCGCGACGCCAGCGACCTGGAGCTGGCGCGGAGCATCCTGGCGCTGTGATCCCCCGGCGCCTCCGGCGCCCGCTCGCGCTGGCCGCCCTGGCCGCGCTCGCCCTCGCGCCGCCGCTGGCGCAGGCCGGCCTCGCCGTCGACCTCGACGCCGCCGGGCTGTCGCCGGCCGAGCGCGCCGCCGCCCGGGCGCTGATCGCCGACGCCGACGCCCGCCTGCCGCCGGACCTGGCCGAGCGCGCCGGGCCGCTGGTACTGCGCCTGGGCGACGACCTGCCCGCCGGCGTCCACGGCCGCCAGCGGGGCCGCCGCATCGCGCTCGACCGCGCACTGCTGGCGCCGCGCCTCGCGGACCCCGGCGCGCCCGTCCCGGCCCGGGACGACCCCGCGCTGTCGGCGCTGCTGCACGAGATCGCCCACGTCCTCGACGCGCGGCTGGGCCTGTCGCGCGAGCCGCGCCTGCTCGACCTGGCCGGCTGGCAGGTGCGCCCGCGCCGCTTCGGCCTGCGCAACGCGCGCAACCCGATGCGCGACCGCTCGCCCGATCCCTACGAGCTGCACGCGCCGGCCGAGTTCGTGGCGGTGAACCTCGAGCACTTCCTGCTCGATCCCGGCTACGCCTGCCGCCGGCCGGCGCTGCACCGCCATCTCGCCGAGCGCCTGGACACGCCGGGCGCCGCTACCGGCGGCCCGCTCTGCCCGGACGCCCTGCCCTTCGTCGCGCCGGCCACCGACGGCGTGTACGAGCCGCTGGATCCGTCGCGCGTGTTCGCGGTGGAGTACCTGCTGGCCGAGCCGGCCGCCTCGCCGATGAGCCGCTGGGGCCACAGCATGCTGCGGCTGGTGGTGTGCGCGCCGGGCCGCGCTCCTGGCCCGGACTGCCGGCTCGACCTCGGCCACCACCGCGTACTGTCCTTCCGCGCCTTCGTCGACGATGTGCAGGTCTCCGGCTGGGGCGGCCTGACCGGGCGCTATCCCTCGCGGCTGTTCGTGCTGCCGCTGTCGCAGGTGGTGGACGAGTACACCCAGGTCGAGCTGCGCGGGCTGCGCTCGGTGCCGCTGCGGCTGTCGCGCGCGGAGATCGCCGGCCTGCTCGAACGCGCCGCGCAGCTGCACTGGGCCTACGACGGCCGCTACACCTTCCTCGGCAACAACTGCGCCACCGAGACCTTCAAGCTGCTGCACGACGGCGTGCCGCGGCTGGCCGGGCAGCGGCTGGCGAGCATCACCCCGACCGCGCTGCTGCGCCGGCTCGAACGCGCCGGCGTGGCCGACCCGTCGCCGCTCGACGGCGAGGACGCGGTGCGGCTCGGCTACCGCTTCCCCGCCGCCGACGCGCACCATGCCGAGCTGTTCGCCGTCGCGCGCGAGCGCCTGGCGCTGCCCGCGCGCGACGCCGACGCCTGGCTGGACCTTGCGCCCGGGACGCGCCGGCCGTGGCTGGAAGCCGGCGACCTGCGCGCCAGCGCGGCCCTGCTGGTGCTGGAGGACGCCGCGCTGCGGCGCGCGGAACAGCGCGCGCGCAAAGCGCTGCAGCGCCGGCTGCCGCGCGGCGACGCCGACGCGCGCGCCGGGCGCGCGCTGCTCGACGACACCCTCGCGCTGGAAGGCCTGCTGATCCGCCCCGCGCGCCTGCTCGACGGCACCCCCGGCTACGGCCTGCCGCAGGTCGAAGAACGCGAGCGGCTGGCCGAGGATGCGCCGGCACTGGCCGCACGCTGGCGGTCCACCGGCGAACGCCTGCGCCGGCTGGCGGAGGCCGTGCTGCCGCCGCTGCACGCCGATGCGCTGCGCGGCGGCCAGGAGAACCTCGAACTGATCGGCGGGCGCCTGCGCGCGCTGCAGGCGGGCGGCGCCGGCTGAGGCGGCGGACCGGGCCGCGGGAGCGCGCGGTGTCACGGAAGGCCGCGCGCGAGCGCGCTTCTAGGAGGACGGCAGGTTCGCTCTTTCCCGCAGGAGCGCGCTCGCGCGCGACTGCCCGTCGGCAACGTCAGCGCGGCGCCGGCGCCTGTCCGGAGAACCCGGGCGCGGGCGCCGGCCGCTGCCGCGGCCAGAGCTCGTCCAGGCTGCCGGCGCGGTACAGGCGGCCGTGCTTCATCACCTCGGCGATGCGCCGCGTGTTGCGGATGTCGCCGCGCGGGTCCGCCTCCAGCACCAGCAGGTCGGCGAACTTGCCCGGCTCCAGGCTGCCGAACTCGGCGGCGCGGCCGATCGCGGTCGCCGAGCCCAGGGTCGCCGCGCGCAGCGCCTCGTGCGGGGTCATGCCGCCCTCGACGTGCGCTTCCAGTTCCCAGTGGAAGCCGGGGCCCGGGATCTCGCCGTGCGAGCCCATGCCCACCACCCCGCCCGCGCGCTGCAGGCGCGCGGCGTCGGCGGCCAGCCGCGGGTACAGCATCAGCGCCGGGTCCACCCACTGCCGCGCCTGCACGCTCTGCATCGCCACCTCGTAGGGCCGGGTGGCGCGGAACAGCGGATCGCCCAGCGGCGCGTCGCGGGCGACGTAGCGATCCTGCGCCGGCGGGCCGCCGTTGACGATCTGCAGCGTGGTGTCGTAGCTGGTGCCGCTGCGCGCCAGCAGCTCGATGGCGTCGCGGTACAGCGGCGTGCCCAGCGAATGCTCGTGGCCGGCGTAGCCGTCCACGACCTGGCTCAGGCCCAGCCTGAAGGACAGCGAGCCCTCGGTGGTCGGCATCACCCCCATCTCCGACGCGGCCTGCACCAGCCACTGCCGCTGGCGGCGGTTGCCGATCAGGTACTGCTTGACGTTGCGCAGGCGGTAGCGGTCGCGGTAGCGCGCGAGCAGCGCGCGCGCCTCCTCGGGCGAGGCGATGCGGTTGAACGAGAACATCGCCATGCCGGTGCTGGGCACGCGCGCGCCGAGCACGCGGCCGGCGTCGACGAGGTCCTGGTAGGCGAGCATGTCGATGCTCAGCGAGGACGGGTCGAACGCGGTGGTGATGCCGTAGGCCAGCCGCGCGCGCAGGCCCCAGGCGTCGGTGTCGAGCAGGTCGCGGCGGATGTCGGCCACGTGGTCGTGGATGTCGATGAAGCCCGGCACCAGGAAGCGCCCGGAGACGTCGCGCGCCTGCACGCCGGCGGGCACGTCCACCGTGCCGCGCGGGCCGATCGCGAGGATGCGGCCGTCGCGCACCAGCACGTCGGCGTCCTCGATCGCCTCCTCGCCGCGCATGGTGATCGCGGTGGCGCCGCGCAGCAGCAGCGTCCCCTCCGGCACGTCGCGCGGCACCTCGACCACGGCGTCGAAGGCCTCGGTGTCCGTGCCGATGCGCGGGGCATCCGCGCTCCAGCCGGGCCGGTCCGGCGGGTTGAGCGCGACGCCGGCCAATGCGCGGCGGTGGAACCTCGCGCCGACCGACCAGGCGATGGTGCGTCCGCCGTCGGCCCAGTCGAAGTCGTCGGCGCCGACGTCGGTGATGCGGCGATGCTCGACGCCGGGCGCGGACAGGTCCACCGTCGCCCCGGGCGCCGGCGCCGGCAGCAGGTGCAGCTGCTGCGCGACCTGCGCCAGCGCCCAGCGGCCGTCGGGGCTGATGCGCACGTCGTCCACCGGCACCGGGCCGTCCTGGAAGTACCAGCCCGGGCCCGTGATCTTCGCCGGCGCGGAAGCCGCGCCGTCGACCAGCGAGATCGCGACCGTCCCGCCGTCGCCGTCGCGCACGTGGACCTTGGTGCCGGCCGCGTCCAGGTGCAGCGTGCCGCCGAAGTCGCCCGCACGCACCACCCGCGCCGGGCCGCCGCCCACCGGCAGCGCCAGCAGCTCGGACTCGCGGACGCTGCCGAACACCATCGAGGCCTGCATGCGCGCGCGGTTGTCCGAGCGCAGCGCGTACACGGTCCGGCCGTCGGGGGCGAAGACCGGCTGGGTGTAGTAGTCGGCCTGCGCGGTCAGCGCGCGCGGCGCGCCGCCGTCGGCCGGCGCCACCCAGACCCGGCCGCCGCGCGCACCGTCCCAGGTGACGTAGGCCAGCAGGCGGCCGTCGGGCGACCAGGCCGGGTGGAAGGCCGGCGGCGCGTCCTCGGGCAGCAGCGGGCGCGCCGCGCCGGCGCCGTTGAGCGGCATGAGGTAGAGCCGGCCCAGCGCCGAGAACGCCAGCCGGCGGCCGTCCGGCGACTGCCGCGGCGTGCGGATCAGCCGCGCGCGCACCGGCCCGGTCTCCTCGCGCACGTCCACGCGCGTCAGCGGCCCCAGTGCCAGCTCGACTTCGGCGACGAACGGAACCGGCGCCGGCGCGCCGCCGTCCAGCGGGATGCGCTCGAAGCGGCCCTCGCGCGCGAGCAGCAGCGCGCGGCCGTCGGCCGAGAACGCGAAGCGCGGCAGCAGGTCCTGCCAGCTCTGCGCCATCGACTGGTCCTGCTCGACCGGGAACGCCAGCCAGCGGTCGGCGCCGCTGCGCAGGTCGCGCAGGCGCAGGCCGGTGCGGCCTTCCCAGCGCGCGCCGTAGGCCAGCCAGCGGCCGTCGCGCGAGGGCAGCGGGCGGAAGAAGGTGCCGGCGAACGGCCGCCGGCCGGGCACGCCCGGCTCCGGCACCACCACGGTCTCCTCGCCGGAGGCCAGGTCGCGGCGCACGATCGACCAGGTGTCGAGCTTGGCGCCGTCCTGGCCGCCGTCGCGGCGCGCGTAGTACAGCCAGCGGCCGTCGGCCGAGGGTGCGGCGCCCAGCGCGCTGCGGCGGGCCCCGCCCTCGGTGCGCGCCGGCGACAGCAGGGTCTGCCCGCCGTCGAGGTCGTAGCGCCACAGCTCGTAGTCGTTGACCGACCAGCGGAAGCGGCTGACGTACAGCGCGCGGCCGTCGGCGCTCCAGGCCGGCGAGACCAGCACGGTGTCGTCGTCGCCGAAGCTCAGCTGCTCCAGGCCGCTGCCGTCCGGGCGCACCCGCCACAGGTTCTCGGCGCCGGAACGGTCGCCGACGAAGGCGATCCAGCGCCCGTCGGGCGAGTACGCCGGCTGCGTCTCCACCGCCATGCCGCGCAGCAGCGGCCGGGCGCGGCCGCCGCGCGCGTCGAGGGTGTAGAGATCGCCCAGCAGGTCGAAGACGAGGCTGCGCCCGTCGGGCGCGGCGTCGAGCGACATCCAGGTGCCCTCGTCGGTCTCGAAGGCGATCCGCCGGGCGGGCCGCAGCGGCAGCGTCTGCCCCGCCGGCTGCACCCCGCGCGGCGGGCTCGGCGGCGGCGCGGCCTGCGATGCCACCGCCGCGGCCAGCAGGACGGCGCCCGCCAGGCGGCAACGCGCGGCACGGGCATGCGGGCGCACGCCGGTCAACCCAGCCGGTCCAGCACCTGCCCGAGCTCGGGCGCCAGTGGCGCGTGCAGCACGTAGGGCGTGCGGCCGCCGTCGAGGGCGAACGCCATCGACGCCGCGTGCAGGGCCAGCCGGCGCAGGCCGGCCTGCTCGCGCAGGCGGCGGTTGGCCTCGGCGTCGCCGTACTTGTCGTCGCCGGCGACCGGGTGCCCGAGGTGCGCGGCGTGCGCGCGGATCTGGTGGGTGCGGCCGGTCTCGATCCGCACCTCGCACCAGGAATGCCCGCCGCGCCGCTCGAGCACCTTGAAGTGGCTGAGCGAGGGCTTGCCGGCGGCGTCGACCCGGACGTGCCGCTCGCCGCCCTGGCGCAGGCCCACGTGCAGCGGCGCGTCCACGCTCATGACGCCGTCGGGCAGGCGCCCGAGCAGCAGGGCCAGGTAGCGCTTCTCGATCCCGCCCTCGCCGCGCATCAGCGCCTGCAGCTCGGTCAGCGCCTTGCGCTTCTTGGCCACCACCAGCAGGCCGGAAGTGTCGCGGTCGAGCCGGTGCACCAGCTCGAAGCTGCCCTCGGGGCGCAGCGCGCGCAGGGTCTCGATGGCGCCGAAGGCGATCCCGCTGCCGCCGTGGCTGGCGATGCCGGAGGGCTTGTTCAGCGCCAGCAGGCGCTCGTCCTCGTGGACGATCGCCGCCTCCAGCGCCTGCAACAGCGAGCGCCCGGGGCCGCCCTGGGGCGTGCCCGGGCCGTCCAGCCGCACCGGCGGGATGCGCACCTCGTCGCCGCCGGCCAGCTTGCGCTCGGCCTTGGCGCGGCCGCCGTTCACCCGCACCTGGCCCGATCTCACCAGCTTGTAGACGAGGCTGCGCGGCGCCCCCTTGAGCTGGCCCAGGAGGAAGTTGTCCAGCCGCTGGCCGTCGCGGTCCTCGGGCACCCGCACGGTGCGGGCGCCGGCGGCGCGGGGGGATGGGGGTGAATGGGACATCGGCGATTTTGATCTGCTACACTCGCCGCGCGAGATAAGGGTTTGATTTCGCAGGAAGTTGCGCAGGGCATCTCCCGGGACGGGACGGGCCGAGCGCTCCAAGGGCCGAAAGCCCCGCTTCCTGGATTCCGATGCAGTGCGCGGCCACCGCCCCCGGGGCGGACATGTTAGCGGCTCACCGGCAGACCCGGCCATCGCCCGGCCCGAGAGGTCCGGTGCTGAACATGACCCGCGCGGCGCCCCGGCCTTCGAGCCGACGGCCGCCGCCGGCCCCGAAACAGGCAAGACGAACAACAAGCGCTCCCGCGGCGTGCCGTGGTGTCGTAGCGCTGGAAACCCCAAGACCGCGCCGCGAGGCGCCGGGGCCCCACGCCCCGCGCGACCCGGTCCCGACCGGGCCGGCGCGGTCTCAAGTGTCCAGAGGCGAAACGCCCACGGCGTTCCGCGCGGTGGCAGCGCGCGAGGAACGCACCATGAAACGCATGCTGATCAATGCGACGCAGGCCGAAGAGCTGCGCGTCGCCATCGTCGACGGCCAGACGCTCTACGACATCGACATCGAGCAGCCGTCGCAGGAACAGAAGAAGTCCAACATCTACAAGGGCCGCATCACCCGGCTCGAGCCGTCGCTGGAGGCGGCGTTCGTCGAGTACGGCGCCGAGCGCCACGGCTTCCTGCCGCTGAAGGAGATCTCCCGCGACTACTACCAGTCCGGGGTCGACCACCGCAACGCCGGCATCCGCGAGCTGCTGCGCGAGGGCCAGGAGGTGGTGGTCCAGGTCGAGAAGGAGGAGCGCGGCAACAAGGGCGCGGCGCTGACCACCTTCATCTCGCTGGCCGGCCGCTACATGGTGCTGATGCCCAACTCGCCCACCGCCGGCGGCGTGTCCCGCCGCATCGAGGGCGAGGACCGGGCGGCGCTCAAGGAGGCGATGGACAAGCTGGACATCCCCGACGAGATGGGGGTGATCATCCGCACCGCCGGCGTCGGCCGCGACGCCGAAGAGCTGCAGTGGGACCTCGACTACCTGCTCAGCATCTGGCGCGCGATCGCCGAGGCCGCGCTGAGCAAGCCGGCGCCGTTCCTGATCTACCAGGAGTCGCGCCTGATCACCCGCGCGCTGCGCGACTACATGCGCGCCGACATCGGCGAGATCCTGGTCGACACCCCGGAGATGTACTCCGAGGCGCTCGAGTTCGTCGAGCAGGTGATGCCGCACAACAAGCGCAAGCTCAAGCACTACACCGACGACACCCCGCTGTTCAACCGCTTCCAGATCGAGTCGCAGATCGAGAACGCCTACGAGCGCACCATCCGCCTGCCCTCCGGCGGCGCGCTGGTGATCGACCAGACCGAGGCGCTGACCGCGGTGGACGTGAACTCCGCGCGCGCCACCCGCGGCGGCGACATCGAGGAGACCGCGTTCCACACCAACCTGGAGGCGGCCGAGGAGGTCGCCCGCCAGCTGCGCCTGCGCGACCTCGGCGGCCTGGTGGTCATCGACTTCATCGACATGTCGTCGAACAAGCACCAGCGCGAGGTGGAGAACCGCCTGCAGAACGCGCTGAAGTACGACCGCGCCCGCGTGCAGCTGGGCCGGATCTCGAAGTTCGGCCTGATGGAGATGAGCCGCCAGCGCCTGCGCGCGTCGCTGGGCGAGTCCAGCCAGATCGTCTGCCCGCGCTGCGAGGGCCACGGCCGCATGCGCAGCGTGGAATCGCTGTCGCTGTCGATCATCCGCGTGGCCGAGGAGCACGCGATGAAGGACAACACCGGCCAGGTCATGGTGCAGGCGCCGGTGGAGATCGCCAACTACCTGCTCAACGAGAAGCGCGGCGCGCTGGCCGAGATCGAGAAGCGGCACAAGGCGCCGATCGTCATCGTCGCCGACGAGCAGCTGCACACGCCGCACTACGAGGTCACCCGCATCCGCGAGAACGAGCTGGGCGAGGAGACCGCGCGCCCGAGCTACCAGCGCGGCACCCCGCGCAAGCTGGCGACCATCGCGCTCAACAAGAACAACCTCAACGTGCCGCCGCCGGCGGTCACCAACGTGCGCCCGGCCCAGCCGGCGCCGGTGCGCGAGCCGCGCGAGGAGCCGGCGCCCGCGCCGGTCGCCGTCGCCCCCGCGCCGGCGCCGCAGCCCGCGCCCGCACCGCTCGCGCCCGCCGCCGGCGGCGTGGTCGGCTGGCTGAAGCGGCTGTTCGCCGCGCCCGAAGACGGCGCGCACGCACGCCCGGCCTCGCCCGCCCCGGCGCAGCCGCGCGAGGAGCGCAACGGCGGCGATCGCGATCGCAACGGCCGTCGCGACCGCCGCCCCGGCCGCGAGGGCCCGCGCCGCGACGAATCGCGCCGCGGCGCCAAGCCGAACGGGCAGAACGAGCGCAGCGGCCAGGCCGGCCGCGAGCAGCGCAACGGCCAGCAGGATCGCGCGGCCGCCCAGAAGGCGCCGCCGCAGCCCGCGCCCGCGCAGGCCGGCCAGGCGCCCGCGGCACCCAAGCCGCCGCGCGCGCCCAAGCCGCCGAAGGCCGGCCGCAAGCCCGAGGGCGAAGAGGCGCGCCGCGAGGAACCGCGCCGCGAGCCCCGCGAAGCCCGCGAGGAGGCGCGCCGCAGCGAGGCCGTGCCGGCCCCCGCCGTCGAAGCCACGGTCGCCGCCGCCACCGCGGTCGCGGCAGGCCAGGCCGCGGCCGAGGCGAGCGCGCGGATCGAGGACCGCGCCGCGGCCGAGGTCGTCGCGCCGGCGCAGGACGCCGCCGCCGTGGCCGAGGCGCCGACCGAGACCGTCCGGACCGACGGCGACGCCGCACCCGCCGACGATGCCGGCACCGGCGAAGGCGGCCGCCGCCGCCGCGGTCGCCGTGGCGGCCGCCGCCGTCGCCGCGGGACCGGCGAGGCCGGCACCGAGCAGGACGCCGCCCTGGACGCGCTCGACGACGAGACCGGCCAGGACGGCCCGACGCAGGCCGTGGACGGCTCCCAGCCCGAGTTCGATTTCGACGACGTCCAGTCCACCGACACCCGCGCCGCGGCCGCCGAGCCGGCGCGCACCGCCAGGCCCGCGGAGCCGCCGCGCCGCGAGGCGCCGGCAGCGGTCGCCGCGGCCACGGCGACGATCGTCGCGGCCGAAGCCACGGCGCAGCCCGACGCGTCGCCCGGACCGGAACCGTCCGTGGCCGCCGCACCGCAGGCGCTGGCGGATGCCGCCGATGCGCCGGTGCCGGCAGCGGACGCGGCAACCGGGACGGCACCGTCCGAGGCGGATGCCCGCATCGCGCCGGTAGCGGACGCTGCGAAGGCGGACGACACCGCCCCCGCCGAGGCGATCGAGCGCGCCAACCCGACGCCGGCCGATGCCGCCGCGGGCCTCGCCGCCGACACCGCGGAGGAAACGCAGGTCCCGCCGGCGCGCACGCAGGCCGCTCCGGCCGCCGCCAGCGCCCAGCCCGACGCCCCGCCCGCCGCCGCACCGGTCACCGCGGGCCTGTTCGACGCCGTCGCGACGCCGGCGGAAGCCGATGCGGCCAACGCCGGCGAGGACGCCACGGACGAGGACGAGGACCAGGCCTCGGGCAAGCGGGAAGCCTGACCCGCCTGCCACCGCGGCGTCACCATGCACGGGCGGCCTTCGGGCCGCCCGCTGCGTTCAGGGCCGCCTGCGACGCCGCCGGGACCCGCCTGCGGCCCGCAGGCCGAAGCGCGTCGCGCGCCTACAGCGCGTGGGTCGGGTCGGCGAGCCCGTACTGCCCGGCCAGTCGCGCCAGCGCGATGGTGTCCTGCACGTGCAGCTTGGCGAACATCCGCGTCTTGTGCGTGTTGATCGTCTTCGCGCTCAGGCTGAGGCGCTTGGCGATCTGCTCCTGGCGCAGTCCCTGGATCAGCAGCATGGCGATCTCCAGCTCGCGCGCGGACAGCTGGTCGAACGGACTGCCGTCGCCGTCGAGCCCGGACAGCGCCATGTTCTGCGCGATGCTGGTCGCCAGGTAGCGGCGGCCCGCGGCCACCACGCGCACGGCGCGGACCAGTTCGCTGGCGTCCCCGGCCTTGCCGACGTAGCCGGCGGCGCCCGCCTCGATCAGGCGCTTGGGCATCGGCCCGTCCTCGAGCACGGACACCACGATGACGCGCGGGCCGTACTTGCCGCGCACGATGCGCTCGGTCACCTCGAGGCCGCTCAAGCCCGGCAGGTGCAGGTCGCACAGCACGACGTCGGGCTCGAGCCTGCGGATCTCCGGCAGCGCGGCTTCGCCGCTGTCCGCCTCGCCCACCACCTCGATGTCGCCCTCGTTCGCCAGGATCATGCGCATGCCCGTGCGGACCAGCGCATGGTCGTCGACCATGAACACCCGAATGGTCATCCCTGCCCTCTCCTCATCCCGTTGCGGCCATCTCTCCCCTTCGGCACGAGGCTAGCCGGGGTGCGCTGGGTCCGCAAGGATGTAACCGCATACATCGCGCGCGGCGCGCACGCGCGGCCGCGCGGCAGCCGCTATGGCGCGGCGGCGCCGACGTCGCGCACGATCCGCGCGAGCAGGTCGTGGAGCGCGGCGCGATGCCCGCTGCTGCCCGACGGCTGGCGCTCGTCGGAGGTCATCACCACGGTGAGCCCCAGCGCCGGCACCACGTACAGCATCTGCCCGCCGTAGCCCCAGGCATAGCGCACGTCCTGCCCGCCGATGCGGCGCGCGAACCAGCCGTAGCCGTAGCCGTCGCCGTTGAACACCGAGCGCGTGCGCGGGCGCCAGGACGCCTCCACCCAGTCCGCCGGCAGCACTTGCGCGCCCGAGCGCGCCCGCCCGCCCTCGCGGTAGAGCTCGCCGAAGGCCAGCAGCGAACGCGGCGTCATCGCCATCTGGTTGCCGCCGAAGTAGATGCCCTGCGGGTCGCGGTCCCAGGACGAGATCGCGAAGCCCTCCTGCGCCCCCAGCCAGTCGCGCGCCAGCGCCAGGCTGGAACGCCCGCTCTCGCGGGTCAGGATCGCCGACAGCAGGTGGGTGGAACCGGTCGAGTACAGCATGCCGCCGCCCGGATCGTCGACGAAGGGCTGCGCCAGCGCCGCGCGGACCCAGTCGCGGCTGGACACCCAGCGCCCGTAGCCCGCGCCGGACGTGCGCCCGAGGCCGGCCTGCATCGACAGCAGGTGGCCGACGGTGATGCGCGCCATGCGCGGGTCGGGATCGGCCGGCAGCTTGTCGGCGAGCAGCGGCGCGACCGGCTGGTCGACGCCGTCGAGCACGCCGCGCGCGATCGCGATGCCCACCAGCGCCGACACCACCGCCTTCGATGCGGACTTGATGTTGGTCGGCGCGTCGGTGCGGTGTCCGCGGTAGCCGCGCTCGACCAGGACGCGCCCGTCGCGCGCCACGATCAGGGTCTGCAGCGGCGCGATGTCCGCCGCCGCCTCGGCCGTGCGCAGGAGCGGCGCCGGCGCGGCCGTCGCCGGTGTCGCCACAAACGCGAACGCGAGGCACAGCAGGACGGACAGGCGCGAGGCGGGCGACGGCGGCATGCGTGCAGTGTCGCCCATCGGCCGGACCGGCGCGGTGAACGCACGCGGCCGGCGCGGCATGCGGCGCGCGGCGGCCGGAACGGTTAATCTGGACGCAGGATTCCCATGGGGAGGGACCGCCCATGACGGCACCCGATCAGGACGAGTTGCTCGACATCGAAGCCGTCGCCCGCATCGACGCGGTGCCGACAATCCTCGAAATCGTCGCCCGCACCACGGGCATGCGCCTGGCCGCCGTGGCGCGCGTCACCGACCGCACCTGGACCGCCTGCCAGGTGCTCGACCACCTCGACTTCGGACTCCGGCCCGGCGGCCGCCTGCAGCTGGAGTCCACCCTGTGCAACGAGATCCGCCAGCACGGGCAGACGATCGCCTTCGGCCACGCCTCGAAGGATCCGGTCTACGCCGGCCACCCCATCCCGGCCCGCTACGGCTTCGAGGCCTACATCTCGATCCCGATCCGGCGCCCGGACGGCCGCTTCTTCGGCACCCTGTGCGCGCTCGACCCGCGGCCGCTGGAGATCGATCCGACGGTCCTGCGCAACATGGAACTGCTCGCGCAGCTGATCGGCCTGCAGCTGGAGACCGAGGACCGCCTGCACCGCACCGGCATGGCGCTGGCGGAATCGCAGCGCATCGCGCGGCTGCGCGAGGAGTTCATCGCGGTGCTGGGCCACGACCTGCGCAGCCCGCTGCAGGCCATCGTCACCAGCGCCGAACTGCTCGGCCACTACGGCCTGGGCGCCCGCCAGCAGCAGCTCGCGGAACTGATCCTGCGCAGCGGCATGCGCATGGACGAGATGGTGCGCGCCACCCTCGACTTCGCGCGCGGCCGGCTGGGCGGCGGCATCGCGCTCGACCTGTCGCAGCACGAGCGGCTGGAAGCGCTGCTGGAACAGGTGGTCCAGGAAGCGGGCGCATCGCATCCCGGGCGCCGGATCGAGGCCCGCTTCGAGCTGGACGAGCCGGTGCTCTGCGATCCGTACCGGGTCTCGCAGCTGCTCGGCAACCTGGTCGCGAACGCGCTGTCGCACGGCGATCCGGACGCGCCGGTGCGCATCGAGGTCGACCGGCACGACGGCGTGTTGCGACTGTGCGTGCGCAACGGCGGCGCCATCCCGGCCGATCGCATCCCCGACCTGTTCCAGCCCTTCGCCCGCCGCGAAGGCGGTGCCCGCCCCGGGCTCGGCCTGGGCCTCTACATCGCCGCGGAGATCGCGCGCGCCCACGGCGGCACGCTGGAGGTCGACACGGCGCCCGAGCGCGGCACCTGCTTCGTGTTCCGCATGCCGCCGGTGGCCGCACAGGCGCCGGAGGCCGTCGCCGCCGGCTGACCCGCGCTCACCGGCACGGAAGCCCGCGGAGGAACGCCAGCAGCCGCGCGCGGACCTCGTCCGGCGCGTCCTGGCAGACCAGATGGCCGGCGCCGGCGACCGGCCGCTCCGCGATGCCCTCGAATGCAGCCCACGCCGGCATGGCGGTGGCGATGTTGCCCGTGCGGTCGCGCGCGCCGCGGACCAGCAGCAGCGGCACCGGCGTCCGGTAGCCGGGATCGGGGGCGACGAAGTCGGCGGTCGCCTTCCACACCTCCAGGAACGCGCGCCGGGGCATCGCCGCGAACGTCCGTTCGGCGTCGGCACGCGCGGCGGGCGTCGCCGCCGAGACGCGGGCCATCAGCCGCGGCAGCAGCCGCTGCGGGATCGCCGCCAGCGCCGGCGCCGCCAGCCGCAGGGACAGGCGCTCCAGCGGGGTCAGCGGGCCCGTATTCCAGGTGCAGCTCATCGCCACCAGCCCGGCGAAACGGCCCGGGGCCTCGCGGACCAGCGCCTGGGCGATGTTGCCGCCCAGCGACAGCCCCGCCAGCACCGCGCCGTGCAGGTCGAGCCGGTCGAGCAGCGCCCGGGCGTCGTCGAGCAGCGCGGCGGCCGTCACCGGCGTCGTGCAGGGGCGCGAGGCACCGTGGCCGCGCAGGTCGGTCAGCACGCAGCGATGGCCCGCCCGCGACAGCGCCGCCGCCTGGCCCTCGAACATGCGGTGATCGGCTCCCGCGCCGTGCAGGAACACCACCGGCGTCCGAGGCCCCGGCAGGTCGGCGTAGGCCAGCCGGCAGCCCGGCACCGCCAGCGTCCGGTCGAGCGTCGTCATGGGATCACTCTACCGGTGCCGACGGAGGCGCCCGGATCGTGCGCCTCCGGTCGGAGGCGCACCGGCCTGGAGTGCGCGTATCCGGGAACGCGACGGCCATCCCGGTTCCCGGCAGGGGCGTTGCGGCGCGAACGGCGGGGCGGTATATACTGGGTTCATCTACCTAAAGCCGCGTTTCGCCGATGCGCGTCGGGTGTGTAGCCGTTGGATCGACGATGTCGGGTGGCGCCTGCACGGGTGCGGCCCGGTTTGCCGTGGGTGCCTCGCCCACGACGCACACATCTCGTTCGGCCCTCGCTTCGGACATCGAAGTCGTTCGCAGGCCCGTCCTGCGTTTTCCATTGCCCAGGAGAACCCACCCATGAAGCGTCATCGACTGCTGCCGGCCCTGTTCGCCGCGTGCGTGGCCGCCCCCGTGGCGGCGCAGAACGGTATGCCGGACCTCGACCAGTTCACCGGCGACACCAAGCTTTCCTGCGAGGCGATCCTCTGCCTGTCGACCGGCAGCCCGCCGAACCAGTGCATGCCTGCGCTCACCCGCTACTTCGACATCAATCCCACCAAGCTGGCCGACCGCATCCGCGAGCGCAAGAACTTCCTCAACATCTGCCCCTCGGCGAACGCCGACAACTCGATGCGTTCGCTGACCGACGCCATCGCCCGCGGCGCCGGACGCTGCGACGCGGATGCGCTGAACAGCTCCCAGCGCCGGTACGTCGGTTACCGCGACGACCAGGAGTACTACATCGACAACAACCTGCCCTCCTACTGCCAGGCCTATTACAACCATCCCTATACCGATCTCACCCAGTCACGCTATGTGGGCGAGCCTCGCCAGGGCGGTCGCTGGGTCAGTGCGCAGAACTACGAAACGGCGCTGCAGACCTACAACGAAGAAATCGCGGACAGGGAGCGGTACTGGGAAACCAGCCAGTCGCGTCGACTGCGCGATTCCCGATAGGGCCGGCACAATCCGCCGGGGCGGCGTCGCCCTGCAGGGCGTTCCCCAATCGTATCGAGCGAATCGGCGGCCCCCGGCCGCCGATTCCTTTTTTGCGGGCCACGATGTGTGACCCGCCCCTTCAGCCCGCCTCGGTCCGCCCCTTGCGCGCGATCAGGGGCTCGGGCCGCGGCGCCACCAGCAGGCGGTCGGCGCCGGCGAGCAGGCCGCCCTGGCTCTGCGCGTCCAGCCGCTCGCAGTCGCGGCGGCGGATGTCCTCGGTGACCTCGTCCACGTCCAGCGCGGTCATGCCCAGCGCGCGCAGGCCGGCGCCGCCCAGGACCAGCGCGGACTCGAAGGTCTCCCGGATCTGGTAGTCCACGCCCGCCTGGCGCAGCCGGATGGCATGGCCGCGGTCGTAGGCGCGCGCCAGCAGCCGCGCCGCCGGGAAGTGCGCCTTGACCAGCTCGACGATGCGGTCGGCGGCGGTCCGCTGGTCCACGCAGACCATCACCACGTCGGCGGTGTCGGCGCCCGAGCGCCGCAGCACGTCCAGCCGCGTGCCGTCACCGTAGTAGACCTTGAAGCCGAACTTCTCCGCCTCCCGGATCCGGTCCGGATCGTTGTCGATCAGCGCGACCTCCACGCCCTGGGCCAGCAGCAGCTGCGAAGCGATCTGGCCGAAGCGGCCGAAGCCGATCAGCAGGACCCGGCCGCGGAGGTCTTCGGCGGCCTCGACGCCTTCCAGCGATGCGGCGCCGTCGCCCAGCCAGCGGTCGGCTGCGAGCAGGATCAGCGGCGTCATCGCCATCGACAGGATGACCACGCTGGAGAAGACCGCGTTGTCCGCCGCGGTGACCAGCCCGCCGCTCTGCGCCGCGGCGTACAGCACGAAGGCGAACTCGCCGCCCTGGGCGAACAGCGCCACGCGCCGCAGCGCCTGCGGGCCGTTCGAACCGAACGCGCGCGCGATGACGTAGATGCCGAGCGCCTTCGCCGCGACGAACGCCGCGAGCAGCCCGAGCACCAGCCGCCACTGCGACGCCACCACCGCCAGGTCCAGCGACATGCCCACGGCCAGGAAGAACAGGCCCATCAGCAGGCCCTTGAACGGCTCGACGTCGGTCTCGATCTGGTGGCGGTAGCCGGAGCCGGACAGCATCACCCCGGCCAGGAAGGCGCCCATCGCCATCGACAGCCCGGCGACCTCCATCAGCAGCGCCGAGCCCAGCACCACCAGCAACGCGCCTGCGGTCAGCACTTCCGTGGTGCGGCTGCGCGCCAGCACGGCGAAGAACGGATCGAGCAGCCAGCGGCCGGCCGCAATCACCAGCGCCACCGCGCCCAGCGCGACCGCCACCGCCACGGGATCGACGCCGCCTCCGTTGCCCGACTGCGCGGCGGCGATGAAGGTCACCACCGCCAGCAGCGGCACGATCGCCAGGTCCTCCAGCAGCAGGATCGACACCGCCTGCTGGCCCTGCGCGCTGGCGACCTCGCCGCGCTCCCTGAGCACCGAGATCACCACCGCGGTCGAGGACAGCACGAAGCCGGAGCCGGCGATGAAGGCGTGCACCGGCGAAAGCCCCGCCAGGATGCCCACCCCGGTCAGCAGCGCGATGCAACTCGCCACCTGCGCCAGCCCCAGCCCGAAGATCTCCCGGCGCAGCGCCCACAGCTTCTGCGGGCGCATCTCCAGGCCGATCAGGAACAGGAACATCACCACGCCGAGTTCGGAGACGTGCAGGATCGTCGAGGGCTCGGTGAAGACGCTCAGCACCGACGGGCCCACCAGCAGGCCGCCGGTGAAATAGCCGAGCACCGAGCCCAGCCCCAGCCTGCGGAACAGCGGCACCGCCACCACCGCCGAGCCGAGCAGCACCACGACCGGACCGATCGCTTCGACGATTCCCGCCTCGGCCATGACCACTCTCCTGGGGTTTCGCGCGGGCCCGTCACGATGGATGGAGCGCGCAAGGGATGGGGCCCGCCCTGCCCCATCGCGCTCGCGGCGAAACGCCGGCCGAACGGGCTCCACGGATGCCGGCGATCATACGGGACCGCCCGGACCCTCGCCGGGCGCCCGCGTGCGATACGGCGCCCCGGCCCGGACGATGCGGGCACGGTATAAGCTCCGTCTGCGCCCGAACTGCCGGCATGCCCGGCCCGAACCGCGGCGAACGCGCCCGACGCACAAGCAGGCGACAGAGGAAGAGGACCGATGCCGAGCACCGAAGCGCCCGCGGCCGCCGGCCGCGGCCCGCGATGGCCCGCACGCACCTGGCGCGCGCCGTGGCGATGGCTGGCCGCGGCCCCCGTGGCCGATCCCGTGGACCGGCGCAACGCGCCGATGATGCAGGTGGTGCTGGCGCTGCTGGCGCTGTTCCCGCCGCTGCTGTGGGCCTACCGCCTGCTCGCCGTGCCGGTGCCGCTGCAGCCCGGCGAGTACGCCGGCCTCGCCAGCGGACTGCTGCTGGCCGCGCTCGCCTCGGCCGGCTGGTGGCTGATCCGGCGCGGCCGCTTCCGACTGCCGGTCGGGCTGCTGCTGGGCGCGGTCGCGGTGGCGGTGATGCTGTCCAATGCCGGCGGCGGCATGAGCGGCGGCCAGCACGAGCTGCCGCTGCTCGCCGTCTGGCTGGTGATGGCGGGGCTGCTGCTCGGCCGCCGCGCCCTGTGGGCGCTGTACGCGTGGATGGTGCTGGCCTTCGCGGTGGGCATCCGGGTGGACATCGAACGCGGGCACGAACGCTTCACCTCGGCCGACCTGATCGTGGGCGGGATCATCCAGTCGCTGATCTTCCTGTTCGTCGCGGTGGTGATCGACCGCAGCGTCGCCGCCCTGCGCGAGAGCCTGCAACTGGCGAACGAGCGCGGCGACGCGCTGGCCGCCAGCAACCGCCGGCTGCAGGACGAGGCACGCCGGCGCGAAGCGCTGCAGGAGCAACTGGTCCACGCGCAGAAGGTGGAAGCGGTCGGCCGTCTCGCCGCGGGCCTGGCGCACGACTTCAACCACCTGCTGACCCTGGTGCTCGGCCATGCCCAGCGCGGCCGCCGCCTGGCCGACGACCCGCGCGTGGCCGGGGCCTTCGACGGCGTGGAATCGGCCGCGCGCCGCGCCCACGCGGTCAGCCGCAAGCTGCTCGCCTTCAGCCGGATGGAGGAGGCCAGCATGGCGGTGTTCGACGCCGGCGAGGTGCTGGCCGGCATGGAACCGATGCTGCGCCAGCTGTTCGGCCCGCAGGTGCGCCTGGAGATCGAGGCGCCGCCGGACCCCGTACCGGTGCACTTCGACCGTGCCCAGCTCGAACTGATCCTGCTCAACATCGCCGCCAACGCCGCCCAGGCCATGCCCGACGGCGGCCGCTTCAGCGCGCGCCTCTCGACCGACGACCGCGATGCGCAGCTGTCGCTGGCGGATACCGGCGCGGGCATGCCGCCCGAGGTCCTGGCGCGGATCTTCGAGCCCTTCTTCACCACCCGTCCGGCGGGCCAGGGCACCGGCCTGGGCCTGGCGGTCGCCCACGACCTGGTCGCCGACGCCGGCGGCCGGATCGACGTGGACAGCGCGCCCGGGGCGGGCACCACGCTGCACGTGCGGCTGCCGCTGGCGGCCTAGGGAAGCACGGCCGCCCGGACTTGCCGAGGTGGACTCAAGGCCCGGGCGGCCACCGCGTCTCGAAGCGTCGCGCGCCCTCCGGCTCCCCGATCGCGACGACCGGACCGGGCCCGCAGGCCGCGCGGAGCGCCTTCGCCCCCTCGTCCGCTTCATGGACGCCGCGCGGCCCGCTCCAGACGACGCGCTCGCCGACGCGCGCCGCAGGGCCGCCGAAGGCGTCGGAATCCCGCGGATCGACCACGATGAGGTAACCGTCCTCGTCCAGTCGCAGCTCGACATCCCGCCCGAACAGGACCAGGGGCTCACCATCGCCATCGCCATCGCCATGGTCCTGAATCCGGAAGCAGCCGTCGCGCAGGACGAGGCGCCCGCCGAGCAGCGCGTTGAGCACGACGCCCGGCGAGCGGTCCTCGCGCGCGAACACGCGCACCAGCGGCGCCAGCGCGGGATCGACCGAACGCGGGTTCGGCGGCGGGGGGAAATGCAGCCGGACCTGCGGCGGCGGCACCCAGCCCTCGCGCGCGGCGATGGCGCGGTAGGCGGCCTCGTCGATGGTCATGTCGAACCGGACGTTCCCGTCGAACTCCATGACCGAGCCGCCGCCCAGGATGCGATGAGGCTCGAAGCGCTTCCACCACGCGTCGAACAGCGGCTGCAGTTCCTCCCGGGTGAGCCCGCCCTCACGGGCGACGAAGCGGGGGTCGGAGGTGAAGCGGGCCAGCGTCGCCGCGGCGTCGCGGCGGAACTGGAAGGCGAAGCGCGGCTCCGGATCGCGCACGATCCGCACGCCGACGTAGTTCCCCGCATCCTGCGCCTTCAACCGCCGGTTCAACGCCATGGCGGCCTCGTGGGCCGCCTCGTCGGGGTTCATCAGCCGCTCGGCGTCCGCCACCGGGATGCCGCGCTCCCGTGCGACGCGCTCGGGCTCGGACTCGATCCGGGGAGGCCCGGGGACCGGCGCCGCCGAGGGCGGCGCGTGCAGGACCGTGGCGAAACCGGACGGTTCGATGGTCGCGCCGACCGGTCGATCGGTGTGGACCTCCCGGGACGACGGGACTTGCGTGGTGCACGCGCCGAGCGTTACGAGCATCGCGGCGAGTGCGCCGGCGGGGACTGTCCGCATCGCGCATCGCCATCCCCGGCGCTGGGACTTCCCGGCGTTCATAGGTACATCCCTCCTCTGGGCGCCGTCGTCTCCGTAAGTCGGGAAGACGGTGCGACAACAGGAATGCGAGGGGTTGGCGGAGAGAGTGGGATTCGAACCCACGGAAGGTCGCCCTTCGCCGGTTTTCAAGACCGGTGCCTTAAACCGCTCGGCCATCTCTCCGTTGTCTGGTGGATCAACACGGCGCTTGCGCGCCGCCTTCGCCGGTTTGACCAGCGGCTGCGCCGCTGTTCGCTACGGCCTGCGGCCTTCGCGTCAAGACCGGTGCCTTGAACCGCCCGGCAGCGCGCGGATTCACACCAAGACGCGCTACCGCATTGTCGCACGCGCCGGCGCGGCGGCCGGCTTGCCGGCGGCGGCGAGACCGGGGTGGGCGTCGGCGCATTGCTTGCAGTCGAGGCTGGATTCCTCCAGCAGCGACGGCAGGCGCTCGGCGAGGTAGTCGATGAAGACGCGCACCGCCGGCAGCAGGCCGCGGCGCGAGGCGAACACGGCGTGGGCGATGCCTTGCGGCAGGCGCCAGTCGGGCAGCACCACTTCCAGCTCGCCGCTGCGCACGGCGTCGGCGCAGATGGTCTCGGGCAGCATGGTGATGCCGAGGCCCTGCTTGGCCAGCGCCATCAGCATGGGGAAGTCGAAGCCGGCCACGCGCGGCTTGAGCTCGATGCGGCGCACCTGGCCGTCCTCGGCCTGCAGGTCCCATCGCTGCTTCACCTCGTCCTCGCTCATCGTCATGGTGACGTGTTCGCGCAGGTCCTCGGGGTCGCGCGGGCGGCCGGCGCGCTGCAGGTACTGCGGGCTGGCCACCAGCAGTTCCTGGATCTGGCCGAAGCTGCGCATGATCAGGCTGCCGTCGTCGTCGAGCTTGGCCCGCACGCGGATGGCGACGTCGAAGCCCTCGTTGATGACGTCCACCCGGCGGTTGCTCACGTGCAGCTGCACGCGCACCTGCGGATGCCGCGCCAGGAACTCCGGCAGCAGCTTGGGCATCGACTGCTGCGCGATCGAGACCGGCACGCTGACCCGCACCAGCCCGCGCGGCTCGGCGCTGAGCCGGTCGACGACCTCGCGCGCGGCCGAGGCTTCGGCCAGCATCGACTGCGCGTGGCGGTACACGCTCTGGCCGACGTCGGTCACCGCGAAGCGGCGCGTGGAACGCTGCAGCAGGCGCACGCCGAGGTCGTTCTCGAGCTGGCTGATGCGCCGGCTCAGCCGCGACTTGGGGATGCCGAGCGCGCGTTCGGCCGCGGCGAACCCGCCGTGCTCGACGACCACGGCGAAGTAGTAGAGATCGTTGAGATCCTGCATGAGCGGACGTCCGGTGGAACGATAAGCGCAATCGAAGCACGTTTATCCCGCCGGCACAACAAATCGTTGCGCCAGGGCGATGGGCGCCCTCGCATCGCCGACCTCAGGCGATCGCCTCCGCGCCCCCCATCCACGGCCGCAGCGCCTCGGGAATCCCGATGCTGCCGTCGGCGCGCTGGTAGTGCTCCATCACCGCGATCAGCGCGCGCCCCACCGCCACGCCGGAGCCGTTGAGGGTGTGCACCAGCTCGGGCTTGCCGGTCTCGGGGTTGCGCCAGCGCGCCTGCATGCGCCGGGCCTGGAAGTCGCCCACGTTCGAGCAGGACGAGATCTCGCGGTAGGTGCCCTGGGAGGGCAGCCAGACCTCGAGGTCGTAGGTCCTGCGGGCGGCGAAGCCCATGTCGCCGGTGCACAGCAGCACCCGCCGGTACGGCAGGCCCAGCCGCTCCAGCACGGTCTCGGCGCAGCGGGTCATGCGCTCGTGCTCGGCGTCGCTGTCCTCCGGCCGCACGACCGACACCATCTCGACCTTCTCGAACTGGTGCTGGCGGATCATGCCGCGGGTGTCGCGGCCGTGGCTGCCGGCCTCGGCGCGGAAGCACATCGAATGCGCGGTCATGCGCAGCGGCAGGCGCGCGGGGTCGAGGATCTCGTCGCGCGCGAGGTTGGTCAGCGGCACCTCGGCGGTGGGGATCAGGTAGCGGGTGGCGCCGCCGACCTCGGTGGCGAACATGTCCTCGACGAACTTGCCGAGTTGCGCGGTGCCTTCCATGGTGTCGGCGTTGACGATCAGCGGCACGTTGGTCTCTTCGTAGCCGTGTTCGTCGATGTGCAGTTCCAGCATGAACTGCGCCAGCGCGCGGTGCAGCCGCGCCAGCTGGCCGCGCAGCACGGTGAAGCGCGCGCCGCTGAGCTTGGCGCCGGCGTCGGCGTCGAGCCAGCCGTGGCGCGCGCCGAGCTCGACGTGGTCGCGCACCTCGAAGTCGAAGCGCGGCGGCTCGCCCCAGCGGTGCTGCTCGACGTTGCCGGCCTCGTCCGCGCCCACCGGCACTCCGTCGTCGGGCAGGTTGGGCAGCGTGCGCGCGATGGCGTCGATCTCGCCGCGGATCGCGTCCAGCCGCGCCTCGCTGGCCTTGAGTTCCTCGCCCAGGCCGGCGACCTCGGCCAGCAGCGGCGCGGCGTCCTCGCCCTTCGCCTTGGCCTGGCCGATGGCCTTGCTGCGGGTGTTACGCAGGTTCTGCAGTTCCTGCGTGCGCACCTGGATGCGCTTGCGCTCGGACTCCAGGCGTTCCAGCGCGGCGGCATCGAAGTCGAAGCCCCGGGTCTCGCGCAGTCGGCGGGCGATCTCGTCGGGGCGGGTGCGCAGCAGTGCGGGATCGAGCATGGAAGCGGCCGTGGGCAACGTGGGACCGGCGATTATCGCCCGCGCGCGCCGAGCCCGCACCCGCGCCTGTGCCAGAATGCGGCCGGATGAATGCCCAGTCCCCGCGTTCGCGCCCCCGCCGCGCCCGCCTGCCGCTGCCTGCCGTGCTCGCCATCGCCGTGGGCGCCGCGTTCCTCGTCGGTGTGCTGCTGTTCGCCGCCGCATACCTCGCCCGCAGGCCCGCCGCGCAGCCCGAGGCCGGGCCGGCGCTGCCCGAGCGCAGCGGCCGCACCGCGGTCCCGGCGCTGCCCACGCCGCAGCCGGCGGCGGAGCGGCCCGCCGTCGATGCGCCCTGGCAGGCGCCCGCCTCCGACCCGGTCGCGCCCGACGCCGCACCGGCGATGCCGGCGGCCGTCGATCCCGCCCTGCCCGAAGCCTGGGAGGCCGCGCCCGAGACGATCCCGCCCGCGGTGGGCGGCGCGACCCGCGCGCCGGTCGCGGTGCGCACGCCGGAACCGTCCTTCCCCCGCTCGGCGATGCGCCGCGGCGAGTCGGGCGAAGTGATCCTGGCGGTCCGCGTGGACCGCGACGGCCGCCCGCGCGACGTGCAGGTGGACCGCAGCAGCGGCTATCCGGCGCTGGACCGCGCCGCGGCGAGCGCGGTGCGCCGCTGGCGCTTCGAGCCGGCGCTGGAAGGCGGCGTCGCGGTCGAGGCGGAGGTGCGCATCCCGGTGGAGTTCGTCGCCGGCGGCGCCCGCCGCTGAGCCTCCGCCGGGCGCGCCATCGCGCCGGCGCGCCCCGATCCGTCCCCGACACGGCCGTGACGCCGTCGCGACAAACGCTGTGAAACGCTCCGGGCTCCCGAACTGAACAGGGGTACGCCATGAACGATCCCTTGGGCCAAGACCCGAACCGCCCCGGCCAGCCGCCGCCGCCACCGCCCCCGGGCGAGCCGCCGCCGGAATCGCTGCCGCGCAAGAGCTCCAGCCCGCTGCTGTGGATCCTGCTGCTGATCGCGCTGATCGCGGCCGGCTGGTACTTCTTCAGCCAGCGCGGGCCGACCCAGGCGCCGGAAGCGCCGCCGACCCCGATCGGCACCACGCCCGAGGTCGGCGACGGCACTCCGCCGCCGCCGGCCAGCGAACGCGAGCGGCCGCGCGAGCCTCGACCCGCGCCCTCGGCCGGCGCCACCCGCGAGGCCAGCCCCGCCGCGCCGATCGAGCCGACCTACCCGCCGGCGGCGCTGCGCGCCCGCGCGGAGGGCTCCGTGCTGCTGCGCGCGCAGGTCGATGCGCAGGGCCGCGCGAGCGAGGTGGACGTGGTGCAGTCCAGCCGCTCTCGCGAGCTGGACCGCGCGGCGATCGAAGCGGTGCGCGAGGCGCGCTTCTCGCCCGCCCTGCGCGACGGCAAGCCGATCGCCTCCACCGTCAACGTGCCGGTGGACTTCCGGCTGGAGGAAAGCGCGCGGCGCTGAGCGCACCGCGTGTCGCCCGACGAGGCCCCGTCCCCGCGACGGGGCCTCGTCGCATCCGGCGCCCGAATTGCTAATCGACGGCGATCGCGCGCAAAGCCGCCGCGCGGCCGCCTGCCTAAGGTCGTGGCTCCTCCGCAGCCTGGCGATCCCGTGGCCCGATGCACCCGAACCGGATGGCGGACCGAACCGGTCCCGCCGCGCCCCGTCCCGCCGCCCGCGGGAACGCCGGCATGAGCGCGCCCGCCGCGCCCGAGGCCGTGCACCGGCTGCGCAAGCCCTACCTGCTGTTCCTGGGCGACGTCGACCACCCCGCGCACGCCAAGACCGCGGCCGGCGTGCGCGACTGGACCCCGGACGACTGCGTCGCCCAGTGGCGGCTGCCCGGCTGCCGGGCCGACCTCGACCTGCCGGAACTGCGGCCCGCCGCGGCCGCCGCGGCCGGCGCGCGCTCGATGCTGATCGGCGTGGCGGTCACCGGCGGCCGCATCCCCGCGCACTGGCTGCCGATGCTGCACGAGGCCATCGACGCGGGGCTCGACCTCGTCGCCGGCCTGCACACGCGGCTCGCCGCGATCCCCGAGCTGGTCGAGGCTGCCGGCCGCCGCGGCACGCGGCTGGTCGACGTGCGCGTCCCGCCCGCCGACCTGCCGGTCGGCACCGGCCTCAAGCGGCGCGGCAAGCGACTGCTGACGGTGGGCAGCGACTGCGCGCTGGGCAAGAAATACACCGCGCTGGCGCTGGCGCGGGCGATGCGCGCGCGCGGCGTGGACGCCGAGTTCCGCGCCACCGGCCAGACCGGCATCCTCATCGCCGGCCGCGGCGTCCCGCTCGATGCGGTGGTCGCCGACTTCATCGCCGGCGCGGCGGAGGCGCTGACCCCGGACGCCGGCGACGACCACTGGGACGTCATCGAGGGCCAGGGTTCGATCGTGCACCCGGCCTACGCGGGGGTCACGCTCGGGCTGCTGCACGGCTCGCAGCCCGATGCGCTCGTGCTCTGCCACGACCCTACCCGCACCCACATCGGCAGCAGCCCGCACGTGCCGATCCCGCCGCTGGACGAACTGGCGCGCCGCTACCTGGAGGCGGGCCGGCTCACCAATCCGGCGGTCCGCCTCGCCGGCGTCGCGCTCAACACCAGCGCGCTGGACGCGGCCGAGGGCGACGCGCTGATCGCGGCGACCGCGGCCGCGCTCGGCGTGCCCTGCTTCGACCCGCTGCGCACGCCGGCCGATGCGGTGGTCGATTCGGTGCTGCGCGCATGAGCCTGCGCCTGGAAGCCTCGACCCGCTCCTGGCCGCTGCGCGAGCCGTTCGCGATCGCGCGCGGGGTGCAGGAGACCGCCGACGTGGTCGTGGTGGAACTGCACGCCGACGGCGCGGTCGGCCGCGGCGAGGCGGCCGGCGTCGGCTACCACGGCGACACCCCGGAACGCATGCTGCGGCAGGTCGAGGCCCTGCGGCCGGCGCTGGCGCGCGGGCTGGACCGCGCGGGACTGCAGGCGCTGCTGCCCGCCGGCGGCGCCCGCAACGCGCTCGACGCCGCGTTCTGGGACCTGGAGGCCAGGCGCAGCGGCGTGCGCGCCTGGCGCGCCGCGGGCCTGGCCGCGGCCGGCCCGGTGACGACCGCGGTGACCATCGGCATGCGCGACCTCGACGGCTACGCGCGCGCGGCCCGCGCGCTGGCCGACCACCCGTGGATCAAGGTCAAGGTGGCGGCCGAGGACCCGGTCGCCGCGGTGGCGGCGGTGCGCCGCGAAGCGCCGCGCGCGCAGCTGGTCGTGGACGCCAACCAGTCCTGGGACATCGAGCGCCTGCTGCGCCTGGCGCCGGAACTGGCCGCGCTCGGCGTGGACCTGCTGGAACAGCCGCTGCCGGCCGGCGGCGACGCGGCGCTGGCCGGCTACGCCGGGCCGGTGCCGGTCTGCGCCGACGAATCCATCGACACCCTCGACGACCTGCCGGCGGTGGCCGAGCGCTACGCCTTCGTCAACATCAAGCTCGACAAGACCGGCGGCCTTACCGGCGCGCTCGAACTGGCCCACGCCGCGCGCGCGCGCGGCCTGCGGCTGATGGTGGGCTGCATGGTCGGCGGCTCGGTGGCGATGGCGCCAGCGATGGTCCTGGCCCAGCTGTGCGAGGTCTGCGATCTCGACGGCCCGCTGCTGCAGGCCGGGGACTGGCCCGGCGGCATCGTCTACGAGCGCGGCGTCATGCAGCCGCCCTGGCCCGGTTTCTGGGGCTGAATCTCCGGTGGCCGGCGCGGTCGCGCGCGAGCGCGCTCCTGCCGTCCGGGCGGAGATCCGCTTACGCGACGGCCTAGCGGCGGCGCCCGGCCAGCCGCTCGATGAGGCCGGCGTCCTGGGCCATGCGCCGCATGCGCATCGGCGACACGCCGTAGGCCGCCTTGAACGCGCGGGTGAAGCTGGCCGGGTGCTCGTAGCCGGTCTCGAAGGCGATGTCGATCATCGGCGTGGCGCCTTCCCGCACCAGCTGCAGCGCGCATTCCATGCGCAGGCGGTCGCGCACGCGCGCCACGGTGTCGCCGTGCAGCACGCGGAAGCCCAGCTGCAGCTTCTGCCGGGTCAGCCCCACGCGGGCGGCGAGCTCGCCGATGCCGAACGGCTCCTCGAGGTGGTCGCGGATCAGCTGCATCGCGCGCTCGAGCTTGTCGTAGTCCGCCTCCGCCAGCGAGACCGCGCCGAGGCCCTCGCCCTCCTGCGGCTGCGCGCTGGCGAACAGGACCTCGCAGGCCAGCTCCAGCGCCTTGGCGCGCAGGAAGGTGCGGCGATAGCCGCCCTGGTAGGGACAGTCCTTGATCCGCGCCACCGCCAGCGAGGCGGCGTGCGACAGCGGCACGCTGCGCGGGGCCAGGTTGCCGCCGCGCAGGACGAAATCGCGGATCGGCCCGGGCAGGTCGTCGGCGTCCAGGCCGGTCACCGCGAACAGCTCGCGCCGGTCGATGAATACGCTGACCCACTTCAGCGGGCAGCCGGGCTCGTAGATCGTGTGCAACTCGGCGTCGCCCTGCATGCCGTACCAGGTGCAGTGGCCGTGCGCGATCCGGCCCGAGGTCGCGCCCCAGGCGTCGTCGATCACGATCTCGCCCTCGATCACCGCCGACAGCACCAGCTGGTCCTGCATGCGGTGGGTGCGCGCGATCGCGGCGATGGCGACGATGTCGGCCACTACCACGCACAGGCCGGGGCCGAGGCGGTAGAACTCCCAGCTGCCGCGGGCGACGTCCGCGTCGTAGTCGTGGCGGAAGGCGCTGCCGGCCAGCATCGGGTGGCGCCAGCCGTCGTAGGCGCGCATCGCGCCGTCGGTGGCCTCGCAGGCGATGCTGTGCAGCATCTCCTGCATGCTGCGCTCGCGGAAGAACGCGGCCGGGTCGGCGGCGGCGTGGCGCGGCGTGGGAGTGCGGTCCGTCGCGGGGCGATCCGTCGCGGGGCATGCCGTCGGGAGGCATGGATCGGTCCGGCGAGGCGGCATCGGGTGCCCTCCGCGGTCGAATGGCCTGTACCGCATCATGCCGTCATTCCCCCGCCCCGTCGATGCCGGGACCGGGCGGGCGGTCCGGGTTGAAGCGGCGCATCCAGTCCGCCAGCGGCGCCTCGCCCGTGCCCGCCAGCGCGGACAGGATCGCGGCGTAGACGTCGTCGCGCTCGTCCTGGCCGAGCTTGAAGCGGCCCTGGGCGGCCACCACCCGCGCGTCGAAGGCCATCACCCCGGCCAGCAGGCGCTCGTAGCGTTCGCCCAGTGCCTCGACCCGCCACGGCGCCGGCCGGTCGCGCTCCACCGCCTCGACCAGCAGGCGGATCGCGCGGTCGGCGGCGTCGCGCCCGGGCCGCAGCGCGACGTCGACGGTGAACGCCGCGCTGGCGTAGTTCCAGGTCGGCGCCTGCGATCGGTCGCCCATCGAATCCGGCGAGACGTAGCCGTGCGGGCCCAGGAACAGCGCCAGCGCGCGCGGGCGGCGTTCCAGCATGCGCAGCTGCGGGTTGGCCAGGGCGCAGTGGCCGACGAACCCGGCGGGCGCGCCGTCGGCGCCCGGCACCGGCAGCAGCGGCAGCGGCGAGGCCAGGAAGGCGCCCGCGTCCGCCGACACCAGCCAGGCCAGCGGGTAGGCGGCCGCCAGCTCGGCGAGGTCCGCCGGCGCGCGCGGGGCGAAGCGCGGGCCGCGCGGCTCAGGCATGGGCGACCGAGCGCGGCGGCCAGCGCCCGGCCCAGGGCCGCGCGGACTCCAGTTCGGCCGCCAGCTGCAGCAGCAGCCCGTCGCGCCCGCGCGCGGCGGCGAACATCGCGCCGATCGGCAGGCCGTCGGCCGATTCGAACAGCGGCACCGACATCGCCGGCGTGCCGGCGAGGTTGTGCAGCGGCGTGTAGGACACGTAGTCGAACATGTCGCGCATCAGCCCGTCGAAGGCGCGCACCGGCGCCAGCGCGCCCAGCGGCACCGGCGGCGCGCGCAGCACCGGCGACAGCACCACCGCGCAGTCGCGGTGCAGCGCGGCCAGCGCGTCGGTCGCGCGCGCGACCTGCAGGTACATGGCCTCGATGTCGCGGCAGCCGAGGCCGGTCCCCCACTCGGCCAGTGCCAGCGTCCACGGCTCCAGCAGGTCGGGCAGCGCGGCCTCGCCGTGCGCGGCGCGGCACTGGGCGACGATGTCGCCGGCCAGGCAGGCCCAGATGGTGCGGAAGCAGTCGGTCACCGCCTCGCCGTCCACCGGCAGCCGCAGCGGCACCACCTCGTGGCCGAGGTCCTCGCACAGGTCCGCGGCGCGGCGCACTGCGTCGGCGACCTGCGGGTGCGGCGCCTCGCCGGCCAGGTTGTCCAACGCCAGCGCGATCCGCAGGCGGCCCGGCGGCGGCTCCACGGCCGCCTCGGGGTCGGGATGGGTCAGGCGGAAGGCGTGCGCCACGTCGCGCACCGAGCGCCCCAGCAGGCCGTCGCAGGCGAGCAGGTCCTCGATGATGTGCACGCCGCGCGCGCGCACGTTGCCGCCGCGGCTGGGCTTGAGGCCGAAGACGCCGCAGCACGCGGCCGGGATGCGGATCGAGCCGCCGCCGTCGGCCGCGTGCGCCACCGGCACCATCCCCGAGGCCACCGCGACCGCCGCGCCGCCGCTGGAACCGCCGGGCGAGCGGCCCGGGTGCCAGGGATTGAGCGTCGGCCCGTGCAGGACCGATTCGGTGGTCGGCAGCAGCCCGAATTCGGGCGCGTTGCTCTTGCCGAGCACGATGAGCCCGGCGGCGTCGAGGCGGTCGGTGTACGCGGAGCCGGCCGCGGCCGGCGCCTCGGCCGCGCGCGAGCGCGAGCCGCAGGCGCTGGGCAGGCCGGCGTAGTCCATGCCGTCCTTCAGCAGATAGGGCACGCCTTGCCAGCCGCCGGCCGCGGCCGCGGGGCGCGCGGCGCGCTCGCGGGCGCGCGCGTCGTCGCGCCAGGTCACCGCGTTGAGCGCCGGTTCCAGGCAGTCGATGCGCACGATCGCGGCCTCGACCAGCTCGGCCGCGCTCGCCTCGCCGCTGCGCACCAGCCGCGCCTGGTCGTGGGCGTCCAGCCGGCCCAGGGCCAGCGCGTCTTCCCGCGTGATCGGCATCGGGGTCGGGTCCTCTCCGGCGGCGCCGGGCAACGTGTCGGCCACGATCCTAGGCGGCCGCCGGGGCGGCGACGCTGCAGCCAGGACCGGCGTTTTAGCGGATCGGGCGCGCCCGGCGGCTCATTCGCCGGCGGTGCCGGCGCGGCGGACGACCTCGCCCGGATACCGCCCCTGGGCGCGGCCGTCGGCGAAGACCTCCTCGCCGCCGACCCAGACCCGCTCCACGCCGACCGACAGCGCGGTGGGGTCCTCGACGGTGGCGCGGTCGGCCACGGTCTCCGGGTCGAACAGCACCAGGTCGGCGCGTGCGCCCGGCGCGATGACGCCGCGGTCGGCGAAGCCCAGGTGCGCGGCCGCGCGCCCGGTCATCGCGTGCACCGCCTGCTCCAGCGTCAGAGCGCCGCGCTCGCGCACGTAGCGGCCCAGCACGCGGGTGAAGCTGCCGTGCCCGCGCGGATGCCCGGTCGGGAAACCGTCGGAGCCCACGTTGGTGTGGGGCCAGCGCAGGAAGGCCTCCACGTCGGCCTCGTCCATGCTGGTGCCGATCACCGCCTCGGCACGCGGGCGGTCGGCGTCGCCGGCGTGCGCGCGCTCGTAGGCGGCCAGCGTGCGCGCCAGCGCGATGTAGGCCTCCACCGGGTCCTGGCCGCGCTCGGCGGCGACCTGCGCGATGGTCTTGCCCACGACCGAGGGATCGGGGCGGAAGATGGTGAAGCGCAGGTCCTCCGGCCGGGTCGACTCGGCGAAGTTGAAGGCCAGCCCCTCGCGGTCCTCGTCGTGCTTGTTGAGGAACATCACCCGCATCGTGCTCTGCCAGAAGGTGTAGGGGTAGACGTCGGCGGTGATGTCCACGCCCGCCTCGCGCGCACGCTCCAGCTTCGCCAGCACCTCGCCGGCGCGGCCCCAGTGCTTGCGCACCGCGATCTTCAGGTGCGAGATCTGCACCGGCGCGCCGCTGCGGCGGCCGATCTCGATCGCCTCGTCGATCGCCGGCAGCAGCTCGAAGCCCTCGTCGCGCAGGTGGCTGATGTAGAGGCCGCCGTGCCGTGCCGACACCTGCGCCAGCGCCACCACCTCCTCGGTGGTCGAGAACGCGCTCGGCTCGTACATCAGCCCGGTCGACAACCCCAGCGCGCCGGCGCGCAGGTCGTCCTCCAGCAGGGCCGACATCCGCGCGATCTCCTCCGCGGTGGCGGCGCGCCGCGCGTCCTCGCCCATCGCCCGCGCGCGCAGGGTGTTGTGGCCGGAATACGAGGCCAGGTTCACCGCCAGCGGCGCGGCCTGCACCTTCGCGAACAGCTCGGCCAGCGGCGTCTGCGAGAAGCCGTCCTGGCCGACCACCAGCGTGGTCACGCCCTGGCTGGTGACCGCGACCAGGTCGCGGGCCTCGAACATGCCGGCATCGTGGTGGCTGTGCGAATCGATGAAGCCCGGCGCCAGCACCCGTCCGCCGCCGTCCACCACGGTGTCGCCGGGCTCGGGCGCCAGCGCGCCGACCGCGACGATCCGGCCGCCGGCGATGCGCACCGCGCCCTCGCGCGCCGGGGCGCCGGTGCCGTCGACGATGCGCACGCGCTCGATGCGCAGCGCGCCCGCACCCTCGTCCTCGGCCGCGGCCGCCTGCGCCGCCCCGGCCAGCAGCAGCGCCAGCGCGAATCGCCGCAGCGCGGTCTTCATGAGGTCTCTCCGGGTCGCGCCGGCTGCGGCGGCGGCTCGCGGCGCAGCGCCAGCCGGGCGCCGCGGGTGAGCAGGGGCAGCAGGAACACCAGCAGGAAGTAGGCCGAACTGTAGCGGTAGCCGTGCGCGATCAGGTCGACCAGGCCGATCTGCGCGGCCACGCCGACCGAGGCCGCCATGGCCGCCAGCGCCACCACCGCGCGCGTGCCGCGCGTCATGGTCGCGCCGCGGTCGCGGTAGCCGCGCGCGATGCGCTCGTTGAGCCCGTGCAGCAGGCCGACGCCGGTCTTGATCATCGCGCCCAGGATCACCAGCTTCACGAACGCCGACAGCACCGGCAGCCGCAGCGCCTCCAGCACCACCGTGATCGGCAGCGGCGCGTCCAGCACGCGCTCGCGGAAGGCGATCAGCACCAGCATGAAGGCCAGGCCCGGCAGCAGGATCAGCGGCCCGGCCAGCGCGCCGGAGACCAGCGCCTCGCGCCGGCTGCGGAAGTCGCGGGCGACGAAGATCAGGATCGGCAGCACCGCGATGTTGTAGCCGGTGTAGCTGGTGCCCTCGACGAGGGCGACCGCGAGGTCCGGCGGCGCGGCCGCCAGCGCCCGGCCCAGCGCGTCGTGGTGGCGCGAGACCACCGCCACGAACAGCGCGCCGTAGGTGGCGTAGAACAGCAGCGACCACAGCGAGATCACCCGTTCCACGAAGCGGTTGCCGAACAGCACCAGCGCCGCGACCACGAGCATGAAGCCGATCGCGTTGGCCGCCTCGGCGGTGCCGAAGGTCTCGGCCACCAGCCGCGCGGCGGCGGCCGAGACCACGGAGAGCACCAGCACCAGCGAGGCGACGTAGCCCAGCTCGAACAGGATCGCGAAGCGGCCCATGTAGGCGCGGCAGAAGCTGCGGTAGTCGAAGGCCCCGGTGCGGCGGGCCAGCTCGAAGGCGATCATGCCGCCGGCGCTGAACAGCAGCGCGGTCCAGCCCAGGCCCAGCAGGCCGGTGGCGGCGCCGTGGGCCAGGAAGAACTCCACCAGCTCGCGGCCGGAGGCGTAGCCGCCGCCCACGATCACCGCCTGCACGACCAGGCCCGGCACGACGTAGCGCTCGAAGACGCTCTTCATCCCGCGCTCCCCTCCCCTGCGGTCCCGCGGACCCGGGCCATCAGAACCGGTACGCCGCGCTGATGCCGTAGGTGCGCGGGCGCGGCGAGACCATGCGCGTGCCGTCGGAGAACGTGGCGTCCTCGTTGTCGAGCAGGTTGCGCCCGAACAGGGCGAATTCCCAGTCCCCCTGCGTGTAGGCCAGCCGCGCGTTCACCAGCGCGTAGTTGCCGATGCGGCGGTAGGTCGCCAGCGTGGGACGGAAGGTGTTGGGGTAGCTGCCGGTGTAGCTGTAGTCCACGCGCAGGCCTAGCTCGCCGGCGCCGAGCCGCCACACCTGGTCGGCCGACAGCGAGCCGCTCCAGCGCGGCACGTAGGGGATGCGGTCGCCGGCGCGGCCGATCGAGGACGAGGGCAGCGAGTCGTCGTTGACCTGGTCCTCGGTCAGGTAGGCGTCGGTGTAGTTGAGGGTGGCGGTGAGCGAGAACGCGGCCGACGGGTGCACGCCCAGCTCCAGCTCGCCGCCGTCGATCTGCGCGGCGCCGGCATTGGTGATGAAGGCGAACACGTTGTCGGCGGTGCGGGTGGTGACCTGGATGTTGTCCCACTCGATGCGGTAGACGGCGAGGTTCAGCGTCACCCGGTCGCCGAGCCAGCCGCTCTTGATGCCGGCCTCGTAGTTCCACAGGCTGTCGGACTCGTAGGGGATCAGCGCGTCGGGCAGGCCCGGGGTGTTGTTGGTGCCGCCCGGGCGGAAGCCTTCGGAGGCGGTGGCGTAGACCAGCGTGGCGTCGGACACGCGCAGGTCCGCGCCCAGCTTGAGCACGGTGCCGTCCTCGCTGGTGTCGGTGCGGGTGAACGGGCTCGGCGCCTGGTAGGTCGGGCCGCTGGGGATCAGCACCTCGCCGGAGGTGGTCTTGTCGTAGCGGTAGTAGCGCAGCCCGGCGGTGAGGTTGAGCGCCGGGGTGACCGCCCAGGTGCCCTCGCCGAACAGCGCCCACTGCCGCAGGTCGTTCTGGATGTAGCGCAGCCCGGTCACGTCGAGCGGGCGGACCAGGCGCCCGGTGTCGGCGTCGGCGCGCACCACGTAGCTGTCGACGCGGTCGTCGCGGTCCTCGTAGTAGCTGCCGAACGTCCACGCCAGGCGGCCGTCGCCGGTGGAGGACAGGCGGGTCTCCTGGGTCAGCACCTGGTTGTCCATCTCGGCGTAGAACAGCCCGGGCGAGCGGCCGGCCGCGTAGGCGACGTATGCCTGCAGCTGCGCGGCGGTGCAGCTCTGCGGCGCGGTCAGGCCGAAGTGGATGCGGCACGGCGCCGCCGGCGCGGCGATCGAGCCGGCGATGGTGCCGGTCGCGTCGACCGTGCGCGCGGTCTCCGAGCGCTGCCAGGCCGTGGTCGAGACCAGTTCCATCGCGTCGAACTGCCAGTTCAGCTGGCCGCTGAACAGCGTGAACGTCTCGTCGTAGGCGAGCCGGGTCGGATCGGTGCTGCGGTACGGGCCCAGCGCGACGCGGTAGAGCGCGCTGTCGTCGGTCTCCGACTCCTGGCGGATCGCGGTGAAGCGCAGCGTGGCCGGGCTGCCCGCCGGCTCGTACTTGAGCGCCGCGCGCAGGCTGCTCTGCTCGCTGCCGTTGACGTCCTCCGCGCCCAGGAATTCGTTGTCGACATAGCCGTCGGTGCGGCTGTGCGAGCCGACCACGCGCAGCGACAGCGCGTCCGACAGCGGCGTGTTGATCATGGCCGAGCCGGCGCGGTTCCAGCCGCCGCCCTCGGTGGCCGACAGCTCGGTGCGCACCGAGCCTTCCACGCCCTGCGTGCTGGGCTCGTTGAACAGGATGCGGATCGCGCCGCCCATCGCGCTCGACCCGTACAGCGTGCCCTGCGGGCCGCGCAGCACCTCGACGCGCTCGACGTCGTACAGCGCCAGGTCGCCGGTGCGGCCGCCCGGGTCGGAACCGGTGCCGTTGGAGCCGATGATCGGGGTCTCGCCGTAGTACAGCGCCAGCGTCGCCTCGCCCTGGCTGCGGATGCCGCGTACCGACATGCGTCCGCGGCCGGCGCCGGTCTCGCCCTCCTGCACCTGCAGGCCCGGCACGCTGCGGAAAAAGTCGTCGAGCTGGGTGGCCCCCATCGCCTCCAGCGTGGTCCCGCCCAGCGAGGTGATCGCGGCGGGCGTGTCCTGCAGCAGGCTCTCGCGCTTGAGGCCGGTGACCACGATGCCGGACAGCTCGGTGGCCTCCGGCGTCCCGGCGGGCACGGTGCGCTCGCGGGCCGCCTCCTCGGGCGCCTCGTCGGCCTCCTGCGCGGCGGCCGGCGACAATGCGCCCAGGGCCATGGCCACGCCCAGGACCAGGCGCGAGCGGCGGGGACATCGGGTCTGGATCGTCATCGCTGCGCTCCTGTGCCGGCGGCGGCCGGCGGATCGGTCGGAAGATCGGAAGGCGGCACCGCCGCGGCCGGGCAGGACGCGCCGGGCCGGCCTGGCGTCGCGTGGGCGTCGCCGGCGGCGGCCAGGACCGCGCGCACCGCGTCGACGACCGCGTCGGGGCGGTCGCGCGGGACCAGGTGGCCGCTGCCCTCGGCGATCAGGAAGCGGCCGCCGGTGCGCGCGGCCAGCTCGCGCTGCGCGTCTTGCCAGGCGGCGAAGCGCGCCGCCGTCATGCCGTCCGGGCGTTCGCCGGCGGCCAGCACCGCCACCGGCACGCCGCAGACCGGCGGGTGGCGCCGCAGCGTCTCGTGGGTGGCCTCCAGCGCGCGCGACAGCCGCAGGCCGGCGGCCTGGGCCTTGTCGGGGTCGGGCACGTCGTTGGCGCGGATGCGCGCCCGCGCGATCGGGCCCGGGCCGCCGAGCGCATCGATGCCGGCGACGGTGTTGGCGTCCACGTAGACCAGGCCGTGCACGTCGTCCGGGTACAGGTTGGCGTAGAGCTGGACCAGGTAGCCGCCGTAGCTGTGGCCGACCAGCACCACCCGGCGGTCCAGCCCCAGCGCCTGCAGGCCGGCGTGCAGGCGCGCGACCTCGTCGCGCACGTCGTAGGGCGTGCCGAGGCCGTCGCTGCCGCCCATGCCGGCCCGGTCGTAGGCGACCACGGTGGCGCCGGTGGCGGCGGCGAGCGCGGGCGCCACGCGGTCCCAGGCGTCGGCGCCGAGGCCGGAGCCCGCCTCCAGCACGACGACGGGCTCGCCGCCCGGATGCACCACGAAGCGCATCGCCGCGCCGCGCACGTCGATGCGGTGCTCGCGGGGCGCCTGCGGCGCGTCCTCCGCCGCGCGGGCCGGAACGGTCGCGGCGGCATGGCCGCCCGCCAGCAGCAGCAGGCCGGCCAGCCACAGACATCGGGCGCATCGGGAGGACATCGTTCGCTGGCGCTCCGTCCCGGTCCGTTCGGCCAGGCTCGACCGCAGGCTAGGCGCGGCCGGCCGGCCGCGCTTGACATGACAGACGCGTGACTTTGCCTAAAAGATCGCGGCGGCGCAGGCGCGGCCGCCCCCCGCGGGCGCCGGCCCGGGCCGAGTCAGCCCGCGGCGCGCAGCCCGAAGCCGGTCTCGCGCGCCAGCGCGTCGAAGCCGGGGAAGGAGGTGGCGACGTTGGCGACGTCGTCGATCGCGACCTCGCCGCCGGCGCGCTGCGCGGCCACCGCGAAGGCCATCGCCACGCGGTGGTCGCCGTGGCTGTCGATGCGGCCGCCGCCGAGCGCGCCGCCGTGGACGGTGGCGCCGTCGGCGGTCTCGTCCACGCGCACGCCCAGCGCGCGCAGGCCGGCGGCCACGGTGCCGATGCGGTCGGATTCCTTGACCCGCAGCTCGGACGCGCCGCGCACCACCGTCCGCCCTTGCGCGCAGGCCGCGGCGACGAACAGCACCGGGAACTCGTCGATCATGTCGGCCACGTGCTCCACCGGCACTTCGATGCCGCGCAGCGGCGCGTACCGCACCACCAGGTCGGCCACCGGTTCGCCGCCCTGCTCGTCCGCGGCCTCGGCGTGGATGTCGGCGCCCATCGCGCGCAGCACGTGCAGCAGCCCGGTGCGGCGCGGGTTCATGCCCACGCGCCGCAGGCGCAGCTCGGAGCCCGGCACCAGGGTGGCGGCGACGATGAAGAACGCCGCCGAGGAGAAGTCCGCCGGCACCCGCACCTCGGTGGCGCGCAGGCGGTGCCCGCCGTCGAGCGAGGCGCGGCCCGGCGCGAAGTCGATCGGCCAGCCGAACGCGGCCAGCATGCGCTCGGTGTAGTCGCGGGTGGGCTGCGGCTCGATCACCGTGGTCCGCCCGCGCGCGTACAGGCCGGCCAGCAGCAGCGCCGACTTCACCTGCGCGCTGGCGATCTCCGCCTCGAACTCGACGCCCGCCAGCGGTGCGCCGCCGTGGATGCGCAGCGGCGGCAGCCCGCCCTCGCCGGTGTCGATGCGCGCGCCCATGCGCGACAGGGGCACGGTGACCCGGCGCATCGGCCGCTTCGACAGCGAGGCGTCGCCGACCAGCGTGCTGTCGAAGGCCTGCCCGGCCAGCAGGCCGGCCAGCAGCCGCATCGCGGTGCCGGCGTTGCCGCAGTCCAGCGGCCCGTCGGCGGCGCGCAGGCCGTCGATGCCGACGCCGTGGACGACCCGGCTGCCCGCCGCGGGCGTCTCGATGCGCACGCCCAGGCGGCGGAAGATCGCCTCGGTGGCGCGCGCGTCCTCGCCCTCCAGGAAGCCGTCGATGCGCGAGACGCCGTCGGCCAGCGAGGCGAACATGATCGCCCGGTGCGAGACCGACTTGTCGCCCGGCACCCCGACCTCGCCGCGCAGCGCGCGGCCCGGCGATGCAAGCCAGCCCGCGCCGCTCACGGCACCGCCACCGGGTAGGAGCCCAGCACGCGCACGTCGCCGGCGAAGTCGTCGATCTCGCCGAGCGCGTCCTTCAGCGGCGATTCCTCCGCATGGCCGGCGACGTCGATGAAGAACGCGTACTGCCACAGGCCGCCGTGGGCCGGCCGCGACTCGATGCGGTTCATGCTGATGCCCGCGCGCGCCAGCGGCTCCAGGATGCGGTACAGCGCGCCGGGCTGGTCGCGGATGAACACCAGCAGCGAGGTGCGGTCGTGGCCGGAGGGCGGGAACGAGGCGCGGCCGATGACCAGGAAGCGCGTGGTGTTGTCGTCGCGGTCCTCGATCGGGCCGGCCACCACCTTCATCCCGTAGACGTGGGCGGCGTTCTCGCCGGCGATGGCCGCCGCGTCGTCGGCGTTGCGCGCGCGGCGCACGCCCTCGGCGTTGCTGGTCACCGCGGTCTTCTCGGCGTTGGGCAGGTGCTGGCGCAGCCAGTTGCGGCACTGCGCCAGCGACAGCCCGTGCGAGTACACCCGCTCGATGTCGTCCAGGCGCCCGGTGCGCGAGAGCAGGTACTGGTGCACGCGCAGCTCGACCTCGCCGCAGATCATCAGCGGCGATGTCAGGAACAGGTCGAGGGTGGACTGGATGGTGCCCTGCCCGGAGTTCTCCACCGGCACCACGCCGAAGTCGGCGGTGCCGCTGGCGACCTCGTCGAACACCTCCTCCACGCTGGCCAGCGGGATGCCGCGCGCGGAATGGCCGAAGTGCTTGTGCACCGCCTGCTGCGAGAACGTGCCCTCCGGCCCGAGGTAGCCGATCTTCAGCGGCTCCTGCTGCGCCAGGCAGGCCGACATGATCTCGCGGAACAGGCGCACCAGCACCGCGTCCGAGAGCGGGCCGTCGTTGCGGTCCACCACCCGGCGCAGCACCTGCGCCTCGCGCTCGGGGCGGTAGTAGTCCACCGCCGCGGCCAGCTTGCCCTTGGCCTTGCCGACCTGGCGCGCCCACAGCGCGCGCTCGGCGATCAGGGTCTGGATCTCGCGGTCGATGCCGTCGATCTGCTCGCGCACCGCGGCCAGGTCGGGGGCCGCGGCCGGCTTCTCGGCGCTCTTCTTCTTCGGCTTGGCGGCCATCGGGGTTCTCTCGGGTCTGGTGCCGGGCGCATCGGCGGAACGCCTGCCGCTCACCCTCGGCGGCGCTGGAAGTCGCGCATGTAGGCGGCCAGCGCTTCCGCGCCGGCTACCGGCATCGCGTTGTAGATCGAGGCGCGCATGCCGCCCAGCACGCGGTGCCCCTTGAGGCCGATCAGCCCGGCCTCGCGGGCGCCGGCCAGGAAGTCCGCGTCCAGCGCCTCGTCGTGCAGGAAGAACGGCACGTTCATGCGCGAGCGCGCCGCCGGCGCCACCTCGTTGCGGTAGAAGCCGCCGGAGCCGTCGACGGCCTCGTAGAGGACGCGCGCCTTGGCCTCGCTGCGGCGGGCGAATTCCTCCACCCCGCCCTCGTCGAGCATCCAGCGCACGGTCAGGCCCAGCAGGTACCAGTTCCAGCTCGGCGGCGTGTTGAGCATGGACTCGGCGGCCAGGTGCGAGCGGTAGTCGAAGATGTCCGCGCGCGGCTGGCCGGCGCGCTCGAGCAGCGCGCGGTCGAGGATCACCACCCCGATCCCGACCGGGCCGAGGTTCTTCTGCGCGCCGGCGTAGACCAGGCCGTAGCGCGCGACGTCCAGCGGCTCGGAGGCGATCGACGAGCTGAAGTCGGCGAACAGCGGCACCGTGCCGGTGTCCGGCGGCGCACCGCGGAACTCCACCCCGTGGATGGTCTCGTTGGCGGTGATGTGCACGTAGGCGGCGTCGGCGGACAGCCGCCAGGTCTCGCGCGCGGGGATGTCGCGGAAGCCCTCGGCCTCGCTGCTGGCGGCGATGCGCAGGTCCACGTAGGGCCGCGCCTGCTTCAGCGCGGTGCGGCCCCAGTGGCCGGTCACCACATAGTCGGCCGGCTGGCCGGGCGCGGCGAAGTTGAGCGCGATCAGCGCCTGCTGGGCGGTGGCGCCGCCGCCGAGGAACAGCACGGCGTAGTCGTCGGGGATGCCGATCAGCGCGCGCAGGTCGGCCTCGGTGCGGCGGGCGACCTCCAGGAACTCGGGGCCGCGGTGGCTCAGCTCGACGATCGAGGCGCCGGCGCCGGGGTACTCCAGCATCTCGGCCTGCGCCTGGCGCAGCACCGGCTCGGGCAGCGCGGCGGGACCGGCGCTGAAGTTGTAGGCTCGCGACATCGAGCGGCGTCCGCTTGGCATTCGGGGCCGCCTAGTATGCCGCAGCGCACCAGCCCGGGCGCCGCGGGGGAACTTTCGCGCCCCGCCGACGCGATCACCTGCACGCTCGCCTCCGGCCCCGGCGAGGACCCCGCCATGTCGACATCGCACCGCTCCCTGCGCCCCGCCCTGCGGATTCCCGCCGGCGAGATCACCGACGAGGCCGTCTGGCGGCAGCGCCGCCGCCTGCTGGCCGGCCTGGGCGCCCTGCCCGCGCTCGGCCTGTCCGGCTGCGCCGAGGCGGAGCCGCCGCCGCCCGCCCGCGAGCCGCCCGGCCGCGAGGAGGTGGCCGCCGGCTTCTCCACCGACGAGACCCTGACCCGCGAGGCCGACGCCACCACCTACAACAACTTCTACGAATTCGGCACCGGCAAGGCCGATCCCTCGCGCGCGGCGAAGACCCTGCGCACCTCGCCCTGGCACGTCGAGGTGTCCGGGGAATGCGCGAAGCCGGGGCGGGTGGCCTTCGACGACCTGCTGCGCGGGTTCCTGCCGGAGGAGCGCGTGTACCGGCTGCGCTGCGTCGAGGGCTGGTCGATGGTCATCCCCTGGCTGGGCGTGCCGCTGGCGCAGGTGCTGCGCCGCTTCGAGCCGACCTCGAAGGCGAAGTTCGTCGCCTTCACCACGCTCGCCGACCGCGAGCAGATGCCCGGCATCCGCTACCGCTCGATCGACTGGCCCTACCGCGAGGGCCTGCGCATCGACGAGGCCATGCACCCGCTGACCCTGCTCGCCACCGGCCTCTACGGCAAGCCGCTGCCGCAGCAGAACGGCGCCCCGCTGCGGCTGGTGGTGCCGTGGAAGTACGGCTTCAAGAGCATCAAGTCGATCGTGGCGATCCGCTTCGCCGAGGAGATGCCGCCCACCGCCTGGAACGACCTGCAGCCGCAGGAGTACGGCTTCTTCGCCAACGTCAACCCGGAGGTCGACCACCCGCGCTGGAGCCAGGGCAGCGAGCGCCGGATCAGCGGCAGCGAGGGAAAGCTGTTCGCCGACCGCATCCCCACCCGACCGTTCAACGGCTACGCCGAGCAGGTCGCCGGGCTCTACGCCGGCATGGACCTGCGGCGCTGGTACTAGGCCTGTTGACAGGTCCTGAGCCCATCGCCCGCCGCCACGCCCCCGCCGCGCCCGCCTGGCTGATCGCCGCCAAGGCGCTGGCGCACGCGCTGGCGCTGGCGCCGCTGGCCTGGCTGGCGTGGCGCGCGTGGCAGGTGCAGTCGGGCGCCGACATCGACGCGCTGGGCGCCGACCCGGTCGCGCTGATCGAACACACCCTCGGCCTGTGGGCGCTGCGCTTCCTGCTGCTGACGCTGGCGGTCAGCCCGCTGCGGCAGCTCACCGGCCAGCCGGCGCTGCTGCGCTTCCGCCGCCTGCTGGGCCTGTACGCCTTCGCCTACGCCAGCCTGCACTTCGCCGCCTGGCTGGTGCTCGACCTGCGCCTGGACTGGGGCAGCGTGGCCACCGAGATCGCGCGCCGGCCCTTCATCACCGTCGGCTTCCTCGCCTGGCTGCTGCTGGTGCCGCTGGCGGTCACCTCCACCCGCGGCTGGATGCGCCGGCTGGCGCGCAACTGGCAGCGCCTGCACCGCCTGGTCTACGCGATCGCCGCGCTGGCGGTGCTGCACTTCTGGTGGGTGGTGAAGTCCGACATCCGCGAGCCGCTGCTCTACGCCGTGCTGCTCGCCGCGCTGCTGGGCTGGCGGCTGTGGCGGCGGCTGCGGCCGGCCCCGCGGCGGGCCTGAACCGCGCCCAGGCACTGCCATGCGACGCCGCGCACGCAGCGCGGGGCGACACGCCTAGCGCGCCATGCGCGACGTCAGCAGCTTCATCAGGCCGCCGTCGCGCGGCAGTTCGCCGGCACGGCCCTGCTCGGTCAGCCAGTAGAACCGTCCCGGCGCCAGGCCGGCGGGCAGTTCGTAGTCCATCCCGTCCCATTCGTCCTCGCGGAACGCGTAGAAGGCCCAGTGACCGCCGCGGGCATCGACCGCATCCAGGACATCGGTCAGGTAGGCCGCGCAGTCCGCCCATCGCCGCATGCAGCCGAACTCGCCGGCCACGACGCGCGTCGCGGGCAGGCCCTGCGCTGCCGCCCAGTCGAACGCGGCACCGACATGCCGCGCCACGGCCCGGCCGTCCCAGGTCGCGGTGCCGCCGTCGTAGCGGGTCTGCGCGCCCGGGTAGCGCAGCGGCGTCTCGCGCTGCATGTTCGGGGCGCTGGTCGCGTCGTAGGGCTCGTACATGTGGAAGGCATACAGCACGCGATCGTCCGCGAGCCGCGCCGGCCAGGCGGCGAGCGAGCGGGGATTGGCGTAGTAGCCGCCATCGACCATCACCGGCGTCACCGGGTCGACGGCGCGGATGGCGGCAACGATCCGGCCGTAGAGCGTCGGCAGGTCCCGCGGGCCGCCGGCGTGGCGCGCCTGCCAGGCGAGGAGATCGGCGGTGGCGCCGTTCTCCGGCAGCCCGGTGGTCTTCTCGGGGGCCGGCTCGTTGAGCAGGTTGTAGGCCGCGACGGCCGGATGATCCTTCAGCGCCGCCGCGAGATCGCCCCAGAAGCGGACGGCCTGCTCGGCGTAGGCCGGATCGGACCACAGGCGGTCGTCGAAGGCGCCGCCGTTCTGCTGCGCCCAGCGGGCCCCAGGCAGGCTGAGCGGCACCACGACCACCTTGAGGTTCGCCGCGTGCGCCGCGTCGAGCACGCCGCGCAGGCGCGCCAGGTCCCCGGGCGGCAGGCCGTCGTAGCGATCGGCATCGCCCAGCAGGAAATCGCGGCCCTCGCCGTTCCATTTGCTGAAGGTCAGCCGCACCCAGGTCGCACCGGTCGCGGCCAGGGCCTGGAAGTAGGCCTCGTCCGGCGGGGCCGCGTTGAAGCTGTTCCCGCCCTTGCGGGGCGAGTCCCAGAACGAGATCAGGTCGGCCGCCGATGCGGTGTGCGCGGCCATGCCCGTCCAGGACAGGCCGAGCGCCAGGGCGCACACCGATCCGGGCCAGCGGCGCCGCGCCGGCTTGCGGGCATCGGCGCGGACCGCGCCGCGGGCGGCGCCGGTGCGCGCCTGGTCGACCTGGTGCTGTTTCATGGCCATCAGGATACCGGCGCGCTGCGATCGGGTCCCCCGGGGCGCCGTGCCTGCGCCCGGATCTACCGGACGACCCGCTCGCACCCAGGGCCTGTCAACAGGCCCTAGCCCACCCCGTACAGCAGCAGCAGGCTCAGCAGCCCGGCGATCGCCAGCGCGGCCAGCAGCAGCCAGGGCAGCCGCCAGGGGCGGCGATGCGCCGCGTCGTCCGCCGCCGGCGCGACCTCGATGTCGGGCAGTTCCGGTGCCCGCGCCGACGCGCCGCGCGCCATCGGCGCCTCCACCACGAAGCGGTGGTGGGCGTCGAACACGATCTGGTCGCCCGGCTGCAGCAGCGCGTCGCGCACCGGTTCGCCGTTGACCACGCTGCCGTCGGCCGAGCCGAGGTCGCGCAGCAGCACGCGCTCGCCGCGCAGTTCCAGGCGCGCGTGGCGCTCGGCGAAGGCCGGATCGTCGATGCGGATGTCGGCCTCCTCGAGGCTGCCGACCAGCCGCGGGCGGTCGAGGGTGAAGCTGCGGCCGTGGTGGCGGCCGCCGATGCCGCGCAGCACCGTCTGCAGGCCGCGCTGCGGCTCGGCTTCGACAGCGGGCTCGTCGGCACCGGGCATCTGCACCGGGACGTCGGCGAGCAGGCGCAGCTCGGCGCCGTCGAGATGCAGGGTGTCCCCCCGCCGCAGCATCGCCAGCCGCTGCACGGCGCGCCCGTTGACGTGCACGCCGCGCTGGCCCTCGGCGACGCTCAGCCAGACCCCGCGCCCGTCCACGCACAAGCGCGCCAGCGCATCGTCGCCGGGCACGGCGGCGATGCCGCCCTGCGGCGCGCGACCGAGCCCGTGCATGCCCACCTCGAGCGGAAGATCGGGCTGTTCGCCGCCGGAGAAGCGCAGTCTGAGGGTGTCCATGCGCGGCGAATCTAGCATGCCCGCGCGGCGCGCTTCACTCGGCCGCGGCGCCGCGGCCGCAGAATAGGACGCTCCTCCCGCCGCCCAGGTGCCCCATGTCCGAGATCGACATCCGCCATCCCCACTCGCTGCCCCGGCCGGAGGCGCGCGCGGCGATCGACGACATCGCTGCCAAGCTGGCCGAGAAGTTCGACGTGGCCTGCGCCTGGAACGGCGACGTGCTCGACTTCAAGCGCTCGGGCGTGGACGGCGCGATCGCGCTGGGCGACAGCGACGTGCGCGTGACCGCGAAGCTGGGCTTCCTGCTCTCGGCGATGCGCGGCCCGATCGAGAGCGAGATCCGGCGCGTGCTGGCCGAGCGCTTCGGCGCCTAGCCGGCGCCAGGCGACGTCGTAAGAGCGCGCCCGCGCGCGACTGCCCTTGTCGGGAAAGCTCCGTCGCGCGCGAGCGCGCTCCTGCGGGACGAGCGATCAGCCGAACGGCCGCGGGGCGTTCGCGAACAGCCGCCGCGACAGCGCGCGCTCCCCGTGCTGGATCGCCTCCACGAAGCCCTGCGGATCGTCCAGGCCCTCGAAGGCGGCGTAGCCGCGTTCCAGGAAGTCCTGCAACCGGCCCACGCCGGCCAGCCGCGCCGCCGGGCGCGACATCCGCAGCAGCCGGCCCGCACCGGGCAGCGCCACCGCGTCGGCGAGGCCGTCGCCGACCGCGCCGATCAGGTCGATCTGGTGGCCGCGCAGGCGCGGCCGGCCGACCTCGCGATAGGCCTCGGCGTACAGCGCCTCGTCGAGCCGGCGGCGGCGCGGGGCCAGGCCGTGCAGCGCCTCGGCCATGCGCAGGTCCAGCGCATGGCTGAGCACGCCCAGCTCGATGGCATGGGCGAGCGTGCCGGCCAGCGGCGCCGGCAGCAGCCGCGCCATCGTCGGCACCACGCGCAGCATGTCGGCATCGCGGCGGTCGTCGTCGCGGCCGCCGTAGACCTCGCCGAGGAAGAAGTCCGCGGCCGCCGCGCGGTCCGGGCGTTCGAGCAGCGGCGCCAGGCTGCGCCGCAGCCGCTGCGCCTGCCAGCGGCGCACTTCCGGCAGCCAGCGCATGGCGTTGCGCGGTTCGCCCTGCGCATCGCGCACCGCGCGGTACCAGGCCGCGCGGCGTTCCAGGCGCGCGGCGGGGCGTGAGGCACGCGACATGCGCCCATGATGGCCAGCCGATCCGCGCGCCCGCAAGCGCGTCGACGCGGCGCTAATGCGTCCTGCGACAGCATCGGGCCCTTCCCTTCCCTCGAGGAGCGCACCATGGCGACCTACAAGAAGCCCGCCGCCGCCCGGCGCACGCGCACGCCGCCGCCCCCGCCGCCGGAGTCCGAGGCGTCCTTCACCCGCACGCTGGGCGAATCGGCGCAGCGGATCTGGCTGGCCGGCCTCGGCGCGCTCGGCCGCGCGCAGGAGGAAGGCGGCCGGCTGTTCGAGACCCTGGTGCGCGAGGGCCGCCAGGTCGACCGCAGCGCGCGCGACCAGATCGACGGGCAGACCGCCGAACTGCGCGACAACGTCGAGGCGACGGTCGAGCAGGCCTCCGCCGCCTGGGACCGGCTGGAGCGCGCGTTCGACGAACGACTGCAGCGCACGCTGACCCGGCTCGGGGTGCCGACCCGGCGCGACGTGAACGCCCTCGAGGCGCGCATCGAGGCGCTGGCCGCCGAACTGCGCGCCCGCGATGCCGCCGCCGCACCGGTCCGCCAGGGCCCGCCGCGGCGCCGGGCCGCGACGCCGGCCACGCATCCGCCGGTGGGCACGGGCGCCGCGACCCGCAAGTCGGCCGCCACCGGCCGCAAGCCG
>NZ_JAIWPR010000025.1 GCF_021191635.1 Alterluteimonas quercicellularis
ACCGCCTGGTGGGCGCGCTGCCCATCGCCGCCGCGCAGGCCGGCGACCGCCCGGCGCCGGCCGCGCCGCCCGCCGCGGCGCAGGGCGAGCGGGTCGCGCCCGCCGGCGAATGGCGCTTCGACATGCACCAGAACGGCCGCGCGATGACCGCCGACGAGTTCGACGCCTGGATGAAGGCGCGGCAGATCCGCGTGGCCACCGGCCGCCCGGGCACGCCCGAGCCGCGCGCGGGCGAGGCACCCGCCGCCGCCGCGGCCACGCCCACCGTCGAGCCGGCGCGCGCGGCGGCCGTGGCGCAGGCCAGCGTGCCGGCCGCCGCCGACGCGGTGGTGCTGCAGATCGCCGCCTTCGGCGCCCGCGACAACGCCGAGCGCGCGCTGTCCATGCTGCGCGGCGCCGGGCTCGCCCAGGCGCGGGTGGTGGACGGCACCGCCGGCGGCAAGCCGGTGTACCGGCTGCGGGTGGGGCCGGTGGCCACCCACCAGGTCGCGGAACTGAGCGCCCGCTGCGCCGGTCTGGGATTCGGCCAGCCGCAGGTCGTCCGCGAGTAGAGCCTGATCGCGTGCGTGCAGGTGCATGACACGTTCTAAACTGCGCCCCCATTCCTTTCCGCCGACAGCGGCCCGCCAGCGCCGCGTTGCCAGGAGCCGTTCCGCCGATGAGATTCCACCGCTTCCGTCCCGCCGCCGTCCTCGCGACCGCGTTCGCCGTTTCCGCGCTCGGCCTCGCCTTCGCCCAGGCGCCCGCGCCGACGCCCGCGCCCGCGCCCGCGCCCGCGCAGCCCGCCGGTGCCGCCGCCGCCGAGCCGGTCCCGGTGCCGCCGCCGCCGGCCGTGGTCGGCAACGCCTGGGTGCTGATGGACTACGAGACCGGCCAGGTGCTGGCCGGCGAGAACATGGATGCGCGGGTGGAGCCGGCCAGCATCACCAAGGTCATGACCAGCTACGTGGTGGCCGCGGCGATCGCCTCGGGCAAGGTCAGCCCCGAAGACCAGGTCACCATGACCGAGAACGCCTGGCGCAAGGGCGGCGCCGGCACCGACGGCAGCTACAGCGGCTTCCCGGTCAACGAGACCGCGCCGCTGCTGGAGATGGAGAAGGGCATGGCGGTGCAGTCGGGCAACGACGCCGCGATCGCCCTGGCCGAGCACGTGGCCGGCAGCGAGGACTCGTTCGCCGCCATGATGAACAGCTACGCCCAGCGCATCGGCATGAACAACAGCCATTTCGTCAACTCGCACGGGCTGTCCGAGGAGAACCACTACTCCACCGCGCGCGACCTGGCCCTGCTCGGCCGCGCGATGATCCGCGACTATCCCGAGGAGTACGCGCACAACAGCATCCGCGAGATGACCGTCAACGGCATCACCCAGCGCAACCGCAACCGCCTGCTGTGGCGCGACGACACTGTCGACGGCATCAAGACCGGCCATCACTCCGGCGCCGGCTACTGCCTGATGTCCTCGGCCAAGCGCGGCGACCAGCGCCTGATCGCGGTGGTCATGGGCTCGAACAGCGAGGCGCAGCGCGCCACCGACTCGCTGGCGCTGCTCAACTGGGGCTTCCGCTTCTACGAGACCCATACGCTGTACCAGGCCGGCACCGACATCAGCACGCAACGGATCTGGAAGGGCAAGGCCAACGAACTGCGGCTGGGACTGGCCGAGCCGCTGCGGATCAGCCTGCCGCGCGGCCAGTACGAGCAGCTCAAGCCGAGCATGGACATCCCGGCCACGCTCGTCGCCCCGGTGGAGAAGGGCCAGGCCATCGGCACGGTGAAGGTGAGCCTGGACGGCAAGGTCATCGCCGAGCGGCCGCTGGTGGCGCTGGAGGCGGTGGAGGAAGCCGGCTTCTTCAAGCGCCTGTGGCACGAGTTCCTGATGTGGTGGAACGCCTAGCGCGCGTTCTTCCCCGACGGTCGCCGCCGCGCAGGACGGCGACCTCGGCGGCCCCGTAGGAGCGCGCTCGCGCGCGATGCTCTTAGCTCTTTTCCCCGGAGCCGCAAGAAAAAGCATCGCGCGCCAGCGCGCTCCTGCTACACCCACCAGTAGCGGGTGAGGTGGAAGAACACCGGCGCGGCGAAGCAGACCGAGTCGAGCCGGTCGAGCATGCCGCCGTGGCCCTCGATCATGTGGCCCCAGTCCTTGATGCCGCGGTCGCGCTTGATCGCCGACATCACCAGCCCGCCCAGGAAGCCCATCAGGTTGGCCACCAGCGCCAGCAGGCCCGCCTGCCAGGGCGTGAACGGGGTGATCCACCACAGCGCCGCGCCCAGCAGCGAGGCCGAGGCGACGCCGCCGACGAGGCCCTCCACGGTCTTGGAGGGCGAGAGGCCGGGCGCGACGAGGCGCCGGCCCAGCAGCTTGCCCCACACGTACTGCAGCACGTCCGAGGACTGCACCACGATCACCAGGAAGGCGATCAGCAGCAGGTTGCGGCCCTCGTAGCCCTCGATGCGCAGGTTGAGCAGCGCCGGCACGTGCGAGATGCAGAACACGCTGATCATCAGGCCCCACTGCACCTTGGCCGTGCGTTCCAGGTAGCGCGTGGTGTCGCCGCCGGCGACGGACAGGATCGGCAGCAGCAGGAAGGCGTAGACCGGGATCAGCAGGGTGTACATGCCGTACCAGTCGGCATGCACCAGCCAGTACTGGTAGGGCAGCACCACGTAGAACGCCGCGAGCAGGGCCCAGTAGTCGCCGCGCCGGGTCGGGGTGAGGGTGATGAACTCGCGCAGCGCGAACAGCGACACCAGCGCGAACAGCACGATCACCCCGGTGCGCCCGCCCAGGAACGCCAGGCCGACGATCGCCGCCATGACCCACCATGCGCGGATGCGCGCGACCAGGTTGTCCAGCACCGCGTTCGGCGCGCCGGCGCGCCAGCGCAGGCCCTCGGCGATCGCGGTGGCCAGCAGCAGCACGCCGCCGATGCCGGCGAACAGCAGCACGGTGTGCGGCAGGTCGCGGAGCGCGGCGATCACCCCTGCGCTCCCGGCGCGCGAGGTCGGGCCGCGGCCGGGCGGCCCGGTCTGGGTGCATGCGTCATCGGGCCTGCTTCGCCTTCGTTCCCCGGGGTGGTCCCGGAGAGTATGACAAGGCCGCGGGGCGCGTCTGCGCCCCCGCGCCGGCTATCCGCCGTGGCGGCGCGGCGGGGCCGGCCACCCGGCATCGGGGCGTGACATGATCCGCACCTTCCCCCGCTCAGGACCGATCCCATGCACCGCTTTTCCCGCGCCGCGGCCCGCCCGCCGGCAATGGCGTCCGATTCCCGCTCCCGTGCGCGCCGGCGGGCGCTGGCGGCCTTGCTGGCGCTCGCGGCGTGCGCCGGTTCGGCCGGCGCGCAGGACCCCAACAGCGCGCAGGGCCGGCAGCAGGCGCACACTGCCGAAATGAACCGCCTGGGCTGGCTGCAGAGCCAGCAGGCGGCGCAATACGTCAGCGCCGAGGAGGCTGCCGCACAGCAGGCCGCGGCCGAGGCGGCCAGCCGTCGCGACGCCCGCGTCCGCCGCGACCAGCAGCGTGACTGGTGGGGCGTGGTCACGGTGAACACCGCCGACGGCAGCTGGAACATCGCCCTCAACGGCGCCGACCAGGGTGCGATGATGCGGCAGGCCATGCGCGGTTGCGACGGTACCTGCTGGCCGGTGGTGGCGTTCGCCAATACCTGCATGGCGCCGGCCTACAGCGCGCAGGGCGGCATGTTCTGGGCCGGTGGCGAGAGCAAGGAGGAGGCCTACGAGGCGGCGTCGCGGAAATGCAGCGCCGCCGGAGGCCGGGACTGCGCCACCGAAGACGGACAGGCCGCCTGCACCGGATGGAAGTACGCCTATTCGCGAATGGAACGTCTCAACGAACGCCTCAACCTGGTCGCGATCGGCCGCAACGGACGGCCGGCGGTGGAGTTCTATCCCGGTGCCGAGGAGTACGTGGCCAAGCCGCCGGAATCGCGCGGCGAAAGCACCGCGATCGACTTCGGCGAGAACGGACCGGGCGGCATCCGCATGGCCCAGCCCTGGACCGCGATCGCGGTCCCGCGCGGTGGCGGGATGGGGGTCGGCATGCACCTGGGCGTGAGTCGCCAGGACGCGGTCGACACCGCGGTGCAGAAGTGCGGCGAACCCAACTGCGAGCTGCTGCTCGCCTTCACCAGCGGACAGTGCGCCGCGGCGGTCATCGCCCCCGCGGCCGGCGGGTCCAAGGCGTTCGGCGCCGTGAACGCGCGCAAGGAGGTCGCCGCGCAGGAGGCGACCGCCACCTGCACCGCGAACGGCGAGACCCAGTGTCTCGCCGTGTTCAACGATTGCATGTAGCGCGCGCTGTGACATGATCCGCGCTTTCCAGCCCCACAGGCACGATCGCATGCACCGCTGTTCTCGCGTCACCGCGGGTCCGTCGCCCCGCCTCCCCGACGTCCGCTCCCGCGCCCGGCGCTGGGCGCCGGCGATCCTGCTGGCGCTGGCGGCGGCCGCCGGTTCGGCCGGCGCGCAGGACCCCAACAGCGCGCAGGGCCGGCAGCAGGCGCACACGGCCGAAATGAACCGCCTGGGCCACATGCAACAGGAGGCCGCGATGGCTCCCACGCCCGAGGAAATCGCCGCGCAGCAGGCGGCCTACGAGGCCGTCGGCCGCCGCGACGCTGCCGTGCGCAACGATCAGCAGCGCGACTGGTGGGGCGTGTTGGTGGTGAACGTCGAAGAGGGCTATTGGAACGCGACCTACGACGCGATGAGCCCGGAAGAGGCGTTGCAGCAGGCCCTGCTGGACTGCGATGGCGACTGCCGGATGGCGGTGGCCTTCGCTAATACCTGCCTGGCGCCCGCCCAGAGCGCTCAGGGCGCGCTGTTCTTCGCCGCCGGGGACGACAAGGAGGAAGCGGTCGACGCGGCGACGCGCAAATGCACGGCCGCCGGCGGAAGCAACTGCAGCGGCCAGGAGGACAAGGCCGTCTGTACCGGCTACCGATACGCCTACTCGCGCATGGAGCGCCTCAACGAGCGCCTGAACTTCGTCGCGATCGGCCGCAACGCGCGGCCCAAGGTGGAGTTCTCGCAGGGCCTGGAGGCCTACCTGGCCAAGCCGCTGGACGCGCGCGGCGCGCCGCCGCCCGCCGACCCCGCCCTGTCCGCGGCGGCCCGCCCGGGCGGACCGTCGTCAGCCAGTGCCGACCAGCCCTGGACCGCGATCGCGGTGCCGCGCGGCGGCGGGAAAGGGGTCGGACTGCACCTGGGCACGAGTCGCCAGAACGCGATCGACACCGCGATGCAGAAGTGCGGGGAACCGAACTGCGAAGTGCTGCTGACCTTCACCCACGGACAGTGCGGTGCGGCGGTCATCGCGCCGGCGCCCGGCGGCGCGCGTACCTTCGGTGCCGTGGGCGAGAGCGGGCAGGTCGCCGCCCAGGAAGCGACGGCGGCCTGTACCGGCAGCGGCGGGAGCAGCTGCCAGCCCGTGTTCAACCAGTGCATGTAGCGCCCACGTTCCTGCCTACGATCCAAAAGGGATGTCCCTCCCCCGCTTGCGGGGGAAGGGGCAGCTCGCCTCGCGGGTTGAATGCCGCTTGCCCTGAGCGTTAGCAGGCCCTAGGTCTCCGCCTGCGCGCGGGCGGCGCCGGATCCGTCGTCGGACAGCGCGAGCAGCGCATCGCGGGCGCGGTCGAGGAAGCCCTGCTTGTCCTCGCCCGCGGCCAGCCGCAGCGGCGCGCCGAAGCGCGCGGTGCACAGCAGCGGCAGCGGCACCAGCCGGCCCTTCGGCATCACCCGGTGCAGGTTGTCCAGCCACACCGGCACGAACTCCAGTTCCGGGCGCTGGCGGGCGAGGTGGTAGATGCCGCTCTTGAACGGCAGCAGGCCGTCGCCGGTGTTGCGGGTGCCCTCGGGGAACAGGATCAGCGAGGCGCCGCCGTCGACCGCCTCGCACAGCGTTTCGATCGGGTCCTGGCTGCGCTGCGCGGGGTCGCGCTCGATCAGCACCGCGTCGAACACCGCGCGGATCACGTAGCGGCGCAGGGGGTCGCGGTTCCAGTAGTCGGCGCCGGCCACCGGGCGCACGCCGCGCCGCAGCGCGGCCGGCAGCGCCGACCAGATCAGCACGAAATCGCCGTGGCTGGCGTGGTTGCCGTAGTAGACGCGGCGTTCGGCCGACGGCGCGCAGCCGTCCCACAGCGCGCGGGCGCCGGTGAGGACGCGGATGGCGCCGCTGAAGCCGCGGGCGACGAGGGCTTCGAACATGCCGGTCAGCCCGCCCGCCACCAGGCGGCGACCAGCGCCAGCGCCTGCAGGCCGAGCAGCACGCCCTGGCGGCGCAGCCAGCCGCGCGCGCCGCGCCAGCGCGCGGGCCAGTCGCGGCCCGCCTTGCCCGCCGGCAGCAGGCGGAGACGCTGCAGCGCGGCGTCCAGCGTCGCCGCGGCGTCGGCGCCGTCGGCGCGCGCCTGCCGGGCGAGCGCGGCCAGCAGCTCGGCGTCGAAGCCGATGCGGATCGCGCAGTAGCCCTGCGCCAGCGCGAGGACGAGCACCGCGGCGAGCAGGGCGCGCACCGCGATGTCCAGCGGCGCGGCGGCGAGCGCGACGTCGAGCATCAGCCACAGCAGCGCCGCGGCGGCCAGCCCGCGCGAGGCGGCGTCCGGCCAGCGGCCCTGGCGCAGCAGTGCCGCCATCGCGTCGAGCTCGAACGGGCTCATCGCGCCGGCTCCGCGGCGGGCGCGGCACCGGGGCGCGCCGGCGGCGGCTCCGCGAGCGCGGCCAGCGCGCGGCGGTGCGCGGCGCGCAGCACGATCCGCGGGCGCGCCGCGCGCACCCGCGCGACGGCCTCGTCGGGGTCCGCGGCGCGGCCGTCGAGCAGCAGCCAGGCGGCCACCGCCAGCGCGCTGCGCGAATAGCCCAGCGCGCAGCAGGCCAGCACCGGGCCGCGGCGCCGCGCCCGCGCGATGGCGGCCGCCGCCTCGCGCAGCCGCGCGGGTCCGGGCGCCACCAGGTCCAGCATCGGCACCACGCGGTCGCCGGCGCGCGCGCCGCCGGGCAGCGACAGCTCCGCGCAGACGTCCACGACGGCGAAGTCCTCGCGCGCGCCTCGGCCGGGGATGCGGCCCAGCCACACGCCGTCGGCCACCTCGACCGGCACCGGCTGGCGGCGGGTCCAGGCGCGCGAGTTGAGCCAGGCGGCGGCCAGGTAGGGCGCATAGAGCCAGCGCGCGGCCAGGCTGAGGCGGCCGTCCGCGCGCTTCTGGAAGCCGCCCGCGCCCAGCAGCGCGTAGTCCGCGGCTACCAGCGCCAGCGACAGCGCCGGCCACCACAGCCACAGCCAGACGCCGCCGCCCAGCGTGCCCAGTGCCGCGCAGGCCGCCGCGCCGGTGAGGTAGGTCGCGGCCAGCCGCCAGCGCGCCGGGTCGCGCGCCCAGCGCGCGCCGCGCCACGGCGGCGTCGCCGCGCGCGGCCACAGCCACACGCACAGCCAGCCGGCGGCCAGCCCGGTCGGGAGGTCGACGAAGTGGTGCTGCCAGGTGGTCAGCACCGAGGCGCAGACCAGCGCGAACCAGGCGTGCAGGGCGATCCGCCAGCCGCCGCGCAGGTGCCGCGCGTACAGCGTCCACAGGACCACCGTCAGCGCCACGTGCAGCGACGGCGCCTGGTTGTAGGGCCGGTCGAAGCTCTCCAGCGCGGCGAACATCGCCCCGAACGCGCCGTCCACCGGCGGGCGCTGGAAGCTGAAGGCCAGCGGCCACAGCAGGAAGCAGGCCACCGACAGCACCTGCGCGGTGAGCAGGCGGCGGGCGTGGGTGTCGAGCTCGGCGCGGTCGCGGCACACGAACACCGAGACGGCGTAGAACAGGTTGGTGGTCCAGTACGGCAGGATCGTCCAGGCCAGGAACGGCACCGCGTGCTCCCAGCCGAAGACCACGCTCGGCACGTCGCCGCGCCGCGCGGCCATCGCGTTGGCGAAGCCGTAGCTCAGGTAGAAGAACGGCCCCAGCAGCGCCAGCCAGGCCAGCGCGCGCTTCCAGGGCCGGCCCGCGGCCGCGGCGCTCACGGCGCCGGGCCTTCCCGCTGCGCCAGCGACACGGTGAAGATGCCCCAGCGGTCGATCCGCTGTTCCAGCTTGCGGAAGCCGGCGGCCGCGACCAGCTGGTCCATCTCGGCCTGGGTGCGCCGTCGCATCACCCAGGCCGCGCCGCCGCGGTGGCTGGTCAGCGCGCGGGCGATGAACTCCAGCTGCGGGTGCCAGGGCTGGCCGGTGTAGGCCAGGTAGCCGCCGGGCGGCACCGCCTCGGCCAGCCCGGCCAGCGAGGCGCGCAACAGCGCGTTGTCGGGGAACAGCTCGTACAGGCCGGACACGATCGCCAGCGTCGGCCGCGGGTCGAGCGCGGCCAGCGCGGCGCGGTCGAAGGCGTCGCCGGCCTCGAAGGCGGCGATGTCGCCGGCGCCCAGCGCCTGGATCAGCGCGCGTCCCTTCTCGACGTTGAGCGGGCTGTAGTCGCGCAGCAGGATGCGGTCGGCGCGCTCGGGGCCGCCGGCCAGCGCTTCCAGCGCGTAGCGGCCGTGGCCGGCGGCGATGTCCACCGCGTGGACCGGCAGGCCGGCCGCGCGCAGCCGCCGCACGGCCTCGCCGAGCAGCTCGCGCACGTGCTCGCGGCGCACGCGGATGCCGCGCCAGCCGATCGCGTCGAGGTAGTTGCGGTCGACGAGGCGGCCGAGCGGGCCGGCGCCGCGCGCGCGGTCCTCGTAGACGTAGTCGAGCGTGCTGCCGGAATCGAAGCCGGTCTCCAGCCCCAGGCGGATGCCCTCCGACAGCCGCCCGCCCAGCCGCAGCGAGGCCCGCGTCGCGCGCCAGCGCAGGTCCTGCGGCGACCAGCGCTGCGGCGGCCAGGCCAGCACCTGCGACTCGTCGAAGGTGGGGCCGTGGCGGTCGGCGTCGAGCAGCGCGGGGATCATGGGCGCGGCCTCGGCGAAGCGGGCCTCGAGGAAGGCGCGGATGCGCGCCACCGCGACCGCGCGGTCGCGCTCGCCCAGGGTGTCGTGGAAGAAGCCGGGCAGCAGGTGCCGTTCCTTGACCCGCGCGCCCAGGCGCTCGAAGAAGCGGTCCTGCGGCGCGCGGTGGACCACGAAGTCGGAGCCGGAGACCAGCAGCTGGGTCGGCACCACGATCGCCTGCGCGTCGGCGACGATGCGCTCGGCGGTCTCGTACAGGCCCAGCAGCACGCGCACCGAGATCGGCCGCGCGATCAGCGGGTCGGTCCGGTAGCCGGCGATGCGCTCGGGATCGTGGGTCAGGAACTGCGGCTGGACGTAGCTGTCGACGAAGAAGTTGCCGCGCAGGCGCTGCAGCAGCGCCAGCCCCGGCCGCGCGAACGGCACGTAGAGCTTGACCTTGAACGCCGGCGAGGCGAGCACCAGCGCGCGCAGGCGCGGCGCGTAGTCGTGCGCCCAGGCCGCGGCGACCACCGCGCCCACGCTCTGCGCCACCACCGCCATGCGCTCGTGGCCGATGCCGTGCTCGCGGCCGATCCAGGCGGCGAAGCGGTCGAGGTCGCGGACCAGGGCGTCGAAACCCGGCGCGTCGCCGCGCGCGCCCGGCGAGCGGCCGTTGCCGCGCGCGTCCCAGGCGAACACGTCGTGGTCGGGCAGGCCCAGCTCGTCGGCGAGGTGGGCGATGCGCCCGGAATGCTCGTGGCCGCGGTGCAGCAGCACGATTGCACCATGGGTTGCGCCGCGCGATGCGCCGGCCGCCGGCCAGTGGCGGCAGTACAGGCGCTCGCCGTCGAAGCTCTCGAACTCGCGCTCGTGGAAGGTCCGCATGCCGCTCATGCTCCGTTCGCGCCGGCGGCGCCTCGCGTCTCGGCCAGGCCGGCGCGCACGCGGCGCCAGACGGTGACCGCGCACAGCGCCGCGACCGCCGCGGCGACCGCATCGACCGTGCGCGGGCCGGCCCAGCCCGCGGCCAGCGCCACGCCCAGCGCGCCGACCACGAAGGCGCGGTCGCTCTTGCCCATCGGTCCCTCGTAGCGCCGCCCGGCGCCGGCCAGCGGCCCCAGCACGCCGGCGTACTCGGCCAGCGCCGCCAGCAGCGCCATCGCCCACAGCAGGTGCGGCTGCACGCCGGCCACGCCGAGCAGGCACAGGTACAGCGCGCTGTCGGAGACCACGTCGCACAGCTCGTTGAGGTAGGCGCCCAGCCGCGACTGCTGGCCGAACTCGCGCGCCAGCATGCCGTCGATGGCGTTGAGCGCCATGCGCGCGAGCATCCAGCCCGGCAGCAGCAGGTACAGCGGCGGCGCGGCCGGCGCGTAGCGGTACACCGCCCAGGCCACGGCCAGCGACAGCGCTGCCGCGGCCACGGTCACCTGGTTGGCGGTGACGCCGCCCGCATGCAGCGCCCGCGTGGCCGGCCGCAGCAGCGACTGGAAGCGCCCCTTCAGTGCGTAGATCGACATCGCAGCCTGGTCCGTCCCCGGGGCGGTGGTGCCCGCGCATTAAGATAGCCGCCCGCGCGCGGTCGCGCCGCGTCCCCGCGGGCCGGGCTTGGAAACCCCGGCGCGGGCGCCCACAATCGGGCGATGGAGATCAAGTCCGACAACCCCGAACACGGCTTCCAGTTCCCGGGCGAGTTCGAGATCACCGCCATGGGGCCGGCCAACGCCGGGCTGGAGGCGGAGATCCCGCGCCTGCTGCAGGCCGCCGGCCTGACGGTGCTGGACGAGTCCATCCACTGGCGCGAGTCGAGCGGCGGCAGGTTCGTCTCGGTGCGGCTGAGCTTCCGCGCGGCCTCGCGCGAGGAGTACGAGACCGCGCACACCGCGCTGCGTGAGCATCCCGAGGTCCGCTGGACGCTGTGAGCCGCGCGCGCCCCGCGCCGTGGGACACAGCGTCTTGCGCCGGCCGGCCCGCTGCGGCCGGTCCGCGGGCCGCGCCGGGCGATAATCTCCGGCCCCGCCCCGCACAGGCCCGCCCGTGAGCGCGCTGCCCGCCCTCGTCCGCGATCTCGGCCGCCGGCCCTACGAGCCGGTCTGGCGGGCGATGCAGCGCTTCACCGACGCGCGCGGCGCCGGCACCCCCGACGAGCTGTGGGTGGTCGAGCACGACCCGGTGTTCACCCTCGGCCAGGCCGGCCGCGACGAGCACGTGCTGGCACCCGGCGACATCCCGGTGCTGCACGTGGACCGCGGCGGCCAGGTGACCTACCACGGGCCCGGCCAGGTCGTGGTCTACCCGCTGCTGGACCTGCGCCGGCTGGGGCTGGGCGTGCGCGAGTACGTCGAGCGGCTGGAGCAGGCGGTCATCGACACCCTGGCCGAGTGGAACATCGGCGCCGCCCGCCGCGAGGGCGCGCCCGGGGTCTACGTCGCCGGGGCCAAGGTCGCCTCGCTGGGCATCCGCGTGCGCCGCGGCTGCACCTTCCACGGCCTGGCCTTCAACGTGGCCATGGACCTGGAGCCGTTCGGCCGCATCAATCCCTGCGGCTACCAGGGGCTGCGGGTGACCTCGGTGCTAGACTTGGGCGGTCCGTCCGGCGTCGATGCCGTGAAGCCGGTGCTGCTGGCCGAGCTGGCGCGCCAGTTCGCGCTGCGGATCGAGACCGCCCCGCCGGCGGCCGCGGCATGAGCCGGCCCGCCGCGCGCCGGCGCCGCCCGCGCCCCTTCCCGCCTTCCCGCGGCCACACCCCCACGCCATGACCGAACCCACCGCCCCCGCCCCCGCCCGCGCCATCCCGCTCGCCGTCGTCGGCGCCGAGGCGCCGTCCTCGCCGCAGCCGGGCGTCAAGCAGGTGGCCGGCGACAAGATCGCGCGCTCGCCGGTGCAGTTCGCCGACGCGCCGGTGCTGCGCAAGCCGTCCTGGATCCGGGTGCGCATCCCGTCCAACGGCGCGGTCGCGGCGCTGAAGTCCAAGCTGCGCGCCAACCGCCTGGTCACCGTGTGCGAGGAGGCCAGCTGCCCGAACATCCACGAGTGCTTCGGCCACGGCACCGCGACCTTCATGATCCTGGGCGAGGTCTGCACCCGCCGCTGCTCGTTCTGCGACGTCGCCCATGGCCGGCCGAAGCCGCCGGACCCGTCCGAGCCCTTCAGCCTGGCGTCCACCGTGGCCGACATGGGCCTGAAGTACGTGGTGGTGACCAGCGTCGACCGCGACGACCTGCGCGACGGCGGCGCCCAGCACTTCGTCGACTGCATCGCGGCGATCCGCGCGCGCGCGCCGGCGACCCGGATCGAGATCCTCACCCCCGACTTCCGCGGCAAGGGCCGCATGGAGCGCGCGCTGGAGATCCTGGCGCAGAACCCGCCCGACGTGTTCAACCACAACGTCGAGACCGTGCCCGACCTCTACCGCAACGTGCGCCCGGGCGCCGACTACCAGTGGTCGCTGACCCTGCTGCAGAAGTTCAAGGCGCAGCACCCCGGCATCCCGACCAAGTCCGGCATCATGCTCGGCCTGGGCGAGACCATGGAGCAGGTGCAGGGCACCCTGCGCGACCTGCGCGCGCACGACGTGGACATGGTCACCATCGGCCAGTACCTGCAGCCCAGCCCGCACCACCACCCGGTGCTGCGCTACTGGACCCCGGAGGAGTACAAGGCCCTGGAGGTCTACGGCATGGGCCTGGGCTTCAGCCACGTGGCTTCGGGGCCGCTGGTGCGCTCGTCCTACCACGCCGACCGCCAGGCCATGGAGGCCGGCGTCGCCGCCTGAGCCGACGCGCGCCGGGGCAGGGACCGTTCACGTCGGGGCCACGAGGCGCGGTTAGAGTGGAAATCGCGCGTTTCCGGATCCCGTCGTGCAACTTCCGGCGCTGGAAGCCGTCTATGGAACTCCACATACTCCGAGCGCCGGTCGCTGCCGGCGAGCCAGGAACCCGCCCCCGCATGAAAGTCCATCGCCTGCTCTCCGCCTCCGTGATCGCGCTGGCCCTGTCGGTCCCGCTGGCCCTGATGGCCCGCGCCGACGGCGACGCGGCCATTCCGGCCTCGCCCAGCGTCGACCAGGTGCGCACCGCCCAGCTCGTGCACGGGCTGCTGTCCGACAGCCGCTACGCCTACCGGCCGCGGCAGCTCGACAGTGCGATGGAGCAGGACATCCTCAAGCGCTACCTGGAGTCGCTGGACCCGGGCAAGATGTTCTTCACCGCCGCCGACGTGGCGCGCTTCGAGCCGCTGGCGCCGAAGCTCGGCGACGCGGTGCGCAAGGGCCAGCTGGAGCCCTCGATCGCGATGTTCGTGCTCTACAAGGAGCGCGTGGACGAGCGCGTGGCCTACGCCCGCCAGCTCCTGAGCCAGGACATCTTCGACTTCACCACCGACGAGCGCTGGGAGTACGACCGCGAGGAGATCCCGTGGCCGGCCGACGCCGCGGCGCTGGACGCGGTGTGGCGGCAGTCGGTGCGCAACGACTGGCTGCGCCTGAAGCTGGCCGGCCGCGAGCCGGAGCAGATCCGCGAGACCCTGGACCGCCGCTACCGCAACCTGTCCACCCGGATCGCCCAGCTCAACGGCGAGGACGCGTTCCAGTCCTTCCTCAACGCCTACACCGGCTCGATCGACCCGCACACCGACTACTTCAACCCGCGCAGCACGCAGCTGTTCAACCAGAGCATGTCGCTGTCGCTGGAGGGCATCGGCGCGCAGCTGCAGCCGCAGGACGACGTGATCGTCATCCGCGAGCTGATCCCCGGCGGCCCGGCGGCGCTGAGCGGCAAGTTCAAGGTCGGCGACCGCATCGTCGGCGTCGGCCAGGGCGCCGACGGCGCGATCGAGGACGTGGTCGGCTGGCGCATCGACGACGTGGTCGAGAAGATCAAGGGCCCGAAGGACACCCAGGTGCGCCTGGAGGTGATCCCGGCCGGCGCCGGCCTGGACAGCGAGCCGGTGCACATCGTGCTGACCCGCGCGCGGGTGCGGCTGGAGGAGCAGGCCGCCAAGTCCGAGATCGTCGAGATGCCCGGCGTGGACGGCGACGTCGACCACCGCATCGGCGTGATCAAGCTGCCGGCGTTCTACCAGGACTTCCAGGGCCGCCGCACCCAGTCCGGCGACTACGCCTCGGCGACCCGCGACGTGGCCCGCCTGCTGGAGGGCTTCAAGGCCGACGGCGTCGACGGCGTGGTGCTCGACCTGCGCAACAACGGCGGCGGCTCGCTGAACGAGGCGGTCGAGCTGACCGGGCTGTTCATCGACACCGGCCCGGTGGTGCAGGTGCGCGAATCCGGCGGGCGCGTCAGCGTCGAGGCCGACCGCAATCCCGGCGTGGCCTGGGAGGGCCCGCTGGCGGTGCTGATCAACCGCGGCTCGGCCTCCGCCTCGGAGATCGTCGCCGGCGCCATCCAGGACTACGGCCGCGGCCTGGTGATCGGCGAGACCACCTTCGGCAAGGGCACGGTGCAGAACCTGGTCGACCTCGACCGCTGGCCGGGCAACGAGCAGAAGCGCTTCGGCTCGGTGAAGCTGACGGTGGCGCAGTTCTTCCTGCCCGGCGGCAGCAGCACCCAGAACCGCGGCGTGGTGCCGGACATCAAGTTCCCGGTGACGGTGGACGCCAGCGAGTTCGGCGAGAGCACCTACGACAACGCGCTGCCGTGGACACGCATCGCCGCGGTCACCCACACCCGCTACGGCGACTTCTCCCCGCTGCTGCCGCAGCTGGGCGCGCTGCACGAGACGCGCATCGCCGCCGACCCCGAGTTCCGCTGGTGGGTGGAGGACGTGGAGGAGCTGCGCGCCGAGCGCGAGAAGAAGTACGTCTCGCTCAACGAGGCCGAGCGCCGCGCCGAGCGCGAGCGCCAGGAGCAGAAGCGCCGCGACCGCCAGGCGCAGCGCCGCGAGCTGGGCCTGCCGCTCGACCCGCTGGCCGAGGACAACGACGACGGCCTGCAGGCCAACGAGCGCGACGTCGCCCTGGACACCGCGCGCGAGAAGGCGGCCGAGGAGCGTCCCGACCCGCTGCTGCGCGAGTCGGCGGCGATCCTGGCCGACGCGATGCGCCTGCTCAACGGCGACCAGCGCCTCAACGCCCAGGTGCTGCCGGAGTCCACGCGCCCCAACAGCTGGGCGCGCTGAGCGGCCGAGCGCCGCCACCGCACGACACGAACGCCGCCTCCGGGCGGCGTTCGCGCATCGGGGGTGCGTCGCCGGCGGGACGTGGTCGCGCGCTAGCGCGCTCCTACAGGCGAGCGCGCTCGCCTGCGAGCGCGCCGGGCGCCACGGGACTTGCGGCGGGAGCGGAACGCGTCGCCACGCGCGGATGCGATGTCCGCGAACGGCGTGCGCGCATGCGGTGGCGCGCGGAGGATGATGCCGCCGCGCCGGGAGCGTCCCGCGCGGACCACAGTGTTCCTTCGTCCGTGCAGCCGACAGGCGTAACATGTCGCCTGCACGCTGCGCGCCTCGCGCGCCCCCTTTTCCCGGACCTTCCCATGAGTGCCCCGCCGCTCGTGCCACGCCCCGTTTCACCCCTCGCCGTGCTGTTCGCGCTGGCGCTGCTGTACGTGATCTGGGGCTCGACCTACCTCGCCATCCGCTTCGCGCTCGAGGGCGGCTATCCGCCGCTGCTGCTGGGCGGGATCCGCTTCGTGCTGGCCGGCGGCCTGATGTACGCGGTGCTGCGCTGGCGCGGCGTGCCCGCGCCCACGCGGCCGCAGTGGCGCAACTGCGCGGCGATGGGCGTGCTGCTGCTGGGCCTGGGCAACGGGCTGGTGTGCATCGCCGAGCAGTCGGTGTCCTCCGGCCTGGCGGCGGTGGCGGTGGCCTCGGCACCGCTGTGGATCGGCCTGTTCTCGGCCGCGCGCGGCCAGTACCCGCGCGGGCTGGAATGGCTGGGCCTGGCGATCGGCTTCGTGGGCGTGCTGTGGCTCAACGCGGGCAGCTCGCTGACCGCCTCGCCGGTCGGCCTGGTGGCGCTGCTGATCGCGCCGGTGGCCTGGGCGTTCGGCTCGGTGTGGAGCCGCGGCCGCGACCTGCCGTCGCCGTTCATGGCCGCCGCGGCGCAGATGCTGTGCGGCGGCGTCGCCATGCTGGTGGCGGGCACGCTGCTGGGCGAGCGCTTCTCGGCGCTGCCGACGCCGCAGGCCACGCTGTCGCTGGCCTACCTGCTGACCTTCGGCTCGATCGTCGGCTTCACCGCCTATATCTGGCTGCTGCACCACGTGCGGCCGACGCTGGCCGGCAGCTACGCCTACGTCAATCCGGCGGTGGCGGTGCTGCTGGGCGCTTGGCTGGCGGCCGAGCGCTTCGGCGCGCACGACCTGGGCGCGATGGCGGTGATCCTGGCCGGCGTGGTCGCGATCAGCCTGGCGCGCGCACGGCGGCCCGCACCGGCGGCGAAACGGGGATGACGAGCCCGGCGCTGGACCGCCGCGGCCTGTGGATGGCGGCCGGCGCCTTCGTGCTGTGGGGCGTGATGCCGCTGTACTGGCACCTGCTGGCCTCGGTGCCGGCGCTGCAGATCGTGCTGCACCGGGTGGTCTGGGGCGCGCTGCTGGTGGCCGGCTGGCTGTTCTGGCAGCGCGGCCGCGGCTGGCTGCGGCAGACGCTCGCGCGGCCGCGCGTGGCCGCCATGCTCGCCGCCAGCGGCTGCCTGATCGCCTTCAACTGGGGCCTGTACATCTGGGCGGTCAACAGCGGCCACGTGATCGAGACCAGCCTGGGCTACTTCATCAACCCGCTGCTCAACGTGCTGATCGGCGTGGCGGTGCTGCGCGAGCGGCTCAACCGGGTGCAGGCGGTCTCGGTGGCGATCGCCGCCGCCGGCGTGCTGTGGCTGACCTTCAACTACGGCAGCTTCCCGTGGATCGCGCTGTCGCTGGCCGCCTCGTTCGCGCTGTACGGGCTGATCCGCCGCCAGGCCGCGGTCGACGCGATCCCCGGCCTCGGCGTGGAGAGCCTGTTCCTGCTGCCGGCGGCGCTGGTGGGCCTGGCCTGGCTGGAGGCGCGCGGCCAGGGCGGCTTCTTCGGCCACTGGCCGCTGTCGGTGGACGCGCTGCTGGTCGCCGGCGGCGCGCTGACCGCGCTGCCGCTGATCGGCTTCGCCTACGGCGTGCGGCGGATCCCGTTCACCCTGGTCGGCCTGCTGCAGTACATCGCGCCCACGCTGCAGCTGCTGATCGGCGTGTTCTTCTTCGGCGAGCCCTTCGGCAGCGACCGCGCGATCGGCTTCGCGATCATCTGGGCGGCGCTGGCGCTGTTCGCGGCCGACGGGCTGGCGCGCGCGCGGCGCCGCACGGCGAAGGCCGGGTAGCATGCGCGGCATGGAGCCGGACCACGACGTCGCGATCGCCGGCGGCGGCGCCAGCGCGGTGCTGCTGGCGCTGCAGCTGCGCCGGCGCTGGCCCGGCTGCCGCATCGGCGTAGCCGAGCCCGCGGCGCGGCTGGGCGCGGGCGCCGCCTACGCCACCCGCCAGGACGAGCACCTGCTCAACGTGCCCGCCGGCGGCATGAGCGCCGACCCCGATGCGCCGGGCGACTTCGTCGACCACCTGCGCGCGCAGGGCTTCGCCGCGGACGTGGCCGCGCGCTACGTGCCGCGCCGGCTGTACCACGACTACCTCGCCGCGCGCCTGCGCGTGCTGCCCGGCGCGGCGCCGCATCACGCGCGCGCCGAGGCGGTCGGCTACGACCCCGCGGGCTGCGCCCTGCTCCTGGCGTCGGGCGAGCGCCTGCGGGCGCGGGCGGTTGTGCTGGCCACCGGCAACCGCCCGCGCGGGCTGCCGGTCGAGGTGCCGGCGCAGGCGGCCGGGCGCGTGATCGGGGCCTGGGACCACGACGCGGTCGCCGCGCTGCCGGCCGCGGCCGACGTCGCCATCGTCGGCACCGGGCTGAGCATGGTGGACGCGGCGCTCGGCCTGCACGCGCGCGGCCACCGCGGGCGCATCGTCGCGCTGTCGCGGCACGCGCTGCTGCCGCTGCCGCATGCCGCGCCCGGCGAGGCGGCGGTCGACCTCGACGCGCTGCTGGCGCTGCCGCTGCGCGCGCGCCTGCACGCGCTGCGCCGGGAAGCCGCCGCGCTGCGGCGCGACGGCCGGCCCTGGCAGTGGCTGATGCAGGCGCTGCGCCCGCACGGGGTGGCGCTGTGGCGCAGCCTGGGCGATGCCGACCGCGCGCGCTTCCTGCGCCACGCGGTGCGTTACTGGGACGTCCACCGGCACCGGATCGCGCCGGAGGCGGCGGCGGTCCTGGACGCGATGATCGCGCGCGGCGACCTGTCGCTGGCGCAGGCGCGGCTGGAGGCGATCGCGCCCGAGCAGGGCCGGCTGCGGCTGGACGCGCGCGCGCGCGACGGCCGCGCGCTGCAGTGGCGGGTCGATGCCGCGATCGACGCCACCGGCATCGAGACCCGGCTGGCGCACAGCGCCGATCCGCTGCTGGCCGCGCTGCGCGAGGCCGGCCTGGTCCGCGCCGGGCCCTGCGGGCTCGGGCTGGACGTGGACGCCGACGGTGCCGTGCGCGATGCCGGCGGCCGCGCCCGCGACGACCTGTACGCGATCGGCAGCCTGCGCATCGGCGCGGAATGGGAGAGCGTGGCGATCCCGGAACTGCGCGTGCAGGCCGCGCGGATCGCGGCGCGGCTGGCCGCGCACGGCGGCTGAGCGTGGGCGCTCAGCGCGCGGCGAGCGCCGTGCGTGCGCAGGGGCGATCGAACCAGTCGACGACGGTCGGCGCCAGCCGGTCCAGCCGCATCGGCAGGCTCAGGTGGTCCTCGCCGTCGAGCTCGACGTAGCGCGCGTGCGGCGCCGCGGCCGCGAGCGCGCGGCCGTGCGCGACCGGCACGTGGCGGTCGGCGGCGCCGTGGACCAGCAGCACGCAGGCCGGCGCGCGCGCCAGCGCCGCGCCGACGTCGACCTCGTCCAGCGACAGGTGCAGCGAGCGGCCGGCCTGCGCGATCGCCGCGTCGAGGGTGGAGGCGTCGGTGCGCCAGCGCACCCAGTGCTGCAGCGCCCGCCGCGCCCAGGCCTCGGGTTCCGCCTCGAGCATGTGCGGCACCATGTCGCGGATCGCGGCGCCGGCGTTGTCGAACGATTCCAGCGCCACCACCCGCTCGGCCCGCAGCGCGGGGTCGGCGGCGGCGAACAGCGCCGTCGCCGCGCCGTAGGACACGCCCATGAGGTGCAGCGGGCCCGCGATTTCGCCGCGCGCGCGCAGCGCCGCGACCACGTCGACGACGTCCGCGGCCTCGCGGGTGCCGTAGCCGGACGGCGCGTGCCCGGAACGGCCGTGGTTGCGCAGGTCGATCGCGATCGTGCGGTAGCCGGCCTCGCCCAGCCGCAGCGACCACGGCAGCAGCGAGCCGCCGTCCATCATCCAGCCGTGCAGCAGCACCACGGTGCCGCGCGGGGCGGGCGCCGGCGCGGCCGGGACGCTGAAGTCCAGCGCGAGGCGGAACTGCTCCGGGTCCGCGCCGGCGCGCTCCCAGGCGTAGCGCAGCCGGTAGTCGCCGGGATCCAGCGCGCTCCAGAACACCGCCACGCCGTCGCGCGTGCGCACGTGGCCGCGGCGATCCGGCAGGCGCGCGTAGGCCGCGTCGATACGCTCGCGCGGCAGCAGCGGCGACGCGCCCGACGGCGCGACCAGGTGGGTGGCCAGCGACGCCGAGCGCCCGGGCAGGGAGGTGAAGCCGGCGACGAGCAGGCAGGCGAGGATCAGGCAGGCGAGGCGCGGCATCCGGGCGGCCGGTGGGAAAACGGGGCCGCGCAGACTAGCCGACGGCGGGCCGGCCCTCTATCGCATCCGGATGACAGTGCGGTGACAGGGCGCGGTCCGTTCATCGGGACCGCGCCGGCTCAGGCCGGCGTGCGCGCGAGCAGCCAGGCGATGGCGGCGGCGCCGAGCGCCAGCGTCGTGCCGGCGGCGATCCACCAGCGGCGCGCGCGCAGGCGCAGCCGGCGCACGCGCTCGGCGTGCAGCGCGCGGGCCCGCTCGATCAGCGGCGCGGCCTGCGCCTGGGCCTGCGCGGTCGCGGCCTCGCGGCCGAGCCGGCCGCTCTCGGCGGCGAGGTCGGCGTCCTCGTAGCAGGCGAACACCTGCCGGTGCAGTTCGGCGTAGCGGCGCTCCAGCTCGTCGCCGGACAGCGCCCGCAGCGCCGCGTCGTCCCCCTGCGCGGCCATCAGGTCTCCCGCAGCGCGGCGGTGACCGGCAGCTGCGCCGCGCGCAGGGCGGGGAACAGGCCGCCGACCAGGCCGATGCCCAGCGCCCACTTCAGCCCGTTCCACAGCAGCTCCGGCGAGACGCGGAACTGGAACACCACCTGGCTGAAGTTGCTGCCGAGCGTGGACACGCTGTAGTTGTTGAAGATCAGCCAGGCGACCAGCCCGCCCAGCGCGCCGCCGGCCAGGGCGAGCAGCATCGTCTCCAGCATGATCGCCACCACCACCGGCAGGCCTCGGAAGCCGATCGCGCGCATGGTGGCGATCTCGCGCGCGCGGGTGGCCACGGCGGCGTACATGGTGTTGAGTGCGCCGAACACCGCGCCCACCGCCATGATGGTGCCGATGACCTTGCCGAGCACGTCGATCAGCGTCGACAGCCCGCCGGCCTGGCGGCGGTAGTACTCGCGGGTGGTGGCCACGTCCAGCTTGAGCCGCAGGTCGGCCTCCACCGCGGCCTTGAAGCGCGCGTAGTCGGCGGGGCCGGCGGTGCGCACGCTGATCGACTGGAAGATGCTGTGGGCGGCGGCGGCGGCCAGGGTCTCGGCGTCGGTCCACAGCTCCGACTCGTGGGCGTCGCCGGAGGCGAAGGCGCCGACCACGGTCCAGCGCTGCTTGCCCAGCTGCAGGGTGTCGCCGACCTCCAGCCCGCGGAACTGGTTCTGCGCGCCCAGGCCGACCACGATCTCGTTGAGGCCGGGGCGGAAGCGCCGCCCCTGCACGATGCGCACCTTCTCGTGCACCGCCCAGGCCAGCGGGCCGACGCCGCGGAACTGGGCGTTGACGTCGAGGCCTTCCGACTTCGAGACCAGGTTGACCACCTGCGACAGCTCCGCCGACAGCAGCGGCCGGCCCTGCGCATCGCGGGCCACGCCCGGCAGGGTCGCCAGCAGCGGCACCTGCTCGCGGGTGATGACCGAGTTGGTCTCCGCCTGCGAGCCGCCGCGCAGCACGATCGCGGTGCGGTCGTCGCCGGTGCTGGCCAGGGTGGCCTCGAAGCCGCGGCCCATGGCCAGCATCGCCACCAGCACGCCGACCACGCCGGCGATGCCGACCACGATCACCGAGGAGGCGCCCCAGCGCTGCGGCAGGCTGCCCAGGCCGATGCGGGTGGCGGCCAGCGCCAGGCGGCCGCCGCGCGTGCTCCACAGCCAGGCGGCCAGCAGCAGCGCGAGCAGCAGCACGCCGGGCCAGGGCAGGGCCACCCACACCGCCAGGCCGGCGGCGAGCAGCAGCACCGACAGCGCGGTGCGCAGCCAGCCGGGCAGGCCGCGGCGGCGAGATGCGGAGGCGGGTGCGGCCATGCCCTAGCGCCCCGCCAGCGCGTCGACGATCCGCAGCCGGCGCGCGCGCAGCGCCGGCAGCAGGCCCACCACGACGCCGATGGCGACCATCAGCCCCAGCCCGGTCAGCCAGGTCTGCGCGGGCACGCCCGGCAGGTTGATCATGCCGCCGCTGGCCGCGCTCACGCCGGGCATGACGCCGGCCGCCAGCGCCAGCCCGGCCAGCCCGCCGATCAGCACCAGCAGCACCGACTCCACCATCACCAGGGTCAGCACCGTGGTGTCGGTGAAGCCCAGCGTCTTCAGCGTCGCCAGCTCCGGGATGCGGTCGCGCACGGCCTGGGCCATGGTGTTGCCGGTGAGCAGCAGCAGGGTGAAGAACACCGCGCCCATGATCGCGGTGACGATCAGGCCGATGTCGCCGAACTGGCGCGCGAACGACTGCTGGAAGGCCGACTCGGTCTGGGACTTGGTCTCGTGGTCGGAGTTGGCCGACAGCGCGTCGATGGCCTGCGCCACCCGCGAGGCGTCGCCGGCGTCGGCGAGCTGCACGGTGAACCAGCTCACCCGGTCGCGGATGTAGTCGTTGGACTCGTTGAAGTACTTCCAGTGCATCATCAGCTGGTTCTCCGCCTGCGCCTGGCTGCGGTCGCGCATGCGGAAGATCGCCTTCAGTTCCAGCGGCCAGTCGTTGCTGCCGTTGCGCGGGAAGATCGTGGCCTGCAGCGGGATGGTGTCGCCGACCTTCCAGCCGAACTTGCGCGCCAGCGATTCGCCGACGATGGCGCCGGCCTGGGTGTCCTGGAAGGCGCGCATCTGCTCGGGCGGCACCTCGAACTCGCCGTGCACGTCGAAGTAGTTCGGCGAGACGGAGAAGTTGGGGAAGAAGTTGCGCTGGTCCTGGTAGATGCCGCCGAACCACATCGCGTAGGACACCCGGCGCACGCCGCGCACCGAGGCGATCTCGTTGGCCAGGCGCATCGGCAGCATCTCGGTGATCGACAGCCTGGATGCGACGATGAGCCGGTTGGCGCCGTCGACGCTGCCGCCGGCGCTGAAGGCCACGCGCACCGAGTCGAGCATGCCGAACAGCATGAACGCCGCCACCACCGACAGCAGCGTCAGCAGGGTCCGCGTGCGGCTGCGGAACAGCTGCGCCCACACCAGCGCGAAGTACTTCACCGGCGCGCCCCCGCCGGCGGCTCAGTGCGGCGCGGCCGGCGCATCGACCAGTTCGCCCTTGTCGAGGTGGATGGTGTGGGTGGCGTACTCGGCCGCGCGCGGGTCGTGGGTGACCATGACGATGGTCTTGCCGTAGTCGCGGTTGAGCTCGCGCAGCAGGCCCAGGATCTCCTCGGCGGAATGGCGGTCGAGATCGCCGGTGGGCTCGTCGCAGATCAGGAAGGTGGGGTCGGAGACGATCGCCCGCGCGATCGCCACGCGCTGCTGCTGGCCGCCCGACAGCTCGTTGGGCTTGTGCGTGCGGCGCTCGGCCAGGCCGACCAGGGTCAGCGCGATCTGCGCGCGCCGGCGCCGCTCGCCGGACGACAGCGTCGTCAGCAGCAGCGGCAGCTCAACGTTCTTCTGCGCGGTGAGCATCGGCATCAGGTTGTAGAACTGGAACACGAAGCCGACGTGGCGGCTGCGCCAGTTGGAGAGCTGGCCGGCCGACATGCGGTCGATGCGCTCGCCCTCGATGGCGATCTCGCCCGCGGTCGGCGAGTCCAGCCCGCCGATGAGGTTGAGCAGGGTGGTCTTGCCGGAGCCGGAGGGGCCCATCAGCGCGACGAAGTCGCCGCGCGGGATGTCGAGGTCGATGCCGTGCAGCACGTCCACCGTCTCCGGTCCGCGGCGGTAGGCCTTGTGCAGGCCGCGGATGGTCACCAGCGGCGCCGACGCGGCCTGCGCGGGGCGGGCGTCGGCGTCGGTCACGGCGCCGGGCCGGCGTCGGCCGCCGGGGCCGCCACGCGCACGCGCGCGCCGTCGGCCAGCGTCGGCGGCGGGTCGAGCACCACCGTCTCGCCGGCGGCCACGCCGGAGAGCACCTGGCGGTCGCCGGCGAGGTCGGCGCCGGTCTCCACCGCGCGCTGCGCCGCCCGGCCGTCCTCGACCACGAAGGCCACCTGGGCGCCCTCGCGCTCCACCACCGCGTTGGCCGGCACGCGCACGCCCTGCGGCGCGTCCTCCCCCGCGGCCGAGGGCGGCTGCAGGAAGCTGACCCGCGCGCCCATGTCCGGCACGATCCGCGGATCGCGGACCTTGATCGCGATGCGCACGCGCACCGTGGCCTTGCCGCGGTCGGCGGCGGGGATGATGGCGATGACCTCGGCCGGGATCTTCCAGTCCGGGTAGGCGTTGAGCGTGGCCTCGACCGGCATCTTCGGCGTCACCCGGCCGATGTAGGCCTCGCCCACGTCGACCTCCACCTCCAGCGACTCCATGTCGACGATGGTGCCGATGCCGGTGCGGGTGAAGCCGCCGCCGGCCGACAGCGGCGAGACGATCTCGCCCGGCTGCGCCGCCTTGGCGGTGACGATGCCGGCGAACGGCGCGCGCACCACGGTGTTGTCCACCCCGATGTCGGAGATCGCCAGCTGGTCCTGCGCCACCTCGGCGTTGCGCTGCGCGGTGGCCATCTCGGCGCGCAGCGCGTCGCGCTGCGCCACCGCCTGGTCGTACTGCGAGCGCGACACCAGCTGCCGGCCGACCAGGGTCTCCAGCCGGGCGGCCTCGGCCACGGCCTGGTCGAGCCGCGCGCGCACCCCGGCCAGCTGGCTGCGCGCCGCGGCGAGCTGGGAGGCCGACAGCGCGCGCTGGGCGTCGGCGTCGAGCGGGTCGAGCGTGGCCAGCACCTCGCCTTCCTCCACACGCTGGCCCTCCTCGATCATCACCTCCAGCACGCGGCCGGTGATCTTGGCCGAGACGGTGGCGGTGCGCCGGGCCACGACGTAGCCGCTGGCGTCGAGCACCGAGGCGCTGGCGCCGCCGGGCTCGATCGCGGCCGCGACGGCGGTGCGCACCTCGGGCGCGGCGCCCAGCCGCGGCAGCAGCAGCGCCGCCAGCAGCGCCAGCACCGCCGCGCCGATGGCGTAGGGCAGCCAGCGCCGGCGCCGGGGCGGCGGCGGCGCGCCGCGGTCGATGCGCAGTTCCTTGAGCAGATCCGCTTTCGTGTTCATGTGGGCCCAGATGCGGGGATGGCGCGGAGTGTGACCGGAACGGCGGCGGACGTCGCCGCCGCCGGCCGCAGGGCCGGCCAGGCGCCACAGTGTGCCTGCGGCCGCCACCCGCGGTCACGTGACGGCTGTCATGCGCGTTCGCTGACGCCCGCCGCTGGCGGACCGCGGGCGGCTCCCGCGGGGCGCCGCGCCTCCGGCCCGCCGGGCGCGGGCGGACAGGGCCCGGGCTGCGCCGGCATTCGACCAGCCGCCGCTCCTTGGTCGTCGGGAGCATGTCGTCCCTTCTCCCGCAAGCGGGCGCGTCGTTCCTTCTCCCGTTTGCGGGAGAAGGTGGCGCGCAGCGCCGGATGAGGGCGCTCTCGTGCGCCTGCGATGCGCCCCCAGCCGCCTTCGGCACCTTCCCCCGCGTGCGGGGTAGGACCATTCCTCTCGTGCGGCGGTACAGCCTAGTAGCGGTCGTCGAAGGCGAAGATCGGCTTGCGCGACCGGTAGCGGCCGGCGGTGAAGTCGGGGAACTCCAGCGTCCTGAAGCCTTCCGCGATGGACTGCTCGGACAGCGGGGTGATCGCGCTCCAGGCGATCGCGTCGTAGATGTCGATCGGCATCGGCGCCTCGGCCTTCAGCGCCTCGACGAACGCGCGGACCACGAAGTAGTCCATGCCGCCGTGGCCGGCGCCGGCGGCGGCGTCGGCATGGCGTCGCCACAGCGGGTGCTCGTACTCGGCCGCGTAGGCGGTCAGGGCTTCCCATTCGTGCGCCGGGCTGCGGCCCTCGATGTGCACGGAGCGGTTGAGGTCCATCCACAGGCCGTTCGTGCCCTGCACGCGGAAGCCCATCGAGTAGGGGCGCGGCAGCGAGGTGTCGTGCTGCAGCAGGATGGTCTCGCCGTTCTCGCAGGCCAGGGTGGTGGTTACAATGTCGCCCAGGCGGAACTGCACCCGGGTGCTGGGATGCGTGGTGCCGCCGCTCCTGGCCACGGTGTACTCGTGCAGCCCGCGCGCCTTGCTGGCGAAGCTGTTGATGTGGGTGAAGCGGTTGCCGCGGTTGATGCCCGCGTACATCGCGCAGGGGCCGATGCCGTGGCTGGGGTAGAGGTCGCCGTTGCGGCGCACGGAATGCTCGGTGCGCCAGCGCGCCTCGGACCAGCCCTTCGGGCCGAACTCCACGCCGCTGTCGTAGGGCTGCGACGGATCGCCGGAATTGAACTTCACCCCGCGCAGGTCGTGCTGGTAGCCGCCCTGCAGGTGCACCAGCTCGCCGAACAGGCCGGCGCGGACCATCTGCAGCACGGTCATCACGTCGCGGCGGTAGCAGACGTTCTCCAGCAGCATGTACGGCGTGCCGGTGCGCTCCTGCGCGGCCAGCACGTCCCAGTGCTCCTGCAGCGTGACCCCGGCCACCACTTCGCAGCCGACCGGGATGCCGGCCTCCATCGCCTCGATGGCCATCGGCGCGTGCCACTCCCAGGGCGTGGCGACGATCACCCCGTCCAGGCCGCGCTGCTGCAGCAGGCGCCGCCAGGCCTGCGCGTCGCCGTCCTCGCCGTAGGTGCGGGGCGCGCGCTTGCCGGCCTCGGCGACCATCTCCAGCGCGCGCGCCAGCATGATCGGCTCGACGTCGCACAGCGCGGCGACCTCCACGTCGTCGCGGCGCAGCAGCTCGCGCAGCAGCACCTGCCCGCGCATGCCGGTGCCGATCATGGCCAGGCGCAGGCGGCGGCGCGCGGCCCACGCCGGCGCGCCGGGCAGCAGGGCGGACGCGCCCAGCGCGGCACCGGCCAGGAGGAAGTCTCTACGCTGCATCGTGATGCCTCTCGTTCGTGTTGGAAGCGGGAACGGTCAGAACTTGTAGCCGACCGTGAGACTGTAGCTGCGGCCGAAATTGTTCGCGTAGCCGGAGAAGCTCATCCAGTCGTTCGGGTCGTAGAACGGCAGGCGATCGAACAGGTTCTTGACGGTGAAGCCGACGTTGACCCGGTCGCTGGGCTTCCAGGCCAGGCCCAGGTTGGCCGTCCACCAGGACGGCGCGCCCTCGCACTGGCCGGGCGCGACCGGCAGGTAGCCGCCGGTGCAGGTCCCGGCGTTGTTGTCCTGCTCGTCGATGCGGTCCCAGGCCCACTTGGTCGGGCCGACGTAGTTGACGAAGAGGCTGGTGGTGAACTCGCGATAGGTCCAGTCCGCGTTCAGGGTGGCGCGCAGCCTGGGGTTGTTGTAGTAGCCGACCGTGTTGCCGTAGTACCAGCCGGACTCGTCGTCGAGGTAGGTCTCGTTGCGGCGCGCGATGGTCGCGGCCAGGCCCACGTTCAAGCGGCCCCAGTCGCCCAGCGGGAAACGGCTGCGCAGGTCGACGTCGAAGCCGTCGACGAGCGTGCGCCCGCGGTTCCTGTACTGGCCGACCACGCTGGACACGTTGCCCACGCTGTAGGTCGGCAGCGTGCCCGGGCAGGTCACGCCGCTGGCCGGGTCGGCGCACATCGCCGCCAGCGCGGCCAGGTTGGCGAGGTCGGTGTCGGTGATCGGGGAGCGCGTCATCGACGCGATGTCCTCCTCGTTGCTGTAGTTCGGCGCGGCGATCTCGTTGCGGCGGTAGATGAACCAGTAGTCGGCCGAGACCGACAGCCAGTCGGCCGGCTCCAGCACGACGCCCAGGGTGGCGATCCTGGCCTTCTCCGGCTCCAGGTCCTGGTTCGGCTCGGTCCTGCGCGCCACGGTGCGGCTGCAGTCGCTGTTGAGCAGCGTCCGGCCCAGGTCGACGTCGCCAGGCCGGCCCGATTGCAGCAGCAGGTCGGCGATGGCGTTGGTCTCGTTGCAGCGGACGTCGTCGCGGTAGCCGCCGAGCTGGGCGAACACGCCGCCGGTGCCGGCCTCGGCCAGGCTCGGGGCGCGGAATCCTTCGGAGTAGGTGCCGCGCAGCATCAGTTGCGGCAACGCCTGGTACTTGAGGCCGATCTTCGGCGCGATGTTGGCGTCGAAGTTCTCGTACTTGTCCACGCGCAGCGCGGCGTCGAGCTCCAGCTTCGCGGTGATCGGAGCGACGGCCTCGGCGAACAGCGCGTAGGTGTTGCGCGCGCCGTCGAACCAGGAGCCGCCCTGCTGGGTGATCAGGCCGTTGGCCGCATCCTCGTTGCCCGGCGTGTGGAAGGTCTCGCGGCTGGCGTTGAAGCCGAACGCCGCGCGCACCTCGCCGGCCGGCAGGGTGTGGATCGGGCCTTCGATCCTGCCGTCCAGGGTGTGCAGCCGGGTCCACGAGTGGATGTCGAAGGTCGGGTATGCCTCGCGCAGCAGCGCCGCGTTGGCTTCGCTGATCTCGCCGAACCTGTACGCCGGGTTGTCGGAGATGATCACGCGGCCCGTGCCCGGGTCGACGGTGTACGGGCCGAACGCGCGCTCGAAGCCTTCCAGGTTGACGTTGGTGGTCTGGTAGGTGACCGAGTGGGTGCCGGCGGTCGCGAAGGCGGTCTCCCAGCTCCAGTCGCCGGCGAGGCCGCGCAGGCCCGCCAGCGCGCGGTAGCTCTTGTCGGTGTTGCGCTGGCCGAAGTGGCCGTCGCCGACGTCCTGCATGAGGTACTGCAGGCCGACCACGCCGCCCATCAGCGCCTTCAGCTCCGGGCTGGCGTGGTTGTAGACGTTGTTCGGCCCCAGGTAGGGGTAGAAGAACTGGTTGACGTTCGTGCCGGTGTTGCGCGAGAACCAGCTGGTCGGGTTGCCGGTGGTGGTGGCGAAGGCGCGCGGGGTGCCGCCGTTGGCGCGCAGGTCGATGTCGGTATAGGTCGCCTCGGCGAAGGCCTCGGTGGTCTCGCCGATCAGGAAGTGGGCGTTGACGTAGGCGGTGATGCGCTCGGACTCCGCGCCCGCGTCGACCTCGTTGTTCATCCAGGTCTGCCAGATGCAGCGGGTGCCGGCCGCCTCGGTGATCGCGTTGCGGCAACCCGGCGCGGCTTCCTGGACGCGCGCGTCGGTGACCGGATCGAACGCGAAGTAGGAGCCCGGGTTGAACACCCCCGGCGCGCTGCCGGTGCCCAGGCGCAGGTTGTCGACGTAGCTGGGGTTGTTGACGTAGTACTGGGCGGGGCGCTTGTCGTACCAGTCGCTCAGCGGGATCGCGTCGCGCCGGTACAGGTTGACCGAGCCGTAGACGTTGTAGCGGTCCTCGTCCAGGTCGCCGAAGCCGCCGGTGAAGCTGGCCTGGTGCTCGCCGTAGGAATCGATGCGCGACGAGCGGTCGGTGGTGACGCTGAACTCGGCGCCCTGGTACTCGCGCCTGGTGATGACGTTGATCACGCCGGCGACCGCGTCGGTGCCGTACACGGCCGAGGCGCCGTCGGTCAGCACCTCCATCCGCTCGACCGCGGCGGCGGGGATCGAGTCGATGTTGACGAACTGGGTCTGGAAGCCGGCGGGGGCGCCGTAGTACGACAGGCGCCGGCCGTTCAGCAGCACCAGCGTGCCCTGCGCGCCGAGGCCGCGCAGGTTGGCCTGCGAAGCGCCGTCGGAGCCGGTGAACAGCGACTTGTAGTCCTGCTGCGCCGGGCGCGCGGCCGGCAGGTTGTCGAGCACCTGCAGCAGGGTCCGGGCGCCCATGTTCTCGATGTCCTGCCTGCTGACGATCTGCAGCGGCGACGAGGTCTCCACGTCGGTGCGCTTGATGTTGGATCCCGTCACCTGGATGCGGGCCAGCTCGGTGGTCTTGCCGGGGTCGCCGGTATCGGCCGCCTCAGGTTCGGCGTCGGCGGTCTGCGCGTGGGCCGAAGCGGTCGCGGCCAGCGCGGCGGCGAGGGCGATCGACAGGGACTTGGCGGACATGATGCGGCGGTGGCGGCAGCGGGCGGGCAACATCGGTGGCTCCTCGGGTTTCGCGGCGCAGGGGGCGCCGCGGGCGGTGAGTGGTCGGCAGGCGGCGGTGCGCGCCCGCGGCACGCGGGCCGCGGGCGTCGCAGCGGGAAGGAAGCGGGATCGGCTCATGGCGCGACGACGGTCGCGGCGTCGCCCTCCTGCCCGACCAGGACCGCGTTGGCCCAGTTGCCGCAGACCGCATCGGGATCGGCGCCCTGCGCACCCAGCGTGCGCAGGCTCAGGCGCGCCAGGCCGCGGACGTCGATCTCGGGCTTGACCACGGCGGGCGCGCGGACCAGGCCGCTGTCGTACAGCAGGCGGCCGTCGCCCCAGACCTGGAACCGCAGCCCGCCGGCGGCCCTGCAGCCGTCGTCGATGCCCAGGTCGGCGCGCAGCAGCCGCCAGCCGCCCTCGAGCCGCAGGTCGATGCGGCCGTCCGCGCCCATCCCGAGCCCGCGGCGGAAGTGCAGGCCGTTCATGCGCATCTCGCCGCCGCCGCGGGCGCGGTCGCGGGCCACCGTGGCCTGCAGCGCGGGCGGCAGGTCCAGTGCGGACAGGTCGCGCTGCAGCGGCGCGCGCTCGGGCGGCCGGTGCTCCAGCACGTGGAAGGTGGACAGGGCGATCGGGCGCACGTCGCGCGGCTGCAGCGCATCGTAGGCGCGCGGCGCGCCGTCCTCGGGCGCCGCGTCGTCGCCGTCGCCGCCGCGCGGGTCGTGCACGCTCAGCGCGCGGAAGCGCAGCAGGCGGCCGGCGCGCGGCGCGAACGCGATGGTCTGCGGGCCTTCCTGCAAACGCAGGCGGCCGCTGGCGACCGGCTCGCCCCATTCGCCGTTGCTGTCGGCCAGGTACACCTCGTAGTCGCGGATCTGGCCCTGCTTCCAGTGCGCATCGCTGCGTGGCGCCAGCTCGATGCCGTCGATCAGGCGGCGCTCGCCGAAGCCCAGGGTCCACTCGTGCGCGCCGGTGCGCACCGCCTGGTTGCGCACGCTGCGGAACCAGGTGGCGGGGTCGTCGTCGAACGCGTTCTCCAGTGCGTGGCCGGGTTCCTCGGCGGGGCGGGCGACCACCATCACGCCGTCGGGCGGCAGCGCCCGGCCCAGCGCCGGCGCGTCGGGGAAGGCGTCGTCGGGTGCGCCCGCGGCGGCGGCGAAGCCCAGGCGGAACGCGAGCGGGCGGCGGATGTCGATCTCGCCGCTGCGCGCGTGCAGGGTGCCCAGGCGCTCGGCCGGGTCGAAGTACCAGCCTTCCGCGCCGGCGTCGAAGGCGGCGCGGCCCGGCAGCTCGGGCAGCGCGCGGCCGTCCAGTTCCACCGCGTCCGGGGGCGTGCGGGCGAGCACCCGCAGGGCGTAGCGGCGCTGCGGCAACTGGCCCCGGTAATGGCCCGAGACCGCGCCGATGCGCACCACGACGTCGCCGCTGCCTTCCGCGGGCGCTTCCATCTCGACGGCCTGCTCGGCGTACTCGCCCTCGGCATGCCGGCGGGTCTCGCCGTCGTCCTCGTACAGCACGTAGCGCGACGCGCCCTGCGGGTACAGGTCGAGGGTCAGCTCGTCCAGCGGCTTCTCGCCGTCGAACAGCATCGCCGGGTACATCGGCAGGATCGCGCCGGCGCGCACGAACACCGGCAGCGTGGCCAGGTCCACCCGGCGGTCGATGCGGCGGCCCTGCGCGCCGGCCAGCACCCGGCGGCCGTCCCAGTAGTCGATCCACAAGCCCGCGGGCAGATGGATGTCGCGGCGCCAGCCGCGGCTGGCGGCCTGGCTGCGGTAGACCGGCGCCACCAGCAGTTCGCGGCCGAGCAGGAACTGGTCCTTGTAGGCCTCGGTCCAGGCGTGCGGGTCCTGCGGGTGGTCCCACATCAGCCCGCGCACGATCGGCGCGCCGCTGCGCGCGGCCTCGCGCGCCAGGCCGTACATGTACGGCGTCAGGCGCATCTTGAGCTTGAGGGTGGCGCGGTTGATGCCGCGGTAGGGCTCGTCGAACGCCCACGGGTGCTTGCGCGCGCTCGCCGACCAGCCGGACATGCCCATCAGCACCGGGGTGAAGCTCTTCCACTGCAGGTCGCGGGTGTAGGTCTCGGCGCTGCCGCCGAAGATGGCGTCGACGTCGCCGGTGGCGTACGCGATGCCCGACAGGCCCGAGCCGATCAGGGTGGGGACGTGCCAGCGGATGTAGTCCCAGCTCGCGCTCTGGTCGCCGGTCCAGGCCACGGCGTAGCGCTGGATGCCGGCCCAGCCCATCACCGTCCACAGGAACGGGCGCGCGTCCGAGTTGTCGAGGATGCCGTCGAACGCGGACTTGTTGGCGTCCATCGCGAACTGGTAGCCCTTGCCGGTCCAGGCCACGTCGAGCTTCTGCGCGCGGCTGCCGGCGGTGCCGACCTCCCACGCGATCTGGTCGACGCCGTCCTCGGTCCACAGCCCGGTGCGGAAGCCGAGCGCCGCCAGCCCCGCCACCACCTCGGGCAGGTCCTCGTAGCCGCAGCCGTAGCCGTCGTTGGGCAGGATCCAGCCGCCCGGCATGTCGTGCTCGCGGTAGCGGCGGGCGACGCTGTCGACCACGTCGAGGGTGGTGCCGGTGGGGCCGTCGCTCCAGCCCTCCGGCACGGTGCCCGGCTTGGCGGCGTTGTCGCCGTCGTTGTAGCAGTCGGCGTCGCCGTAGGAGAGCGCCCAGCGCGGCAGCAGGCCGGCGCGCCCGGTGAGCGCGGTGTAGCGGTCGAGCAGCGCGTGCAGGCCCGGGCCGACGAAGTAGTAGGCGTCGAAGCGGTCTTCCCGGTGCAGCAGCGTCGCCTGGTCGGCCTGGCGCAGGTCGTAGACGCCGTCGCGCCAGGTGTTGCGCAGCATGCCCCAGCCGCGGGAGCTGAGCAGCATCGGCGCCGGGCTGGGGCGGTCGCCTTCCTCCCAGCCGCCGGAATAGGAGATCTCCAGCTCGCGGCCCTTGAACTCGAAGCGGCCGTTCTGCTGCCCGCCGCCGAAGAAGCGCTCGTCGGCGTCGCTGGACAGCACCTGCACGCTCTGCCCATCGTCCAGGTCCAGCGGCTGGCGCTCCTGCCACAGGGGATGCGCCGTGCCGTCCTCAATGCGCGCCAGCGCCAGCCGCAGCGGCCGGCGCGCGATGCGCAGCTCCAGCGCCTCGGTGCGGATGCGCACCTCGTCCGCGTCCTCCTCGTAGGCGAATGCCGGCGCCTCGGCCGGCTGCGGCAGCACGATCGGCGCGGCCTGGTCGCCGGGCGGGCTCAGTTCGCCGTCGCGGCCCGCGCGCACGCGCAGGGTGTCGGCGCGCAGCAGGTCCACGCGCATGCGCAGGCCGCGGTCGGTGCGCAGCTCCCAGCCGGGCGTGCCGTCGGGCGAGGCGTCGGCGACGATGCCGACGAGGTCGCCGGCGGGCTCGGCCAGGGCGGCCGGCGAGCCGGCGAGGCACAGGCACGCCAGCACGGCGGATCGCCAATGGTGCTGTCCGAATCGCATGTCCGAAGCGCCCCCGCCCTTCATCGGATCGGTCTGGAGACCGGTGCGACCGACTCTAGGGCCGGCTGTCGAAGAAAGTCAACGGATTGGAAAGAAATTAGAAGGATATTTCATGTAGAAAAGAAAGGTCTGGTCGGCTGCATATTTCGTACAGGGCGGCGGAAGTCGCAGAGATCGCTTAGAAAAAGGGTGAATTCGCGAACGAAACCGCGCCATGGCCATTTCTTTCGATTTATGCGCTTCGAAGCTGTTTCGGTTGGTATCTTTCGATTTGTGTTTCGATATTTGACTTTTCGCAAGTTCGCGCGCATCGTGCGCCGACGCAACCGGAACTCCCGAATGGACGCCTCCCTGCGCAACCCCGCGCCCCTCGCGCCGCCGCCGGGCGGCCACCACACCGCCGAAGAGATCGCGCAGCAGCCGGCGCTCTGGAGCGCCCTGGCCGATGCGCTGGACGGCGCGCGCGCGCAGATCGACGGCTTCCTCGGCGACTGGCTGGCGCGGCCCGACCACCGGGTGCTGTTCGCGGGGGCGGGCAGTTCGGGCTTCCTCGCCGAACTGGTGGCCGATGCGGTCCAGGCGCAGTGGCCGGCCGACGTGCGCGCGCTCCACACCACCCGCCTGCTGACGCACCCCGCGCTCTACCTGCAGCGCGAGCGTCCCACCCTGCTGGTGTCGTTCGGCCGCAGCGGGTCGAGCCCGGAAAGCGTGGCCGCGGTGGACCTGGTGCGCGAGCGGGTGGCGGTCCCGCGCTTCCTCGACATCACCTGCAACCCGGACGGCGCGCTGGCGCGGCGCGGCGCCGGCCGGGACGACACCCTGACCCTGCTGATGCCGCCGGCCAGTTGCGACCGCGGCTTCGCCATGACCAGCAGCCTGACCTGCATGCAGCTGGCCGCGCTGGCGGCGTTCGACCGCCAGCCGTGGCCGCAGCGGCTGGCGCGCCTGCGCCAGGTGGCCGAGTGCGGCCGGCGCGCGCTGGCCGAGTGGGACGACGGCATCGCCGCGCTGGCGGCCGGCGACGCGTACTCGCGCGTGGTCTACCTCGGCAGTGGGCCGCTGGAGGCGCTGGCGCGCGAGTCCGCGCTCAAGCTGCTGGAACTGAGCGCCGGCCGCGTGATCGCGCTGGCCGACACCCCGCTGGGCTTCCGCCACGGCCCCAAGTCGACCTTGAACGGGGACGCGCTGGTGGTGGTACTGCGCAGCGCCGACCCGCTGGCGCGCCTGTACGAGCGCGACCTGCTGGACGAACTGCGGCGCGAGGGCGTGGCCGGCCGCGTGCTGTCGGTGGGCCCGCGGCGGGACGACGGCGAGGACGACTTCGCGCTCGCCGTCCCCGCGCTGCCGGACCCGTGGCTCGCGCCCGTGTGGCTGACGCTGGCGCAGCGCTACGCCCTGCGCCGCTCCGCGGCGCTCGGCTTGAGCCCGGACGATCCGTTCCCGGACGGCACCGTCAACCGGGTCGTGCAGGGCGTCACCCTGCATCCGGGGCGCTGAGGCGAGGGCGCATGCAGGCCTGCTACGGCATCGACGTCGGCGGCAGCAAGATCGAGCTGGTCGCGTTCGACGGCGCCATGGCCGAGCGCCATCGCCAGCGGGTGGAGACGCCGGCGCAGGACTATCCCGCGTTCCTCGACGCCGTCGAGGCGCTGGTGCGCGGTGCCGATGCGGCGCTCGGGCGGGCCGCCGAGGCCGTCGGCATCGGGCTGCCGGGCGTGGTCGAGCATGACGGCGGGCGCCAGCTCAGCGCCAACGTGCCCGCGCTGACCGGCCGCACGGTGCGCGAGGACCTGCGGCGGCGGCTGGGGCGAACGCTGCGCTTCGGCAACGATCTGCAGTGCTTCGCGCTGTCGGAGGCCAACGGTGGCGCCGCCGACGGCTACCCCAGCATGTTCGGCGCCATCCTCGGCACCGGCGTCGGCGGCGGCTACTGCCTCGGCGGCCGCCTGGTGGCCGGCCACAACGGCATCGCCGGCGAATGGGGGCACTGGAGCGTGCCGGCCGAGCTGCTGGCCCGCCACGGGCTGCCGCTGCTGGACTGCCCCTGCGGCCTGCGCGGCTGCGTGGAGCGCTACGTCTCCGGCGGCGGCCTGTCGCTCATCCATCGCCACGCCGGCGGCGACGGCGCAGCGGCGCCGGAGATCGTCGCGCGCGCCGAGGCGGGCGACGCCGTCTCCGAGGCCGCGCTCGGCGTCCACCGCGAGTTCCTCGGCCACACGCTGGCGGCGCTGATCATGGCGATGGACCCGCACGTGATCGTGCTGGGCGGCGGGCTGTCGAAGACGCGGCGGCTCTACCGCGACCTGCCCGGCGCCATCGCCCCGTTCCTGTTCGCGGGCGTCCGCGTGCCGCCGATCGTGCCGCCGCGCTTCGGCGACGCCGGCGGGGCGCGCGGCGCCGCGCTGCTGTCGCGCCTGCACGCGCCGTCGTGACCGTCCCCTTCCCCCCGGAGCCCGCGCCGTGTCCCTCGTCCAGTCCCTGATCGCCACCCATCGCAGCGGGGAGCGCGTCGGCCTCTACAGCGTCTGCTCCAGCAACGAGCAGGTGCTGCTGGCGGCGATGGACGTCGCGCAGCGCTACGGCACCCCGCTGCTGATCGAGGCCACCTCCAACCAGGTCGACCAGTTCGGCGGCTACACCGGCATGGACCCGGCCGGCTTCCGCGCCTGGGTCGAGGCGCTGGCGCGCGACCACGGCTTTCCCGCCGAGCGCCTGGTCCTGGGTGGCGACCACCTGGGCCCCAACGCGTGGCAGGCGCTGCCGGCCGGGGAGGCCATGGCGCACGCGCGCGACCTGGTCGCGGCCTACGCCGCGGCCGGCTTCCACAAGATCCACCTGGACTGCAGCATGGCCTGCGCGGGCGATCCCGATCCGCTGCCGGACGAGCTGGTCGCCGCGCGTTCCGCGGAACTGGCCGCGGTCGCCGAGCGGGCCGCGGCCGCCGCCGGCCTGCCGCCGCCGGTCTACGTCATCGGCACCGAGGTCCCGGTGCCCGGCGGCGAGACCTCGCTCGAGGGCGGCCTGGCCGTCACCGCGCCCGCCGCCGCCGCGCGCACGCTGGAGATCCACCGGCAGGCGTTCGCCGCGCCGGGGCTGGCGCCGGCCTGGGAGCGGGTGATCGCGCTGGTGGTGCAGCCGGGCGTGGATTTCGACCACACCGGCGTGCACGCCTACGATCCGGCCGCGGCCGCCGCGCTGTCGGACTTCGTGGCCGCGCAACCGCGCATCGTGTTCGAGGCGCATTCCACCGACTACCAGACCGAGGCCGCGCTGCACGCGCTGGTGCGCGACCACTACGCGATCCTCAAGGTCGGCCCCGCGGCCACCTTCGCCTACCGCGAGGCGCTGTTCGCGCTGGCCGCGATCGAGGACGAGCTGCTGCCCGAGGGCGAGGCGCGCTCGCGCCTGCCCGACGTGCTGGACCGCTGCATGGTCGACAAGCCCAGGCACTGGCAGCGCCACTACGCCGGCGATGCGCACGCGCTGCGCCTGCTGCGCCGCTACGCGCTCAGCGACCGCTGCCGCTACTACTGGGGCGAGCCGGAGGTGAAGGCGGCGGTCGAGCGCCTGGTCGCCAACCTGCGCCGGCACCCGCCGCCGCCGTCGCTGCTCAGCCAGTTCCTGCCCGAGCAGCAGCGCGAGGTGCAGGCCGGGCGGCTGCCGGCCGATCCGCTGGCGCTGGTCCGCCACCGCATCGCGCTGCGCCTGTCCGAGTACGCGCGCGCCTGCGCGCGCAACGCCGCCGCCACCGGCCGCGGCGGGGACGCGGCGCCCGCCGCGCCGCACTAAGCTCGTCGGCATCCGACGCATCCAGGCAGCCCGACATGCGCAATACCCGACACCGCCGCCAGCAGATCCTCCAGCGCCTGATCCAGCACGGCAGCGTGCAGGTGAGCGAGCTGGCGGAGGACTTCGAGGTCTCCTCGGTCACCATCCGCGCCGACCTCAACCACATCGAGTCGCAGGGCCTGGCCACCCGCACCCACGGCGGCGCCACCCTGGTGCGCACGCCGCCGCAGGAGCAGGGCATCCACGAGAAGGATGCGCTGAACCTGCCGCTGAAGGAGCTGATCGGCGCGCGCGCGGCGCAGCTGGTGAAGCCGGGCGAGAACATCATCATCGATTCGGGCAGCACCACCATGATGCTCGCGCGCCACCTGCGGCTGCGCCGCGACGTGACGGTGATGACCAACGGCCTGAACATCGCCTGGGAACTGGCCAACGCCGACGGCATCGACGTGCTGCTGGCCGGCGGCATGCTGCGCAAGCAGTCGCTGTCGCTGCAGGGCAGTCAGGCGGAAGCCAGCCTGGCCTCGTACAGCTTCGACACCCTGTTCCTGGGCGTGGACGGGCTGGACCTGCAGTTCGGCCTGACCACCCACGACGAGGCCGAGGCGCGCCTCAACCACCGCATGGTCGAGCGCGCGCGCCGCATCGTGGTGCTGACCGATGCGTCCAAGTTCGGCTGCGTGAGCCTGCACCGCATCGCGCGCCTCGACCAGATCCACACCGTGATCACCGACGACGGCATCGGCGCCGAGTACCGCGAGGGCCTGGAGCGGCTGGGCGTCGAAGTGATCGTCGCCGAGCCGCTGCGTTGACCGCGCCCCGCATCCTCGAAGGCCGGATCCTGTCCGCCGGCGGCTGGGTGCGGGGCACGCTGGCGTTCGACCGGCGCGTGCGCGCGGTCCGCGACACCGCCGCGCCCGGAGCGGCGGACGACGCCGCGCCGCTGATCCTGCCCGGCTTCGTCGACCTGCACGTCCACGGCGGCTACGGCGTGGACATCATGGAAGGCGGCGATGCCGCCCGCCGGGTCGCGCGGGCGCACGCGCGCCACGGCACCACGGCCCTGCTCGGCACCACCATGACCGCGCCGGAATCCGACATCGAGCGCGCGCTGCACGGCCTGGCGTCCGCGATCGGCGAGCGCGCCCCCGGGGCGGCGCGCGTGCTCGGCGTGCACCTGGAAGGTCCCTACATCAGCATGGAGCGGCTGGGCGCGCAGCCGCCGCTGGCGGTCGAGGCCACGCTGGCGCAGGTGCGGCGACTGCACGCCATCGCGCCCATCAAGGTGCTGACGCTGGCGCCGGAGGTCGGCCGCCACACGGCGCTGATCCCGCCACTGGAGGCCATGGGCATCCGCGTCCAGCTCGGGCACAGCGCCGGCGACTACGAGCACGGCGTCGCCGCGCTGCGCGCCGGCGCCTCGGGCTTCACCCACCTGTTCAACGGCATGAGCGGGACCGACCACCGGCGGCCCGGGATCGCCGCGGCGGCGCTCGCCCACGCCGAGTACGCCGAGCTGATCCCCGACCTGCAGCACGTGCACCCGGGCGTCGTCCGCGCCGCGCTGCGCGCGATCCCGCGGCTGTACTGCGTCACCGACGCAACCTCGGCCACCGGCATGCCCGACGGCGAGTACGCGCTGGGCGCGCAGCGCGTGCACAAGTGCCTGGGCTGCGTGCGCCTGGCCGACGGCAGCTCGCTGGCCGGCAGCGTGCTGACCATGGACCAGGCGCTGCGCAACCTGGTCTCGCTGGGGCTGGACCTGCGCGACGCCTCGGATCGCGTGTCGCGCTACCCGGCCGACTACCTCGGCCTGGCCGACCGCGGGCGTCTGCAACCCGGCGCCTGGGCGGACGTGGTGGTGCTGGACGCCGACCTGCGGGTGCGCCGGGTGTTCGTGGAAGGCGAGGAGGTGGCCGCGGCGGCGCCCGCCGCCACGCCCGCGCCGCCGCCGATCGCCGCAGGATCGTCCCGGTGAGCGGGATCGCCGCCGCGTCGCCGGCCGCGCGCGCCGCACACGTCTGGCACGCCCGCTACGTGCTGTTCATCGCCGGCCTGGGCGGGCTGCTCTACGGCATCGACATCGGCATCATCGCCGGCGCGCTGCCGTACCTGGAAGCCACCGCGGTGGCGGACTGGCACCTGACCCGCCAGCAGCTCGGCTTCGTGGTCGCGGCGGTGCTGCTGGGCAGCGTGCTGTCCTCGCTGTTCGCCGGCGCGATCGCCGAGTCGATCGGCCGGCGCGCCACGCTGTTCCTGGCCGGCGTGCTGTTCGCGCTCAGCATCCCGATGATCGCGCTGGCCTCCGGCTACGCGCCGCTGCTGACCGGGCGCCTGCTGCAGGGCGTGAGCGGCGGCCTGATCGGCGTGGTGGTGCCGCTGTACCTGGCCGAGGTGCTGCCGCCGCAGCGGCGCGGGCGCGGCACCGCGATGTTCCAGCTGCTGCTGACGATCGGGCTGGTGCTGGCGGCGGTGATCGGCCTCTACCACGCGCATGCGGTGGACGCCACCGCGGCCGAGGCGAGCGGCCTGCCTGCGGCGGAGCAGCAGGCGATCCTGTTCGCCGCCAAGGACCGCGCCTGGCGCACGATCTTCTGGAGCTGCCTGCTGCCCGGCCTGGTCTTCAGTGCCGGCGTGCTGCTGCTCGGCGAGTCGCCGCGCTGGCTGGTGCGGCGCGGCCGCGTGGACCGCGCCCGCGCCGCCCTGCGCAGGACGATGCCGGAGGACGAGGCGCTGGCGACGCTTGCGCGGATGCTGGCGCCGGCAGTCGACCCCGCCGGCCGCGCCGGGGCGCGCGACCGCCTGCTGAGCCGGCGCTACGTCTGGCCGTTCCTGCTGGCGTGCGTGATCCTCGCCTGCACCCAGGCCACCGGCATCAATTCGGTCCTCGCCTACGCGGTGAACATCCTCAACCAGGCCGGCCTGCCCGGCGCGGCGGCGAACGGGGCCGACGTGGCCATCAAGCTGCTCAACGTCGCGATGACGGTGGTGGCGCTGGTGCTGGTGGACCGCAAGGGTCGCAAGTTCCTGCTGATGGTGGGCAGCGGCGGCATCGTGCTGTCGCTGCTGGCCGCGGCGCTGCTGTTCCTGCAGGCCGAGCGCGGCCAGCGCGACGCGCGCGCGGAGCTGCAGGCGGCGGTGCAGGGCGATGCGCTGTCGCTGACGCTGGACGCGGCGGCATGGCGGCGCCTGGGCGTCGAACCCGGCGCACAGCCGCAGCAGCTGACCATCGCCTATGGCTACGGAGAGTTCCGCGACGTGCGCGCGCTGCGCAGCGACGCGCCGGGCGCGACGGTGCTGTCGATCCGCCGCGAGGACAGCGTGCGCGCCGACAGCGTGATCGGCGCCTTCTTCCGCGGCCTGGGCCTGAACCCGTTCCCGGACCCGGCGAGCGCGGCCGGCGCGCCCCTGGTCCTCGAGCGCGCCAGCCTGGGCGAGGTGCCGTCGCGCGCCTACGGCTGGGCCGTGGCGGGGTGCATCCTGCTGTTCGTCGCGTTCTTCGCGGTCGGGCCGGGCGTCTGCGTCTGGCTGGCGCTGTCGGAGCTGATGCCCACGCGCATCCGCGCCAACGGCATGAGCATCGCGCTGCTGATCAACCAGTTCGTCTCCACCGCGATCGCGGCGATGTTCCTGCCCATGGTGGGCCGCCACGGCTACGCCAGCATGTTCTTCTTCTGGGCCGGCTGCACGCTGGTCTACTTCCTGGTGGCGGCGTTCCTGCTGCCGGAGACCAAGGGCAAGTCGCTGGAGCAGATCGAGGCGCACTTCCGCCGGGCGTCCCCTGGGCGCGGAGCATGACGGCTGTCATGCGCGATCGCTGACGCCGGCGACTGCCGCCGCGCGGGCGCGGCGCGGAGACTGCGGGCAGTCCCCGCCGAGCGCCCCCATGTCCGCGACCGCCTGCCCCGTCCCGTCCGCCCCCGCGCCCCTGGCCCGGCTGCGCGGCGTGCGCCGCCGCCGCGGCGCGGTGCAGGCGCTGGACGGCGTCGACCTCGACCTGCCGCCCGGCCGGCTGACCGCGCTGCTCGGCGTCAACGGCGCCGGCAAGAGCACCGCGATCGAGGTGCTGCTGGGCCTGCAGCCGGCCGACGCCGGCGAGGTGGCGCTGTTCGGGCAGCCGCCGCAGGCGCAGTCCGTGCGCGAGCGCACCGGGGTGATGCTGCAGCAGGCGCAGCTGCCGGAACGGCTGACCGCGGGCGAGCTGCTGCAGCTGGTGCGCAGCTACTACCCGGCGCCGCGCAGCGTGGCCGACTGCATCGCCCTGGCCGGGCTCGACGGCCTGCTGGGGCGTCGCTACGGGCGGCTGTCGGGCGGCCAGCAGCGCCGCGTGCAGTTCGCACTGGCGCTGTGCGGCCGGCCGCGGCTGCTGTTCCTGGACGAACCCACCACCGGCCTCGACGCCGGTGCGCGCGCCCAGGTGTGGCGGGCGATCCGCGAACTGGTGGACGGCGGCGCGGCGGTGCTGCTCACCACGCACTACCTGGAAGAGGCGGAGGCGCTGGCCGACCGCGTCGTCGTCCTCGACCGCGGCCGGGTGATCGCCGCCGGCGAGCTCGCCGCGGTCCGCGGCCAGGTCTCGCAGCGGCGGGTGGCCTGCCGCTGCGCGCTGGCGCCGGAGACGGTGGCCGGCTGGCCCGGCGTGCGCCGGGCCGTGCGCGAGGGCGGCCGGCTGGTGGCCGCCTGCGACGACGCCGAGGCGCTGGTGCGGCGGCTGCTCGACGCCGATCCCGCGCTGGCCGAGCTGGAAGTGACCCGCGCCGGCCTGGCCGAGGCCTTCGCGGCGATGACGGGGCAGGACGCCGGCGCGGTGCGGGAGGAAGCGGCATGAGCGCCGCGACGATGCCGAGGCGCACGCCGGCGCGGCGCCTGCACGCCTTCGCGATGGAGGTCCGCTGCGAGGGCCTGCGGCTGTGGCGCGAGCCGATGTACGTGCTGCCGACGCTGCTGTTCCCGGTGGCCTTCTACGCGATGTTCGGCCTGCTGCTGGGCAGCCGCGGCGACGGCAGCGGCGCGCGCTACCTGCTCGCCACCTACGGCGTGTTCGGCACCATGGCCGCGTCGCTGTTCGGCTTCGGGGTGACCGTGGCGATCGACCGCGAACGCGGCTTCCTGGCCCTGCGGCGCGCGCTGCCGGCGTCGCCGGCCGGCTGGCTGCTGGCGCGCATGCTGATGGCGATGCTGTTCGCCGCGGCGATCGCGCTGCTGCTGGGGCTGCTGGCGTCCGCCTTCGGCGGGGTGCGGCTGGCGGCCTCGCAATGGCTGCTGCTGGCCGCGGTGCAGGTGCTGGGCGCGTTGCCGTTCTGCGCGATCGGCCTGTACCTGGGCGCGGTGTGCAGCGCCAACGCGGCGCCGGCGATCGTCAACCTGCTGTTCCTGCCGATGGCCTTCCTGTCCGGGCTGTGGCTGCCGCTGTCGATGCTGCCGGGCGCGCTGGAGCGCATCGCGCCGCTGTGGCCGGCCTGGCACCTGGCGCAGCTGGCGCTGGGCGCCATCGATTACGCGCCGGTGCGCGCCCTCTGGCTGCACCTGCTGGTGCTGGCCGCGGTGGCGGTGTGCTGCTTCGTGCTGGCGATGCGCCGGCTGGCGCGGGTGGGGTGAGCGATGACGGGCGCGGACGAGGGCAGGCGAGTGCAGACGACGGGGGACATGCGCATGACGAGCGGGATGCGGGGCTTCGGCCGCTGGCCGGAGGCGGTGGCGGCGGCGGTGCTGGTGGCGGTGCTGGGTCTGGCGGTGGCGATGCGGCCGGCGGCGACGGAGGGCGATGCGCCTGCGTCCGCCGCGCCCGCGACCGGCGCCTCGTCGTTCGCGATCCGCGACGTGCGCATCTTCGACGGCGAGGGCGTGGTCGAGCGCGGCACCGTGCTGGTCCGCGACGGACGGATCGAGGCGGCCGGCGCCGACGTACCGGTGCCCGGGGGGATGGAGACGATCGACGGCGCCGGCGGCACGCTGCTGCCCGGCCTGATCGATGCGCACGTGCACGCCTGGGGCGACGCGCAGGCCGACGCGCTGCGCTTCGGCACGACGACCGCGCTCGACATGCACGGCATGGCCGACCGCCTGCCGGCGCTGCGCGCGCAGCGCGAGTCGCTCGCGCCGACCGCGCAGGCCGACCTGTGGGCGGCCGGCTACGCGGTCACCGCGCCGGACGGGCACGGCACCCAGTACGGCTTCCCGGTGCCGACCGTCGATGCCGGCACCGACATCCCGGCCTTCGTCGCCGAGCGCGTCGCCGAGGGCGCCGACTTCGTCAAGCTGATCGTCGAGGACCTGAGCGGCTACGGTGCCGGACAGCGGCTGCCCACGCTGTCGCCGGCGCAGGTGCGCGAGGTGGCCGCGGCCGCGCATGCGCACGGCAGGCTCGCGCTGGCGCACGTGTCCACCGCGGACAGCGCGCGCGAGGCGCTGGCCGCCGGCGTCGACGGCTTCGTGCACGTGTTCGACGACGCCGTCGCCGACGAGGCCTTCGTGGCCGCAGCCGCTGAGCGCGGCGCGTTCGTGGTGCCGACGCTGTCGGTGATCGCCTCCGTCGCCGGCGACGACGGCGGCCGCCGGCTGGCCGCCGACCCGGCGCTGTCGCCGCTGCTGAGCCCGGGCCAGCGCGCCTCGCTGGAGGCGACGATGGCGCGGCAGCCGCGCCCGCAGCGGCTGCGCGATGCGCTGGAGAGCGTGCGCCGGCTGCATGCGGCCGGGGTGCCGATCCTGGCCGGCACCGATGCGCCCAACCCCGGCACCGCGCACGGCGCCAGCCTGCACGGCGAGCTGGCGCTGCTGGTGCGCGCCGGCCTGAGCCCGCGCGAGGCGCTGGCCGCGGCGACCTCGCGGCCGGCCGCACGCTTCGGCCTGCGCGACCGCGGCCGCATCGCACCGGGCCTGCGCGCGGACCTGGTGCTGGTCGAGGGCGACCCGCTGGCCGACATCGCCGCCACCCGTGCGATCCGCGGCGTGTGGAAGAACGGCCGCCGCGTGGAGCGCGATCCGCCGCCCGCGGAGACCGCGGGCGCCGCACCGCAGGCGACGCGGATCGCCGACTTCGACGGCGGGACGATCGAGGCCGCCTTCGGCGGCTGGCAGGCGACCAGCGACCGCATGGCCGGCGGCGGCTCGGACGCGCGGCTCGCGCTGGCCGAGGGCGGCGCGGCGGGCTCGCGCGGCGCGCTGGCGGTGGCCGGCGAGATCGCGCCGGGCTTCGCCTTCCCGTGGGCGGGCGCGATCTTCTTCCCCGCCTCGCAGCCGATGCAGGCGGTCGATCTCTCCGCGCGCAGCGAGCTGGTGTTCCAGGCGCGCGGCGACGGGCGCACCTACCAGGTGATGCTGTTCTCCGGCGCGTCCGAACAGGCCATGCCGAGCATGCAGCCGTTCGTCGCCGGACCGGAGTGGCGCGAGGTGCGGCTGCCGCTGTCCGCGTTCGCGGGCGCCGACCCCGCGCGGCTGCGCGGCATTGCCTTCACCGCGGGCCTGCCCGAGGGCGCGTTCGCGTTCCGCATCGACGGCGTCGAACTGCGCCGGCCGCCGCCCGCGGGCGACGGGCCGTGACATGATCCGCGCAGGCGCTCCCGCCACCGATCCAGGGCCGCAGGTGCACCGTCCGACCCTCCTGCGCCGGTTCTCGCCGGCGCCCGATTCCCGGCTCGCCGCCAGCCGGCGGCATGGGCGGCCGCCGTGGGCCGACGCCATCCACCTGCTGTGGTCGGTGTGGGTGTTCATCGTCCCGATGTTCTCCCCGCACGGCTACGACCTGCGCTGGGCGCTGCTGACCGCGCTGTCCTACCCGGTGTTCGTGGCCCTGTTCGCCGGCACCCTGCTGGCGCCCGAGGCGCGGGTGCGGTGGTACGCCGCGGGGATGGTCGCGCTGTGCCTGGCCCTGCTGCCGTGGTACCCGTCGGGACTGAGCTACTTCGTGTTCGGCTGCGTGATGCTGGGCGCCGCGGGCTGGCGCTCGGTCTGGGCCTACCTGGGCGCGCTGCTGCTGCTCAACGCGCTGCTGCTGCTCGTGGCGCGCGGCATCGGCTATCCCTGGTCGGCGCTGGCGTGGATGCCGGTGACCACGCTGGTCATCGGCCTGATCGTGCAGGTGGAGCGGCAGGTCGAGGAGAAGGACGCCGCGCTGCGGCTGTCGCACGACGAGGTGCGGCGGCTGGCGGCGCTGGCCGAGCGCGAGCGCATCGGCCGCGACCTGCACGACCTGCTCGGCCACACGCTGTCGATGGTCGCGCTGAAGTCCGACCTGGCCGGGCGCCTGCTGGCGCGCGACCCCGAGGCGGCCCGCCACGAGATCGCGGAGGTCAGCCGGGTGGCGCGCGATGCGCTGTCGCAGGTGCGCGGCGCGGTGAGCGGCATCCGCGCCGCGGGACTCGCCGGGGAGCTCGCCTCGGCGCGGCTGCTGCTGGAGACCAGCGGCGTCGCCTTCGACTACCGGATCGACGAGGGCTTCGCGCGGCGCCCGCTGCCGGCGGGCGTGGAGAGCGCGCTCGCGCTGACCTTGCGCGAGGCGGCCACCAACGTCCAGCGCCACGCCGGCGCGCGACGGGCCGAGGCCGCGCTGGACGTGGAAGGGGAGGAGGCGGTGCTGCGGATCGCCGACGACGGCCACGGCGGCGCCATCGTGCCGGGCAACGGACTGTCGGGCATGCGCGAGCGCATCGAGGCCCTGCGCGGCAGCCTGCGCATCGAGTCCGAGCGCGGCCGCGGCACCCGGCTGCAGGCGCGCGTGCCGCTGGGCGGTGCGCGCGACCCTAACCGAGAAGGGAGACGTTGAGGCCCTGGACCCGCTGGAACGACGCGTCGCCCGTCAGCAGCACATGCTCCGGCCCCAACTGCAGGCAGCTCGCGGCCTGCAAGGCGTCGGGCGTGCGCAGCCCGTGCCTGACGCGAATGGCGGTGGCCAGTTCCACGACGTCGCGGCTCAGCTCCACCCACACCAGGTCCGGTCGCGCGAAGAAGGCATCGAACAGCGCCAGTGTCGTGGCGTCGCCGTGCTTGAGGGGTCCCACGCGGCATTCCAGCCAGGACAGGCGGCTGACCGCGGCGCCCAGATCGGCGTGCGTCTCCGACACGGCGACGAGCTGGCTGCGCACGCGCTGTGCAAAGGGCTCGGTGCCCTCGATCAGATAGATCAGGGCGCTGGCATCGAAGAACGCGATCACCAGGTGCGCTGATCGGCGAGCGACGCGTCGATGTCCGCCTTGTCGCGGCTGCCCGTGGCGGGTTGCGCCAGCAGCCATTGCAGTGCGGTCATGCCCGGACGGCCTTGCGGCTGCTCGCCGGTGAGACGCAGGTAGTCTTCCTCGCTGAGCACGACCGCGGCCGGCTTGTTGCGCTTGACGATCCGCAGCGGGCCTCGCCGGAGGCCTTCTTCGATCGCGGCCATGCCGCGGCGTTTGATCTCGGCGACGGTCACGGTGTTCATGGGTCCGTTCCAGTACTTTTGAGGTGTGAATGATACCGGTTTCAGTACCATTTGGCAATCGAACGGGATGACGCTGCCAGTTTCCAATGCTGCCGCGCCACGCGGGGCGGCCGGCGACGCCGGCGCGGTCTGCTAACGTCGCGCGCATGCCGACGCGCCTCGCCCGCCGATGATCCGCATCCTGCTGGCCGAGGACCAGGCACTGGTGCGCGGCGCGCTGGCCGCGCTGCTGGGGCTGGAAGCGGATCTGGAGGTGGTCGCGGCCTGCGCCGACGGCGAGCGCGCCTGGGCCGAACTGCAGCGGCTGACGCCGGACGTGCTGGTCACCGACATCGAGATGCCCGGGATCACCGGCCTGGAGCTGGCGCAGCGGGTGCAGCGCCACGGGCTGCCGGTGCGGGTGGTGATCGTCACCACCTTCGCCCGCGCCGGCTACCTGCGCCGCGCGCTGGACGCCGGCGTGGCCGGCTACCTGCTCAAGGACGCGCCGGCCGAGCAGCTGGCGCAGGCGCTGCGGCAGGTGCACCGCGGCGGCCGCGCGATCGACCCGCAGCTGGCGCTGGAAGCCTGGTCGGAGCCCGACCCGCTCAGCGACCGCGAGCGGCAGGCGCTGCGGCTGGCCGGGGAGGGCCTGTCGGCGACCGAGATCGCCGCGCGGCTGCACCTCTCGCACGGCACCGTGCGCAACTACCTGTCCGAGGCGATCGGCAAGCTCGGCGCGGGCAACCGCATCGAGGCCTACCGGCTGGCCCGGCAGAAGGGCTGGCTCTGAGCGCCCGAGGCCCGGCCGCGGGCTTCCCGGTAGACTGTGGGCCCCCGTTCCGCCCGGCCTGCCGCCATGTCCGCACCCGCCCAGCCCGAACAAGCCAACGCCCAGCAGCGCTACGAGGTCCACCGCAGCGACCTGCCGCTGAGCTGCCCGCTGCCGTCGATGGGGCTGTGGAACTCGCATCCGCGCGTGTACCTGCCGATCGAGGCCGAGAACGGCGAGGCCGACTGCCCGTACTGCGGCGCGCACTTCGTTCTTGTCGACTGAGCGCGGCGCGACCGTGCGCCGGCTGCGCGTGGTCCAGCTGCTGCCGGCGCTGAACTCGGGCGGGGTCGAGCGCTCGACCCTGGAGATCGCCCGGGCGCTGGTCGCCGCCGGCCACGAGGCGGTGGTGGTGTCCGCCGGCGGCCGCCTGGTGCCCGCGCTGGAGGCGGCCGGGGCCGAGCACGTCGCCGTGGACATCGGCCGCAAGTCCCTGCTCACCCTGCGCCATGCGCGCACGCTGCGGCGGCTGTTCGCCGAGCGCGCGCCCGACATCGTCCACGCCCGCTCGCGCCTGCCGGCCTGGCTCGGCTGGCGGGCGCTGCAGAGCCTGCCGGCCGCGCGCCGGCCGCGCTTCGTCACCACCGTGCACGGGCTCAACTCGCCCTCGCGCTACAGCGCGGTCATGACCCGCGGCGAGCGCGTGATCTGCGTGTCGGAGACGGTGCGCGCCTACGTGCTCGCGCACTACCCCGGCACCGATCCGCAGCGCCTGCGGGTGATCCCGCGAGGGATCGACCCCGCCGCGTTCCCGCGCCGGCCGGCGCCCGACCGCGCCGCGCGCGGGGCGGCCGCCGCCGCGCACCCGCCGCTGGGCGGCGGCGGGCCGCTGCTGCTGCTGCCCGGGCGCGGCACCCGGCTCAAGGGCCACGGCGATGGCATCGCCCTGCTGCGCGCGCTGCGCGCCGGCGGCCTCGATGCGCGGCTGTGGATGCCCGGCGCGCGCGAGCCCGGCCGCGAACGCTACGTGGCCGAGCTGGAGGCCGAGGCCGCGGAAGCGGGCGTGGCCGGGGCGCTGGCGCTGACCGCGCCCACCGACGCCATCGCCGAGGCCTACGCCGCCGCCGACCTGGTCCTGCAGCTCTCGCGCAAGCCCGAGGCCTTCGGCCGCACCGTGCTGGAGGCGCTGTCGGTCGGCCGGCCGGTGCTGGGCTGGGCCCACGGCGGCGTCGGCGACCTGCTGCGCGAGCGGCTGCCGGAGGGCGCCGTGCCGCCGTTCGACGCCGACGCGCTGGCCGCGCGCGCGCGCGGCCTGCTCGCCCGCCCGCCCGCGATTGCTACGATGCCCGACACCCTCGCGGCCATGCAGGCCGCCACGCTCGCCGTCTACGCCGAACTCTGCCCATGACCCCGATCCCGCCCCCCGCCGGTTCCGAGGCGCCCGGATGGCGCTGGGCGCCCCACTGGGTGCTCGCCTTCGTGGCGCTGTGGCCGATGCCCGGCTACGCCGAGGGCGTGATGGTGGTCGGCGCGCTGATCGCGATCGTGCGCCTGCTGATGGCGCGCTTCCGCGGCGGCAAGGCGCTGCTGAGCCCGCAGGCCTGGGCGCTGACCACGGTGCTGTTCGCCGCCTACTGGCTGCCCGAGGTGTTCTCGACGGTCGGCGCGGTCGATCCCGGGCGCAGCGCCCGCGAGGCGGTGGTCGACATCCGCTACCTGCCCTTCCTGTGGCTGGTCGCCGCCTCGGTGGCCGACAGCCGCGGCCTGCGCATCACCCTCGGCGGCATGGCCGTGATCGTGGCGGTGTGGACGCTCGACGCCCTGGTCGAGGGCCTGTTCGGCACCAGCCCGCTGTTCTGGGGCCTGGACGTCGCCAAGCAGCTGGTCAGCGGCCGGCCGATGTGCAGCGCCGAGGACGTGGCCGCGCTCGACCGCCTGGGCGGCGTGCTGGGCCCCTGCAACCTCAAGATGGGCGTGGTGCTGGCCAGCCTGTCGCCGTTCCTGCTCTACGCGGCCGGCCGCCGCTTCGGCTCGGCGGGCTGGATCGCGGCCGCGGCCGCGGTCGGCGTGATCGTGCTGCTGGCCGGGTCGCGCGCGTCCTGGGTGACCTACGCGCTGGTGCTGCTGTTCTCCGGCTGGCGGCTGCTGGGCTGGAAGCGGCTGCTGCTGGTCTTCGCCGCCGGCGCCGCGGTGCTGGCCGCGCTGACCGCGTTCTCGCCGCAGGTGCGCGAGCGCGTGGAGCGCACCGCGCAGGCGCTGACCGCCGACGAGTCCGGGGTCGACATGGCGCTGTCCGGGCGCACGCGGATCTGGGGCTCGGCGGTGTGCATGGTCGGCGAGTCGCCGGTCAACGGCGTCGGCGTGCGCGGCTTCCGCAAGGCCTTCGACGACTGCGACCCGGCCGCCGGCGAGGTGCCCGTGTGGGGCGACGGGCCGGCGCTGCACGCGCACCAGATCGTGCTGGAGGTCGCCTCCGAGACCGGCGTGCTGGGCCTGCTGCTGTGGCTGGCCGGCGCGGCCATGGCCTGGCGCGCCTGGCGCTACGCCGACGCCGCCGCCCGCGAGCGCGCGCGCCCGGCGATGCTGGCGCTGGCGGTCACGGTGTTCCCCTTCAACACCCATCTCGCCTTCTACTCGACGTTCTGGGGCGGCCTGACCCTGCTGCTGGCCGCGCTGTACGCCGGCAGCCTGCTCGGGCGGCCCGAGCGCCCGCCGGAAGCGGAACCCGCGGCGGCGTAGCGGGTAGGAGCGCGCTCGCGCGCGACGCTTTTCTTGCCGCGTCGGAGGGAAGGAGCCTCGCGCGCGAGCGCGCTCCTACTACGGATCGCGGCCCATGTCCCCGTACACGTCGCGCCCTTCGGGCTGGCGCTTGAAGCGGCGGTGGATCCACAGGTACTGCGCCGGCGCCGCGCGCGCCATCGCCTCGATGCCGGCGATCACCCGCGCGGTGTCGTCGTGCGCGCTGGCGGAGGGGAAGCCGGCCAGCGCCGGCGACATCCGCAGCGTGTAGCCGCCGTCGGCGCGGCGCTCGTGCTGGAACAGCACCACCGCCGCGCCCGACATCCGCGCCAGCTGGTGGGTGGAGGTGAGGCTGTGCGCGGGATGGCCGAAGAACGGCACGTAGACCGCATCGCCGCGGCTGGGGTCCTGGTCGGGCGCGTACCACAGCAGGCCGCCGCGCTTGAGGTGGCGCACGGTGCCGCGCACGTCCTGCTTGGGGAACATCGCCTGCGCGTAGCGGGCGCGGCCGCGCCGCACCGCCCATTCCATCGCGCCGGCGGCATGCGGCCGGTACATGCCGGCCAGCGGCGCGTGGTCGCACATCAGCCGTCCGCAGACCTCCAGGGTGGTGAAGTGCCCGGACACCACGATCACCCCGCGGCCGCCGGCGCGCGCCGCCTCCAGGTGCTCCAGGCCTTCCACGACCAGGCCGCGGCGCAGGGGCGCCACCGAGCCCCACCAGGCGCGCGAGAACTCGAAGAAGCCGATGCCCAGCGCGTGGAAGTGCGCGCGCAGCAGCGCGTCGCGCGCGGCCGCGTCGAGCCCGGGAAAGCACAGGGCCAGGTTGCGCGCGGCCACCTCGCGGCGCTGGCGCAGGGCGCCGCGCAGCGCATCGCCCAGGGCCCGGCCGAGCGCGCGCTGCCACGACCAGGGCAGCCGGGCCAGCGCGGCGGCGAGGCCGATGCCCAGCCATGCGGGCCAGTGGCGCGGGCCGAGCGGGGGACGCATCTCGGCGCCGGATGGGGTGGGGGCGGACATCGGGGGCATTTTACCGGCCCCGTCCGCGGGCGCGGTTATCCTTCGCCCCATGTCGATCCTCCGCACCGAGCGCGTGCTGCGCGCCCTGTACTCCGCGCTGCTCTACGTGCTCGTGCCGGTGACCGTGTACCACCTGATCTGGCGCGGTTTCCGCCAGGCCGACTACCTGCACCGCTGGAGCGAGCGCTACGCGGTCTACACGAGCGAGGCGCTGGCGGCCACGGTGTGGGTGCACGCGGTCTCGGTGGGCGAGGTCAACGCCGCGGCGCCCTTGATCGACGCGCTGCTGCGCGAGCATCCCCACCACCGGCTCCTGGTCACCACGATCACGCCGACCGGCTCGGCCCGGGTGCGCGCGCTGTGGGGCGACCGGGTCGAGCACGTCTACCTGCCCTACGACCTCACCGGCGCGGTGCGGCGCTTCCTCGACCACTACCGCCCGCGGCTGGGGCTGATCGTGGAGACCGAGCTGTGGCCGAACCTGCTGTTCTGCTGCCGCGACCACGGCATCCCGGTCTACATCGTCAACGCGCGCCTGTCGGCGCGTTCGCTGCGCGGCTACCGCACCCTGCGCCCGCTGCTGGGGCGCGCGCTGCGCACGCTGCACGGGGTCGCGGCGCAGTCGCCGGAGGACGGCCGCCGCTTCGTGCGCCTGGGCGCGCGCGGGGAACAGGTCACGGTCACCGGCAACCTCAAGTTCGACATGTACGTCGACCCGGCCTGGGCCGCCTTCGTCGAGGACTTCCGCGCCCGCGTCGGCCCGCGGCCGGTGTGGATCGCGGCCAGCACCCACCCCGAGGAAGAAGCCGCCGTGGTCGCGCTGCACCGGCGCCTGCGCGCGCGCTGGCCGGACCTGCTGCTGCTGTGGGCGCCGCGCCACCCCGAGCGCTTCCGCGCCGCGGTGCAGGCCGCGCTCGACGCCGGCTTCGGCACCGCCACCCGCACCCTGACCCGCTGGCCCGACGCCGGCGACGCGGTCTTCGTGATCGACACCCTCGGCGAGCTGCTGCGCTACTACGGCTGCGCGCAGGCGGCGTTCGTCGGCGGCAGCCTGCAGGACATCGGCGGCCACAACCTGCTCGAACCCGCCGCCACCCGCACCGCCATCGTCACCGGCCCGCACCTGCACAACTTCGCCGACATCGCCCGCCAGCTGCAGCGCGCCGATGCGATGCGCGTCGGCCAGGACGCCGACGGCGTGGGCGACGCGCTGGACGCGCTGCTCGCCGACCCCGCCGAGCGCGCCCGCATGACCGATGCCGCCGCCGCGCTGGTGGAGCAGGGGCGCGGCGCGCTGCGGCGCACGCTGGCGCTGGTGGAGGCGGACCTGGCGGCGATCGACGCGGCGCCGGCCGCCGTCGCGCTCGCGCCCCATTGACGGCAGGTCCTCGGGACGCTGGGATACGGGACGCCGCTCCATCTCCACCGCACCGCCGTCCACGCGACGGCGGCAGGAACGCCGCATGACCCCTGTCAACCGCAAGACACGCCGTGCCCGCCCGCCCGCCGCGGGGAATCGCACGCCGGGGCCGGCGCCCGCTCGCCGGGCGCCGTGGCGCAGGTGCGCCGTGCTCGCCCTGCTGGCCGCGGCGGCCTGTTCGGCGCCGCCGCCGGCGGCGGCCGCCGGGCCCGCGCACGCCGGTGCCCTGCGGCCCGGCGAGTACGTCACGGAGAAGGGCTGGGGGCGGCTCCTGCTCGTCGAGCGATCCGGTGCGCTGGCGTTCTCCATCGAGAGCGTGACCGGCGAGGACTACTGCATGCTCGATGGCACCGTGCGCGGGACGGTGGGGGTCGCGAATGGCGAAGACGGCGCGTCCGCCTGTGCGGTGGAGTTCTCCGCCGTCCCGCAGGGCCTCGAGGTCGCGACCGACACCCCGGTCGAATGCAAGGCGTTCTGCGGCTACAACGGCGGCTTCGTGGGCGCCTACCTCCAGGTCGCGTCCGGCTGCGGCCGCAGCGATCTGGACCGGGCGCTCGGCGAGTCCGAGCGCCTCCACGAGGTCGGCGACGACGCGGCCGCCCTGGCGACGCTGGCGCCGGTGCTGGCCGATTGCCTGCCGACCCTGGAATGGGGCGAGGAGGGCGAGATCCGGAACCGGGTGGCGTTCGCCCAATACGCGAACCGCCTCTACGCGGAGTGCCTGGCCACGCTCGAGCCCTACGCCGCGGACGCCGCGGAGGACGACGACGCGGTGGCCGAGCGGTGGCCGCCGGTGCTCGGCGACCGCTACCTGGCGATCGTCCGCGAGGCGAGAACGACCCTCGATGCGTGCCGCCTGGGGCGCCCGGGCGCGTCCGCGGCGCCGCCCGCTGCGCCGCCGCCGGCCGTCGCGGAGCCGGCGACGCCGGGCGATGCGCCGTTCACGGGGGCGTGGTCGGTCCGGTGGTGCGACGGGCCGGACGCCCCGGGCCGGCCCTGCGGCGGATTCCAGGCCTACCTGTTCCAGGCCGGGGACCGGATCTGCGGAACGTACAGCGGCCTGGATCCGCGGGCGAACCGGCTCGACGCGGGCGAGCCGCGCTCGGTCGTGGGCGTCGTGCTGGACCGGGTCGCGGTGCTCGCCGTCACCAGCGAGCGGAGCGGCGGGACCTACCTGGCGACGGCGCGCCTCGACGGCGACGCGCTCGGGTGGGACATCGCCGGCACGGTGAAGGAAGGCGCCGGGGGCGAGCCCGCCCTGATCGCCGACGGCGATCGCCTGGTCAGGAGCGCATCGGACGAGGAGTCGCGATACCTGGACCGCGCGATCCGCGATTGCGCTCCGGCGGCCGCCGAAGGCGAGGGATGACCGGAACGGGCACGCTCCGCGCAAGGCGGACCGGGCCCGACCGGCGGCCGCGCTACGGGGACGGGCCCGCCGCCCGATACAGGTCGGTCCGCACGTTCGCGCACCTGAAGTAGCCCGCGGCGGGCTCGCCGCCGGTGCCCTGGGGCGACCAGCGCAGCCGTTCCCGCCGAAGCGCCAGCAGGAAGGTGCCGGTTTCCTCATCGTCGTCCGGCATGGCGTCGGTGCCGACCCGGGCGTCGATCCGCCACGCGCCCTCGCCCAGGCGCTCGATGTCCTCGACGACGTTGAAGCCGCCTTCGCCGTACTCCGCATACTCGTGGACCAGTCCCGGCGTGATCACGAGGCTGCCGACCATCGACATCCATCCCGCGTCGCCTTCGCCGATGTCTTCGGGCAGCGCACGGTGTCGGTCGCACTGGGCACGGCCCGCGGCATCGTCCCGATGCCAGACCCCGTGCAGCACGGCCGGCAGGTCGTGCGAACCGAGGGAGGCGGCGCGGGCTCCCGCCTGCGCCGGCGGTCGGACGTCGCGGGCGCAGCCGGCGCCGCACAGGGCGAGGGCCAGCAGCGCCGCAAGCGCCGCCGCGCGTGCGTCCGGTCGGACCGGCCGCGGCGCGGGCCGGCGGTCGGGGCCGGGCCGACAGGGGCCGGAACGGAAAGCGGTTACGGCCATTGGCGGTTCCTGGTCGTCTTCGATGCTTGCTGAGCCTAGCCGGCAAGGATGCGGGCATTGATGGCCCGGGTGGATCTGCCGTCGACCGCGGATTCAGGCCGTGCCGGCGGGACACGCCCTTGTGGCACGCGTGCGTGATTTCGCGCCTTGCGGGATGTGCCTTGTGGTGCTTGCAGGCTTCCGTGCTTTCGCTCCGGGAAAAACAGAAGCCCCCGCGAACGGGGGCTTCCGGTGCCGGTGCGGGCGTGCGGACGCTACTGCTGGGTGCCGGTCGGCGCGGTCGGGGCGGTGGCCGGGGTCTGGGCGTCGACGGTCAGCAGGCGGTTGATCTCCTGCAGGTCGGCGATGTCCAGGGTGCCCACGGCCTGCTCGAGCAGCAGGCGGTTCTGCAGGAAGTTGTAGCGCGCCAGCGCGTACTGCTGCTCGGCGCTGAGCAGGTTCTGCTGGTTGATCAGCACGTCGACCACGGTGCGGGTGCCGACTTCCAGGCCGACCTCGGAGGCCTCGTAGGCGGCACGGGCCGAGATCACCGCCTGGCGGCGGGCCTCGACCTCGGTGACGCCGGCGACGACGGTCTGGTAGGCGTTGCGGGCGTTGCGCTCCAGCGCGCGGCGGGTCTGCACCAGCTGGTCCTCGGCGATGTCGCGGCTGGCGATGGCCTGGCGCACGCCCGACTGGGTGGCGCCGCCGGCGAAGATCGGCACGGTCAGGGTCAGGCCGATGCTGTGGCCTTCCGAGCGCCGCGCGCCGGTCGGATTCTCCGCAGTGACGTTCAGGTCGCCCCAGTAGCTGTTGTTGTTGTAGCCGGCGCCCAGCGCCAGCCGCGGCAGGTGGCCGGCCTTGGCGCCGGTAACGTTGTGCTCGGCGGCGCGCACGGCGTACTCGGCGGCGCGCAGGGACGGGTTCTGCTCCAGCGCGGCGGCCACCCAGGCGTCGGCGTCGCCGCCGGCGGGCACCTCGGGCTGGAAGTCCTCGGGCAGCGCGCGCAGGTTGCGCACCTGCACCCCGGTCAGCTCGGCCAGGGCCTGGTAGGCGTCCTCCAGCGCGTTGCGGCTGGTGATCACCTGGGCGCGCGCGTCGTCGAACTGGGCGCGGGTCTCGTGGACGTCGGTGATCGGCGCCAGGCCGACCTCGAGGCGCCGGCTGGCGAAGTCGAACTGCTTCTGCAGCGCCTCCTGCGCGGCCTCGGCGGCGGCCAGGGTCTCGATCGCGACCAGCACGTTGAAGTAGGCCTGCGAGGTCCGGGTGAACAGGTTCTGGTTCTCGGCCTCCAGGTCGAGCCCGGCGGCGACGTTGAGCTGGCGCTGGGCGCGGTAGCTGGAGATCAGGCCGAGGTCGAACACGGTCTGGTTCAGGCTGGCGCCAAGCGTGCGCGTGCGGGCGTCGCCGTCCTCGCCGGCGACGTACTGGCGGTTCAGGCCCACGCTGCCGTTGAGTTGCGGCAGCAGCTGCGCGCGCGCCTGCACCTCGCCTTCGCGGGAGATGGCGCGGTTGGATTCGGCGATCGAGAGCTGGGGGTCGCCGCCGCGGGCCAGTTCGTAGGTCTGCACCAGGTCCTGGGCGAAGGCCGACGCGGGCAGCAGGGCGAGGGTCAGGGCGAAAGCGAGGGGGCGGCGCAGCATGGAGGGTCCTTGGCTTCGGTGGAACGACCGCGCCGGCGCGGGCGCGGAGGCTGCGGGGGGCGAGCCCCGCGTGGATCGGAACGCACGGATCAGAACTGGAACTCCGCGGACGGTTCGGCGCCCGCGAGATAGGCCAGCTCGGTCTCGAACAACGATTCGACGCGCACGGCGTTGACATCCTCGCCGCTGCGATGGACCAGCACGGCCTCCATCGCCGGCGCCCGGCCGCGCACCGCGAACAGGCGTCCACCCGGACGCAGCCACTCGAGGAAACGTGACGGCACCCGGTCGACCGCGGCGTTCACGCAGATCGCGTCGAAGCGGCGCGTGGTCTGCCAGACCAGCGCGTCGGCATGCTCGACGGCGACGTTGAGCGCGCCGGTCTCGCGCAGGCGCGCGGCGGCGGCCGAGGCCAGGTCGGCGTGGCGCTCGAGCGAGACCACGTCGCGGCCCAGGCGGCCCAGGCACGCGCTGACGTAGCCGCTGCCGGTGCCGATCTCCAGCACGTCCTCGCCGTCCTGCACGAGCAGGGCCTGCAGCAGGCGCCCGGCGACGACCGGCTTGAGCGTGCGCTCGCCGTGGGCCAGCGGGATCTCGATGTCGGCGTAGGCCACCGCCTGGTAGGGCGGGGCGACGAAGCGCTCGCGCGGCACTTCGGCCAGCGCGCCGAGCACGCGCAGGTCGAGCACGTCCCAGGGCCTCACCTGCTGTTCGACCATGGCTTCGCGGGCGGCGGCGTAATCGATCGTCATCGTGCGGTCTCGGGCGCGGGAAGCGCGATTTTACCGGGCCGGGCCGGTGGGGGCAGCATGGAGCGGGGGACGGCGGGGGCTGAGTGCCAGAAGTCACCGCGACCGCGGTCATGGGACGCGCTCATCGCGGCCTGCCGTAGGCGCGCAGGAACATGTCCACCGACGCTGCGATGTGCGCTTCCTGCGCCTCCTGGCCGAACTCGGAACGCTCGCAGCAGCCGAATACCAGGCGCTGGTGCGTCTCGCCCTTGAGCAGGGCGAAGAACTGGGAGGAGGCCAGCGGGATGTCGTCGATCGCCAGCTCCCCGGCACCGACGCGGCGCTCCAGCATGGCGGCGAACTTGGCCTGCACCCGCTGCGGGCCGCTCTCCCAGAACAGCTGGGCCAGGCGCTTCTCGACCATCTGCGGGGTGCACAGCATGCGGTGGCCGGCGATGGCCTGCGGCGAGCTGATCATCGTGAAGAACGCCCGGCCGACGCTCATCAGGCGCTCGCGCAGCGGCACCGCGGGGTCGGGATCGAAGGCCGAGGTCGGCATCTGCTTCTCGCAGTGCCCGCGCGCGGCTTCGGCGAACAGGGCCTCCTTGTCGCCGAAATGGCTGTAGACCGTCAGCTTGGAAACGCCCGCCTCGGCGGCGATCTGGTCCATGCTGACGCCTTCGTAGCCGTGGCCCAGGAACATGCGCTCGGCGGCGCTCAGGATGGCCGCGCGCTTGGCCATGTCCTTGGGGCGACCGGGGCTGGCCGTGGGCTTGCTGGAGGCTTGCTGACGCATCCGACAATACTAGACCAATCAGTTTGATATTTATACTCTACGCCCCGGCTCATTCATCGCCTGCTGCATGAACGCCCCTCGCTTCCTGTTCCGGACCGCCGTGCTGGCCGCGGCGCTGCTGACGGCCGCCTGCGGCCGCGACCCGGCCGCGCCCGAGACGCCGCGGCCGGTGCTGGTGGACCCGGCGCCGGCGGGCGCGGCGGCCGCGGCCGTCGCCGTGGCCCTGCCCGGCGAGATCCGCGCGCGCGAGGAGAGCCCGCTGTCGTTCCGGGTGGGCGGCCAGCTGGTGCGCCGCCACGTCGACGCCGGGGCCGCGGTCCGCCGCGGCCAGGTGCTGGCCGAGCTCGATCCCGGCGACCTGCGGCTGCAGGCGCAGTCGGCGCAGGCGCAGTACGGCGCCGCGGAGGCGGAACTGGTGCGCGCCCGCGCCGAGCAGGCCCGCTATGCCGAGCTGGCGCGCGAGCAGCTGGTCAGCGCCTCGGCGCTGGAGGCGCAGACCACGGCGCTGCGCGCGGCCGAGGGGCAGGCCCGCGCCGCCCGGGCCCAGCTCGACGTGGCCCGCAACCAGTCCGGCTACACCGAACTGCGCGCGCCCGAGGACGGCGTGATCGCCAGCCGCGAGGCCGAGGCCGGGCAGGTGGTCGGCGCCGGCCAGACCGTGTACGTGCTCGCCGCCGACGGCGCCCGCGAGGTCGCCATCGCGCTGCCCGAGGCGCGGATCCGCGAGTTCTCGCTGGGCCAGCCGGTGGAGGTGGAGCTGTGGAGCGCGCCGGGCCGCCGCCTGCCCGGCCGGATCCGCGAGATCGCGCCGGCCGCCGATGCGCAGGCGCGCACCTACGCCGCGCGGGTGGCGCTGGACGGCGCCGCGCCCGGCGAGGTCGAGCTGGGCCAGAGCGCGCGGGTCTACCTGCCGCAGGGCGCGAACGCCGGGCGCAGCGTGCCGCTGTCGGCGGTGCAGCGCGGCGAGGACGGCGCGCCGGCGGTGTGGGTCGTGGCCGGGGACGGCACCGCGCAGCCGCGCGCGGTGGTGCTGGGCGACTACGGCGAGGAGCGGGTGCCGGTGCGCTCGGGCCTGCCGGACGGCGCGCTGGTGATCGCCGCCGGTGCGCACCTGCTGCGGCCCGGGCAGCGGGTGACGCCCGTCGACCGCGACAACCGTCCCATCGAACCGGACGCCCCGAAGCCCGGCCCGGACACCAGCCCGTGACCGGCCCGAAGCGAATCCCGCCCGACGCCTTCGCCCTTCCCTGGGCCCGAAAAGCGCCCTCGTCCGGCGCTGCGCGCCACCTTCTCCCGCAAGCGGGGGATTTGCACCACCTTCTCCCGCAAGCGGGAGAAGGGCCGGTTGCCCCCTTCCTTTCCGCTGACGACTACCGCATCCCTCCCGCCCGATGAGCCGCTTCAACCTCTCCGAATGGGCGCTCGGCAACCGCGGCCTGGTGCTCTACGCGATGCTGGTGGTGGCGATCGTGGGCACCTGGTCGTACATGCGCCTGGGGCAGTCGGAGGACCCGCCGTTCACCTTCAAGGCGATGGTGATCCGCACGGTCTGGCCCGGCGCGACCGCGCAGGAGGTCTCGCGCCAGGTCACCGAGCGCATCGAGAAGAAGCTGATGGAGACCGGCGACTACGAGTTCATCCGCTCGTACTCCCGGCCGGGCGAGTCGCAGATCATCTTCATGGCGCGCGACTCGATGCGCTCGCGCGACATCCCCGAGCTCTGGTACCAGGTGCGCAAGAAGGTCGGCGACATCCGCGCGACGCTGCCGCAGGACGTGGTGGGGCCGTTCTTCAACGACGAGTTCGGCGACACCTTCGGCAACATCTACGCGCTCACCGGCGCCGGCTTCGACTACGCGGTGCTCAAGGACTACGCCGACCGCCTGCAGCTGCAGCTGCAGCGCGTGCCCGACGTGGGCAAGGTCGAGCTGGTCGGGCTGCAGGACGAGAAGATCTGGATCGAGGTCAGCAACACCCGGCTGGCCACGCTGGGGATCCCGCTGGCGACGGTGCAGGAGGCGCTGGCGCAGCAGAACGCGGTGACGCCGGCGGGCTTCTTCGAGACCGGCGAGGAACGCGTGCAGCTGCGCGTGGACGGCGCGTTCGATTCGGTCGAGGCGATCCGCGCCTTCCCGATCCGCGCCGGCGACCGCACCATCCGCCTGGGCGACATCGCCACCGTCCGCCGCGGCTTCGCCGACCCGGCCGCGCCGCGCATGCGCTTCATGGGCGAGGACGCGATCGGCATCGCGGTGTCGATGCACGAGGGCGGCGACATCCTGCGCCTGGGCCGCACGCTGGAGGCGGAATTCGCGCGCCTGCAGGAGACCCTGCCGGCCGGCATGCAGCTGCGCAAGGTGGCCGACCAGCCGCAGGCGGTGGACGACTCGGTGGGCGAGTTCGTCAAGGTGCTGGCCGAGGCGGTGATCATCGTGCTGCTGGTGAGCTTCTTCTCGCTCGGCTTCCGCACCGGGCTGGTGGTGGCGGTGTCGATCCCGCTGGTGCTGGCGATGACCTTCGCGGCGATGCACTACTTCGGCATCGGCCTGCACAAGATCTCGCTGGGCGCGCTGGTGCTGGCGCTGGGCCTGCTGGTGGACGACGCGATCATCGCGGTGGAGATGATGGCCATCAAGATGGAGCAGGGCTTCAGCCGGCTGAAGGCGGCCAGCTACGCCTGGGACCACACCGCGTTCCCGATGCTCACCGGCACCCTGGTCACCGCCGCCGGCTTCCTGCCGATCGCCACCGCCGCGTCCTCGACCGGCGAGTACACGCGCTCGCTGTTCGAGGTGGTGACGATCGCGCTGGTGGTGTCGTGGATCGCGGCGGTGCTGTTCATTCCCTGGCTGGGCGACAGGATGCTGCCCGACCTCGCCAACCCGCGGCCGCCGCGCGCCGGCTCGCCGGCCGCGCGCTGGCGGGCCTGGCGCCAGCGCATGGCCGACCGCCACCCGGCGCTGGCCGACGCGATCGCCCCGCGCCCGCTCGGCGCGCACGACCACGATCCCTACCAGCGCCCGTTCTACCGCCGCTTCCGCCGCTGGCTGGACTGGTCGCTGACCCACCGCTGGCTGGTGATCGGCCTGACCGCGGGCGCGCTGGTCGCCTCGGTGCTGCTGTTCCGCTTCGTGCCGCAGCAGTTCTTCCCCGATTCCACCCGCCTGGAGCTGATGGTCGACCTGGAGCTGGCCGAGGGCAGCTCGCTGCGCGCCACCCACGCCCAGGCGCTGCGGCTGGAGGCGATGCTGCACGACCGGCCGGGGGTGGAGAACTACGTCGCCTACGTGGGCACCGGCTCGCCGCGCTTCTACCTGCCGCTCGACCAGCAGCTGCCGGCGGCGAACTTCGCCCAGTTCGTGGTGATGACCACCGACACCGGGGCGCGCGAGCGCGTGCGCGCCTGGCTGATCGACGAGGCGGCGCCCAGGTTCCCCGAGCTGCAGCTGCGCGTGACCCGGCTCGAGACCGGGCCGCCGGTGGGCTACCCGATCCAGCTGCGCGTGTCCGGCGAGCACATCGACCGCGTGCGCGAGATCGCGCGCCGGGTGGCCGAGCGCGTGCGCGCCAACCCGCACGCGGCCAACGTCGGCCTGGACTGGGACGAGCCCAGCAAGGTCGTGCGCCTGCGCATCGACCAGGACCGCGCGCGCGCGCTGGGCGTGAGCTCGCAGCACGTGGCCAACTTCCTGGCCGGCTCGCTGTCGGGGCTGACGGTGAGCGTCTACCGCGAGGACAACGAGCTGATCGAGATGCTCATGCGCGGCCCCGCCGACGAGCGCACCGGGCTGGAGCTGCTGGGCAGCCTGGCGGTGCCCACCGCCGGCGGCCAGTCCGTGCCGATCTCGCAGATCGCCACCCTGGAGTACGCGTTCGAGGACGGCATCGTCTGGCACCGCGACCGCCTGCCCACGGTGACCGTGCGCGCCGACATCCGCGACGCCACCACGCCGCCGACGGTGGTCGCGCAGATCCTGCCCACGCTCGAGGACATCCGCCAGGCGCTGCCGCAGGGCTACCTGCTGGAGACCGGCGGCACGCTGGAGGACTCGCAGCGCGGGCAGGACTCGATCCGGGCCGGCATGCCGCTGTTCCTGTTCGTGGTGATGACCCTGCTGATGCTGCAGCTGCGCAGCCTCTCGCGCAGCCTGCTGGTGCTGCTGACCGCGCCGCTGGGCCTGATCGGGGTGACCCTGTTCCTGCTGCTGTTCCGGGTGCCGTTCGGCTTCGTCGCCATGCTCGGCACCATCGCGCTGGCGGGCATGATCATGCGCAACTCGATCATCCTGGTGGACCAGATCGAGCAGGACATCCGCGCCGGGCACGCGCGCTGGGACGCGATCGTGGAGGCGACGGTGCGCCGCTTCCGCCCGATCGTGCTGACCGCGCTGGCGGCGATCCTGGCGATGATCCCGCTGTCGCGCAGCGTGTTCTTCGGGCCGATGGCGGTGGCGATCATGGGCGGGCTCACCGTCGCCACGGTGCTGACGCTGATCTTCCTGCCGGCCCTCTACGCCGCCTGGTTCCGGGTGCGGCGCGACGAGGCGCCGGCGGTGGCCGATGGCTGAGGCGCGCCGCGCCCGGCCCGGCCGCCTGCTCGCGGCCTGCCTGGCGCTGGCGGGCGCCGCGGCGCCGGCGGCCGAGCCGCCGCAGGCCAACACCCTGCGCGCCTATTCCTACGAGCAGGGGCTGCCGCAGGCGAGCGTCAACGCCATGCTGCAGTCGCGCGACCGCTTCCTCTGGATCGGCACCTTCGGCGGCCTGGCGCGCTTCGACGGGCGCGAGTTCCGCGTCTACGGCCCGGACGACGCGGACGGCGGCGGCCCCGGCAGCGCGCGCATCCTCGCGCTGCACGAGGACGGGCTCGGCCGGCTGTGGGTCGGCACCCAGGAGGCCGGCATCAGCCTGTTCGAGCGCGGCCGCTTCCGGCAGCTGCCGGTCTGCGGCGGCGCCTGCCAGGTCAACCAGTTCGTCGCCCTCGACGAGCGCGAGCTGTGGGTGCTGAGCACGCAGGGCGTGTACCGCGTCGACCTGCAGACCCTCCAGGCCACGCGCGAGCTCGACGAGTACAACGCCTTCGACTGGGCCGTGGCCCACGGCGGCGCGCTCTACGCCGGCGGGCGCGCCGGGCTGTGGCGGCTGTCGCCGCGCGGCAGCGAGCGCCTGCCGCTGCCGGACGGCCACGGCACCGTGCGCCGGCTGGAAGCGAACGCGGACGCGGTGTGGGTCATCGTCGAAAGCGGCACGCTGTACCGCTACGCGCCGTCGTCGGGCGCCTGGACGCGGATCCGCGGCGGGCTGCCCTCGGAGACCCAGCTGGCGATGTCCGGCGACGGCCGGCTCTACATCTCCGACGAGACCGCCGGCCTGCGCGAGCTGGCGGCCGACGGGCGCGAGTCCCCGGTCGACGGCGCGCAGTCGCTGCATGCGCGGCTCGTGCTGCGCGACGACGAGGGCAATGCCTGGATCGGCACCACCGGCCAGGGCCTGTGGCGGCTGCGGCCGTCGACGGTGGCGATGGTGCACGGGCCGCAGGCGCGCGCGCCGGGGCGCTCGGTGGCCGGCGACGGCCGCGGCGGGCTGTGGCTCGGCTTCGGCTGCTCGGGCCTGTGGCACCGGGCCGCCGACGGCACGACGACCCCCGCCCCGGCCCACGCCATGCTGTCGACCGCCTGCATCTCCGGCCTGCTGTCCGACCCCGCCGACGGCGCGCTGTGGATCGGCACCTCGACCGCCGCGCTGGGCCGGCTGCACGACGGCCGGCTGGAGGAAGCGTGGTCGTGGCCGCGCGAGGGCATGCTGGGCGTGTGGCGTGCGGCGGACGGCGGCTACTGGGCGGTCACGCTGCGCCACGTCTACCGCCTCGACGTCGCCGGCGGCCGGGTGCTCGGCGCGCACAAGCTCGAGGCGCTGGCCGGCGCGGGCATCGCCAAGATGGTGGACGCCCGCGCGGGCGGGGTCTGGTTCGTCGGCGAGCGCGGCGTCTTCCGCGTGGCCGGCGACCGCGTGGTCGAGCGCTGGACCGCCGAGCACGGCCTGCCGGCGTTCTCGCGCGACCTGCACGAGGACGCCGACGGCGGCCTGTGGGTGGGCAGCTACGGCGGCGGGCTGACGCACGTGCGCGACGGCCGCGTGCACCGCTACACGACCGCCGACGGCCTGTTCGACGACACCGTCTCGTGCATCCTCCCCGACCGCCGCGGCCGCCTGTGGCTGGCCGGCAACCACGGCCTGTCGGTGCTGCTGGAGCGGCCGGCGGCGGGCGCGCCGCCGCGGCTGCGGACGCTCGGCGCAAGCGACGGCCTGGACCCGCCCGAGTTCAACGGCGGCACCGTCTCGGCCTGCCACGCCGAGGTGGACGGGCGCATGTGGTTCGCGATGATCCGCGGCTTCGCCTCCGTGGATCCCGAGCGCCTGGACCCCGCGCGCCGGCCGCCGCCGACCGCCTACCTCGACCGGGTGAGCGTGTCCGGGCGCGAGATCGACCCCTTCGACCCGCCCCCGCTCGGCGTGGACGCGTCCAACCTCGAGATCGACGCCGGCGCGATCAGCTTCACCGATGCGCAGCGCCTGCGCTTCCGCTACCGGGTCGGCGGCGAGGCGGGGACCTGGGTCGAGACCAGCGACAGCCGCAGCATCCTGCTGCCGGCGCTGCCCTGGGGGCGGTTGCGGTTCGAGGTGCAGGCGCGCCACCTGGACGGCGACTGGTCGCCCTCGGCGGAACTGCGCCTCGACCGCCCGGTGCCCTGGTACCGCCGCGAATGGATCTGGCTGGCGGCCAGCCTGGCCGCGCTGATCTGCGTGCTGCGCGTCACCCGCGAACGGCACGAGCCACCGGTGCCGTAGGAGCGCGCTCGCGCGCGAACGAAGTCCCGGGGAAAGCCCTGTCGCGCGCGAGCGCGCTCCTACGGGTCGATCGGCATGCTGCGGCGCTCTTTTTCTTCGGCATCGAACCACACAAGTCTCGCGCGCGAGCGCGCTCCTACGGAGAATCCTCGGCAGGCGCGGGCGGCAGCCGCAGGGTGAAGCGGGTGCCCCGGTCGGGCGCGCTGTCGGCCTCGATCCGGCCGCCGGCCTCGGTGACGATGCGCGACACCATCGCCAGGCCGATGCCGGAACCGCGCTCGCGCGGCTTGGTGGTGAAGAAGGGCTCGAAGATCCGCGCCAGCGTCTGCGGCGGCATGCCGTGGCCGCTGTCCTCCAGCCGCAGCCGCACCTCGTCCTCGCCGGTCTCCACCGCCAACAGGAAGCGGCCGCCCGCCGGCATCGCGTCGCCGGCGTTCTTGGCGATGTTGACGATGCCCGCCTCGAACTCGGTGCGGTCCATGCGCAGCCAGGCAGGCTCGGGCGAGGGCGCGGTCTCCACCGCCACGCCGGGCCCCAGCAACGAGCGCAGGATGGGTTCCAGCTCCAGCAGCACCTCGTTGGCGTCGAAGGTCTCGCGGACCGCGGCGTCGTTGCGGGCCAGGGTCAGCAGCTTGCCGGTCAGGCGTCCGCCGCGCCGCGCGGTCGCGTCGATGCGCTCCAGGCAATGGCGCGCCTCCTCCGGGCAGCCGGGCGTGCGCGCGCCGCGCTGGGCGTAGCCGAGGACCACCGCCAGCAGGTTGTTGAAGTCGTGCGCGATGTTGCTGGCCAGCTTGCCCAGCGCGTCGATGCGCTGCGAATGCAGCAGCTGGGCCTGCGAGCGCTCCTTCTCCCGGATCTCGATCTCCAGCCGGCGGTAGGCCTGCGCCAGCTCGCGCGAGCGGCGCTCGCTGACGTCGGACTTCAGGATCAGGCGGTCGAGGATCAGGGCGACGATCGCGCAGGCCAGCACCGGCTGCAGCAGGTTGGACAGCAGGTCGCGGCCGTGGACGAGGCCGGCCGCGTCGCGCTGCAGGTCGGCCCACGCGCCCAGGCCGACGATGCCGAGGTAGGCCGCGGCCGTGGCCCACAGGCCGGCGCGCCCCAGCAGCAGCCCGGCGAACAGCAGCGGCAGGATGCTGAGCATGATGCTGCCCGACTGCGCCGCCAGCCCGTACTGGGCATGGCTGACGGCCAGCAGGACCAGGCCGGCGGAGATCGCGGCGACCGCGGCCGGGCGTTGTGCGCGGATCGGGGGCATGGCGGCATTATTCCAGCCGCGCGGACGCGGTGCGTGGAGGCGCGGCCACGGACGCGGGTCACGGCGCCGGGGCGGATCACGCCATGGAGAAGACGGGGCGGCGGGAGGTTTCCTCCATCCGTTCCGGAAGGCCGGCCGCGTCGCGCTCCGGAACCGTTCTCCGCGCTTTACATCCCGTGCGAGGACGCGTTCCATTGCTGCACCGTCGCTCGCCCGGCCGTCTCTGCGCCATGTCTCCAGAGCACCACGAATGGTTCCTCAACCAGATCTTCCGGCATCGCGCGATGCTGCAGCGCTACCTGCGCCGCTACCTGAGCTCGGAGGACGACATCGAGGACGTGATCCAGGACGCCTACCTGCGGATCTACGCCATTCCCGACCATACCGCGGTGGAGTCGCCGAAGGCGCTGCTGATCACCGTCGCGCACAACCTCGCGGTGGAGCTCGGACGGCGCCGCGCCAGCCGCGCCACCGACGCGGTGGCGGATTTCGATGCGCTGGGCGTCTCTTCCGATAGCCCGCAGCTGGACGAGCAGCTGCATGCGCGGCACCGCTTCGAGGCCTTCTGCGCGGCGGTCGACAGCCTGCCGCCGGTGTGCCGGCGCGTGTTCGTGCTGCGGAAGGTGTACAGGCTGTCGCAGGCCGAGATCGGCGCGGTGCTGGGGATCTCGGAGAGCACCGTGGAGAAGCACGCGGCGAAGGGGCTCGTGCGTTGCCGCGATCACCTGCGCCGGCACGGACTGGCGGACGAGCCCGCCTCGCCGGCCGCAGGGCCGATGCGCAGGCGGGCGGGCAGGGAAGGAGACGAGCGATGAGCGACGTGCTGAAGCTGCGGACCCTTGCCGAGATCGAGGAGGAAGCGGCCGCCTGGGTCTGGCGCCTCGACGGCGATGCCGTGCCCGCCGCGGACCGGGCCGGGTTCGAGCGCTGGCTGCAGCGCGATCCGCGGCATCGCCGCGCCTTCGAGGAACTGGGCGGCGTGTGGCGTTCGCTGGACGAACTGGCCGAGGCCAAGCGCGAGGAGAAGGTCGCCACCTTCGTCGCCGAGGAGCGGCGGCTGAGCGCGGCGCGCGGGCCGGCGCGGCCCCGGCGGCACGCGCGGATCGCGGGGTGGGCGGCGGCGGCGACGCTGGTCCTGGTGCTCGGCGTGTTCTCCTGGTCGCGGCAGGGCACCGAGGCGCAGACGCTCGCCACCGCCGTCGGCCAGCAGCGCCGCGCTGCGCTCGCCGACGGCTCCTCGGTACGGCTCAACACCAACACCATCGTCGAGACCCGCTTCACCCGGGGCGAGCGCACGGTGCGGGTGGTCAAGGGCGAGGCGCTGTTCGAGGTGGCGCGGAACCCCGCGCGCCCCTTCGTCGTCGTCGCCGGCGACACGCGGGTGCGCGCCCTCGGCACCGCGTTCAATGTCCGGGTGCACGAGCGCGGTGCGGTGGAGGTGATCGTCACCGAGGGGCGGGTGGAAGTCGCGCGCATCGCCGCGGCCGACGCGGAGGTCCGGCCGCAAGCCGGCACGGACGCAGCGCTCGCGATCGGCGAACTGCGCGCCGGACAGCGCTTCCGCCCGGACGCATCGTCGCCGGTGGCGACGCTGTCCCGCGCGGCGCTCGGCAATAGCCTCGCCTGGCGCGAAGGCGCCATCGTGTTCGATGGCGAGCCGCTGGGGCGCGCCATCGACGAGCTCAACCGCTACGCCGACACGCGGCTGGTGATCGCCGACGAGGCCATCCGCGACCTGCGCATCGGCGGGCGGTTCCGGACCGGCGACGTCGAGGGCTTCGTCGAGGCGCTGACCCGGGCCTTCCCGGTGGACGCGCGCCGCGCCGCGGACGACCTGGTCTACCTCGAACGGCGCCCTCCGGCGTCCCCGACGCCCGTGCACTGAAAGCGCGCGCCGGCGCGCGCGCGTCCTCCGGCGACCGGGCGCCGTGGCGGAAACGCGCCCGGGCCCCGTCTCATGCGGGCGGGTGCGGCATGCGGCTGCGCCGGGGACGAGCGGATGGGGTCATGGATCGCGGGGATTCGACGGCGCCTCGGGCGCGCGCTGCCGGTGCTGTGCCTCGCCGCCGCCCTCGGCTGCGTCCCGCACGATCGCGGCCGCATGCGGTTCGACGTGCCCGCGCAGCCCGCCGCGTCGGCGCTGAACGCGTTCGCGATGCAGGCGGATATCGCGCTGATCTTCTCCTACGACCTCGTCGCCGGCGTGCGCACGCCGGCGCTGCGGGGGCGCTACACCGTCGACGCCGGCCTGGCGCGCCTGCTCCGGGGGACCGGTCTCGCGCACAGGCGTGCAGGCGCAGGCGCCTACCTGGTCTGCGCGCCCGCCGAATGCGCTGCGGACCGCGGGAGCGCGGACCGGTAGCGGAAACGCGCGCGGCGCCCGTCTCAGTGTCACGGCACCGCAACACGGCGGTCGCGAACGGGAACGGGGAAACGACATGAGGCGATGTTGGTGTACGCGGACGGGCGCCAGGCGGCGGCTCCTGTGCGGCGCGCTCGCGGCGGCGATCGCGGCGAGCACGGGCGGTGCGGCCGCGCAGGACGGGGCCGGCCGCAGGCCCTTCGAGATCCCGGCGCAGCCCGCCTCGAGCGCGCTCAACGCCTTCGCCGAGCAGGCGGACATCACCCTGGTGTTCTCGCAGGACGCGGTCGCCGGCATCGAGGTGGGGGCGCTGCGCGGGGAATTCCTTGCGCCGGACGGGCTGGACGCGCTGCTGCGGGGCACTGGCCTCGTCTGGCAGGGCACGGGGGACGGCGTCGTGTCGATCGTCCGCGCCGCAACGCCCGCGGCGCCGGGCGATTCGACGCTGGATGCGGTGGTGGTGACGGGCACCCGCATCCGCGGCGCCACCACGCCGTCGCCGCTGATCGCGATCGGGCAGGCGCAGATCCGCGAGGACGGCCATGCCGATCTCGGCGAGGTGATCCGCAACATCCCGCAGAACTTCTCCGGCGGACAGAACCCGGGCGTGGCGCTGGGCGCCAGCCTGGGCGGCGTCAACAACCAGAACCTCACTTCCGGCTCGGCGCTGAACCTGCGCGGCCTGGGCGCGGACGCGACCCTGACCCTGCTCAACGGCCGGCGGCTGTCGTACTCCGGCTTCAGCAACGCGATCGACGTCTCGGTCATCCCGGTCGGCGCGCTGGACCGGATCGAAGTGGTCGCCGACGGCGCGTCGGCGATCTACGGATCGGACGCGGTGGCCGGCGTGGCCAACATCGTCACCCGCCGCGACTTCGACGGCGCGCGCGCGGATGTCCGCTTCGGCACCGCCACCGACGGCGGCGGGACCGAGCGGCGGTACGGCCTGACCGCGGGCACCACCTGGGAGCGCGGCGGCGCCATCGCCGCCTACGAGTACGCGGATGCCGATGCGATCCCGGCCCACGCCCGTGCCTACCTGCGCTACATGCCGGGCCGCAACTCGCTGGTGCCCGAACGGCGGCAGCACAACCTGTTCGCCAGCGCCCACCAGGACCTCGGCGATGTCGCGAGCCTGAGCGTCGACGTCGTCCGCACGAAGAGGACCTCGTCCCTCGAGGCCGGGCAGCCGTCCCTGCAGCTGGTGTACGACGCCGAGACCGACAACACGGTGGTCGCGCCCTCGCTCGACCTGTTCCTGCCGGGCGAATGGACGCTCACGCTCGGCGGCAGCTACGCCCGGGACGAGACCGTCTCCTTCAATCGCTACTTCACCGCGGAAGGCGTGCACCAGCGGGATTCGGGCGCCTGCTACTGCAACACCGCCCGCGCGCTCGAGGTGGGTGCCGAGGGGCCGGTCCTCGCCTTGCCGGGCGGCGACCTGCGGGCGGCGGTCGGGGCCGGCTGGCGCGAGAACGATTTCGAGAACCGCTCCTACACCTCGACCAGCCTGGTCGAGGGCCGGCGCAGCAGCCGCTACGCCTACGGAGAGGTCGCCGTGCCGTTGATCGCGCCCGAACAGGGCCTGGCCGCCCGGCGGCTGGACTTCACCGCGGCCTTCCGCTACGAGGACTACCACGACATGGGCAGCGTGACCACGCCGAAGCTTGGCCTGGTCTGGCAGCCCTCGCAGGATGTCACCCTGAAGGGCTCCTGGGGCAGGTCGTACAAGGCCCCCAACCTGCTGCAGCAGTACCAGGAAGCGACCGTGTACCTGCGGCCCGCCGCGATCCAGGGCGCGGTGGGGTACCCGGCGGACGCCACCGCGCTGGCGATCTCGGGCGGCAACCCCGACCTCAAGCCGGAGCGGGCGACCACCTGGACCGCCTCGCTGCTCTTCCATCCGCAGTCGCTGCCCGGCCTGCAGCTGGAACTGGGCGTGTTCGACATCGACTACACCGATCGCGTCGTGCAGCCGGTGAGCAACCTGCAGGCGGCGTTCCGCGATCCCGTGTATGCGGAATTCATCGTGCTCGACCCGTCCGAGGCGCTGCAGGCGGCGCTGATCGCCCGCAGCGACGAGCCGATCGTCAATGCCGCGGGGGCGCCCTACGACCCGTCCAAGGTGATGGGCCTGATCTACGGCACCTACGCCAACGTCGCCCGCCAGCGCAGCCGCGGCGTGGACCTGTCCGGCAGCTACGGGTTCGCGCTGGGCGGCGGCAGGATGACGCTGCGCGGCTCGGGCAGCTGGCTGGACAGCCGCCAGCGCAACATCGCCGCCGCCGAGGAATTCGTCACCACCGGCAATGTCTTCAACCCGGCCAGGTTTCGCGGCCGGGCCGGCGCGGCGTGGCATCGCGGTCCGCTCATGCTGGCCTCGTTCGTCAACCACGTGGCCGGCGTGACCGACAACCTGACCGCCGTGGAGACGAAGACGGGCTCGTTCACCACCGTGGACGTCAACGCGCGTTACGCCGCGGCCGGCGAGGGCGCGTTCGGCGGCGTGGAGCTGGGGCTCTCGGTACAGAACCTGTTCGACCGCGCGCCGCCGCTGATGGCCCCGATCTTCGACTACGTCGTCAACTACGACTCGACCAACTATTCCGCGATCGGCAGGTTCGTCAGCCTGTCGGTCGCCAAGCGCTGGTGACGCCGCGCTCGAACGGTCGCCGCCGATGGCGGCGGGCCGAAGCATTCGATCCAGAACCGGAGCATTGAGATGGGCTGTGGGCGATTCGCGCAACGGTGGTCTGCGTTACGGGGGGCGGCGGTCCTGGCGGTCTGCATGACGCCCGCGATCGCATTCGGGACGGAGGCGGGCGGCGCGGCCGCGGACCCGCCGGGCGCGTTCCCGTACGACCTCGCTTTCCGGATGCGCACGCTGCGCAGCGGCGATCCGCCGACCGTGTCCCCCGACGGCGGCCGCGTGGCCTACGTCGTGGTGACGCCGCCCGAGGCGCGGGCGCAATCGGTGCGCTTCCTGCCCAACGGCACCCCGGTCGACGCGGTCGGCGCGCGGATCCACGTGTCCGGGCCCGGTGCGGTGCAGGCCGGCGGGCCGCCGATCTGCGACGGACGCGGGAACCAGTGGAACCCGTCCTGGTCGCCGGACGGCACGCGGCTGGGGTTCTACTCGGACCAGGGCGGCCGCCCCGAACTGTGGATCCACGAGCTGGGGGACGGCACGTGCCGCCGGACCGACGCGGCGGTCATCCGGGCGAGCCTGTTCGCGGGCTACCAGCCGCGCTGGTCGCCGGACGGGCGGACCCTCTACGTGCCGCTGCGCCCGGACCCGCCGCTGGAGATGTCCGACGCGGTCGATCCGATGGCGTTCGCCGCGGCCGGCGATGGCGCCGGCGGCGAAGGCGATGCGAGCGCGCCGCCGCGGATCTTCCGCAGCGGGAGCGAGGCCACCGACGACGAGCGGGCCGCGGGTTCGGTCGACCTGGGCGCCTTCGCGATGGCGAACTACAACGCCGGCCTCGCCGCGGTCGATGCCGGCACCGGCGAGGTCCGCATGCTGGTGGATGCGCGCACCGAGCCCAGGCCCACGACGCTCAAGGTTTCGCCGTCCGGGCGCTGGCTCGGCTATGCCTCGGTGCCCGCCGGCAACCCGTCGGCGCCCCTGCGCAGCCTCGTCCTCGTGCCCACCGCGGGCGGCGATCCTTCGGTGCTGGTCGAGGGCCTGGCATCCACCGGCAACGGCATCGAACTGGACTATCGCTGGCATCCGGCCGACGACCGGCTGGTGTACCTGCACGAGAACGCCGTGTGGGACGTGGACTTCGGGGCGGGCGCACCCGGTACGCCGCGGCGCCTGGCGCAGGCCGCGGGCGAGCCGGTCGCGCCGGTCCTGTACTTCACGCGCGACGGCCGCTCGCTGGTGGTGGGCGTCGACCCGCAGGGGACGGGCCGCGAACGCGCGCCCGGTGCGCTCGCGGTCGTGCCGCTCGACGGCGGCGCACCGGTACGGCTGCCGCTGCCCGATCCGGCGCAGTGGCAGTTCCTCGGCCTCGTGCGCGCGAACGAGGACGTGCTCTGGCAGCCCGACCCGGGACACCTGACCGTGCAACTGCGCGACCGCGTGACCGGCCACGAGGCGCTGTACCGGATCGCCCTGGACTCGGGGCAGGCGCGGCGGCTCGACGCGGGCCTGCACCGGCTGCGCCATTTCGGCTCCGGCGGCGATCACCGCCGGCTCCACGCCGTCTACGAGGACATCGCCACGCCGCCCGACCTGTACCGCTACGACGCGGACCTGAAGCGCGGCCGCCGCGCGTCGACGATCGAGCCGCGGCTGGACGGCGTGGCCCCGGCCCGCGCCGAGGTCGTCGAGACCGTCGTGCCGCTGCACGACGGCCGCCTGCAGACCGTGCGCACCACGCTGCTGCTGCCGCAGGGGGCGAAGGCCGGCGACAGGCTGCCGGCGATCGTGATGATCTATTCCGGTTCCGACCTGTCCACCAGCGCCACCCAGTACGGCGGGGGGATGGGCAACACGGTGCCGAACCAGGTCTTCACCAGCCGCGGGTTCGCGGTGGTGATGGCCGACATCCGCCTGTCCGAGATGGGCGAGCCGGCGCACCCGGCGCAGGACATCACCGACGCGCTGCTGCCGCAGGTCTACGCGCTCGCGAACGCGGGCTACGTCGACATCGGCCGGCTGGCGGTGAGCGGCCAGTCCTACGGCGGCTACAGCACCGCGGCGGTGGTCAGCACGACCCACCTGTTCCGCGCCGCCATCCCGGTCAACGGGACCTTCGACCTCGCCGGCTTCTACGGCGGCATGGACGGGCGGGGCAGCAGCTTCATGACCCACTGGGCCGAGAAGGGGCAGGGGCGGATGGGCGAGCCGCCGTGGGAGAACGTGCAGCGCTACATCGCCAACTCCCCGTACTACCGCATCGACCGCATCCGCACGCCGCTGCTGATCGTGGCCGGCGAGAACGACAACGCCGTGCCCTTCGAGGAATCCAAGCGCCTGTTCGTGGGCCTGCGCCGGCTGGAGCGGCCGGCGCAGCTGGCCATCTACCCGGGCGAGGGGCACGTCGTCAGCGACTGGTCGGTCGCGCACGCGGCCGACGCCAGCCGGCGGATGGTGGACTTCCTGCGGCGGCACCTGGCGCCGCGCTGAAGGACGCGCCGGGCGGCGCCCGGCGCGTCGACGTCAGTCGCGCAGCTCGCTGACGTGGCAGGCGGTCGCCAGGCCGTCGATCACCGCCGCGGCGACCGCATCGGTGCCGAACGCACGGCCCTCGCCGGCCAGGTCGGCGGTGAAGGCGCCGGCGTCGAGCGCGGCGCCGACCGCGCGCTCCACGCAGGCGGCCTCCTCCTCCAGGTGCAGCGAGTGCCGCAGCAGCAGCGCGCCGCTGAGGATCGCGCCGACCGGGTTGGCGATGCCGCGCCCGGCGATGTCGGGCGCGGAGCCGTGGATCGGCTCGTACAACCCTTGGTCGCCGTCGCCGAGGGACGCCGAGGGCAGCAGGCCCAGGGAGCCGGCGAGCATGGAGGCCTCGTCGGTGAGGATGTCGCCGAACATGTTCTCGGTCACCACCACGTCGTAGGCGCGCGGCTTGGACAGCAGGTGCATGGCCATCGAGTCGACCAGCTGGTGTTCGAGGGTGACGTCGGGGAACTCCTCGCGCACCACGCGCTCCGCCGTCTCGCGCCACAGCCGCGAGGTCTCCAGCACGTTGGCCTTGTCCACCGAGGTGACGTGGCGCCGGCGCGCGCGCGCCAGGGTGCAGGCGCGGCGCACCACGCGCTCCACCTCGGCCACGGTGTAGCGGCACAGGTCGCTGGCGCTCCCGGCGTCGCGGGTCTTGTCGCCGAAGTAGATGCCGCCGGTGAGCTCGCGCACCACCAGCAGGTCGACGCCGGCCAGCAGGTGCGGCTTGATCGGCGCCGCGCCCAGCGTGGCCGGGTGCGGCTGCACCGGGCGCAGGTTGGCGTACAGGTCCAGGCCCCGGCGCAGCGCGAGCAGGCCCTGCTCCGGGCGCACCGGCGCGTTCGGGTCGGACCACTTCGGGCCGCCGACCGCGCCCAGCAGCACCGCGTCGGCGCCGCGGCAGGCGGCCAGGGTGGCCTCGGGCAGCGGCTCGCCGTGGCGGTCGATGGCGATGCCGCCAATGTCGTGCTCGGCGAAGGCGAAGCGGTGGCCGTGGCGGTCGGCGACGGCGCGCAGCACGGCCACCGCCGCGGCGGTGACCTCGGGCCCGATGCCGTCGCCGGGCAGGACGACGATGTCAGCGTGCATGGAAGCGGTCCTCGTACAGTTCGATGCGGTCCTGCCGCGAGAGCAGGTAGCCCAGTTCGTCGACGCCCTCCAGCAGGCAGGTGCGGGCGAAGGCGTCGAGCGGGAAGCGGAACACGCCGTGGTCGGGCGTGCGCAGCTCGCGGGTGGCGACGTCGATCTCCAGCTCGTCGTCGGGCCGGCGCATCAGCGCCTGCACCACCGATTCCGGCAGCACCACCGGCAGCAGGCCGTTCTTCAGCGCGTTGTTGCGGAAGATGTCGGCGATCTCGCTGCTGACGACCGCGCGCAGGCCGAGGTCGCGCAGCGCCCAGGGCGCGTGCTCGCGCGAGGAACCGCAGCCGAAGTTGCGCCCGGCGATGAGGATCGCGCGGCCGGCGCTGTCCGCCCGGTTGAACGGGAAGTCCGGGTCCGGGGTGCCGTCGGCGCGCTGGCGCCAGTCGCTGAAGGCGTGCCGGCCCAGCCCGCTGCGCTCGGTGGTGGAGAGGAAGCGCGCCGGGATGATCTGGTCGGTGTCGATGTTGGGCTGGTCGAGCACCACGCTGCGCGAGCGGATGCGCACGCGCTCGGCGTCGGCGGCCGAGGCGACGGAATCGGGGGAGCGGAGCACGGACATTCAGGCCACCTCGCGTTGCGGTTCGGGTGCGGGGGGCGCGGGGCGCAACGCCTCGCGCGGATCGGCGACGACGCCGCGCACCGCCGCCCACGCCGCCGACAGCGGCGAGGCCAGCACGGTGCGCGCGCCCGGGCCCTGGCGGCCCTCGAAGTTGCGGTTGCTGGTGCTCACCGCCAGCTGGCCGGGCGCGACCAGGTCGCCGTTCATGGCGATGCACATCGAGCAGCCCGGCTCGCGCCACTCGGCGCCGGCCGCGCGCACGATGGCGTCGATGCCCTCGGCCTCGGCCTCGCGCTTGACCTGGCCGGAGCCGGGCACGACCAGCATGCGCACGCCCTGGGCCACGCGGCGGCCGGCGAGCACCTGCGCCACCTCGCGCAGGTCGCGCAGGCGGCCGTTGGTGCACGAGCCCACGAACACCACGTCCACCGGCAGGCCGGCCAGGGTGCGGCCGGGCTCGACGCCCATGTAGCGCTGGCCCTTGCGGTCGGCGTCGTCGTGCGCGGCGGGCACCGCGCGGTCGACCGCGACCGCGGTGCCGGGATGGGTGCCCCAGGTGAGCGTCGGGCGGATGTCGCGCGCATCCACGGCCACCTCGGCGTCGAAGCGCGCGCCCGCGTCGCTGCGCAGCTCGCGCCAGCGCGCCTTGGCGGCCTCGAACGCCTGCCCCTTCGGCGCGCGCGGGGTCTTCTCCAGCCAGGCGAAGGTGGTCTCGTCGGGCGCCACCATGCCGGCGCGCGCGCCGGCCTCGATCGACATGTTGCACAGGGTCATGCGCTGCTCCATGTCCATCGAGCGGATGGTGGAGCCGCGGTACTCGATGACGTGGCCGGTGCCGCCGTTGACCCCGATCGCGCCGATCACGTGCAGGATCACGTCCTTGGCGCCGACCCCGGGCGCCAGTTCGCCCTCCACCGTCACCGCCATCGTCTTCGGCCGGCGCTGCAGCAGGCACTGGGTGGCCAGCACGTGGCCGACCTCGCTGGTGCCGATGCCGAAGGCCAGGGCGCCGAACGCGCCGTGGGTGCTGGTATGGCTGTCGCCGCAGACGATGGTCATGCCCGGCTGGGTGAAGCCCATCTCCGGCGCGAACACGTGGACGATGCCGCGCTGCTCGGAATCGAAGCCGAACAGTTCGATGCCGGTGCGCGCGCAGTTGTCGACCAGGGTCTGCACCTGGGTCTGCGCGGCGGCGGTGGCGTAGGGCAGGCGGCCGTCGGCGCCGGCGGGCAGGGTCGGGGTGGAGTGGTCGAGGGTGGCCTTGGTGCGGTCGGGGCGGCGCGGCGCCAGGCCGCGCGTGCGCAGCTCGGAGAAGGCCTGGGGCGAGGTGACTTCGTGGATCAGGTGCAGGTCGACGTAGAGCACGGCCGGCGCGGCCTCGCTCTCCGGGACGACGACGTGCGCCTCCCACAGCTTGTCGAACAGGGTCTTCGGAGTGGCGGTCATGCGGGGGTCTTCGTTCTCGTCCGGTGTGGGTGGGCGCGCGTTCGCGCGCTGCCTTGCATGGGAACTCGCATTGGAAGAAACGTCGCGCGTGGGCGCGCTCGCGCGTCAGGCGTGGGCGGCGTCGCGGCGCGCGGCCTCGGGGCGCGCCGACCGCGCGCGCAGCAGGCGGTTGGCGACGTCGAGCCAGGCCAGCGCGCTGGCCTCGATGACGTCGCGGCTGGTGCCGCTGCCCTCGTGGACGGCGTCACCGTCGCGCACGCTGAGGTTGGCCTCGCCGCGCGCGTCGGCGCCGATGCCGACGCTGTGCACCTGGTAGCTCTCCAGCGCCAGCGCGATCCCGGTCGCGGCCGACAGCGCCGCGAACAGCGCGTCCACCGGGCCGTCGCCCAGCGCGCTCTCGGCCACCTTGCGGCCGTCGGGGTCGGACAGCTCCACCTGCGCGCTGGCGCGGCCGCCGCGGTCGCTGACGGTCATCGAGGCCAGGCGGAAGCCCTCGCCGGCGACCTCGCCGTGCATCAGCGCCTCCAGGTCGCGGTCCTCGACCACCCGCTGGCGCTCGCACAGCGCCTTGAAGCGCGCGAACACCTCGTCCAGCTCCTCGTCCTCCAGCGCGTAGCCGATCGCGCGCAGGCGGTGGGAGACGGCGGCGCGCCCGCTGTGGCGGCCCAGCACCATCTTCGAGGCGCTCCAGCCGACGTCCTCGGGATGCATGATCTCGTAGGTGCCGCGGTGGCGCAGCATGCCGTGCTGGTGGATGCCCGACTCGTGGGCGAAGGCGTTGGCGCCGACCACCGCCTTGTTGCGCTGCACGGGCATGCCGGTCAGGCGGGTCAGCAGTTGCGAGGTCGGCACCAGGCGGCGGGTGTCGAGCGCGGTGTCGGCGCCGTACCAGGCGCCGCGCACCTTCAGCGCCATCGCCAGCTCCTCGACCGCGCAGTTGCCGGCGCGCTCGCCGATGCCGTTGACGGTGCACTCCACCTGCCGCGCGCCGCCCTCGATCGCGGCCAGCGAGTTGGCCACCGCCAGGCCCAGGTCGTCGTGGCAGTGCGCGCTGAAGACCACGCCGCGCGCGCCCGGCACGGTGTCGATCAGGAACCGGAACAGCTCGCGGATCTCGTCCGGGGTCGCGTAGCCCAGGGTGTCGGGCACGTTGATGGTGGTGGCGCCGGCGGCGATCGCGGCGCCGACCACCTCGGCCAGGAAGTCGCGCTCGGTGCGGGTGCCGTCCTCGGTGGAGAACTCCACGTCGTCCACGTGCCGCCGCGCCAGCGCCACCGAGGCGGCGGTGGCGTCGACCACCTGCTGCTTCGACATGCGCAGCTTGTGCTCGCGGTGCAGCGGGCTGGTCGACAGGAACACGTGCAGGCGCGGCCGGGCGGCCTGTTCGAGTGCGCGCACCGAGGCCTCGATGTCGCCCGGCAGGCAGCGCGAGAGCACCGCCAGCGTGGGCCGCCGGACCTCGCGCGCGATCAGCCGCGCCGCCTCGCGGTCGGCCTCCGAGCTGGCCGGGAACCCGGTCTCGATCACGTCCACGCCGAGCGCGTCGAGCGCGCGCGCCATCACCGCCTTCTGCTGCGGGGTCATGCTGCAGCCGGGCGACTGCTCGCCGTCGCGCAGGGTGGTGTCGAAGATGCGGATCGGGGTCGCGATGGCGACGTCCGGGTCGGCGGGCTCGTTCATGCGGGGACTTCCTCTGCTTGGGCGCGGCGGGCTACGCCGGCGTGTGCGGGTGCGGGGGGAATGCGGGGGATGGGGGCCGGCGCGGGCGCCGGCGGGGAGGCGGCGTCGCGCGCAGCGGGGACGGCGGGGGGCGCGGCGTCGCCGGTCGCGGCGGTGCGGCGGCGCGGCTTGCGCGGCGCGCGCGGGCGCACGTCGGTCAGCAGCCGCGCCAGCACGCCGGCGTCGAGGTTGCCGCCGGAGACCACCGCGCACTTGCGGCGCGCGGCCACGCGCTTGCCCGCGGCCAGCGCCAGCGCGCCGGCGCCCTCGGCGATCACGTGCTCCTCCAGCGCCAGCCGCACCAGCGTCTCGCGCAGCTCGGCCTCGCGCACGATGACGATGTCGTCCAGCAGCTCGGCCAGCAGGCGCCGGGTCAGGCGGCCGGGGTCGGCCACGCGCACGCCGTCGGCCAGGGTCGGGCGCGGCGGCGTCGCCGGCTCGCCGCGCAGGGCGCGCGCCATCGCGTCCACGCCCTCGACCTGCGCGCCGATCACGCGCACCCGGCGCCCGCCGCGCGCGGCCGGCAGGCACGCGGCGCGCAGCGCCAGCGCCACGCCGGCGGCCAGGCCGCCGCCGCCGATCGGCACCAGCACCACGTCGGGCTCCAGCGCGGCGGCGATCTCCAGCCCCACGGTGCCCTGGCCGGCGATCACGTCGGGATCGTCGAAGGCCGACAGCAGGCGGTAGCCGTTGTGCTCGGCCAGCGCGGCGGCGAAGGCCTTGGCGGCGTCGTAGCTCTCGCCGTGCAGGCGCACCGTCGCGCCCCAGTGGGCGACGCCGGCCACCTTGGTCTGCGGGGCGTCGGTCGGCATCACGGTGATCACCGGCACGCCCAGCCGCCACGCGGCCCAGGCCAGGCCCTGCGCGTGGTTGCCGGCCGAGGCCGCGATGACCGGGCGCTCGTCGCCGCGCTCGCGCGCGGCCAGCAGCGCGTTGAGCGCGCCGCGCACCTTGTAGGAACCGGTGCGCTGCAGGTTCTCCAGCTTCAGCCAGCAGCCGAAGCGCTCGGCGTGGTGCAGCGGCGTGGCCGCCAGGTACGGGCGCAGCCGCGCCTGCGCGGCGAACACCTCGGCCACGGACACCGTCTGCGCGCTGGCGACGTCGGGCTCCATCAGACGACGGTCAGCCAGCGCGCGTAGGCCGGTTCGGCGCCGCGGATCACCCGCCCGTACAGCGCGGCCAGCTCGCGCGCCACCGGGCCCTCGCCGTAGTGGCGGTCCTCCAGCTGCGCCATCGGCGCGACCTCGGCGGCAGTGCCGCAGGCGAACACCTCGTCGGCGTCCAGCAGCTCGTCCAGGGTCGCCGCGCGCGAGCGCGCGCCGGAGAGCTCGATCAGGGTCTGCCGGGTGATGCCGGGCAGGGCGTCGCGGTGCTCGACGGCGGTCACCTCGCCGTCCTTGACCCAGAACACGTTGGCGCCGGTGCACTCCACCACGAAGCCGTCGCGGTCGACGAACAGCGCCTCGTCGAAGCCGCGCGCCTTGGCCTCGCGCTTGGCCAGGATCGAGTTGACGTAGCCGCCGCACAGCTTCAGCGGCGGCAGCGAATCGGCCGGGTTGCGCCGCCAGCGCGAGACCGCCACGCGCGCGCGCTGGCCGTTGAGGTGCACGCGGGTGGCGGTGGTGGAGACCATCAGGTGCTGCGGGTGGCCGTCCACGTCCAGGCCGAAGCCGCCGGCGCCGAACCACGCCAGCGGGCGCACGTAGGCGTCGCGGTGGCGGTTGGCGCGCAGCGTGGCCAGCACCGCCTCGGTCGCCAGGGCGACGTCGAAGTCGATGCCCAGCAGCTCGGCGCCCTGGCGCATGCGCTCCAGGTGCTCGGGCAGGCGGAACACCGCCGCGCCGCCGTCGGCGGTGGCGTAGGCGCGGATGCCCTCGAACACGCCGCTGCCGTAGTGCATGGCATGGGTGGTCAGGTCGGCCTGCAGCGACTCGACGTCGGCCAGCGCGCCGTCGAACCACAGCTGCGTGCGCGCGGCCGGCGCCGGCTGCGGGAACGGTGCGACGTTGGCCGCGGCCGCCGCGGCGGGCCCGGGCACCACGGCCTCGGCGGCCTCGGGCTGCGGATTCAGCTGCATGGCGACACCTCCACCGCGAGACAGTCGTACAGCTTGTCCAGCTGCTGGCGCAGCGCCTCGCCGGGGCGCTCGCTCTCGACGGTCATGCGCAGGTGCCAGCGGTCGCCGTCGGGCTGGGCCTCGCCGTCCACGGCCAGCGGGCGGAAGCCGCGGCGCTCGGCCGCGCCGACCACGCGGGTCAGCGCGCCCTCGGCGCGGCGCAGGGTCATGTCAAGCCGGTATCGCATGGGTCGGTTCCTCGGGCGTGGGGTCGGGGCGCGCGGCGGCCGCGTCGGCGTCGTGGCCGTCGTCGATCATCTGCGCGTTGTTGTGGTTGGGCGGCACCAGCGGCCAGACGTTGGCGGCCGGATCGATCGCCACGTGCAGCAGCGCCGGGCCGTCGGCGGCCAGCAGCGCGGCCAGCGCGTCCTCGACGCCGTCGGCGCGGTCCACCGACAGCGCCTGCACGCCGAACGCGCGCGCGACCTCGGCGAAGTCCGGGTTGTCGGACAGGTCGATCTCCGAGTAGCGCTTCTCGAAGAACAGCTCCTGCCACTGCCGCACCATGCCCAGCGCCTGGTTGTCCAGCAGCACGATCTTCACCGGCAGCCGGTAGCGGCGCAGCGTGGCCAGCTCCTGCACGTTCATCAGGAACGAGCCGTCGCCGCTCACGCACACCACCTGCGCCGCCGGGTCCTGCAGCTGCGCGCCGATCGCCGCCGGCAGGCCGAAGCCCATCGCGCCCAGCGCGCCGCTGGTCAGGTGCCGTCGCGGATCGGCGAAGCGGCAGTGCTGGGCCACCCACATCTGGTGCTGGCCGACGTCGCAGCTGATCACCGCGTCCGGGGCGATCTCGGACAGCCGCTTCAGCAGCGCGGGGGCGTACACGCCGTCGCCGGGCGCGTCGTAGCGGGCGGCGAAGCGCGCCCGCCGGGCCTGGCACTGCTGCAGCCAGTCGCGGCGGGCGGCGGCGTGGCGGCCCTGCCACGCCTGCATCGCGCAGGGGCCGGTCAGCCGCCGCAGCGCGTGGGCGACGTCGCCCTGCACGCCGACGTCGGCCGCGCGCAGCTTGCCGATCTCGCAGGCGTCGGCGTCCAGGTGCACCACGCGCGCTTCGGGCGCGAACTCGGCCAGCTTGCCGGTGGCGCGGTCGTCGAAGCGCGCGCCGACCACGATCAGCAGGTCGCAGGCCTGCACCGCGTGGTTGGCCGCGCGGCTGCCGTGCATGCCCAGCATGCCCAGGTGGCAGGCGTGGCCGGCCGGCAGCGCGCCCAGGCCCTTCAGGGTCAGCACGGTGGGGATGCGGGTCTGCTCGACGAACTCGCCGAAGGCCTCCACCGCGCCGGCCAGCGCGATGCCGCCGCCGCCGTAGACCACCGGCCGCTGCGCCTGCGCGATCAGCGCCGCCGCCGCGTGCAGGGCGGCATCGGCCGGCGCCGGCACCGGCTCCGCCGGCCGCGGCGCGTGCGCCGGCAGGTGCGAGGCGTCGCCCACCTGCACGTCCTTGGGCAGGTCGATCAGCACCGGGCCCGGGCGGCCGCTGCGGGCGATCCGGAACGCCTCGGCCAGCACCTCGGGCAGCTCGTCGACGCTGCGCGGCAGGAAGCTGTGCTTGACGATCGGCAGGGTCATGCCGAACACGTCCAGCTCCTGGAAGGCGTCGGTGCCCAGCAGCGGCGTGGCGACCTGGCCGGTGATGACGACCATCGGCACCGAGTCCAGCATCGCGTCGGCGATGCCGGTCACCAGGTTGGAGGCGCCGGGGCCGGAGGTCGCCACGCACACGCCGACGCGGCCGCTGGCGCGCGCGTAGCCGTTGGCGGCGAACGCCGCGCCCTGCTCGTGGCGGACCAGGACGTGGCGCAGGCCGGCGCCGTGCAGGGCGTCGTAGAAAGGCATGATCGCGCCGCCCGGGTAGCCGAACAGCGTGTCCACGCCTTCCGCCTGCAGCGCGCGCACCAGCCAGCGCGCGCCGTTGCAGGGCGCGGCCGCGGCGGCGGCCGGCGCGGTCGCTGCGGCCGCCTCGGTCGTCTCCGGCGCGGGCGCGTCGTCGTCGGCGGCTTGGGCGTGCATCACGCGGCCTCGGGCTGCGCTTGCGCGGGGCTCGCCGGCGGCCTGGCCGCGGCGGCGACCGGCTGGCCGTCCTGCAGCCATTGCATGGCCGCGCGCAGCCTGCGGCCGGTCTCCTCGATCGGATGGTCCAGGTCGGCCTGGCGGTGGCGCTTGTAGTTGGGCAGCCCGGCCTCGTACTCGGCGATCCAGTTGCGGGCGAAGGTGCCGTCCTGGATGTCGGCCAGCACCGCCTTCATGCGCGCCTTGGTGTCGGCGTCGATGATCCGCGGGCCGCTGACGAAGTCGCCGTACTGCGCGGTCTCGGAGATGAACTCCAGCATCCGGCTGATGCCGCCCTCGTAGAACAGGTCGACGATCAGCTTCAGCTCGTGCAGCACCTCGTAGTAGGCGATCTCGGGCTGGTAGCCGGCTTCCACCAGGGTCTCGTAGCCGGCCTGCACCAGCGCGCTGGCGCCGCCGCACAGCACCGCCTGCTCGCCGAACAGGTCGGTCTCGGTCTCCTCCTTGAAGGTGGTGCGGATGACGTTGGCGCGCGCGCCGCCGATGCCCGCGGCGTAGGTGCGCGCCAGCGCCTCGGCGTGGCCGCTGCGGTCCTGCTCGATCGCGAAGATGCAGGGCACGCCGCGGCCGATCTCGTACTCGCGCCGCACCAGCGCGCCCGGGCCCTTCGGCGCGACCAGGATCACGTCCAGGTCCTCGCGCGGGGCGATCCGCCCGTAGTGGACGTTGAAGCCGTGCGCGAACAGCAGGCAGGCGCCCTCGCGCATGTTCAGCGCCAGCACCTCCTCGTACAGGCGCGCCTGCACCATGTCCGGGGTCAGCACCGCCACCAGGTCCGCGGCGGCGGCCGCTTCGGCGGGGGCGACCACCGCGAAGCCGTCGGCGGTCGCGCGCTGCTCGGTGGGGCCGCCGGGGCGCAGGCCGACGGTGACGTCGAAGCCGGAGTCGCGCAGGTTGAGGGCGTGGGCGCGGCCCTGGCTGCCGTAGCCGATCACGGCGATGGTGGGCTTGCGGGCGGTGTGCTGCTGGGTCATGGCGGTTTCCGTTGGACGGGGTGCGTGGGAAGGGAAAGGCTTCGCGCCGGAGCGCGGTCAGTCGTCGGTGAGGACGGCATCGATGGCATCGCGCCGGGTCGCGGCCGCGCCGCCTCCGGCCCCGGCATCCCCGCTCGGGGGGGAGGGGGCGGGGACGCGCGGGGCCGGAGGCGGGGCGGACGGGACGGCGGCGGGCGCCTCGGGGCGGGGCGAGGTCACCGCGCCCTTCGAGGCCGAGCCGACCAGGCGCGCGAACTTGGCCAGCGCGCCCGTGGTCACCCGCGGCGCGATGCGCACCGGCTCGCGCGCGTCCAGCGCGGCGGCGGTGGCCAGGGTGCGGGTGGCGGTGTCGATGGTGACGATGTCGCCCTCGCGCAGCCGCGCCAGCGGCCCGCCCGCGGCGGCCTCGGGCGCGATGTGGCCGACCATGAAGCCGCGGGTGGCGCCGGAGAAGCGGCCGTCGGTGATCAGCGCCACGTCGTCGCCCAGGCCCTGGCCGACCAGCGCCGCGGTCACCGCCAGCATCTCGCGCATGCCGGGCCCGCCGGCGGGGCCCTCGAAGCGGATCACCACCACGTCGCCGGGGCGGATCGCGCGCGCCTGCACCGCGGCGAAGCAGGCCTCCTCGGAATCGAACACGCGCGCCGGCCCGCTGTGGCGGCTGCGGCCGTGCCCGGCCAGCTTCAGGATGCAGCCCTCGGGGGCCAGGTTGCCGTACAGGATCGCGTAGCCGCCCTGCGGCTTGATCGGGTCGGCCACCGGGCGCACCACGTCCTGCGGGACGGCGGCCCGCGCCAGGGATACGCACGCATCGTCCAGCTCGGCGAACAGCGAGCGGCCGGTGACGGTGGGGATGTCCTCGATCAGGCCGGCGGCGCGCAGCTCGCGCGCGACCAGCGCGGTGCCGCCCTGGGCGTACATCTCGGCGGCGCTGTAGCGGCCGCCGGGCTTGAGGTCGGCGATGACCGGGGTGGCCGCGGCGGCGTGGAAGTCCTCCAGGTCGAAGGGCAGGCCGGCCTCGTGCGCGATCGCCAGCAGGTGCAGCGCGGCGTTGGTGGATCCGGCGGTGGCCGACACCGCACGTGCCGCATTTCGCAGCGCGATCGGAGAGAGGATCACGCGCGGTGTCGGGCCGCCGGAAAGCAGTGCCTGCATCACCAGCTCGCCGCAGCGGCGCGCGGCGGCCGGCTTGTCGGGATCGGTGGCGGGGATGTCGTTGAGCCCCAGCGGCGACAGCCCCAGGAAGGTGAGCACCATCGCCATGGTGTTGGCGGTGAACTGGCCGCCGCAGGCGCCGGCGCCCGGGCAGGCGGCGGCCTCCACCTCGCGCAGGCCTTCGTCGTCGAGGGTGCCGGCGGCATGCTGGCCGACCGCCTCGAACACGTCCTGGATGGTGACCGGCCGGCCCTTGCAGTGGCCGTGGCGGATGGTGCCGCCGTAGAGGATCACGGTGGGGATGTCCAGGCGCGCGGCCGCCATCGCCGCGGCGGGGATGGTCTTGTCGCAGCCGCACAGCAGCACCATCGCGTCCAGGCAGTGGCCGTCGACCGCCAGCTCGATCGAATCGGCGATCAGCTCGCGCGAGGCCAGCGAGGCGCGCATGCCGGAGGAGCCCATGGCGATGCCGTCGGTCACCGCGATGGTGTTGAACTCGATCGGGGTGCCGCCGGCCGCCTTGACGCCCTCGGCCACGTCCGCCGCCAGGTCGCGCAGGCCCAGGTTGCAGGGCGAGACGTTCGACCAGGTGTGCACCACCGCCACCAGCGGCCGCGCGATGGCGGCGTCGTCGAGGCCGGTGGCGCGCAGCATCGCGCGCGCCGGGGCGTGGTCGGGGCCTTGCTTGATGGCATCGCTGCGCACTTGCGGTGTTTCCTCGTGTAGTGGCCTGGGCCCCGAAACGAAAAACCCCGCGCCGTTTCGGGCGCGGGGTCTTGGTTCTTTCGACCTGGGTTTGTTTTCTACTTACGCAAACCCGATTCCCGCGCCGGTTGAGCAGGTAATAAGGAGGACGACGACGGGAACGAGCGCAACCGGGACACGCGGGTCCGCCGCGCCCGGGAGGGCGGCGTTGCGGAGCTGCGGGTGGCTGTTGCGCTGCGTCATGGCCCGCCGAGATAAACACGGCCGTGCAGGGCGTGTCAACAGTTTCGTCGACAACCGTTGCGCAGGGAGCGTCCGCGCGAGGCCGGCGCCTCGCCGGCGGGGCGCGCGTCTGCGGGCCCTGCGCTTGCGCAGGCCGCGGGCGGCGTGTTACCAAGACGCCATGCAGCGCACCGTCCTCCGCCCCTATGCGTGGTTCTACGGCTTTCCGATGCCGGCGGCGGACGGGGTGCGCACGATCTGACAGATCACACGATTTTCCCCAGAAGCCGCCAGCCACCCTGGCGGCTTTTTTCATGCCGCCGGACGCCCCCACCGGAGCATGACCTTGAACACCCGTACCGACGACCTGCGCATCCGCGACATCCAGCCCCTGGCCACCCCGGGGCAGGTGATCCACGGCTGCCCGCTGCCCGAGACCGTCGCCCGCCACGTCGCCCGCGCCCGGCGCGCCGCGCAGGACATCCTGCACGGCCGCGACGACCGCCTGCTGGTGGTGATCGGCCCGTGCTCGATCCACGACCCCGCGGCCGCGCGCGAATACGCGCAGCGGCTGGCCGGCGAGCGCGCGCGGCTGGGCGATGCGCTGGAGATCGTGATGCGGGTGTACTTCGAGAAGCCGCGCACCACCGTGGGCTGGAAGGGGCTGATCAACGATCCGCGCCTGGACGGCAGCTACCGCATCGACGAGGGCCTGCGGCTGGCGCGGCAGTTGCTGCTCGACGTCAACGCCGCGGGCCTGCCCGCCGGCTGCGAGTTCCTCGACATGATCACCCCGCAGTACCTGGCCGACCTGGTGAGCTGGGGCGCGATCGGCGCGCGCACCACCGAGAGCCAGGTGCACCGCGAGCTGGCCTCGGGCCTGTCGTGCCCGGTGGGCTTCAAGAACGGCACCGACGGCAACGTGCGCATCGCCGCCGACGCGGTGCAGGCGGCCTCGCACCCGCACCGCTTCCTGTCGGTGACCAAGCAGGGCGTCAGCGCGATCGTCACCACCGCCGGCAACGAGGACGGGCACGTGATCCTGCGCGGCGGGCGCGAGCCCAACTACGACGCGGCGAGCGTGGACGCCGCCGCGCGGGTGCTGCAGGCCGCCGGCCTGCAGCCGCGGCTGATGATCGACGCCAGCCACGCCAACAGCGGCAAGCGGCCCGAGCGGCAGCCGCAGGTGGCGGAGGACATCGCCGCGCAGCTGGAGGCCGGCGAGCGGCGGATCGTCGGCACCATGATCGAGAGCCATCTCGTCGGCGGCCGCCAGGACCTCGTCGACGGCCGCGCCCTGGTCCACGGCCAGAGCATCACCGACGGCTGCCTGGGCTGGGAGGACTCGGTGCGCGTGCTGGAACGCCTGGCGCGCGCGGTGGACGCGCGCCGGCGCGTGGCCGCCGACGCCTGCGCGGCGTAGGGCCGGACGACCCGATGCGACACGCTTCGTCGCACCGCGCCTGCGCGCGACGGGCTTGCCCGGCGCATCCTGTCGCGCGCCAGCGCGCTCCTACGAAAGCGACCTGCAGCCGGCATCCGACCGTCCCGTAGGAGCGCGCTGGCGCGCGACGGCTGTCGCCCAGTTTCCGCAAGGCGGTGCCCGCTGGCATTTGCCGAGGTTCCAGCCGCACCTGGCGCGGTCGCGAGCGCGCTCCTTCCGGGCCCGTGCGGGTCAGGCGCCGAGCGGCACCTCGGCGGTCTCGGGTCGCGACGCCGGTGTTCGCGATGCGGGCGCGGCCATGCGCTCCAGCAGCAGCGGCGAGGCCAGGGCGCAGTCCGGGTGCATGCGGTTGAGGCCATGGACCGCGCCCGCCAGCCCGGTCATCAGCCCCGGCGTGAACGCGGCCCGGGTCAGGCCCCCGACCATGCCTTCGTGCTCCTCGATGGAGGAGACGATCTGCATGGCCGGCGCGTCGCGGTCGATCGCGCAGCCGCCGGGATCCAGTGCGGCGGCCTGCACCAGCAGTTCCCGCAGGGACAGGTCGCCGTGGCACAGGGTATGGCTCGATCCCCACGTGCCCTCTGCGGCCGCCACCGCGCGGCGCAGGGTGCGCAGGTGGCGCGGAGCGCCGGTGCGGCCGTACAGGTCGCAGGCGGCCAGGCCGATGCCGATGCTGCCGTGGCACCAGGTGTGGTAGTTGTCGCTGCCGTCCTGCACCCGGGCGTCCCGCCAGTTGCCGCGCGCCTCGTCGTAGAACGATTCCTGGAACGCGAACGCCGCATCCGAGAGCGCCTCCCAGCGCGCGCGCTCCGCTTCCGCCGCGCCCCTGGCGATCGCCAGCCGTGCCAGCGCCCAGGCGATCCCGGTCGCGCCGTGGGCGAAGCCGTTCGCGGGCTCGTCGGCGCCCTGCGTCGGCCAGCGCGCGCCGTGCCCGTCGACGATGGCCGCGGCCTCCAGGCGATGCGCCGCGCGTGCGGCCAGCGCGCGCCAGCGCGCATCGCCCGTCGCGTCCGCCAGGCCCAGCAGCGGCACGATGGCGCCCGCGGCGCCGTCGATGACGTCGAAGAACCGGTCGTCGTCGAATCCCGTGCGCCCGAGCGCCCCGGCCTGTGCGATCGCGCAGGCCAGCAGGTCCGGCCGGCGCAGCAGGTCGTGCAGGGCGAGCCAGGTCCAGATCCGGGCGCCGTAGCCGGAGAAGCCACCGACCGTTTCCGGGGCGTCCGCGTCGTGCATCGCGCGCATCACGTGCAGGGCGCCGTCGAGCGTGCCGTCGAGGCCGTCCACCGGCTGCGCGCGGCCGCAGGCGGCCTCGTGCCGGTAGCCGCCCAGGGCGACCGCGATGCCGCCGAGGCCGAAGTAGAGCTCCGCCTGCGCCGGCTGCACCAGCCAGCCGCTGCGGGAGATCTCGGGGGTGATCCAGGTGGCCGAGCCGTCGTCGCCGCGGACCGCCAGGCGCAGCAGGCGTCCGACCGCATCGGCCGCCAGTGCGCGGCGGCGCGCCTCCAGCCGGTCGCCGTGCGGGCGACGCGCCGCGTACAGGCGGCCGCGGCGTTCCGCCTCGCGCTCGCGCATGCGCTGGTTGAGATCGGTGGCGACCAGCGCGCTGCGGATCGTCAGCTCCTCCAGGTCGGTCCGCATCGCGCGCCAGTCGGCGGCGACCGCGGCGATCCGTGCGGGCGCGAGCGAAGACACGAAGATGGGCACGTCGCCGTGGCGCAGGTCGTCGATCTCGGCGGCGATCTCCTCCGGCGCGGAGGGCGCGCCCGCGAACGCCGCGGCGTTGCCTTCGAGCAGGGCGCGGGCGCGTTCGATCGCCGCGGCCTCGTCGTGCAGCGACGCGGGGTGCCACAGCATGCGGCCGATCTCGACGTAGGCGCGCGTCGCACGGCGGATGTCGCGCACCCGGCTGCCCTCGAACGCGGCGAGCAGCGGCGCGAGCGCGCCGCGCGCATCGAGCCGGCGCAGGCGTGCGGTGGCATCGAGGAAGCCTTCGCTGATCCGGTCCCAGTGGCGGGACACGTCCGGGTCGGGGCATGGGTGGTTGCGCGCCACCGGGATGTCGATGCCGACGATCTCCAGCCGCGCCTGCAGGGTGCCGTCGCCGGCGATCACCGGCGCCCGGACCTGCGGCTGCTGGCCCGGCAGCGCGCCCGCCGCCGAGAGGTCGACGCCTTCCAGGCCCAGCGCGGGAGTCCGGAATGGCACGATGCCGGTGCGCAGCACCGAGTTGCCGATCAGCGACAGCGCCGCGTCGTAGGCGCGGCCGTACGGCGACGGCGGCATCCCGACGGGCGGCTCGAACAGGCTCTCTGCGTCGATCACCACCGGCACCGGGCCGACCGCAATCAGGTTCTCCAGGTGGATGTCGGTACCGCCGAGCAGGCGCAGGACCGCCAGCCAGTGGCCGAGTCCGCGGTAGAACGCGTCCAGTTCGCGCTCGTCCCGGCAATGGCGGTGGGCGGCGAAGGCGGCCCAGCCGTAACCGCCGCGATCGACCACGGCGGGAACGCGGACGCGGTCGGCGGCGTCTTCGAACACCCGCGCCAGGAACGCGTCGAGGATGGCGTCGATGCGCAGCGGGCGCGGCTTGTACATCGCGGTGCCGCCGTCCAGCGTCAGCCGTGCCACGGACTGGCCGCCGGCATGCAGGTCGCCCTGGCCGAGCGCGAGCGCGCGCAGGCGTCCGGCCGCGCCGCCGAGCAGGGGCGCCAGCGCGTCGCGGTCGGCGGCGAACCGGGCCAGCAGGTCGTGGATCGCGTTGCCCTGCCGGTCGAGCGCGCGCTGCAGGCGCGCACGCAGCGGCGGATAGCGGCGATCCAGGTGCGCGTCGAAGCCGGGGTCCAGGGCGCGCCCGACGAACTGGGCGAAGCGATCGGGTTCGGCGGCCGCGGTCAGCCCGCCGGCGCGTGCGGCCGCGTGCAGTTCCAGCAGCAGCACGCGATTGAGCTTGAGGCTCGCGCTGGCCGACAGCGCGGCGTCGGCCTCGGCCTGGGCGAGCGCGGCCTCGTCCGGGTCCAGGCCCGGTGCGAGCGCGGCGAGACGGGTGGCGAGCGAAGCGCGGGCGGCGGCGGTGAAGCGCGCGACGACGCGCGCGAAGGCGGCCGGCGTGTTCGGTAGGCTCATGGGATTCGGCGTCCGTGCGGTCCGGCCTCGGATGGCCGGCGGTGTGGCGGCCGACGGCGCGCGGTTCCGCTACGCGCCGCCGGCGATCCGGATCAACAGCACATACATCCGCCGTCGTAGCTGCACGAGGTCCCGCCCACGAACGTCGGGCAGGCGACGAACGTGGCCTGGCGACCGGCCATCGCGGCCTTCGCGCCCGGGCCCATCAGCGCCGCTTCGGTCCTCTCCCGGCCTTCGAGGTAGAGCGGGCCGGCCGGGTTGTCGTGGCCTTCGATGCTGTCCGAGCCGTCGAGCCATCCGGAAACGACATGGTCGATCTGTTGCATGACATCTCTCCTTGACGTGTATCGGTGGTTCCAGTGAAGGATCCCCGCCGCCTGCGACGAAGCGGGGCGATCCAGCGGCCGGGCGTCGTGCCCGGGTGGCGCCGCGTGCCTGGGTGCCATCCTCCCGAGCGCTCTCCCGACGCGCGGATGCCACACCGGTACGCTGCGCGCTTTCCGGCGGCCGTTCCATGCCCGGGCTCACGTTTCCGCCCCGGCCCGATCCCGGAACGGACGCCGTCGTCCGTCCCTTTCCGCCGGCGTCGCCGGCTAGCGCACCAGACCGTGGCGTACGGCGTAGCGCACCAGCTCGGCGGAGTTGCGCACGCCGAGCTTGTCGAGCACCCGTGCGCGGTGGTTCTCGGCGGTCTTGACGCTGATGTCGAGCGCGCGCGCGATCTCCTTGGTGCGCAGGCCTTCGGCCAGCAGGTGGAACACCTCGCGCTCGCGCGCGGTCAGGCCGCGATAGGGGTCTTGCAGGGCCTGGTCGGGGCGCTGCACCTGCTGGGCCAGCGCCTTCGCCGCCTGCGGGCCGAAATGGCCGCGGCCGGCGTGCAGGGCGCGGATCGCGGCGACCAGTTCCGCGCTGGAACTGTCCTTGACCAGGTAGCCCGAAGCCCCCGCCCGCACCACGTGGAGCACGTACTCCTCCTCCTCGTGCATGGTCAGCACCAGGACGCGGGTGTCGGGCGCAGTCTCGCGCAGCCGGCGCACGACCTCGATCCCGCCCAGGCGCGGCATCGACAGGTCGACGACGGCGACGTCGGGACGGTGCGCCTGCGCCTGCTGCAGCGCCTCCAGGCCGTCGGCGGCCTGCGCGACGACTTCGATGTCGCCCTCGGCCTCCAGCACGCCCACCAGGCTCTCGCGCACGAGGGTGTGATCGTCGGCGACCAGGACGCGTACGCGGGGCATGCCCGCACCATGCGATCGCGGCGCTGCGCGCGTCAAGCCGGCGGCGCCGGCGCTTCGCCGGGCACCGTCGCCCGCACCAGCGTGCCGTGCCCCGGGCGCGAGCGGAACTCGAAGCGCCCGCCGTACAGGCGCACCCGTTCGCGCATGCCGGCCAGGCCGCTGCCGCCGGCACCGGCCGCGCGCCCGGGGTCGCAGCCGCGGCCGTCGTCCTCGATGCGCAGTTCGAGGCACCCACCGCGCTCGCGCAGCGAGAGGCTGGCGCGGCGTGCGCCCGAATGCTTGAGGACGTTGGTCAGGGCCTCCTGCGCGATGCGGAACAGCAGCGTGCCCACCTCGTCGCCCGGCGGCTCCAGGGGCGGCAGCGACAGCTCGACCGGCAGCGCGCCGGCTTCGCCGACGCTGCGCGCCAGCCAGCGCAGGGCCGCTTCCAGGCCCAGGTCGTCCAGGATCGGCGGCCGCAGCAGCCGCGACAGCTGGCGGGTGTCCTCCAGGGTCTGCGCGCACAGGGCCACCGCCTCGTCGACGCGCGCGCGCAGCGCGGCCTGGGCGGGGGTCAGTTCGGCGCCCAGCAGCGACAGGCGGTGCTTGAGCGCGGTGAGGTTCTGGCCGACGCCGTCGTGCAGCTCGCGCGCGAGCCGGCGCCGTTCCTCCTCCTGCACGCGCCAGACCGAGCGGCCGAGCCGGCGGAACTCGTCCTCGTTCGCCTCCAGCCGCGCCAGCAGCCGGCGATAGCGTTCGCGCAGGGCGTCGACGTCGTTCATCGGGCGGCGGTGGCGGCGTCGAAGCCGTCGCGCAGCGCGTCGGGCACGCGCTCGCGCAGGGCCAGGCGCGCGGCGTCTGCGTCCGCGCGCGCGGCA